>NZ_JBIAVF010000006.1:0-426661 GCF_042893755.1 Streptomyces sp. NPDC001568 | reverse complement strand
GAGACCCGCGAGGTCCTCGCGAGCGCCCTCGCGATGCTCCGCACCAAGCACGCCGACCTGCCGTCGCGCAAGCACGGCAACCCGCCGCAGTAAACCACCGCACGCCCGGGAGCCGCCCGGCGTCCTCCTCCGCGCCCGGTCCCACCAACGGGGCACCGGGCCGCCGTACCCGGAAAGGCACCGACCGCACCATGACCGCCCAGCCCAACGGACCGACCCCGCCGCTCGCACCGACCGAGACCGACCGGACGCTGCACTTCGCCGGTCAGGCCACGTTCGGCCGCATTCCCCGCATCGACCAGGTGGAGAAGGCGGACATCGCCGTGGTGGGCGTCCCCTTCGACGGCGGCGTCACCTACCGGCCCGGAGCCCGCTTCGGCGGCAACGCCATCCGTGAGGCCTCCCGCACCCTGCGCCCCTACAATCCGGCGCAGGACGTCTACCCCTTCCACTACAGCCAGGTCGCGGACGCGGGTGACATCAGCGCCAATCCGTTCGACGCGAACGAGGCGGTGGAGACCATCGAGGCCGCCGCCGACGAACTCCTCTCCGGTGGAGCCCGGTTGATGACGCTGGGGGGCGACCACACGATCGCCCTGCCGCTGCTGCGGTCCGTGGCCAAGAAGCACGGACCGGTCGCGGTCCTGCACTTCGACGCGCACCTCGACACCTGGGACGAGTACTTCGGCCAGCAGTACACCCACGGAATGCCCTTCCGCCGGGCCGTGGAGGAGGGCGTCATCGACACCTCCGCCCTCTGCCACGTCGGGACGCGCGGCCCGATCTACGGCAAGAAGGACCTCGACGACGACGCCAAGCTCGGCTTCGGCATCGTCACCTCGGCGGACGTGATGCGGCGCGGGGTCGATGAGATAGCCCAGCAACTGCGCGAACGGGTCGGCGACCGGCCCCTGTACATCTCCATCGACATCGACGTCCTGGACCCCGCGCACGCCCCGGGCACCGGCACCCCGGAGGCCGGCGGCATGACCTCCCGCGAACTGCTGGAGATCCTGCGCGGCCTCGCCGACTGTCAGCTGGTCTCCGCCGACATCGTGGAGGTCGCGCCGGCCTACGACCACGCCGGCATCACCTCGGTCGCCGCGTCGCACGCCGCGTACGAGCTGATCACCATCATGTCCAAGCAGATCGCCCCGGTCCGCTGGGGGATGGCGAAGTAACCGACTCGGGAGGGGCCGGCGCGCACGGGGCGCCGGCCCCTCCCGCACGCGCGAATTTACCTGACTGAAACCCTCGGAACGTCGCAAGTACGCCGGGCTCGGCCATACTTGCCGACAGGCACGGGTCCGTGCCGACTTCGCCGCACCGTTCCCTTTCGGGGTGCGCCCCGGGATGACATCGCCAGCATTTCCGATGATCCGTGCTGCCCGCGTAAATAAAAGGCCAATAAACCGACGGCGCCTTCTCTCGAGCGTGATCGGAGAAATGCGTCAAGGGGCGCGGTTCCGCTTAGAATTACCGGACACGCGCGTCCCCGTCATCATTGCGTTCATTGAGTTCACGGGTCCGCACGCGAACGGGGCCGGTGCCCGAGCAATGTCGGGACACAAGGAACGGCGTCGGGGGCCTAAGTTAGGAAAGTTTACTGACAGTGTCAAGGGGTCGCCGGTGAGCCGGCCGAGGCCCCGGCCCCACGGGCGCGGGGGCGGAGCACGGAATCGCAACAGGGCATTGCCGAGGGCCATCGACGGCCGTCCGGCCCGTTCACCCGCGCGTCGTGCGGTGTGCGTCGCCCCGATGTGTGCGGGGGTGGGGTTTGTCGGTCGGGCGTGCTTTGCTGGACGCATGATCGATGAATTTCTGGCCCGTGACCTGTCCGCCGTGGAAGAGGCCGTGCGCAAGGCGGCGGCCGTCGAGATCATGCCCAGGTTCCGGCAGCTCGCCGACCACGAGGTGGACCAGAAGAGCGGTCCCCACGACCTGGTCACCGTCGCCGACCGGCTGGCCGAGGAACACCTCACGGCCTCGTTGACCAGACTGCTCCCCGGCTCCGCCGTCGTCGGCGAGGAAGCCGTGCACGCCGACCCGGACACCTACCGGGCGCTGCGCGCCGAAGCGCCCGTATGGATCGTCGACCCGGTCGACGGGACCCGGCAGTTCGTCCACGGCGACCCCGGCTTCTGCACCCTGGTGGCGCTGGCGCTGCGCGGCGAGATCCTCGCCTCCTGGACCTTCGCCCCCGCCCTGGACGAGCTGGCGACCGCCGTGCGGGGGCAGGGCGCGTACGTCAACGGCGAGCGGATCCACAGCGGTTCGCCCGAGCCCGGCGCCGAACTGCGCGTGGCCACGGCCCACCCGCTGTACACGACGGAGGAGGAGCGGCGGATCCTCGCCCGGCTGGAGGTGCCCGGCGTCACCGTCCGCCCGTGCGGTTCGGCGGGTCTGGAGTACCTGAAGGTGGCCCGCGGGGAGATGGACGCCCTGGCCTTCAACTGGCCCTCCGCCTGGGACCACGCCGCCGGCCTCCTGCTGGTCGCCGAGGCGGGCGGCACCCAGAGCACGGTCGACGGGGTGCCCTTCCGGGTGGACCGCGACAACGCCCTCCCGTTCGCCGTCGGCCGTGACGAGGCCACGACCGTCCGCGTCCGCGACCTGCTGCGCGGCGCGTAGCGGGACGGGGGCAGCCCGCCGGACGGGCCCGGGCGGCCCGATCGGCGCGGGCGGCGCAATAGGGTGGGGTCAATGCCCACCGGACGAAGGAGTCGCAAGTGCCGCCGATTCTCGATGCGGTCGTGGTGGGGGCGGGGCCCAACGGGCTGACGGCCGCCGTCGAACTGGCCCGCCGGGGCCACTCCGTGGCCGTGTTCGAGGCCGCCGGGACCATCGGCGGTGGCGCCCGGACCGAGGAGCTCACCCTCCCCGGTTTCCGGCACGACCCCTGCGCGGCGGTCCACCCCCTGGGCGTCGGATCGCCGGTGTTCAAGACCATGCCGCTCAAGCGGTACGGGCTGGAGTGGCTGCACCCCCCGCTCCCGATGGCGCACCCCTTCGACGACGGCACGGCCGCCGTGCTGTCCCGGTCCGTCGCCGAGACCGCCGCCTCCTTCGGGCCGCGCGACGCGGGCGCGTACCGGCGCCTGGTCGAGCCGTTCCTCGGCAAGTGGGACACCCTCGCCCGGGACTTCATGTCGCTGCCGAACACCGCGCTGCCCCGGGACCCGATCACCCTCGCCCGGTTCGGGCTCACCGGGCTGCCACCCTCCACCTGGTTGCTGCGCCGCTTCCGTGACGACCGGGCGCGCGCCCTGTTCGCCGGGCTCGTGGCGCACGTCATGGCTCCGCTGAACGGCATCGGGACCGGCGCCGTCGGCCTGGTCTTCGCCCTCGCCGCGCACGCGGGCGGCTGGCCCCTGCCGCGCGGCGGCTCGCAGTCCCTCTCCGACGCCCTCGCCGCGTACCTGCGCGACCTCGGCGGCACCCTGCACACCGGCTTCGAGGTCAAGCGGCTCGACGACCTCCCGCCGGCCCGCGCGTACGTGTTCGACACCTCCCCGACCGCCTTGGCCCGCATCGCCCGGCTGGGCAGCGCCTACCAGGGCTACCGGTACGGGGCCGCCGCCTTCAAGATCGACTACGCCCTGGATGGGCCGGTGCCCTGGACCGCCGAGGAACCCCGCCGCGCCGGCACTGTCCAGATCGGGCCCCACACCCGCGACATCGACGCCGCCCTGCAACTGGCATCGGGCGGCCGTGCCCCGCGCAACCCCTTCCTCATCGCCGCCCAACCCACTCTCGTCGATCCCGGCCGGGCGCCCGAGGGCAAGCACGTGTTCTGGGTGTACGGACACGTCCCGTCGGGCTGGGACGGTGACCTCACCGAGCCCATCGAGCGGCAGTTGGAGCGCTTCGCCCCGGGCTTCCGCGACCTCGTACTGGCCCGCGCGACGGCGGGCCCGGCGCAGCTCGCGGCCCGCAACCCCAACTACGTCGGCGGGGACATCGCCTGCGGGGCGGCCTCCGGCCTCCAGCTCCTGCTGCGTCCGAAGCTCACCCTGTCCCCGTACACCACCGCCCACCCCGCGGTGTTCCTGTGCTCCTCGGCCACCCCGCCGGGCCCGGGCGTCCACGGCATGTCCGGCCACAACGCCGCCAAGGCGGTCTGGCGCCACCTGCGAAAGGGCTCCTGATGGTCCGCATCGCCCTCGTCCTCGGAGACATCACCACCGAAGCGGCGGACGCGATCGTCAACGCCGCGAACTCCTCCCTGCTCGGCGGCGGGGGAGTGGACGGCGCCATCCACCGGCGCGGCGGTCCGGAGATCCTGGCCGCCTGCGAGGACCTGCGGCGCTCGCACTACGGCAAGGGCCTGCCGACGGGCCGGGCGGTGGCCACCACGGCCGGGCGCCTGCCCGCCGAGCACGTCATCCACACGGTCGGACCGGTGTGGTCGCGCGACGAGGACCGCTCCGCGCTCCTCGCCTCCTGCTACCGCGAGTCCCTGCGCGTCGCCGATGAACTGGGGGCCCGTACGGTCGCCTTCCCCGCCATCTCCACCGGGATCTACGGCTGGCCCATGGACGACGGCGCCCGCATCGCGGTCGAGACGGTGCGGGCGGCCCGCACCGAGGTCGAGGAGGTCCGGTTCGTGCTCTTCGACGCGGCCGCCCACGCCGTCTTCGAAGCGGCCGTCGCGGGACCGGCGGGCGACCCGGCGTAGGCCGTCACCGCGCCCGCGCGGATCCGCCGGGGGAGGGGCGCGGGTAGGTCCGGGTCTGCTTGACGCTGCCGTAGGCGAAGCTCGACTCGATCGAGGCGATGCCGGGAATGGCGTGGATCCGGTGGCGGACCAGCGCCTCGTACGCCTCCAGGTCCTCGATGACGACGCGCAACAGGTAGTCGCTGCTGCCGGCCATCAGGTAGCAGTCCTGGATGTGCTCGATGACCGCCACGTGCTCCTCGAACACGGCGACCGCCTCCGCCGTGTGCCGCTCCAGGCGAATGCGGACGAAGACGGTGACGGGGAGCCCGAAGGCGACCTGGTCGACCATGGCCGTGTAGCCGCGGATCAGACCCGCCTCCTCCAGCCGGCGGACCCGGCGCAGACACGGCGACGGGGACAGCCGGACCCGGTCTGCCAGGTCCTGGTTCGACAGTCGTCCGTCGGCCTGCAATTCCCGGATGATCTGCAGATCGACGGCGTCCATGGGCCCTCCCGGGGCAGTTCTTGGCAGATCCTGCCCCAAACGTATGTCCGAGCGACAGAACTGGCAATCGGCTGCCCCGGCCCAGGCCCTAGCGTTGCGGGGGAACGGACCAGACCGGTCCGCTCTCACAGGCTGGAGCAACTTCCTTGGTCGCGACCACAACCACCGGGCCGGCCGCTCCTCTCGACGCGGTGGGCCCGCGGGCCGGACATCCCGGCCGCCGCGGGCTCTCCCCCCAGGCCCGGGGCATGGCGGCGCTGCTGGTGACCGTGGCGATCTGGGCCGCCTTCGCGCTAAGCGCCCGCGCCCTGAGCGCCTCCACCCTGCTGCCCGCCGACGCCGCCCTGCTGCGCTTCGGCGTCCCGCTGGTCGTCCTGCTGCCGGCGCTGTGGCGGCGCCGGGCGCGCATCGCCGCGGTCCGACCCGGCCCCGCCGTCAAGATCGTCTGCGGTGCGGGGGTGCCGTTCTTCCTCGCCGCCATGCACGGCGGCGCCCTCACCTCGGCCGCCTTCGTCGGCTCCATCGTCCCGGGCATGGTCCCGCTGTTCGTCTCCGCCCTGATGGCCGCCCGCGGCCGCGGTCTGCCCCGCGGCGCGCAGAGCGCCGGCCTGGCCCTGATCGCCGCCGGGGTGGTCGCCCTCGTCTGGCGGTACGTCGTCCCCGTCGACACCGACGTGCTGGCCGGCGCGGGCACCCTGCTGGTCGCCAGCGGACTGTGGGCGCTCTACACGGTCGGCCTGCGTGACGTGGACCTCGATCCCGTCGGCTCGATCGGCCTGCTCTGCCTGCCCTCCTTCGCCGTCATCGCCCTCCTGGTGCTGACCGGGGTGCTCCCGACCGGCATCGCGCACGCCGAGGGCGGCGACATCCTGCTGTTCCTCGTGGTGCAGGGACTCGGCGTGGGACTGTGCGCCGGCCTCCTGTACGCCTTCGCCATCCGCCGGCTCGGCGCCGAACGGGCATCCGTCGTCGGGAGCCTGAGCCCCGTCGCCGTCGTACTGCTCGCCGTGCCGCTGCTCGGCGAGAAGCCGGCCCTCGCCGTACTCGTCGGCGTCCCCCTCATCACCATCGGCGTCGTCCTCGCCAACCGCCGCCCCCGCCCGCACGCCCGCCCGCGACCCGAGGTTCCCGCAGATGCTTGAGCTCCTCCCCCCGCCGCCCACCGACCCGCTGTGGGACCTGACGTACGAGTTCGGCACCGACGAACGCCCCGAGCGGCTGAACCTCGTCCTCGGGGTCTACCGCGACCCGACCGGACGCACACCGGTCATGGCGGCCGTCCGCGAGGCGGAGATCCTGCTCGCCGAGCGGTCCGAGTCCAAGGAGTACCGCGGGCTCTCCGGCAACGCCGGCTTCAACCGGGCCCTGCTCTCGATGGTCCTCGGCCCCGACGGTCCGGCCGAGCGGGCCGCGGCCGTCCAGACCGTCGCCGGCTCCGGCGCGCTGCGGCTGCTGGCCGACCTGATCTGTCGGACCCGCCCCGGCACCACGGTGTGGATCAGCGACCCGGCCTACGTCAACCACCGGCCCATCCTGGAGGCCGCCGGCCTGACCGTGCGCACCTACGGCTGGCGCGACGCCGAGGGCGGCTTCGACGCCGACTCGGTCCTGCGCGACCTCGGCGCGGCGCGCCGCGACGACGTCGTGCTGCTCCAGGGCTGCTGCCACAACCCGACCGGCGCCGACCCCGCCCCGCGGGACTGGGCGGCCCTGGCCGAGCTGGCCGCCCGCAACGGCTGGGTCCCCTTCGTCGACCTCGCCTACCACGGACTCGGCGACGGGCTGGAGGCCGACCTGGCCCCCACCCGGATGCTCGCCGCCCGGGTGCCGGAGATGCTGGTGGCCGTCAGCTGCTCGAAGAACTTCGGCCTCTACAGCGACCGTACGGGCTGCGCCATCGTCATCGGCGCCTCGGCCCCGTCCGTGCGCCACGCCGAGACGGCCCTGCAGAACGCCGCCCGGACCCTGTACTCGATGCCGCCCGAGCACGGCGCCGCCGTCGTGACGACCATCCTGGAGGACGAGCGGCTGCGCCGTTCCTGGGAGGCCGAACTGGAGCTCATGCGGGGCCGGATCGCCGCCAACCGCGGCGAACTCACCCAGCAGCTGGACGCGTTGGGTTGCGCGGTCCAGGCCCGCGCGCTCTCGCGGCAGAAGGGCATGTTCTCCATGCTCCCGCTGACCTCCGCGCAGATGCTGTTGCTGCGCAGGCAGTTCGCCATCTACGGCACCACCTCGGGCCGCATCAACATCGCCGGGATCCCGCCCCACCGCATCCCCTGCCTCGCCCGGGGCATCGCGTCCGTCCTGGACCCGGCCGAACTCCCGCGCCAGGCCCGCCTCGTGCACTGAGGTACGCGCCCCCGCGGGTGTGCCCACCTCCACGGGCACGCCCGCGCCCGGACCGGCTTTCACCGTACATGTCGGTGAATTCGTAGAAGTTCCGTGAAAGTCCTGGCTGAAATTCCGCCGACTCAATGGCGGAAACGATCGGGCCGCGGCCGGATGGAACTCGTCGCACGGATAAGGGCGTCGGGCGTGTGGCATCATGGCCGCGTCGTCGCCCCGGAATCGAAACCCTTCGGACACCGTGGTGCCGAGACGGAGGGGGTTCGGTCCCCTTCCGTGCCGGCCGGTACGAGGGCGGCGGCGTGACCGGACGAGTACGGCCGCGCAGGGGTTCGGCGGAGGACTGAGGATGAAGTTACCTGGCTCTGCGTCATCGACGTCCGAGGACAGAAGGCTCCGGCGCCGCCTGAAGAAGGTGCGCCACACCTGCGAGGGGCTCCTCGCGCAGTGGGGCATGGAGCACGGGTGCGGCATCGACGAACTCCACCGCCATCTGACCGAACAGCGCAACCGGCCCATCCATTTGATATCCACGCCGTTTCCCGAACGCCACCTGTTCGGTATCTGGCTGAAAATGGATGACTTCGACGTCATCGTGTACGAAAAAGCCGCGTCGTCCTCACACAAAGAACACATCATCGCGCACGAATTGGCGCACATCGCCTTCGACCACAACGGGTCCCTGCAACTCGCCGGCGGTGATTCCGGCCGGCTGATTCCCGACGTCGACCCCGCCGCCGTGCGCGGCATGCTGATGCGCTCCCGCTACAGCGACGACGAGGAGCAGGAAGCCGAGACCATGGCCTCGTTGATCCTGGCGCGCGCCGCGAAACGGTGGACCGAACCCGCCTGGGGCGTCCCCGCGGACGCGGCCGAGATCGTCGCCCGCATCGAGAACGGACTCGGCAAGCCGGATCAGGGGTGCGTGTGATCTACGGGATCCTCGCCTGGATCTGCGCCGTCGTGGGCGTCGCCGCCTTCGCGTACCGCCTTCCGGACCTGCTGCGCAGGAAGAACGACATCGCCCTGTGGGCGCTGTGCACCTACTTCCTCTGCTCCGGGATCAGCTTCCTGGTCGACCTCGACCTGCTGCGGCTGCACATCTCCGGATTCTTCGGACTGCCCAACATCACCTCGCTGATCACCCAGGTCGCGGTCGTCATCCTGACCGCCGCCCAGCAGGTCGTCCTCGTCTACTGGTCGTCGCCGCCGGCCGAGGCCCGCCGGATGGCACGCAACCGCGTGCTGTTCTTCGCCGCCGCCCTGTGCGTCCTCGTACCCACCTCGCTCATCGTGGGCCCCGCCGCCAAGTCGGAGACGGCCACCTCCACGATCCTGCTCAGCATCCAGGACGGTCGGTACGCCCTGTACATGTCGTTCTACCTGCTGATCTGCGCCATCGGACAGTTCGAGACCGTACGGCTGTCGCTGCGCTTCACCAGGATGGCCAACCGCCAGTGGCTCGCCGTCGGCATGCGCACCGTCACCGTCGGCGCGAGCATGATCCTCGTCTACTGCGTGACCCGCAGCATCCAGATCGCGGGCACCCGCCTGGACTTCGACGGCGCGGCCCTCGATCCCATCCAGTGGACGAGCGGCAGCATCGGCGCCCTGCTCCAGATCATCGGCTGGACCATCCCCTCCTGGGGCATCCGCGTCACCCGCGCCCGCGGCTGGATCCGCAGCTACCGCTCCTACCTGCGGCTGCGCCCGCTGTGGTGGGCCCTGTACGAGGCGTCGCCGGACATCGCCCTGGACCCGCCCCGCTCCCTGCCCCGCGACCTCATCCCGCCGCGCGACCCCCACTACAGCCTCTACCGGCGCGTCATCGAGATACGCGACGGCCAGCTGATGCTCCGCACCTCCCTCTCGCTGGCGGACTTCGCCCGCGTCGCCCGGTCCCTGAACCTCCCCGAGGACCCCACCTCGCCCCTCGGAGAGGCGCTCCAGGTGCGCGCCGTGCTCAGCCGCCCCGCGGAGCAGCGCGCCGAGCAGGCCGACGAGGCCGACATCCCCGTCCGCCCGCCGTACGACGACTTCCGCCAGGAGGTGGAGTGGCTGACGGAGGTCGCCTCGTCGTTCACCACCCTCGGCCGACGCCGCGACGGGGCCATCGAGGCGGGCCTCCTGTCATGACCGCCCCGTCGCTTCCCGTCCCCGGGAGCGCCGCCGCCCCGGCAGGGGAGCCCGGCGCGCTGCTCGGCCCCGCCCTGCACACGATCCGGCGGCTCGTCGCCCTGGACACCGAGCGGGGCGCCACCGCCGCCCTGCCCGCCGTCCGCGAGGCCTTGCGGCGGTTCCCGCAGCTGTCGGCCGCCCCCGCGAGCCCGCGCGCCGAGGACGGCGACCTGCTCGCCGCGCTCGCCGAGCTCGCCGAGGTCATCGGCTGGATCCTCTTCGACGCCGGCCTCTACGCCCGCGCCCGGCGGATGAACGCCCGGGCCCTGGCCCTGGCGGAGCTGTGCGGCGACCGCTGGACGGCGCGGCTGACGCTGCTCAACCACAGCATGCTCGAAGCCCACACCGGCCGGCCGCGGGCGGCCCTGGCGAGCGCCGACCGGGTCCGCGGCCCCAAGCCGTTGCCCGCCCGGGTGAACAGCCTCGTGCTGATCCGGCAGGCCCACGCCGTCGCCATGCTCGGCGACCGCCGCGAACCCCTCGCGCTGCTCGACGGGGCCCGGAGCCGCTTCCTCGACGGCGTCTCGTACCGCGACCCGCACTGGGCCTGGTGGATCGACGAGAGCGAACTCCTCGGCCACCGCGGCTGGGTCCTCGCCCGGCTGCGGTACTGGGACCGGGCCATCCCGCTCCTGCACGCCGCGGCCACCGCCCCCGGCCCGTCCTACCGGCACCTGTTCACCGCCGAACTCCTCGCCGCTCTGGTGCGCGCCGGGGCCTGGAACGAGGCGGAGGCCCTCGTCGCGGAGCTCGCACCGCGCGCCGCCGGGATCGGCTCCGTACGCACCACCGGGACGCTGCGCCGCACGGCGCGGGACCTGCGCCGGACCGCGCGGGCGCCGGGCCGCCTGAAGGACGCGGCGGTGCACCTCCTGGAGTCCCTGCCCGCCTGAGCGAGCACGGACCGGACCCCGGGCCCACCCCCATACCGCCACCCCCTCCACGTACGACAGACAGGGATGACCACACACATGCGCCAGATCCGGATACCGCTGCCCGCAGCCGCCCTCTTCGCCGTGGGCGCGCTCCTGTTCGCCGTGGGAAGACCCGTGGCCGACGTAGCGTTCGAGACACGTGCCACCACGGCCGCCGCGGAGCAGCAGGCCGCCTCCCAGGTGGGCAGTCCCTTCATCTCGACGCACCTGTACTTCGGCACCGGCCGCCACGACGGCAACCCCCCGATCACCGACGAGCAGTTCATGAAGTTCGTGTCCGAGGTGGTCACGCCCCGCTTCCCGTCCGGGCTGACCCTCCAGGAGGGCCGTGGCCAGTGGCGGGACAAGGAGGGCGACATCAACGCCGAGCGCTCCTTCGAGCTGACCGTCCTCTACCCCGTGAACGAGGCGCACCGCCGCAACATCGACATCGAGTACATCCGCCACCTCTACTGCAAGATGTGGGAACTGGAGTCGGTCGGCCGCGCCGACGTCCGGGCGCAGGCCGACTTCTGACGCGGCCGGTGGCCGCCCGCGGCAGGGCGGGCGGCCCTCCACGGACGGCGGACGGCACGACGTGCGGGCGTGAGGCGACGGACGGGCGATCCGACGGACGGGCGATCCGACGCGTGGTCCCGAGCCCTCGGTTAGGGTGAATCGGAAGGAAACAGGCCCCCCGGGGTGAGGTCGGTGCATTGGACACTTACCAGTCGACGAGCGAGGTGCCCGATCAGCCGATGGCGGCGGTCGGATACGCCGGCGTACTCCGCGAGCTGCTGCCCATCGCCCTGTGGCGGGAGGACGCGGACGGCCGCATCGTGGAATGGTCACTGGCCGCCCAGGACCTGCTCGGGCACCGCCCCGAGGACATCCTCGGCAAGCCCGGCTCCGCCGTGCTCGTCCCCGAGGCCAACCGCGAGCTCGCCGACGACCTGACCCGCCGCGTCCAGGCGGGCGAGACCGTCGTCGGCACGCTGCCCGTGCGCCACCGCGACGGGCACCGCGTGGTGATGGAGATGTGGATCGTGCCCGCCGCCGACCCGCAGGGCCGTACCGGCGCCCTCCTGATCGCCGTCGAGACCTCCGAGGTCCTGCACATGCGGGACTCCCTCGCCGCCCTCCAGAGCCTGTTCACCCAGTCCCCGATCGGCCTCGCCACCCTCGGCCCCGACCTGCGCTTCCTGCGCGTCAACGACGCCCTGGCCCGGATGAACGGCGTTCCGGCCGCCGACCACCTCGGAAAACGGCTCACGGAGGTCGTGCCCGGCGTCAACGCCGCCGCGCTGGAGGCGACCATGCGGCAGGTGCTGGAGTGCGGCAGCGCCGTCGTCGACGTCCGCCGCACCGGGCGCACCCCCGCCGATCCCGAGCACGACCGCACCTGGTCCTGCTCGTACGCCCCGCTGCTCGACGGGAGCGGCCGCCGGCTCGGTCTCATCGCCTCCCTCATCGACATCACCGACGGCCAGCGGGCCCAGCTGGAGGCCGAGCGGGCCCGTACCCGGTTCGCGCTGCTCGCCGAGGCCGGCACCCGCATCGGTACCACCCTCGACCTGCGCCAGACCGCCCGGGAGATCGTCGACCTGCTGGTGCCGCAGCTCGCGGACTCGGCCGACGTGCAGATCCTGGAGGCGGTCCTCGACCCGGACGAGTCCGCGGCCTCCACCCGCGGGGTGCTCCGCCGGCTCGCCGCGACCTTCCCCGACCCGACGGCGCCGACCGCGAAGCTCGCCCCCGGCCAGACCTTCCAGGTCCCGGCCGGGACCGTCTACGAACGGGTCGTCACCGAGGGCGTCCCCATGGCCCTGTTCGCCTCCGACATCCCCGCGCTGATCACCGACCCCCGCGCGCAGGACCTGCGCGACTACCTCGCCACCCTCGGCTCGGCGCGCATGGTGCCGCTGGTCGCCCGCGGCACGGTGCTCGGGGCCGTGGCCGTGACCCGGGTGCGCGAGCGCGAGCCGTTCGACGAGCAGGACGGCGTACTGATCGACGAGCTCGTCGCGCGCGCCGCCCTCAACATCGACAACGCCCGCATGTACACGACCCAGCGCCAGGCCGCCCGCACCCTCCAACGCAGCCTCACCAACAGCGCCCTGCCCGAGGTCCCCGGCCTCGAACTGACCGGGCGCTACCTGCCCGCCAGCGACCACGACGTCGGCGGCGACTGGTTCGACGTCATCCAGCTGCCCCGGGGCCGCACCGGCCTCGTCATCGGCGACGTGATGGGCCACGGCATCCACGCCGCCGCCGTCATGGGCCAGCTCCGCACGGCGGTGCGGACCCTCGCGCGCGAGGACGTACCGCCCGTCCGGCTGCTGCGCTCCCTCGACGCGGTCGTGGCCGACCTCGGCGAGGACGAGATGGCCACCTGCGTCTACGCCGTCCACGACCCGGCGACCGGTGGCTGCGTGATCGCCCGCGCCGGGCACCCGCCGCCCGCCGTGGTCGCCGCGGACGGGACGGTCACCTTCCTCGACGGGCCGGCCGGAACCCCGCTCGGCACCGGCTGGCAGGACTTCCGCACCGAGGAGGTGCCGCTCCCGCCCGGCAGCCTGCTCGTCCTGTACACGGACGGCCTCATCGAGGCCCGCGACCGCGACCTCGACGAGGGCATGGAGCGCCTCGGCCGGGCGCTGCGGCAGGCCGCGCAGCCCCTGGAGGAGCTGTGCGAGGGCATCCTGACCCAGCTGCTGCCCAGCGCGCCCCAGGACGACGTGGCGGTCCTCCTGGCCCGCACCAGGGCCTGCTGAGGGCGGGGCCCCCGTTGCGGGCCCCCGGCCCCGACCGTCACCAGGCGAGGTCCTCCAGCGCTTCGAGGTCCGGGGCGGGCCCCGCCATCGGCTCGGGACCGCCGGTCAGGGACAGCTCCGCCCAGATGACCTTCCCGCGGTCCGTGTAGCGGGTGCCCCACCGCTCGGCGTACTGGGCCACCAGGAACAGGCCGCGGCCGCCCTCGTCGGTGGTCGCCGCGTACCGCAGGTGCGGGGAGGTGCTGCTGCCGTCGGAGACCTCGCAGATCAGGTTCCGGTCGTACAGCAGACGGACCCGGACGGGCGCCGATCCGTACCGGATGGCGTTGGTGATCAGCTCGCTGAGGACGAGCTCCGCGGTGAAGGAGATCTCCTCCAACCCCCACGCGGTGAGCTGGGCGGCGCCCGCGCCCCGCACCCGGGAGACGGCCGACGGATCGCCGGGCACCTCCCACTCCGCGATCCGGTCGGTCTCCAGCCGCCTGGTGTCGGCGATCAGCAGGGCGATGTCGTCGCTCGGCGACGGGAACAGCAGCGCGGCCAGTACGTCCGCGCAGGCCTGGTCGGGGCTGCGGCCCGGCCGTGACAGGGTCTCGCGCAGCAGCGCGAGACCGGAGTCGAGGTCCCGGTCGCGGTCCTCCACGAGGCCGTCGGTGAACAGCACGAGCCGGCTCCCCTCGGGCAGCCGCAGGCACGTCGCCTCGAACGGCATGCCGCCCACCCCGAGGGGAAGCCCCGTCGGCAGCTCGAGGAACTCCACCCGCCCGTCGGCGTGCACCAGGGCCGGCCCGGGGTGGCCGGCGCTGGCGATCGTGCAGGCCCCGGAGGCCGGGTCGTAGACCGCGTACAGGCAGGTGGCGCCGGTGATCCCGGCGGGCTCCTCCCCGGTCTCCGGGCCGTCGCCGTCCGCGGCGGACTCCGAGCGGCCACCCGTCGACGCGGACTCGGCGTCGCCGCCGGCGGACGTCGCGGCCCCCGGGCCCTTCGCCGGGGCGCCGCGCTCCAGCTGGTCGATCCGGTCGATCAGCTCGTCCAGGTGACCCAGCAGTTCGTCGGGCGGGATGTCGAGGGTGGAGAAGTTGTGCACGGCCGTACGCAGCCGCCCCATGGTCGCCGCCGCGTGCACCCCGTGCCCCACCACGTCGCCCACCACCAGCGCCACCCGCGCCCCGGGCAGCGGGATCACGTCGAACCAGTCGCCGCCCACGCCCGCCTTCGCGGGCAGGTAGCGGAATGCGACGTCGACCGCGCTCACGTCGGGCAGCACCCTGGGCAGCAGACTGCGCTGGAGGGTCACGGCCGTGGCGTGCTCGCGGGTGAAGCGGCGGGCGTTGTCGATGGACACGGCCGCCCGCGCCCCCAACTCCTCGGCGAAGGACAGGTCCTCCTCGTCGAAGGCCTCCGGGGTGTCCGCGGCCCGCCAGAAGTTCGCCATGCCCAGCACCACGCCCCTCGCCTGGAGCGGTACGGAGATCAGCGAGTGCAGCCCGTAGTCGAGGGCCACCCGGGTACCGGCGGCGTCCTGGGCCCGCCAGCCCATCGCGGCGTTCAGATCGGGCGCGAGCACCGCGTGCCCGGCGTCCAGGGCGGCGGCCATCGGGGCCGTGGGCACGGCGAACCGGATCACGTCGCCGACGGGCTGGAGCGGTTGGTCGGTGCGCACCCCCGACATCGCCGACCGGCGCATCTCGGTGTGCACGCCCGTGGCCGGTGAGGGCTCCTCGCCGCGCAGCACCGGCTCCAGGAGCTCGACGGTGACGAAGTCCGCGAAGCGCGGCACGGCCACCTCGGAGAGCTCCTCGGCGGTGCGCACCACGTCCAGGGTGGTGCCGATCCGCACCCCGGCGTCGTAGAGCATCTGGAGCCGCTCCCGGGCCACCTCGGCGCGGCCGGCGAGCGCGGCGAGTTCGGTGGAGTCGCGCAGGGTCATGACGCTGCCCGAGGGCCGCCCGGAGAAGGTCTCGGTGGGGCGCACGTTCACCGCGAGGAGCCGGTCGCCCGCCCGGTGCACCTCGTCCGTGACGACCCGGCCCGAGGTCAGCAGCTCGGCGGTGCGCGGGTCCAGGCCCAGCTCCTCCACGTGCCGCTGTTCGGCGTCGGGCGGCAGGTCCAGGAGCCGACGGGCCTCGTCGTTGGCGAGGACCAGCCGGTGGTCGGTGTCGACGATCAGCACGCCCTCGCGCACGGCGTGCAGCACCGCCTCGTGGTGCTCGTTCATCCGGGCCATCTCGGCGGCGCCCAGGCCCCGGGTCTGGCGCCGCAGGCGCCTGCTGACCAGGGCGGCGCCGCCGGTGCCCAGGATCAGGGCGCCCGCGGCCGCGCCGAGCAGCAGCGGCAGCTGCCCCTCGACCACGTCCGCGACGTTCTCGATCTCGATGCCGGTGGAGACCAGGCCGACGACGGTGCCGCGCTCGTCCCGGACGGGCACCACCGCGCGGACCGCGTCACTGGGCTTGCCCTGGAACAGTTCGGTGAACGACCGCCCGGCCGCGGCGCGGGCCAGGTCGCCGGTGGCCCGCTTGCCGATCAGCTCGGGCCGGGAGTCGGTGTAGCGGACGCCGTCGGTGCTCAGGACGGCGACGAAGTCCACGCCCGAGCCCCTGCGGGCGCCCTCTGCCAGCGCTTGGAGGCCGGCCGTAGGGTCCGGCCCCCGCAGGGCGGCCGGCAGACCGGGGGCGTGGGCGAAGGCCTCGGCGGCGGCCAGCGAGCGGTTGCGGGCGTCCTGCCGGCTGTCGTACCGGGCCTGGAACACCAGCGCCAGCGCGGCCGCGGTGATCAACACCGCGACGATCACCGCCTGGAGCGCGAAGACCTGACCGGCGACGGTGCCCGGCGCCAGGGAGAGGCGCGCGAGCAGGCTTGCCGGCCGCGCTTCACCGTGTCGACCCGAACGTCCGGTCATGAGCCCTTTCTAACACTGTCGCCGCGCCCCGGTGCGGTGGCCGCCGCCGCACGGTACGCGCGCGGGCTGAGGCCGACCCGGGCGCCGAAGTGCTGACGGAAGGTGACCTCGCTGGCGAACCCGGCCCGCCGCGCCACTTCCGGCACGGGGTGGTCGGTGCGCTCCAGCAGTTTGCGGGCCTCGTCCAGCCGCCGGCCGAGCAGCCACCGGTGCGGGGTCGTGCCGGTCGCCGCGGTGAAGTGCCGGGCGAAGGAACGCGGCGACATCCCGGCCCAGCGGGCGAGCGTGGCCACGTCCAACGGCTCGTGCAGCCGGCGCAGGGCCTGCTCCCGTACGGCGGCGAGGGCTTCGGTGATACGGTCCGCCGCCGGTACGGGCCGGTCCAGGTACTGGGCGTGGTCGCCCGTGCGGAAGGGGCCGGTCACCATCGAGCGGGCGATGGTCGCCGCGGCCTCCGCCCCGTGGGCCTCGCGCACCAGGTGCAGGCACAGGTCGATCCCCGAGGCCACCCCGGCGGAGGTCCACAGCCCGTCGTCCTCCACGTACAGCGGGGCGTCCTCGACCAGCACCCCCGGGTAGCGCGCCGCGAGCCGCGGGGCGAGCCACCAGTGGGTCACCGCCCGCCGGCCCTCCAGCAGCCCGGCCTCGGCCAGTACGAAGGCCCCGGCGCACAGGGCGGCCACCGGCACGCCCCGGGCGTGCGCCGCGCGCAACGCGGCGAGGATCGGCTCGGGCGTCGGATCGTCGGGCTCGGCCAGGGCGGGCACGACCACCAGGTCGGCGGCGCTGAGCCAGTCGAGTCCGCGGTCGGGCGTCAGGGTCAGCCCGCCGGGCAGCGCGATCGGGCCGTCGTCCTGCGCGCACCGGCGCAGTTCGAATGAGGGCACCCCGGCCCGGCTGCGGTCGGGTCCCCACACCTCGGTGATGACGGCGAGGTCGAAGCTCCGGATCCCGGGTTGGGCGACGATCGCTACGCGCTCCATGGGGCAACTGTGCCAGACCCCGTACGCGGCGTCCTGCCATGCCGGCAGGATCCCATCGATCAGGGTCCCGGCAACCCCTGGGACGGCTGCGCCGCCGGGGACACGATGGAGCCATGACCGACACCGCGCACACCACGCCCCGACCGGCCCCGACCACCACCGAGGCCGCCGCCCCGCGACTCGCCGACGACAGTGCCCTGATCGTCATCGACGTCCAGAAGGCCTTCGACGACGCCTCCTTCTGGGGCCGGCGCAACAACCCCGCCGCCGAGGACAACATCGCCGCCCTGATGGACGCCTGGCAGGAGTCGGGGCGGCCGGTGGTCCTCGTCCGACACAGGTCGGTGCAGCCCGGATCCGTGCTGGCCGAGGACCGGCCCGGGTACGCCTTCAAGGACTTCGTGGAGGAGCGGCGCCACGAGGCCCTGCTGATCACCAAGACCGTCAACTCGGCCTTCTACGGCACCCCGGACCTGTCGCAGTGGCTCACCGCCCGGGGCATCCGCCAGGTGGTCGTCGCCGGGATCCAGACCAACATGTGCGTCGAGACCACGGCCCGGATGGCGGGCAACCTCGGCCACCGGGTCCTCGTACCGCTGGACGCGACCCACACCTTCGACCTCGCCGGCCCCGACGGGCTGTCCCTGACCGCCGACGAACTGGCCACGGCCACCGCCGTGAACCTCCAGGGCGGCGGCTTCGCCCGGGTCGTGACCACCGCTCAGCTGCTGGCGGCGGCCCGCGCCCAGGTCAGCGCGTAACGGGCGAGCCGGTCGTCCTCGCCGACGGGAAGCAGCCCGGCGGCGACCATGACCCGCCGGGAGGCCGTGTTCCCCGGGTCGGTGTCGCCCAACACCCCGGCCGCGCCGTGCCGCCGCGCGTGCTCCACCAGGGCGCGCAGCGCCTCGCTCGCCCAGCCCCGGCCACGGGCCGCCGGGACCAGGCCGTAGCCGACGGTCACGCGGCCCGCGCCGTCGGCCGGGCCGTGGAAACCGGCGCCGCCGATCAGCGTCCCGTCCTCGCGGCGCAGGATCTCGTACGCCCCGAACGGCGCGGGATCCCCGCTCTCGGCCCACACCCGCAGGTACCGCTCGGCCCCGGCCCGGTCCCCGGCATCCGGATAGCCGGGAGCCCGGAGCCGGCCCGCCGCGCCGCCGGCGCCGGCCAGGAGCCGCCGGGCGCCGTCCGGGTCGAGGGGCAGGAGGTCCAGCCGGGGCGTCGTCAACGTGTCCATGGCACCGGAGTACCAGCCGACCCCGGGCCGGCGCACCCGGATATCGGGCGGGGCCCGGACACCGACCCGCGCCCCGGTCGACCCCGGGCCGGCGCACCCGGACATCGCCCGGACATCCGCCCGGCCGAGACGCCGGACGTCGCCCGGCGAGGACGGCGAAGGCCCGGACCCCCGTTGTCGCGGGGTTCCGGGCCTTCGGCCGTAGGGGCCGGGTCGTGCGTCAGAGCACGTCGGCGGCGATGTTCTCCGCGACCCGCTCCAGCAGGGGGCCCGCGTTCGGGATGGACTTCGCCGGGTCGGGCTCCAGGTCGGTCAGCGGGTAGGCCTTGCGGATGCCCGCCGCCTCCAGCGCCTCCTGGTCCAGCAGCAGTCGACCGCAGACCGCCACGACCGGCTTGCCCGCCGCGCGCGCCGCGGCCGCGACGCCCGCCGGAGCCTTGCCGTGCAGGGTCTGCTCGTCGAGCGAACCCTCACCCGTGATGACCAGCGTGGCCCGCTCCAGCGCCGGGGCGAAGCCCAGCACCTCCAGCATCAGCTCGATCCCGGGACGGAACGTCGCCCCGAGGAGCAGCGCCCCGTAGCCGATGCCGCCGGCGCCGCCCGCGCCCGGCAGCACCGCGCACTCGGCGGCCTTGGAGCCGATCGACTTCTCCAGCACCGCCGCGAAGTGCGCCAGCGCCGCGTCGAGCGTCGCCACGTCCTCGGGCGAGGCGCCCTTCTGCGGGCCGTAGACCGCGGGCGCGCCCTTCGGGCCCGTCAGGGGGTTGTCCACGTCGCTCGCCAGGACGAACTCCACCTCGGCGAAGCGGGGGTCGATCCCGGACAGGTCGGCCGAGGCCAGAGCGGCCAGCGCGCCGCCGCCCGGACCGACCGGTTCACCGTTCGCGTCCAGGAACACCGCGCCCAGCGCCGCCAGCATGCCCGCACCGCCGTCGGTGGTGGCGCTGCCGCCCACGCCGAAGACGATCGAGCGGGCGCCCGCGTCCAGGGCCGCCTTCAGCAGCTCGCCGGAACCGTACGTGGTCGCCGTCAGTGCGGCGAAGGTGCCGGCGGGCAGCAGCTGGAGGCCGGAGGCCTCCGCCATCTCGACCACGGCGGTACCGTCGCGCAGCGCGAAAGCGGCCGTGACCTGGTCGCCCAGGGGTCCGGTGACCCGTACCTCCCGGCGTTCGAAACCGGCCGCCACGGCGGCCGCGACCGTACCGTCGCCGCCGTCCGCGACGGGGAGGGTCTCGACCTCCACGTCCGGTACGGCCCTGCGAAGGCCGGCCGTCACCCGCTCCGCGACCTGAACGGCCGTGAGCGAGCCCTTGAATTTGTCCGCGGCGATGAGCACGCGCGCGGTCTCAGTTACTGCTCCGTCCGTCACCTTGCTAATCCCTTGCTATCGAACAGTGCAGTCGCGCCCCCATGAGCCTATCCGGAGGATCCTCCTATGCCCATGGGTGGCCTACGCCACACGCGGCGCGCCATGCGGCTAAATACGGATATACGCCTGCATAGTGTGGCCGCATGAGCACGGATTCACTGGAACAGCCACGTCCGGATACCCCAGGTGGGGGGTCCGGCGACCCTGTGGACGGCGTGCCCGACCGCGGCGTGGTCACCATGGGCGTGATCGCCGTGCTGGCCGTCGTCGCCTGGGCCGCCCTCGGGAAGGAGTCCTTCGACTCCGCCTCGGGAAACGCCCTCACCTGGGTGCTCGACAACTTCGCCTGGCTGTTCGTGATCGCCGCCGACGTGTTCCTCGTCATGTGCGTCGCCCTCGCGATCAGCCGCTTCGGGCGGATCCGGCTCGGCGCCGACGACTCCGAACCGGAGTTCACGAACCTCGCGTGGATCGCGATGATGTTCAGCGCCGGCATGGGCATCGGCCTCATGTTCTACGGCGTGGGCGAGCCGCTCACCCACTACCTGAACCCGCCCCCGGCCTCCGGCGCCGCCCCCGACACCGGCGCCGCCGCCCTCGCGGCCATGGAGTACTCCTTCTTCCACTGGACGCTCACCCCCTGGGCCATCTACGCAATCGCCGGGCTCGCCCTCGCCTACGCGACCTTCCGCAAGGGCCGCGGCAACCGCCTCAGCTCCGCCTTCGTCCCGCTGATGGGCGAGGAGCGGGCCAACGGCGCGGCCGGCAAGGCCATCGACCTGCTCGCGGTCTTCGCCACCGTCTTCGGCACCGCGACCAGCCTGGGCCTCGGCGCCCTCCAGGTGTCCAAGGGCCTCAACATCACCACCGGCGTCGAGGACTCCACCACGGTCGAGCTGATCATCATCGGCTCGCTGTCCGCCGCGTTCGTGCTCTCCGCCTTCTCCGGCCTGCACAAGGGCGTCAAGTGGCTGAGCACCATCAACATCGTGCTCGCCGCCACCCTGATGCTCTTCGTCTTCGTGCTCGGCCCCACCGTCTACATCCTGGACGTGATCCCCGCCGGCGTCGGCGGCTACCTGGACGAGCTGCTGCCCATGGCCAGCCGCACCGGGGCCTTCACCGACAGCGCCTGGCTCGGCGCCTGGACCATCTTCTACTGGGCGTGGTGGCTGTCCTGGGCGCCCTTCGTCGGCACCTTCATCGCCCGGATCTCCCGCGGCCGCACCATCCGCGAGTTCCTCATCGGTGTCCTGCTCGTCCCCAGCGGCGCCACCGTGGTCTGGTTCTGCGTCATGGGCGGCACCGCCATCCGCCTCCAGTCCACCGGCGCCGCCGACCTCGCGAGCAAGATCAAGGAGGGCACCGAGGCCTCGCTGTTCGCCATGCTCGACGCGCTGCCGCTGGGCACCGTCACCTCCTGGGTCGCGATGGTCCTGGTCATGACGTACTTCGTCACCAGCGCGGACTCGGCCTCCCTGGTCATGGGCTCCCTCACCAGCCGGGGCTCGCTGAACCCGCCCACCTGGCTCGTCGTCACCTGGGGCGTGCTGATGGCAGCCGTGGCCGCGGTGCTGCTCGTCGCGGGCGGGCTGAAGTCCCTGCAGACGGCGACCATCCTGGTCGCCCTGCCCTTCGTCATCGTCATGCTGCTGCTGTGCTGGGCCCTGGTGAAGGAACTGCGCGAGGACCCCGGCGCCGGCCCCGCCCGCCACCACGCCCTGCACGGCCTGCGGGACGCCGTCAAGGCCATGGTCGGCGACGCCATCACCGAGCAGGGCACGGCCCGCCACCCCCGGCTGCGGCGCGTCGCCGAGGCCCGGGGACGGGACCGCGAGGACGGCGGTGACCCGCAGGGGTGAGCGTGCGGGGCTGCCCTGCGGACGGCCGGCGCCGGCTGGGTAGGGTGGCGCCGTGACCACCACCGACGACTACGCCACCTACATCGCGAGCCTGCCCCGGGTCCTGGCCGGCGCCGCCGCCCTGTACCGCGACGCCGCGGGCCGGGTCCTCCTCGTGGAACCCAACTACCGTGAGGGCTGGGCCCTGCCCGGCGGCACGATCGAATCCGACCGGGGCGAGTCCCCGCGGACGGCGGCCCGGCGCGAGAGCGCCGAGGAGATCGGCATCGACGTCCCGCTCGGCCGGCTCCTCGCCGTCGACTGGTCGCTGGGCACCGGCCGCCCGCCGCTGGCCGCGTACCTCTACGACGGCGGCGTCCTCGACGCCGCGCAACTCGCCTCGATCAGGCTCCAGGAGGAGGAACTCCTGTCCTGGCGGCTGGTCGAACCGGGCGAACTCACCACGTACCTCCTCGGATCCCTCGGCCGACGGACCGAAGAGGCCCACCGGGTACTGGAGTCCGGCGAGGGCACCGTGGAACTGGAGAACGGCCGCCGTCCCGGGCCCTAGCGGCAAATGCGCAGGGCAGGCGGGTACCCGCAGCGAACACGAGCAGGACAGAATCAGCAGATGATCACGATGTACGCCTGGCCGAGCACGGCCGACGGGCCCGACGCCCTCCCCATGGTCCACTTCACCACCGACCAGCAGGCCGGTGACGAGGTCACCGAAGACGGCTCGCCCGTCTGGCTGTTCGACAACGCGATACGCGAGGGCGGCTGGTCGCCCTTCGAGGACTTCGAGGGCTGGTCCGCCCCCGCCGAGGGCTGGCAGGCCTTCTACCGCCGCGAGGACGACCTCCTCGCCGTCACCGGACCCGCCTCCTGCGAGGGCTGGTACCAGGGCCGGCTCGGCGCCGACCCCGCCTGGGTGGACGCGGCCTCCGCCCAGCAGAGCGTCGTCCTCCTCGCCGCGCCCGTCCAGCACCCCGACCTCTACGCCTACGCGGTGGAAGCCGGCGCCGGCTTCGCCCTCCTCGTCCCCCTCTCGGTGATCTGAGCTACTTCCCCGCCCCTTCGAACTCCAGCAGCCGCACCTTGCGCTCGATGCCACCGCCGTAACCCGTCATGCCGCCCGAGGCGCCGATCACGCGGTGACAGGGCACGATGATGCCGACCGGGTTCTTCCCGTTGGCCAGGCCCACCGCGCGCGAGGCGCTCGGCTTGCCCAGTTCCGTCGCGAGCTGCCCGTACGACCACGTCTGCCCGTACGGGATCCGCACCAGCTGCTCCCAGACGCTGCGCTGGAAGGCGGTGCCCTCCAGCCGGACCGGGACGGTGAACTCCCGCAGCTCGCCGGCGAAGTACGCGGCCAGCTGCCGGCGCACCTCGGGGAAGGGCTCCTCGCCGTCCGCGACCCGCTCGCCGAAGGACTCCTCGGCGGGCCGGTGGCGCTGGCCGGTCATGTACAGGCCGCTCAGGACGCCATCGGTGGCGACCAGGGTCAGCGGGCCGTACGGGCTGTCCACGACGGTGTGCTGCTTGCTGCTCATGGGGTGCGCTCCTCAGACGGGCAGGTGGTTGATGGGGTGGGCGTCGGTGGCCCACAGGTACTGGACGGCGTAGGCCCGCCAGGGCCGCCAGAGCGCCGCCCGGGCCGTCAGCGCGGCCGGGGTCGACGGCAGCCCCAGCCCCTGGGCCGCCCGCCGCACCCCCAGGTCGGACGGCAGGAACGCGTCCGGGTCGCCGAGCGCCCGCATCGCGACGATCTCGGTGGTCCACGGCCCGAACCCCGGCAGGGCGTTCAGCCCGGCGCGGGCCGCCTCCCAGTCACTGTCGATGCCCAGCGGCAGCGAGCCGTCGGCCAGCGCCGTCACCAGCGTGGTCAGCGTCGTACGGCGGCTGCGCGGCATCGACAGGGTCTCGGGGTCGAGGGCCGCCAGGGCCTGCGGGGAGGGGAACAGGTGCGTGAGACCGCCCTGGGGGTCCTGGACCGGCTCCCCGTACGCGGTCACCAGTCGGGCCGCGTGCGTCCGCGCGGCGGCGGTCGACACCTGCTGGCCGAGCACCGCCCGAACGGCGAACTCCGCCGCGTCGACCGTACGCGGCACACGGCGCCCCGGAGCCTTGTCCACCAGAGGGGCCAGCAGCGGGTCGGCGCGCAGCTGGTCGTCCACGGCCTCCGGGTCGGCGTCCAGGTCGAGCATCCACCGGCAGCGGCTGATGGCGATGGTCAGGTCGCGCAGGTCGGTCAGGGCCAGCCGGCAGCCGATGTGGTCCGGCCCGGGCGTCAGGGCCACCACGCCGGTGCCGTACGGGAGCCTCAGCGTCCGCCGGTAGGCGCCGTCGCGCCACTCCTCGACCCCGGGGACACCGGTCGCCGCGAGGTGCCCGAAGAGGTTGTCCGGGTTCAGCGGGGCCCGGTACGGCAGGCGCAGGCTGATCGTCCCCGGGATCCGCGGCTGCGCGTCGGGCCGCCCGGCCGCCCGCAGCGCCCGGGTCCGCAGGTCGCTGGGGGAGAGCGCGAAGACCTCGCGGACGGTGTCGTTGAACGTGCGGATCGAGGAGAACCCGGCGGCGAAGGCGACATCACCCATCGGCAGCTCGGAGGTCTCGATCAGCAACCGGGCCGTCTGCGCCCGCTGCGCCCGGGCCAGGGCCAGCGGACCGGCCCCGAGCTCGGCGAGGAGCTGGCGCTCCACCTGCCGGGTCGAGTAGCCGAGCCGGGTGGCGAGACCGGGCACGCCCTCGCGGTCGACGACCCCGTCCTGGATCAGCCGTACGGCACGGGCGACGGAGTCGGCGCGGGCGTTCCACTCGGGGGAGCCGGGACTGGTGTCGGGCCGGCACCGCTTGCAGGCCCGGTAGCCGGCCTGCTGACAGGCCGCGGCGCTGGGCAGGAAGCTCATGTTCTCGACCTTGGGCGGTACGGCCGGACAGCTGGGACGGCAGTAGATCCCCGTGGTGCGGACGGCCGTGAAGAACCAACCGTCGAAGCGGGCGTCCTTCGACTGCACGGCTCTCACGCAGCGATCGGTATCGGTGTGCATGGCTCCAGGATCTCGACCCCGGACCCTCCGGGCTGGCGGTTTTCCGACATCAAGGCTACGCCGGGACGGACGCGCGCGGGCGCCTCGCGCAGGAGGGCGGGGACGGCGAAGGCCCCGGGAGCCAAGGGGCACCCGGGGCCTTCGTCATGTCGTACGAGCGGCAGCGCTACGGCAGCTGCGCCGCCCGCGCCTCGCGCCGGTTGTGCCGGAAGGTGTTGGCCCTCCGGGTCGTCGCGAACAGCGGGATGGTGGCCGCCAGAGCGATCTGGAGCGCACATCCGGCCTGGAGCAGGATCTGACCGCCCGGGGCGTCGAACGCCCAGGCCGCCAGCAGCCCCATGGCCCCGACGATCCAACTGAGCATCGCCGCCGCGAGGACGCCCCGCGGCTTGGGGTACTCGACCCGGCTCACCATCAGCCAGGCCACCCCGATGATCGCCAGCAGCGTCGGGATGAACGGCAGCTCCAGCAGCACGATCGAGACGACCGTGAGCGCGCCGAAGGGGCTCGGCATGCCCTGGAACATGCCGTCCTTCAACGTCACGCAGCTGAATCTCGCGAGCCTGAGCACCACGGCGAGCAGGACGACGATCGCGGCCAGCGCCGACATCTTCTGGTGCGCGTCGTCGGCGACCATGCCGTAGACGAGCACGAAGTAGGCGGGAGCCAGACCGAAGCTGATCAGGTCGGACAGGTTGTCCAGCTCGGCACCCATCGGCGAGCTGCGCAGCTTGCGGGCCACGATGCCGTCGAAGAGGTCGAAGACCGCGGCGAGCAGCATCAGTATCACTGCCGTCGCGGCGCTGTGCCGGGCCATGCCCGACTCACCGCTGCCGGTGAGGTGCGGGATGAGGATTCCGGTGGTGGTGAAGTACACCGCCATGAATCCGCAGGTCGCGTTGCCGAGGGTGAGGGTGTCCGCTATCGACAGCCGCAGTGAGAGCGGCATGTCGTCCTCGGCGGACTCCTCCTCGGCGGACTCGGGCACCCATCCCGCCGACGGGGTCGAGGGAGTTTCGGGGTCAGTCACGGTCAATTCGGGTCACCCCCGCGGTGGTGGCCTGACCGACCTCGACCGCGACCTCGACGCCCTCGGGGAGGTAGATGTCGACGCGCGAGCCGAAGCGGATCAGTCCGATGCGTTCGCCCTGCTCCACCTTGGTGCCGGCCGGCAGGTACGGGACGATGCGGCGGGCGACGGCGCCTGCGATCTGCACCATTTCGATGTCGCCCAGTTCGGTGTCGAAGTGCCAGACAACGCGCTCGTTGTTCTCGCTCTCCTTGTTGAACGCCGGGACGAACCCGCCCGGGACGTGCTCCACGGACGTCACCGTGCCGGCCAGGGGCGCACGGTTGACGTGGACGTTCAGCGGGCTCATGAAGATCGCGACGCGGGTCCGCCCGTCCTTCCACGGCATGATGCTCTGCACCACACCGTCGGCGGGCGAGATGACGCGGCCCTGCGTGATCTCACGCTCGGGGTCGCGGAAGAACCACAGCATGCCCGCCGCGAGCGCGGTGGCGGGCACGGCCGCCGCGGCCCAGCGTCCGGACTTGCGGGCCCGGGTGAGGCTGAGCGCCGCGGTGGCGACGGTCGGCAGAAGCCACGGCGATGCTCCGCGAGCGATACGTCCACCGAGGAGGCCGACGCGAGGTGCAGAGGTTTGGCTGTGGGGCATGGATGACCTTCGTAGCGGGTGATTGCCGCGCCGTAAACGGGGGGACGGGACGGCGGCTTTACTGGAATGCTATCGGTTGCGCGCAACAACTGGGCAAGCCAGAAGCCGAGTCGATGGCCGCCATCCAGTCACTGGCTGTGATCCCGTTGTGAGGGATCGCTGGGCGATCCACCGCAAATGGGACTTTCAGCCCTGGAGCCGGTACTCCTCGAGCAGGCGTCGCCCGATGATCATTTTCTGGATCTCGGCGGTACCTTCGCCGATCAGCAGCATCGGCGCCTCCCGGTAGAGGCGCTCGATCTCGTACTCCTTCGAGAATCCGTATCCACCGTGGATACGGAACGCGTCTTCCACGACTTCCTTGCAGTATTCGGAGGCGAGGTACTTCGCCATCCCTGCTTCGAGGTCGTTTCGTTCCCCGGAGTCCTTTTTGCGTGCCGCATTGACCATCATCGCATGGGCGGCTTCGACCTTGGTAGCCATCTCGGCCAGCTTGAACTGGATGGCCTGGTGCTCAGCGATGGCCTTGCCGAAAGTGTGACGTTGCTGGGCATAAGAGACACCCAGCTCGAAGGCACGTTGTGCGACGCCACAACCACGGGCCGCCACGTTCACGCGGCCGACCTCGACGCCGTCCATCATTTGGTAAAACCCTCGGCCCGTCTGCCCGCCGAGGACGCGATTGGCCGGAATGCGCAGTCCGTCCATGATGAGCTCGGTCGTGTCGACGCCCTTGTAGCCCATCTTGTCGATCTTGCCCGGGATGGTCAGGCCCGGCCGGACCTCACCGAAGCCGGGCTCCTTCTCCACGAGGAAGGTCGTCATCGACTTGTGGGGCGCGGTCCCCTCGGGGTGTCCTTCGTCACTTCGCACCAGAACGGCCACCAGAGTGGACGTGCCGCCGTTCGTGAGCCACATCTTCTGGCCGTTCAGGACGTACTCGTCGCCGTCCCGCACCGCCTTCGACGTGATCGCCGACACGTCGGAGCCCAGGCCCGGCTCGGACATCGAGAACGCGCCGCGCACCTCGCCGAGCGCCATCCGCGGGAGGAAGTGGTCCTTCTGCTCCTGCGTGCCGTGCTGCTTGAGCATGTACGCCACGATGAAGTGGGTGTTGATGATGCCCGAGACGGACATCCAACCCCGCGCTATCTCCTCCACGCACAGCGCGTAGGTGAGCAACGACTCACCCAGACCGCCGTACTCCTCGGGGATCATCAGCCCGAAGAGGCCGAGTTCCTTGAGGCCGTCGACGATCTGCTGCGGGTACTCGTCACGGTGCTCCAGCTCGGTCGCGACCGGGATGATCTCCTTGTCGACGAACTCCCGGACGGTCTTGAGGATCTCCCGCTGGACGTCGGTCAGCCCGGCGGTCTGGGCGAGTCGGGCCATGGCTACTTCCCCTGTTCCTTCAGCGTGGGCCGGCCGGGCTGCTCGCCGCCGCGCTCCTTGATGTACGTCTCGGTCGGGACCATCACCTTGCGCCGGAAGACGCAGACGAGGGTGCCGTCCTGCTTGTAACCCTTGGTTTCCACGTACACGATGCCGCGGTCGTTCTTCGACTTCGACGGCGTCTTGTCGAGGACCGTGGTCTCGCCGTAGAGCGTGTCGCCGTGGAAGGTCGGCGCCACGTGCCGCAGGGACTCGATCTCCAGGTTGGCGATGGCCTTCCCGGAGACGTCCGGCACGGACATGCCCAGCAGCAGCGAGTAGATGTAGTTGCCCACGACCACGTTCTTGCCGAAGTCGGTGGTGTTCTCGGCGTAGTTGCTGTCCATGTGGAGCGGGTGGTGGTTCATGGTCAGCAGACAGAACAGGTGGTCGTCGTACTCGGTGACCGTTTTCCCGGGCCAGTGCTTGTAGACCGCCCCGACCTCGAACTCTTCGTACGTGCGTCCGAACTGCATGGGGGTCAGACCTCCGGGGTTTCGAACTTGCTGGTCCGCTGCATGCCGGCGGCGCGGCCCTTGCCGGCGATGACCAGGGCCATCTTGCGGCTGGCCTCGTCGATCATCTCGTCGCCGAGCATCGCCGAACCCTTCTTGCCGCCGGCCTCGGACGTGCACCAGTCGTACGCGTCGAGGATCAGCTCGGCGTGGTCGTAGTCCTCCTGCGAGGGGGAGAAGACCTCGTTCGCCGCGTCGACCTGCCCGGGGTGCAGCACCCACTTGCCGTCGAAGCCGAGGGCCGCGGCGCGACCGGCGACCTCGCGGTAGCCGTCCACGTTCTTGATCTGGAGGAAGGGGCCGTCGATCGCCTGGAGGTCGTGCGTACGGGCGGCCATCAGGATGCGCATCAGGATGTAGTGGTAGGCGTCCGCGCCGTAGCCGGGCGGCTGCATGCCCACGACCAGGGACTTCATGTTGATCGAGGCCATGAAGTCGGCCGGCCCGAAGATGATGGTCTCCAGTCGCGGCGAGGCGCCCGCGATGGCGTCGACGTTCACCAGGCCCTTGGCGTTCTCGATCTGCGCCTCGATGCCGATCTTGCCGACCTCGAAGCCCATGGTCTTCTCGATCTGGGTGAGCAGCAGGTCGAGGGCCACGATCTGCTGGGCGTCCTGAACCTTCGGCAGCATGATGCAGTCGAGGTTCTGGCCGGCGCCCTCGACGACCGTGATGACGTCGCGGTACGTCCAGTGCGTCGTCCAGTCGTTGACGCGCACCACCCGGGTCTTGCCGGTCCAGTCGCCGTTGTTCAGCGCGTCCACGATGGTGTGGCGGGCGCCCTCCTTGGCGAGCGGGGCGCAGGCGTCCTCCAGGTCCAGGAAGACCTGGTCGGCGGGCAGGCCCTGGGCCTTCTCCAGGAAGCGCGGGTTGGAACCCGGCACCGCGAGGCAGGAACGGCGCGGTCGCAGCCGGTTCACCGGGGAAGAGGGCGTGGTCATGCGGGGACCTCCGTGCTTTCGAGAGAGTCGAGCTTGTTGGCCTTGCGGATCTCGTCGACGATACGGCCGATGATCTCCGTGATGCCGAAGTCCTTCGGAGTGAACACGGCGGCCACCCCGGCCGCCTTCAGCGACACCGCGTCGGCCTGGGGAATGATGCCGCCGACGATGACGGGGATGTCGCCCGCCCCCGCCGCGCGCAGGCGCTCCAGGACGTCGGGCACGAGCGCGCTGTGCGAACCGGACAGGATGGACAGTCCCACGCAGTGGACGTCCTCGGCCAGCGCCGCCGAGGAGATCTCCTCGGGCGTCAGCCGGATGCCCTGGTAGACCACCTCGAAGCCCGCGTCGCGGGCCCGCACGGCGATCTGCTCGGCGCCGTTGGAGTGCCCGTCCAGACCGGGCTTGCCGACCAGCAGGCGCAGTCGGCCGGAGCCGAGCTCGTCGGCCGTGCGGGAGACCTTCTCGCGGACGAGGGCCATCGGCGTGCCCGCCTCGGCCGTGACCGCGACCGGGGCCGAGGAGACCCCCGTCGGGGCGCGGAACTCGCCGAAGACCTCGCGCAGGGCGCTCGACCACTCGCCGGTGGTGACGCCGGCGCGGGCGCACTCCAGGGTGGCCTCCATCAGGTTCTCGGTGCCCGCCGCGGCTTCCTTGAGGCGTTCGAGGGCCTGCTGGGTGGTCGGGAAGACGAAGGGATCGCCGTTGCCCTGGCGGTCGGAGGACTCCTGCCGCTCGGCGCGCCAGCGACGGATGCGCTCCACGGTCAGCGCCTCGGTGGCCGGGTCGACCGTCATGATGGCGCCGTCCAGGTCGGCGGTGAGCGGGTTCTCCTCGGTCTGCTGGAAGCAGTTGACGCCGACGATCTTGTCCTCGCCGGCCTCGATCCGGGCGCGCCGCTCGGCGTGCGAGGAGACCAGCTGCGACTTGAGGTAGCCGGACTCGACGGCGGCCATCGCGCCGCCCATCTCCTGGATCCGGTCGATCTCGGCGAGGCACTCCTCGACCAGGGACTCGACCTTCGCCTCGATGACGTGGGAGCCCGCGAAGACGTCCTCGTACTCCAGCAGGTCGCTCTCGTGCGCCAGGACCTGCTGGATGCGCAGCGACCACTGCTGGTCCCACGGTCGGGGCAGGCCCAGCGCCTCGTTCCAGGCGGGCAATTGCACCGCGCGGGCGCGGGCGTCCTTGGAGAGGGTGACGGCCAGCATCTCGAGCACGATGCGCTGGACGTTGTTCTCGGGCTGTGCCTCGGTCAGGCCCAGGGAGTTGACCTGGACGCCGTAGCGGAAGCGCCGCTGCTTCTCGTTGGTGATGCCGTAGCGCTCGTGGGTGACCTTGTCCCAGATGCGGCCGAAGGCGCGCATCTTGCACATCTCCTCGATGAAGCGGACGCCCGCGTTCACGAAGAAGGAGATCCGGGCGACGACCTCGCCGAACCGCTCCTCGGGCACCTGGCCCGAGTCGCGCACCGAGTCCAGGACGGCGATGGCGGTGGACATCGCGTACGAGATCTCCTGGACCGGGGTGGCCCCGGCCTCCTGCAGGTGGTAGCTGCAGATGTTGATCGGGTTCCACTTCGGGATGTGGTTGACCGTGTACGCGATCATGTCCGTCGTCAGGCGGAGCGAGGGCCCGGGCGGGAAGACGTGCGTCCCGCGCGAGAGGTACTCCTTGACGATGTCGTTCTGGGTGGTGCCCTGGAGCAGGGCGATGTCCGCGCCCTGCTCCTCGGCGGCCACCTGGTAGAGCGCCAGGAGCCACATGGCGGTGGCGTTGATCGTCATCGAGGTGTTCATCTGCTCCAGGGGGATGTCCTGGAACAGTCGGCGCATGTCACCCAGGTGGGAGACCGGGACCCCGACCCGACCGACCTCGCCGCGGGCGAGGATGTGGTCGGGGTCGTAGCCCGTCTGCGTCGGCAGGTCGAAGGCGACGGACAGGCCGGTCTGGCCCTTGGCGAGGTTGCGGCGGTACAGCTCGTTGGACGCCTCGGCCGTGGAGTGGCCGGCGTACGTCCGCATGAGCCACGGCCTGTCCTTCTGGCGCTCTGTCATCTCAGGCGATCCTCTGCGGACTTCAGATGTTCCGGAACCGGTTGATGGCGTCGATGTGCTGGGCGCGCAGCTCGTGGTCGCGGACGCCCAGGCCCTCCTCGGGGGCCAGCGCGAGGACGCCGACCTTGCCCTGGTGGAGGTTGCGGTGGACGTCGTAGGCGGCCTGGCCGGTCTCCTCCAGGGAGTAGACCTTCGACAGCGTGGGGTGGATCTTGCCCTTGGCGATGAGGCGGTTGGCCTCCCACGCCTCGCGGTAGTTCGCGAAGTGCGAGCCGATGATGCGCTTGAGGGACATCCACAGGTAGCGGTTGTCGTACTCGTGCATGTAGCCCGAGGTGGAGGCGCAGGTGGTGATGGTGCCGCCCTTGCGGGTGACGTAGACGCTGGCGCCGAAGGTCTCGCGGCCGGGGTGCTCGAAGACGATGTCGATGTCCTCGCCACCGGTCAGCTCGCGGATGCGCTTGCCGAAGCGCTTCCACTCCTTCGGGTCCTGGGTGTGCTCGTCCTTCCAGAACTTGTAGCCCTCGGCGTTGCGGTCGATGACCGCGCTGGCGCCCATGGCCCGACAGATGTCGGCCTTCTCGGGGCTGGAGACCACGCAGATCGGGTTGGCGCCGCCGGCGAGGGCGAACTGGGTGGCGTACGAGCCGAGGCCGCCGCTGGCGCCCCAGATCAGGACGTTGTCGCCCTGCTTCATGCCGGCCCCGTTGCGGGAGACCAACTGGCGGTAGGCGGTCGAGTTGACCAGGCCGGGGGAGGCGGCCTCCTCCCAGCTGAGGTGGTCGGGCTTGGGCATCAGCTGGTTGGACTTGACCAGCGCGATCTCCGCCAGGCCGCCGAAGTTGGTCTCGAAGCCCCAGATGCGCTGCTCGGGGTCGAGCATCGTGTCGTTGTGGCCGTCGGAGGACTCCAGCTCGACCGAGAGGCAGTGCGCGACGACCTCGTCGCCGGGCCGCCAGGCGTTGACGCCGGGGCCGGTGCGCAGCACGACGCCCGCGAGGTCGGAGCCGATGACGTGGTACGGCAGGTCGTGGCGCTTGCTGAGCTCGCTGAGCTTGCCGTAGCGCTCCAGGAAGCTGAACGTGGAGACCGGCTCGAAGATCGAGGTCCACACGGAGTTGTAGTTGACCGACGAGGCCATGACGGCCACCAGGGCCTCGCCCGGGCCCAGCTCGGGCAGCGGGACCTGGTCGAGGTGGAGGGACTTGCGCGGGTCCTTCTCGCGGGTCGTGAGCCCCGCGAACATTTCCGCTTCGTCCTTGTGCACGGTGATCGCGCGGTACGAGTCGGGCAGCGGCAGCGCCGCGAAGTCTGCGGCGGTGGCGGACTGCGACTGAATCGCGTCCAGGATGTCCTTCACGGTATTGCCTCCGGCGAGCGCTGATGAGGGTGCGCTGAGGGATACGCGGCGTGCGCGTGGTGCGTGTGGTGTGGATGGTGCGAGTGCCGTCGGTCCGGCTGAGCGGTGGTGCGGGCCTGCCTGTGGTGGGGCGGGCGGGGGCCTGGTGACGCAGGCATCCGGGGCGCGTTCCGTGCCGAGTGGGCGTGGGCCGCGGGGACATCCGGACGAGATTCAACGTATGGCACCCCGTGTCACTCGACAAGGCACCGCGTGCCAAAACTTTCTCTCATTTGCCGATTGACCTGCGCAGATGAGCGATGATCGATCAGAGTTACCCGCGAGTAGGGGCAAGATGGACATACGACGACGGCCGCCCCCGAAACCGGGAGCGGCCGTTGTGACCGGAACCACCCGGCCGATGGCCGGGACGTTCGCCTACTTCTTCCTGAGCGCCTCTTCGATGGTCCGCATGACCTCGTCCAGCGGGGCGTCCGTACGGGCCACCGCGACCAGCACCTCGCCCTCGGTGCGCACCGCGGCCGGCGCCGGCGGCGCGGTGGCGCCCGCCGTGCGGCCCGCGCCGATCCCGGAACCGAAGGTCTTGCGGACGATCGAGAAGGCGTGGTCCAGCTGCGTCTCCACGTCACCCTGCCCGCCGGCCCGCAACCAGCGCCGCAGCACGTGGTTGTGGGCGGTCACCACCGCGGAGGCGGCCACCTCGGCCAGCAGCGGGTCGTCGTTGCCGTCGTGGTGGTCGGTCTCGTCGAAGTGCGCCAGCAGGTACCGGGTGAACAGCCGCTCGTAGCGGGCCACCGAGGCGATCTCCCGCTCGCGCAACGCCGGTACCTCGCGGGTCAGCCGGTAGCGCTCCACCGACACCGAGGGGGAGGCGGCGTACATCTTCATGACTTCCTTGATGCCCCGGCACACCGTGTCCAGCGGGTGCTCGTGCGCCGGTGCCACGTCCAGCACGGCCTCGGCGCGGGTCAGGGTGTCGTCGTGGTCCGGGAAGATCGCCTCTTCCTTGGACCGGAAGTGCCGGAAGAAGGTCCGGCGGGCCACCCCGGCGGTCGCGGCGATCTCGTCGACCGTCGTGGCCTCGTACCCCTTGGTCGCGAACAGCTCCATGGCCGCCGTGGCGAGCTCCCGGCGCATCTTGAGCCGCTGGGCGGCCGCACGGGTGCCGGCCGCGCTCTCCGGGACGTCCGGGGCGGAGGAGGCGCGGGGTGAGGTCTTGGCGGGCTGGGACATAGAGCGAAAGTACTTCATTCGCGCAGGGGAGCGCGCCTGTGGGGGGTGGACGGGGGACGGATGCGGGGGAGGGCCCGCACTGGGCTCGGGAGGGTTCGTCCGCCGTGAGGGTCCGGCGGACCCGAGCAACCCTCCCCACGCATCCTGCTCGGGGCCCGGCCGGTTACCGGCGGGCGTACTCACGGAATCCGCGGCCGGTCTTGCGCCCCAGGCAGCCCGCCGCCACCAGGTGCTCCAGCAGCGGGGACGGGGCCAGACCGGGATCGCGGAACTCCTGGTGGAGGACCTTCTCGATGGCGAGCGACACGTCCAGGCCGACCACGTCGAGGAGCTCGAAGGGCCCCATCGGGTAGCCGCCGCCCAGCTTCATCGCGGCGTCGATCTCGTCGATGCCCGCATAGTGCTGCTCGACCATCTTGATGGCGTTGTTCAGGTACGGGAACAGCAGCGCGTTCACGATGAAGCCGGCCCGGTCGCCGCAGTCCACCGGGTGCTTGCGCACCTTGCCGCAGACCTCGCGGACGGTGGCGTGCACGTCGTCGGCCGTCAGGACGGTCCGCACGACCTCGACCAGCTTCATCGCGGGAGCCGGGTTGAAGAAGTGCATCCCGATCACGTCCTGGGGCCGCGACGTCGCGCGGGCCACGGCGATCACCGGGAGCGAGGAGGTGGTGGTGGCCAGCACCGCGCCCGGCTTGCAGACCTTGTCCAGCCCGGCGAACAGCTCCTGCTTGACCACGAGGTCCTCCGCGACGGCCTCCACGGCGAGGTCCACCTCGGCGAACGCCTCCAGCGAACCGGCCGGCGCGATCCGCCCCAGGGTCGCGGCGGCGGCCTCCTCGGTCAGTCGGCCCTTGGACACCGCACGGCCCAGGGACTTCCCGATCGCGGCCTTGGCGGCCTCCGCCTTCTCCTGGCTGCGGGCCGCCAGCACCACGTCGTAGCCGGCCTGCGCGAAGACCTGGGCAATACCGCTCGCCATCGTCCCCGAACCGGCCACGCCGACCGAGGAGACCGGGCGACCCGCGCCGAGCAGCGAACCGTCCGGCGGGGTCTGCAGGTCGCGGACGATCACCGAACTGCCCGGAGCCTCGTACGTGTAGAAGCCGCGCCCGGACTTCTGCCCGGTCAGGCCGGCCTCGGCGAGGTGGCCGAGGATCGGGGCCGGGGCGTGCAGCCGGTCGCCGGAGGAGGCGTACATGGCCTCCAGGACGGTACGGGCCGTGTCCACGCCGACCAGGTCGAGCAGGGCCAGCGGCCCCATCGGGAGGCCGCAACCGAGTCGCATCGCCGCGTCGATGTCCTCGCGCGAGGCGTACTTGGCCTCGAACATGGCGGCGGCCTGGTTGAGGTAGCCGAACAGCAGGCCATCGGCGACGAATCCGGGCCGGTCGCCGACCGGCACGGGCTCCTTGCCCAGCTCGCGCGCCAGCTCGGTGACCGCCTCGACGGCCGGCGGCGCCGTGAGCACGCAGGACACGATCTCGACGAGCTTCATCGCGGGCGCCGGGTTGAAGAAGTGCAGGCCCAGGACGCGTTCGGGGCGCTGCGACTCGGCGGCGAGCCGGGTCACCGACAGGGCGTTGGTGCCGGTGGCCAGGATCGTGTCGGGCCGCACGATCGCGTCGAGCTCGCAGAACAGCCGGTGCTTGAGCTCGTAGTCCTCCGGGACTACCTCGATGACGAGGTCGGCGTCGGCGGCAGCGGCGAGGTCGGTGAAGGTGCGGAACCGGGCGAGGACGCCCTCGCGCTCCTGCTCGGTGATCAGTTCCCGGGTGACGGAACGGGCCGTGGCGGAGGCGAGGGAGGCGGTGGCGCGCCGGGCGGCGGCCTCGCTGACGTCGATGCCGATGACCTCGCGGCCGGCCCGGGCGAGGATCTCGGCGATGCCGGTCCCCATGGTGCCGAGGCCGACGACGGCGACGGTCCGGAGGGTGGACTGACTGGACGTGGACGGACGGTCCATCGCGGGACTCCAGTGGGAAGAGGGTGACGACTGAGGGTGGCGGCGCGCGGTGCACGGCGCGCGCGGAAGCCGCACGGAGGAAAGGAGGCCGTACGGGAGCAGGAGAAGAAGTCGCACGGTAAGGAAGGGAAGCCGTCGGCGAGGAGCCGTGCGGAAGGAACCGTGCGGGGCGGGCCCGGAGGGAAGCGCCCTGAGGGAGGGGCGCGGCGGGCCGGAGAAGCGGCACGACCCTGTCCCGGGGTCCTGCCGTGGTGGTGCGGTCGAACCGACTGGTACGGGGCGGCTGCGTCACCAGGCCGTCCACGTACGTATGGCAGTGACTGTAACCCGCCGGTAACTGGTGCGCCAGAGTGCGGAGATGTGACCTGGAACGCCCAAATGTACCGATCATCGATCATCGATCAACGAGGTGTTCGGAACGCCTGATTCCGGGGACCCGGCGCCCCTAGGGTGGGCGGGTGAACGACGTGCTGGAGCGCCTGCGGGCGGAGTCGACCGGATCCCCGGAGTACGAGGCGCTGCTCGCGGCGGACCCCGACGGCCTGGCGGACTCCCTGACCTCGGCCGGCCTGCCCCTGTGGGCCCGCGAACTGGCCGCGTACCGCCTCGGCCTGGCCGGGGACCGGCGGGCCTTCGAGGCGCTGGTGCTGCTCCTCAACCACCGGGACCCGCCGCGCTGCGAGGCCGCCGCCCGGGCGTTGGCCGTCCTCGACGACCCCCGCACCGCCCGCGCGGCCGCCGCCCTGGCCACCAACTCCCTGCGCACCGCCTACGCCCTGCACCCCGTACGGCTGCTGGCCGCGCTGCGCGCCCCCGAGTCGGCCCCCGCCCTGATCGCCACCCTGTCGCGGCTGCTCGCGCCGCACGACCCGTACTGGCGGGTGGCGCTCGCCTGCGTGGAGGGGCTGGGGGCGCTGGCCGACACCCGGTCCCGGGACGTCCTGGTCCGCGCCCAGTCCCACCCCCGCCTCGCGGTCGCGGCGACGGACGCCCTGGGCCGCCTGCCGGGCGCTTAGGTCGTCCCTGTCGAAGGGGCGGGCCCGGACCCCCGTCCCGCCCCGCCCCGGCCCGGATCAGTGGCGGAAGCCCAGGAGGCCGTGCAGGGCGGCGCCGCCCGAGGAGGGCGGGAGCGCCTTGGTCGCGGCGGCCGGGGTCGGGGCGGGCTGGGCCGGGCAGGTGGCGTCGGCCGCCGCTCCCGTGCGCAGGTACGCGGCGAGCTTCTCGTCCAGGCACTTGTTGCCGCTGAGCGCGATGCCGTGGTTGCCGCCGCCCTCCTCCACCACCAGCGCCGAACCCTTCAGCTTGTCCCGCATGCTCACCGCGCCGCCGAAGGGCGTGGCCGCGTCCTCCGTCGCCTGGAACAGCAGCGCCGGCGGCAGTTCGGAGTTCGTCACGTCCGGCGCCCGCAGGGACTCCGCCGGCCAGAACGCGCAGGGTGCGTTGTACCAGGCGTTGTTCCAGGTCATGAAGGGCGCCTTGGCGTGCGTGCGCCACATGTCGGCGCGCCACGCGTTCCAGTCGGTCGGCCAGGCCGAGTCCCGGCACTGCACCGCCGTGTACACGCTGTACCCGTTGCCCGCCGAGGGCTCCACCGCGCCGAACCGCTCGTACGCCGCCACCAGCGGCTTCGGGTCCTGCTTCAGGACGTACGCCGCGAAGGCCTCGGCCAGGTTCGGCCAGTAGCCGTTGTAGTAGCCGCCCGGCATGTACGTGTCCTCCAGCTCGGCCGGGCCCACCTTGCCGCCCGCCGGGGTCCCGCGCAGCGACTCCCGCATCCCGTACCAGAGCTTTTCGATCCGCGCCGGGTCGGTGCCCAGCCCGTACGTGGCGTCGTACGTGGCCACCCAGGCCAGGAACGCCTTGTGGCGGGCGTCGAACGCCAGGTCCTGGGCGAGGTTGTCCTGATACCAGACCCCGGCCGGATCCACCACGGAGTCCAGGACGAGCCGGTGCACGCGGTCCGGGTGCAGGCGGGCGTACACCGCGCCGAGGTAGGTCCCGTACGAGTACCCGAAGTAGCTGAGGCGCTGAGCCCCGAGGGCCGTGCGCAGCACCTCCAGGTCGCGGGCGGCGGAGACGGTGCCCACGTGCGGCAGCACGTCCGCGTGCTTGGCCCCGCAGGACGCGGCGAAGGCACGCACCCGCTCCAGGTTGGCCCGCTCGGTCTCCGGGTCGAGCGGCACCGAGTCGGGGCGCACGGGTTTGAAGTGCCCGGCGGCGCAGTCCAGCGTCGGCTCGCTCCTGCCGACGCCCCGGGGGTCGAAGCCGATCACGTCGTACTGGGCGGCCACGTCCTTGGGCAGGGCGGAGGCGATGAACCCCGCCAGGGCTCGGCCGCTGCCGCCCGGGCCGCCCGGGTTGACCAGCAGCGGGCCCTGGGAGGTGGCGGCCGTGTGCGGCACCCGGGTCAGGGCCAGGGAGATCTGCCGCCCGGCGGGCCGGTCGTGGTCGAGGGGGACGGGGAGGGAGGCGCACTGGAGCGTCGGGTGGCGCGGTGTCGCGCAGCCGGTCCAGCGCAGCGCCGCCTGCCCGGGCGCGGCGGCGGCCGGGGCCGCGGGGTCCGCGTCCGCGGGAGCTGCCGTGACGGGGCTCGTCAGCGCGGCGGCGACGGCGGAGATCGACAGCAGGACGGCGGCGCGCCTCTTCGCGGCGGCGCGCTTCTTCGTGGGGTGGAGCATGGGGCCTCCCAGCCGAGTGTTCTGGGCGGAATCGTCCCGGAAATCGGGCCCGGAAGGCGGGATTGGGCCGCGCGTTGGCCCGATGTGATGACCCTTCAAGGAACGCCGCGGGTCACAGCAGGGTCAGCTGCGTCGGTCCGGCCGCCGTCGTCCCGGCCGCCCCCGGCGCCGGGGGCCGGACCGCCCCGGTCCGGCGGGATGCCCCGCGCCCGCCCGGACCGATGCCGAATTCGGCCGCCAGTCGGTGGACTTGACGGGTGATCTGCCGCTGGTACCAGGTCGGCGCGTAGGAACCGCCCGCGTACATCCGTTCGTACCGTTCGACCAGGTGGGGGTGGTGCTCGCCCAGCCAGGCCGTGAACCACTCGCGCGCCCCGGGCCGCAGATGGAGTACCAGGGGTGTCACGGAGGTGGCCCCGGACTCCGCGACGGCCCGGACGGTGTCCCGCAATTGCTCGGGAGCGTCACCGAGGAAGGGGATCACCGGGGCCATCAGCACCCCGCACTCGATGCCCGCGTCGGTCAGGGTCCGTACGGCGTTCAGTCGGGCGGCGGGGGAGGGCGTACCGGGCTCCACGGTCCGCCACAGGGAGGTGTCGGTGAAGCCGACGGACACGGAGATGCCCACGTCGGTGACCTCGGCCGCCTCGCGCAGGAGGGGGAGGTCGCGCAGGATCAGCGTGCCCTTGGTGAGGATGGAGAACGGGTTGGCACGCTCCCGCAGCGCCTCGATGATGCCCGGCATCAGCCGGTAGCGGCCCTCCGCCCGCTGGTAGCAGTCCACATTGGTGCCCATCGCGATGTGCGCGCCGGTCCACCGGGGAGCCGCGAGTTCGCGGCGCAGCAGCTCCGGGGCGTTGGTCTTGACGACGATCTGCGAGTCGAATCCGAGGCCCGTGTCGAGGTCGAGGTAGGCGTGCGTCCGGCGCGCGAAGCAGTACACGCAGGCGTGGCTGCAACCGCGGTACGGGTTGACCGTCCACTCGAACGGCATGCGCGAGGCCCCCGGGACCCGGTTCACCAGGGACCGGGCCCGGACCTCGTGGAAGGTGATCCCCCGGAACTCGGGGGTGTCGATGGTGCGGGTCACGACGGCGCCGGCTCCGAAGAGCGCGGCGGGGCCGGTGGCGCGCGCGGCCCCGGCGCCGTCGGCGGTTCCGCCGGCGTCGGCCGCGCCGTCGGGGCCGTCGGCGGTGTTCGCGTTGTCGGTCAGGCTGTCCCAGCGCATCGGCGCCTCCCTCGGTGGCTCGGCCCGACAATAGAACAAATGTTCCCATGATCGTGCGGACCGGCACCTGCGGCCCGCGGGGGCCGGTGGCGGGGCGGACCGGATTTGGGCGCCCGGGCCCGAGGTGGTTGGCTTCGCCGTGACGAGCGATCACAACTGCTGGAGGAACAGGTATGGCGCAGGTCGAGGCCACCACGGAGCGGATCATCGCGGCCGACGCGGAGACCGTGTTCGACACGCTGGCTGACTACAGCGGCTCCCGCGGCAAGCTGCTCCCCGAGCACTACAGCGAGTACGAGGTCCGCGAGGGCGGCGACGGCGAGGGCACCCTGGTCCACTGGAAGCTCCAGGCCACCAGCAAGCGCGTGCGCGACTGCCTGCTCGAGGTCACCGAGCCCACGAACGGCCAGCTCGTGGAGAAGGACCGCAACTCCTCCATGGTCACCACCTGGACCGTGACCCCGGCCGGCGAGGGCAAGTCCAAGGTCGTGGTCGGCACCGTCTGGAACGGCGCCGGCGGCATCGGCGGCTTCTTCGAGCGCACCTTCGCGCCCAAGGGCCTCGCCCGCATCCACGACACCTTCCTCGACAACCTGGCCCGAGAAGTGGAGAACTGAGCGGGGCGGTTCGCCCGCCGCCCCGGGGCTCACCGGTTCGGGTGGAATTCCGGCGGTCCCGGGCCGCCGGAACCCCGTCCCGGTCCCGGGCCGCCGGCGCCGTCGGCGCTCCCGAGGCCGGCCCCCGCGGTGCGCCGCGCCACCGGCGCGGGCCGCTCCCCGCGGATGGCCCGCCCAGGGCCTAGGGTGGGCCTCCCGCGACCCGACCCACCGGGGGCCCGATGAAGATCCTCATCTCCGCCGACATGGAAGGCGCCACGGGCGTCACCTGGCCCGAGGACGTCCTACCCGGCGCGTCCCAGTGGGAACGCTGCCGCAGCCTGCTCACCTCCGACGTGAACGCCGCCGTACTCGGCTTCTACGACGGCGGCGCCGACCAGGTCCTCATCAACGAGGCCCACTCGACGATGCGCAACCTGCTGCTGGAAAAGCTCGACGCCCGCGCCGAACTGCTGACCGGCCGCCACAAGAACCTCTCCATGGTCGAGGGCGTCCAGCACGGCGACGTCGACGGCATCGCCTTCGTCGGCTATCACACCGGCGCCGGCGCCGAGGGCGTCCTCGCCCACACCTACCTCGCCAACTCCATCACCGGGGTCTGGCTGAACGGGCTGCCGGCCAGCGAGGGCATGCTCAACGCCCACGTCGTCGCCGAGTACGGAGTCCCCGTCATCCTCGTCACCGGCGACGACCTGACCTGCGTCGACGCGGCCGGCTACGCCCCGGACGCGATCACCGTCGCCGTCAAGGACCACGTGTCGCGCTACGCGGCCGTGTGCCGCACCCCCGCCCGCACCGCCGCCGACATCCGGGCCGCCGCCACCGAGGCCGCACGGCTGGCCGTCCGGTACGAACCGGCACGCGGCGGCCCCTTCACCGTCGAGGTGGAGTTCGACGCCGAACACCTGTCGCTCGCCGCCGCCGTCGTCCCCGGCGTCGAACGTCGCGGCGAGCGCAGGGTCGCGTACACCAGCGGGACCATGTACGAGGGGATCCGCACCTTCAAGGCGGTCACGACCGTCGTCTCGGCTGCCGTGGAGGAGCAGTATGGCTGACATGCACCGGGCGGCCGAGGGCGACGCGGCACTGGACGGAACGGCGTTCGACGAGGTGGTCGAGTTCACCTCCGCGCTGATCCGGATCGACACGAGCAACCGGGGCGGCGGTGACTGCCGCGAGCGGCCCGCCGCCGAATACGTCGCCGAACGGCTGGACGGCGCCGGGCTGGAGCCCCTCCTGCTGGAACGCACCCCGGGCCGCACCAACGTGGTGGCCCGCCTCGCGGGCACCGACCCCACCGCCGAGGCCCTCCTCGTCCACGGCCACCTCGACGTGGTCCCCGCCGAGGCCGCCGACTGGAGCGTGCACCCCTTCTCCGGCGAGGTCCGCGACGGGGTGGTCTGGGGCCGGGGCGCCGTGGACATGAAGAACATGGACGCGATGCTGCTGGCCCTCGTACGGGCCTGGGCGCGCCGGGGCGTACGGCCGCGCCGGGACATCGTGATCGCCTACACCGCCGACGAGGAGGACAGCGCCGTCGACGGGTCCGGATTCCTCGCCGACCACCACCCGCACCTCTTCGAAGGCTGTACGGAGGGCCTCAGCGAGTCCGGCGCCTTCACCGTGCACGCCGGCACCGGCCGCGCCCTCTACCCGATCGCGGCCGGTGAACGCGGCACCGCCTGGCTCAAGTTGACCGCGCACGGCACCACCGGCCACGGCTCGAAGCCCAACCGGGCCAACGCCGTCACCCGGCTCGCCGCCGCCGTCGCACGGATCGGCGCGCACGAATGGCCGGTCCGCCTGACCGCCACCGTCACCGCCTGCATCACCGAACTCGCCGCCCTGCAAGGCCTGTCCGTCGACCCCCGGGCTCCCGGCTTCGACGTCGACGCGCTGCTTCCCAGGCTCGGCCCGGTCGGCGCCCTCGTCGACGCCACCGTCCGCAACAGCGCCAACCCGACGATGCTCAGCGCCGGGTACAAGCTGAACGTCATCCCCGGGCACGCCACCGCCTACGTCGACGGACGCATCCTCCCCGGCGGGGAGGCCGAGTTCATGGCCACCCTCCAGGAACTCACCGGCCCCGACGTGCACTGGGAGTTCCACCACCGCGAGGTCGCCCTCGAAGCACCGGTCGACGGGCCCACCTTCGCCGTACTGCGCGAGTCCGTCGAGCACTTCGACCCCGACGGACACGTCGTGCCCTTCTGCATGGCCGGCGGCACCGACGCCAAACAGTTCTCCCGGCTCGGCATCACCGGCTACGGCTACTCCCCGCTCAAACTGCCCCCCGGCTTCGACTACTGGTCCCTCTTCCACGGCGTGGACGAACGGGTCCCCGTCGACGCCCTCCACTTCGGCGTCCGCGTCCTCGACCGCGCCCTGCGCGCGCTGTGAAGGGAGTCCTGTGATGGCGGCCCCCGGCCCGGTCCTGCCCTACGGCAGCTGGCCCTCCCCGATCGACGCCGCGCTCGCCGCCTCCCACGACGGTCGCCCCGAGTACCTGGGCACCGTCGGCGCCGAGGTGTGGTGGACCGAGCCCCGCCCGCGCGAGGGCGGCCGGCGCACCCTCGTGCGCCGCCCCGCCGACGGACGGGCCGCCCGGTCCGTGCTCCCCGCGCCGTGGAACGTGCGCAGCCGGTTCACCGAGTACGGCGGCCTGCCCTGGGCGGGCGCCGAACGGCCGACCGGCGGGCCGCTCGTGGTGTTCGTCCACCACGCCGACCAGCGGATGTACGCGTACGAACCCGACGCACCCGGTAGCCCCGGCCCGCGCCCCCTGACCCCGCTCTCCGCGGTCGGGGGCGGCCTGCGCTGGGCCGACCCGGTGCTGCGCGGGGCCGAGGTGTGGTGCGTGCTGGAGGAGTTCACCGGCCCCGGGCCGGGCGACGTGCGCCGGGTGACCGCCGCCGTACCGCTCGACGGCTCGGCCGCCGCGGACCGCGGCGCCGTACGGGAACTCACCGACGACCGGCACCGCTTCCGGACCGGGCCCCGGTTGTCCCCCGACGGGCGACGGGTCGCCTGGCTGGTGTGGGACCACCCCCGGATGCCCTGGGACGGCACCGAACTGCAACTCGCCGACGTGACCCCGCAGGGCACGCTGGGCGCGCCCCGGACGGTCCTCGGCGGCCCGGACGAGGCGGTGGCCCAGGTGGCGTGGGCCGCCGACGGGAGCCTGCTCGCGGTCAGCGACCGCAGCGGCTGGTGGAACCCGTACCGGGTGGACACCGGGGGCGGCGGGGCGGTCAACCTGTGCCCCCGCGAGGAGGAGTTCGGCGGCGCCCTGTGGAAGCCGGGCCTGACCTGGCTGGCCCCGCTGTCCGGCTCCCGCGCCGAGGGCTCCGGCGGCGGCCTGCTCGCGGCCTTGCACGGCCGCGGCTCCGCGGTGCTCGGCGTGCTCGACCCCGACAGCGGCGACCTCGTCGACGTCGCCGGCCCCTGGACCGCCTGGCAGCCCACCCTGGCCGTCAGCGGCACCCGCGTCTACGGGGTCGCCGCGAGCCCGCGCAGCGCCTACGAGGTCGTCGAACTGGACACCGCGACGGGCCACGCCCGCGTCGTCGGCGCCCACGCCACCGACCCCGTGGACCCCGCCCACTACCCGGAACCGCAGACCAGGACCTTTCCGGGCCCGGGCGGCCGGGAGATCCACGCGCACGTCTACCCGCCGCACCACCCCGCCGTACGGGCCCCGGCCGCCGAACGGCCCCCGTACGTGGTGTGGGCGCACGGCGGCCCCACCGACCACGTGCCGCCCGCCCTGGACCTGCACATCGCCTATTTCACCTCGCGCGGCATCGGCGTCGTCGAGGTGAACTACGGCGGCTCCACCGGATACGGCCGCGCCTACCGGGAGCGGCTGCGCGAACAGTGGGGGGTCGTCGACGTCGAGGACTGCGCGGCCGTCGCCCGCGCCCTGGCCGCCGAGGGCACCGCCGACCCCGCCCGGCTCGCCGTCCGCGGCGGCAGCGCCGGCGGCTGGACGGCGGCCGCCTCGCTGGCCGCCACGGACCTCTACGCCTGCGCCGCGATCATCTACCCGGTACTGGATCTGCGGGCCTTCGCCGCCGAGACCCACGACCTCGAATCCCACTACACCGACGGGCTGGCCGGACCGCCGCAGACCCTGGCCCTGCGCAGCCGCGAGCGGTCCCCGGTGGCCCGCGCCGACCGGATCACCGCCCCCTTCCTGCTGCTCCAGGGACTGGACGACCCGGTCTGCCCGCCCGCCCAGGCCGAGCGGCTGCTGACCGCGCTGCGGGGCCGCGCGGTACCGCACGCGTACCTCACCTTCGAGGGCGAGGGCCACGGCTTCCGGCGCGCGGAGACGATGATCACGGCCCTGGAGGCGGAACTGTCCCTGTACGCGCAGGTCTTCGGGATCGACCGGGACGACGTCCCCCGTCTGGCCCTGCACAGCTGACCGCCGGGCGCCCGGCGGGCGGATCATGGGCCCATGACCCACCAAGCCCCGAAGGGCGGCTCCTCCCCGGGCCGCGGCACGTTCACCCCGGCCCGCGTGGGCTTCCTCGTCCTCGCGGTCCTCACCCTCGTCTTCATCTTCGAGAACACCCGGTCGACGGAGATCCGGCTGCTGGTCCCGATCGTCACGATGCCGCTGTGGGTGGCGCTGCTCAGCACGGCGGTGCTCGGCGGGCTCTGCGGGGCCTACCTGGCCCGGCGCCGTCGCCCGAGGTAGCGCGGGCGGCGACGCCGGGCCGGCCCGGACGCGGCGCCCGACCGTTCGCCCGCGCCGACCGTTCGCCCGCGCCGACCGGCAGGGTCGCGCCGACCGGCAGGGTCGCGCCGGCGTCGGCTCGGGCGGGGGGCTCCTCGTCGACGGCTCAGGCCGTGTGCAGCCAGACGCGGAGCGGGCCGATCGGGGCGAAGCCGGCGCGGACGGCCGCGTCGAGGTCCTCCCCGTGCTCGTAGCCCACGACCGGCAGCCCCGGCCACAGCTCGGCGGCGGCGTCGAGGGCTGCCGCCCACGCGGAGTCCGTGCCGGCCGGGTCCGGGGCGAACAGGTTGGACACCCCGACCACCCCGCCCCCGACGTTGAGCACGGCTCCCGCCACGATGCGGCCGCCGGCGCGGCCCGCCAGGAAGGCGACGTCCGGGCGGAGCAGCTCCGGGCGGAACGGCCCCGACGGCTCCCCGCCGCCCCACGCCGCCGCCCAGTCGGCCAACTCCCCGGGGCCGCAGACCCGCGACCACCGCGGGCCGGCGCTCGGACGGGACGGCGCGGGCCCCGCCGGGCGGTGGATCCACCACGCCTCGAACAGCACCTCGAAGCCCGCCGGGGCCAGGTCCAGCGCGGCGAAGCCGTCCTTCACGCTGCATCCCGGCGAAGCCGTGTCGACGCCGGCCAGCACCTCGGCCGGCGTGGCCACCGGGGTCAGGGACACCGCGTCCGGATACAGCGCGGGGGTGCGTACGGCGCCGCTCCAGGCGGCCGGGGTGAAGGTGGTCGGCACCCCGTGGGCGCGGCTCACGGCGTCGCACCAGTCGGCGTTGTTGCGGGCCGCGGCGAGCAGCAGGGCGGAAAGGTCCTCAGCGATGATCACCGGGGGATGTTGTCACGGCCCCTAGCCTGGGGCGATGGAATATTCGCACTACGTCGTCACGGGCCCGGCGGTCGGCCTGCGCCCCTTCCGGCAGTCCGACGGACCCGAGTTCACCGCCCGCGCGCACGAGAGCCGGCACCTGCACCACCCCTGGCTGTTCCCACCCGTCACGGTGGCCGAGTACGAGCCCTACGCGGCCCGTCTCGCGGGCGACGAGGGCCGCGCCGGGTTCCTGGTCTGCGAACTCGCCACCGGGGCCATCGCCGGCTTCGTCAACGTCAACAACATCGTGCTCGGCGCCTTCCGGTGCGGCGCCCTCGGCTACGGGGCCTTCGCGCACGCCGCCGGACGCGGGCTCATGGGCGAGGCCCTCGGCCTCGTCGTCGACCACGCCTTCGCGCCGGCGGACCGGGGCGGCCTCGACCTGCACCGCCTGGAGGCCAACATCCAGCCGGCCAACACCGCCTCCATCGCCCTGGTCAGGGGCCGCGGCTTCCGCCTGGAAGGGTTCTCCCCGGACTTCCTGCGCGTCGACGGTGCCTGGCGCGACCACGAACGCTGGGCCGTCACCGCCGGAGAACCCCGTCGGTCGAACACCGGGACGGCGGAGCCCTCGTCGCCCAGGATGGGCTCATGAGAAGCCTCGTCCTCCTCGACGCCCCCTCCAACCTCGGCCTGCGGCCGCCCGCCCCCGGCACCGTACCCGGCGTCTACAAACTGGCCGGCGCCCTGCGGGAGCAAGGGCTGCTGCACCGGCTCGGCGCCCGAGAGGGCGGGGTCGTCGTCCCGCCGCGCTACGACCGGGGCGACTGGCGGGAGGGCGACGGCGTCTTCCACGCGACCGCGCTCGCGCGATACTCCACCGTGCTCGCCGACCGCGTCGAGAAGCACCTGCGGGCCGGCGAGTTCCCCGTGGTCCTCGGCGGCGACTGCTCCATCCAACTCGGCGCCGCGCTCGCCATGCGCCGCATCGGCCACTACGGACTCGCCGCGATCGACGGGTCCGCCGACTTCCGCCACCCCGGCAACGAGGCCGTCAACGGGCCCGTCGGCGCCGCCGCCGGCGAGGAACTCGCCCTGGCCACCGGCCGCGGCCAGGCCGACCTGACCGGCCTGGAAGGCCTCGGCCCCTACCTGCGCGACGAGGACGTACGCCTGTTCGGGCTCCGTGACGGCGACCCCGACCTCCCCGAGCTGCGCGCCGCCGGGATCACCGCCGCCACCGTCGGGGACATCCGCGAGCGGGGCGCCGCCGCCGTGGCCCGGGCCGCGCTGGAGGGACTGCACCCGCCGCGCACGGACGGCTTCTGGATCCACCTCGACGCCGACGTGTTGGACCCGTCCGTCATGCCCGCCGTGGACAGCCCGGACCCGGGCGGGCTGCTGCCCGACGAACTCGCCGGACTGCTCGACGTACTGGCCCGCTCGCCGCGCTGCGTCGGCCTCAACGTCACCGTCTACGACCCGGACCTGGATCCGGACGGGCGTGCGGGAGCACTGCTCGCCGATCTGGTCGCGGACGCCTTTGCGTAATCCTGACCGGTGGTGATCCGCGGAACCCCTGTGCACCGGCCGCGCCGGCGTGTTCCATTTCCCCATGGCCACCACCGTCCGACGTGCCCTGCTGACCCTTCCCGCAGCCCCGTTGGGTCCCGACAACCCCCTCCCCGCCCTGCGCGCACCCGACGGGGTGCACGTACCGGACGCACGCGCGCGCGACGGGCTGCCGCGCGACATGGCCCGCCAGATCGGGTACGAACCGCTGCGCTCGCTCCTGCCCGTCCCGGTCCGCGACGGGTACGGACGCGAGCGCGCGGAGCGCGAGTTCGCATCGGTCGTCATCGACAACGGCCTGCTGCGCGTCACGGTGCTGCCCGAACTCGGCGGCCGGATCCACTCCCTGGTCCACCTGCCGACCGGCCGCGAACTGCTCCACCGCAACCCGGTGTTCCAGCCCGCCAACCTCGCCCTCAACGGAGCCTGGTTCTCCGGCGGCATCGAATGGAACATCGGCGCCACCGGACACACCACCCTGTCCTGCTCACCGCTGCACGCCGCGCCCGTCCCCGCACCCGACGGGGGCGTGATGCTGCGGATGTGGGAATGGGAACGGCTGCGCGACCTGCCGTTCCAGGTGGACCTGTGGCTCCCCGCCGACTCGGAGTTCCTGCACGTCGGCGTCCGCGTCCGCAACCCGCACGAACGCCCCGCGCCCGTGTACTGGTGGTCGAACACCGCCGTCCCCGAGGAGCCGGGCAGTCGCGTCCTCGCCCCCGCCGACGAAGCCTGGCACCACGGCCACGAGCGCTCCCTGCGCCGTGTCCCCGTACCCGTCTGGGAGGGGGAGGACCGCAGCTACCCGCTGCGCAGCGAGTACCCGGCCGACTTCTTCTACGAGGTGCGCGACGCGGACGCGAACCGGCCCTGGATCGCCTCCCTCGACGCCGACGGGTACGGGCTGGCGCAGGCCTCCACCGCCCGGCTGCGCGGCCGCAAGCTGTTCGTGTGGGGCTCCGGAGCGGGCGGCCGGCGCTGGCAGGAGTGGCTGACCCGGCCCGGCGCCGGCGGCTACGCCGAGATCCAGGCCGGCCTGGCCCGCACCCAGCTGGAACACGTACGCCTCGAACCCGGGGCCGAGTTCAGCTGGTTGGAGGCCTACGGGCCGCTGCGCGCCGACCCCGCACGGGTGCACGGCGCCGACTGGGCGGCGGCCCGGGGGGCCGCCGCCGAAGCCCTGGACGACGTCCTGCCGGCCGCGACCCTCGACGCCGCCCACAAGGCGTGGCGGGCCCGCGCCGACACCGAACCGGGGGAGCGGATCGCCACCGGCTCCGGCTGGGGCGCCCTGGAGGTGCTGTGCGCGGGCCACACCCTGCCCGGCACCCCCTTCGAGGAATCCACCCTCGGCGCCGCCCAGGAACCCTGGCTGAGGCTGTGGCGCACGGGAGTGCTGCCCGCGCCGCGCAAGGCGGCCCCGCCCGGGGAGGCCCTCGTCGCCGGGCACTGGCGGGACATGCTGGAGACGGCCCCCGCCGACCCGCTCACCGAGTACCACCTCGGCGTCGCCCAGTGGCACGCCGGTGACGTGGCCCAGGCCGTGCGGAGTTGGGAACGCGGCCTGGCCCTGGCCCCCTCCCGCTGGCCCCTGCTGCGCTGCCTCGCGGTGGCCGACGCCCTGGCCGGGGATCCGCTGCGGGCCGCCGACCGGTACGCCGAGGCCTTCGCCGACCTGGTCGCGCAGAGCCGGGGCGGCGAGGCCTGGACCGCCGCCGAATCCGCCCTGGGCCGGGAGGCGATGACCGCGCTGCTCGCCGCGGGCCGGCCGGCCGCCGCGCGGGAGGTGTGGGACGGGCTCCGCCCGACGCTGCGCGAGCAGGGCCGGTTCCGGCTGCTCGCCGCCCGGCTGCTGGCGGCGGAGGGCCACGTCGGCGCGGCCCGCCGGCTCTTCGAGGACGGCTTCGAACTCGCCGACCTCCGCGAGGGCGAGGAGGCCCTGTCCGAACTCTGGGCCGAGCTGACGGACGCCCCGCTGCCGCCCGCGTACGACTTCCGCGTGCGCCCGCCGGGCGGCGAGGGCCCGGTGGGGTCGGCCTGAGAGGACCTCACGCCGGGCCGAGTTCGGCCCGGACGACCTCGGCCACCGGGCGGCGCAGCCGGGTGTGGTCGGGGTCGGCCGCGTACCGGGGGTGCCGGGCCAGGGACAGCTCCAGGGTCGGCAGGTCGAGCGGGACGGGGAAGGTGACCAGCCCGAACCGGCGAGCCGTCGCCGAGTGCACGCGGTCCCCGAGGAGGCCGACGAGGTCGGTGTCGAGCAGGGCCGGCAGGGCCGAGGCGCACGTCGGGTGGACGGCCACCACCCGGCGGGCGCGGCCCTGTTCGGCCGGCGGCGTGTCGATCGGGCCGGTGAACCGGCCGCGGCGCGAGTAGGTGAGGTGGTCGGCGGCGGCGAACCGATCGACGGTGACCGCGCGGTCCAGCAGGGGGTGACCGACCCGGAGGACGCCCCCGAAGCGGTCCGCCAGGAGCGGCTCCCTCCGGGTCTCCGGGGCGGGGTCGATGACGTCGCCGAGCTCCAGGTCGGCCAGGCCCTCGCGGAGGAACGGGACGTCCTGCGGGCCCTCGCCCAGGAACCGGAGGGCGACGCCGGGCGGAGCGCTAGCCGCGGCAGATCAGTTCGCCGTTCAGGACGGAGAACCAGGCGTCCGGGGCCTCGCCCCAGGTGTGCCAGGCGTGGGCGGCGGCGTCCAGGTCGGCGCGGGTGGCGTGGCCGCCGTCCGTGGCGATGGCCGCGTAGGCGGAAGCCGTCGTACGGTCCGCCCACAGGGAGGACCACCAGGCGATCTCCTCGGCCGTGGCGTAGCACCAGGCCGTCGCGGAGGCGGTGATCTCCGCGAAGTCCGCCGCGCGGGCCCACGACAGCAGGCGGCGGCCGGCGTCGGGCTCGCCCCCGTTGGCCCGGGCCACCCGCCGGTACAGGTCCAGCCACTCCTCCAGGCCCGGGGTCGCCGGGTACCAGGTCATCGCCGCGTAGTCGGCGTCGCGCACGGCCACGATGCCGCCCGGCCTACACACGCGGCGCATCTCGCGCAGGGCCCGTACCGGGTCGCCGACGTGTTGCAGCACCTGGTGGGCATGGACCACGTCGAAGGAGTCGTCGGGGAAGTCCAGGGCGTGGACGTCCGCCGTACCGAAGTCGATCGACCCGGCCAGGCCGCGTTCGACGGCGTGGGCGCGGGCCTGCTCGACCACGTCCGCCGCCGCGTCCACGGCGGTCACGCGGCCACCGGGGGCGACCAGCAGGGCCAGGTCCGCCGTGATGGTGCCGGGTCCGCAGCCCACGTCCAGTACCCGCATGCCCGGGCGCAGTTCCCCGGTCAGGTAGGCGGCCGAGTTGGCGGCGGTGCGCCAGCGGTGGGAGCGCAGCACCGACTCGTGATGGCCGTGCGTGTAGACGGCCGTCTCGCGGGCGGCGTCGGGCGCGTGGGCGTCGGTGGTGTGGGTGGCGTCGTTCATGGCGGAACCCCTCTTCGTCGAAGCGTCGTTGATCACGGTAGGGGATCGGGCCGGTATGTGAGACCTGCGTTTTGACATGTGGACACGATGCATGTGCGGCAAGGGAACGGGTCGAAGGCGCGGCGGGAGATGTGGGGCAACTCCCGCGTGGGGAGGTCGGTGGGCCGGCCGACGGGCGAGGTAGCCCGAACAGCCGTATAAAGGGCAGGGACGGGGGGCTGGTCGGCGGCGGCGGAAGGTGGACGCGGTGGCGGGGATGGCCGAGGGGACGACGCACGGCCTGGGCACCGCCCGGGCCTGGGGTCCGGTGTCCGTGGGACGCGGGCCCGTCCGGTACGGCCCCCCCGCCCCGGAACCCGGTCTGCCCGCCCTCCCCGAGCTGACCGCCGCCCTCGCCGCCGCCGCGGACCGGGCCGCCCCCGAACCGCCGGGTGGCGGGGAGCCCGTACGCGAGGCCGCCTGCCGGCACTGGGCCCGCCGCGGGCTCGCCACCGCCCCCGAGAACGTGGCCGCCGGGCCCGGCGCCCCCGCGCTGCTGCTGGCGCTGCTCGGCGCGTACGGCGGCGACGTGTTGCTGCCCCGCCCCTGTCCCGCCTGGTGGACCCCTCAGGTCCGACTGCTGGGACGGCGTGCCTACCACGTGCCGACCCCCGCCGAGTGCGGCGGCGTACCCGACCCGTACGCCCTGCTGGAAACCGTACGGAGGGTCCGCGCCGAGGGCGGCGACCCGCGCGTGCTGCTGCTGTCCGTGGCCGACGACCCGACCGGGACCGTGCCACCGCCCGAACTGCTCCGGGAGGCCTGCGAGGCCGCGGAGTCCGCCGGACTGTTCGTGGTCAGCGACGAGAGCTGGCGCGACACCGTCCACCGGCCCCGCGACACCCTCGTCCTGAGCCCCGCCGAGATGCTCCCCGACCAGGCGGCCGTCCTCGTCGACCTCTCCGGAGCGCTACTGCCCGGCGGTTGGCCCGCCGCCGTCCTGCGCCTGCCCGGCACCCCGCGCGGCACCTGGCTGCGCGCCCGGACCCTGGACATCCTCACCGCCACCGGCGCCCTGATCGCGGGCCCCGTCGCCGGGGCCGCCGCCCACGCCCTGGACGAGCCCGACGCGGTCACCGCGCGGGCCCGCGCGGCCGCCGCCCTGCACGGTTCGGTCGCCGCCGCCGCACACCGGGTGCTGCTGGCCGCCGGGGCGTTCGCCCGGCCCCCGGAGGCCGGCCGGCACCTGTACGCCGACCTGACGCCGCTGCGTGCCGGCCTGGCCCGGCACGGGGTGGGCGACGCCATGGAGCTGGAGGACTGGCTCGGCGCCCGGCTGGACGCTGCGACCCCCGGCGGCCAGCGCTTCGCGGACGACCTGGGCGCGCTGCGGGTCCGCCTCGCGACCGGACCGCTGCTGGGCGGCGACCCGCGGCAACGACTGGCCGCGCTGGAGTCCCCGGACCCGCTGGGCCTGCCGCACGTCCGGGCGGCGCTGGACGGGCTCGGCTCGGTCCTCGCCGAGCTGGCGGACTGACCGCCGCCCGTCCCCGAACTGGTGTCGTAGGATCCCCTGTTCATGGACGCGAGTGCGGAACCCGGGATGATCGCCGTCCCGCCGGGGCGGGTCACCCTGTCGGACCGCAGGACGCGGCGCAGCTGGGCCGTGGACCTCGCGCCGTACCGGATCGCGGCCCTGCCCGTCACCCAGGACCGGTACGCGGAGGTCACGGGGCTGCGCCCCGCCGCGGCCCGGGGCGACCGACTGCCCGTCGAGAGCGTGTCCTGGTGGGACGCCGTCCGGTTCTGCGACGCGCTGTCGGAGGGCGAGGGCCTGGCGCCCGTCCACCGCTTCCACCCCGACGGCCGGAGCGTCGAATTCGACGGATCCGCCGACGGGTACCGGCTGCCCACCGAGGCCGAATGGGAACACGCCTGCCGGGCCGGCACCACCGGACCGCACTACGGTCCCCTCGACGAGATCGCCTGGTACCGCGGCAACTCGGACGAACGCGTCCACGAGGTGGGCGGCAGGCTCCCCAACGCGTGGGGCCTGTACGACATGATCGGCAACGTCTGGAACTGGTGCTGGGACGTCTACGACGCCGAGGTCTACGGCGACTACCGGGTGCTGCGCGGCGGCGGCTGGTTCGACGAGCACTGGAGCTGCCGGGCCTCCGCGCGCCGCCGCAGCCACCCGAGCTTCCGGGTCGAGGACGTCGGCTTCCGCGTGGCCCGGTCCATGCCCCCGACCCCGACCGCGGGCAGCACCGCACAGGACGGAGAGGAAACCGATGGACGACCGTGAGCTGGTGTTCCTGGGCTCCGCCCGGCAGGCCGAACTCGTACGCGCCGGCAAGGTGTCGGCGCGCCGGCTCGTGGAGGCGACGCTGCGCCGGGCCGAACGGCTCGACCGCCTCGGGGCCTTCCGCGTACTGCTCGGGGAGCGCGCCCTGGCCGAGGCGGACGCCCGCGACGCGGCCCTCGCGGCGGGCGGACCCGGCGCGGCCGGACCGCTGCTCGGCGTCCCCGTCGCGATCAAGGACGAGCTGGACGTCGCCGGGGAGGTGACCACCTTCGGCGGCGCCGCCAACCTGGCACCGGCCCCGCACGACGCCGAGGCCGTCCGGCGGCTCCGAGCCGCCGGAGCGGTGATCATCGGAAAGACCACGATGCCGGAGTTCGGCCAGTGGCCGTTCACGGAGTCGGCCGCGCACGGCTACGCCCGCAACCCCTGGAACCCGACGCGCACCACCGGCGGATCCAGCGGGGGCAGCGCCGCCGCCGTCGCCGCCGGTCTGGCCGGCGCGGCGCTCGGCGGGGACGGCGGCGGCTCGATCCGGATCCCGGCCGCCTGCTGCGGCCTGTTCGGCCTCAAACCGCAGCGCGGCCGCGTCCCCACCGCCCCGCACCCGCACCTCTGGTACGCCCTCGGCACCATCGGACCGCTGACCCGCACGGTGCTGGACAGCGCCCTGCTGTACGACGTCCTCAGCGGCCCGGCCGAAGGGGACCGCTGGACGGCGCGACCCGCCCGGACGAGCTTCGTCCACGCCGCTTCCACCGAACCCGGCAGGCTGCGGATCGGGTACTCGGCCGTCCCCGCGGTCCCCGGCGTGCGCCCGCACCCCGAACACGTCGCCGCGCTCGACGACACCGTACGGATCCTGCGCGAACTCGGGCACGACGTACGGGAGGTGGACCCCCGCTACCCCGACACCACGGCGGCCTTCGCGGCGCAGTTCTGCGGGGGCGTCCGGGCCGAGGCGGCGGCCGTGGAACGGCCGGAGCTCCTGGAGCGGCGCACCCGCGGCACGCTGCGCCTCGCCCGGCTGGCGCCCGGGGCCGTGGTGGAACGGGCCGTTCGCGCGGGGGAGCGGCTGGCGGAGCGGGCCGATCGCTGCTTCGCCGGGGCCGACCTGCTGCTCACCCCGACCTTGGCCGCCCGGCCCCGGCGCGTCGGAGCCCTGGACGGGGTGGGCACGGTCGGCGCGATGGTTCGCTCGCTCCCGATGATCGCCTACACCGCCCTGTGGAACGTCACCGGTCACCCTGCGGCCTCCGTCCCGGCCGGCTTCGGCTCGGACGGGCTCCCGCTCGCCGTCCAACTGGTCGGCAGGGAACACGAGGAGACCACCGTCCTCCAGGTCGCCGCGCAACTCGAGGCCGCCCGCCCGTGGGCCCACCGGACCCCCGGCTCCTGACCCCGCCGCGGTAGGCCGACCGGGGGCGACCAGGACCGTCTCGTGCGGATCCTGCCGGGCCCTCCCCGTCCGGGGCTCGACCGACAGGATCCGAAGGAGACGGCCTACCGCCGGGCCCGCCGCCACACGGCCGGGCCCGCGCTGATCAGGAGCGTGACGCCGACGGCCAGCGCCACGCCCTTCCAGGGCTCGGAGAACAGCGAGCCGCCCAGGATCCCGATCAGCCCGTACGTGGCCGCCCAGGCGAGGCAGGCCGGGGCGTCGCCCCGGGCGAAGCGCCGCAGCGGCATCCCGGCCAACAGGCAGGCCAGCATCACCGGGATCCGGCCGGCCGGGACCAGCCGCGACAGCACCAGCACCATCACGCCGTTCTCGTCGAGCTTCGCCTGCGCCCGCTCCAGCCGGTCCGGTGCGGCCCGGCCGCGCAGCGACTCCAGCCAGCGCGAGCCGCCCCGCGAATGCACCCCGCGCCGCCCCAACCAGTACAGCGCGACGTCCCCTAGGAACGCCGCCGACGCGGAAACCCCGAACACCAGCAACAGCCCGAACGGCAGCGCCTGGTGGTGGAACGCCACCACGGCCGCCGTACTCACCAGCGCCCCCGTCGGGATCACCGGCACCAGCGCGCCCAGCGCCACCAGCACGAACAACGCCGGATAGCCGACCGCCTGTTGAGCGCTCTCCTGCGGCACCTGACCGGCGGCCAGGGCCGCCTCCCGCCACGGGATCACGGCAGCCGCACCCGCTCCCCGTGGGCCGGCACCCGTACCGTCACCTTCGGCGCGAGCCGACGAGCGTGCCGCGCGAACTCCTCACCCGGCGCGTGGAACTCGTGCGGACGCACCGCGTCCATGCCGATCGGCCAGTACGTCCCGTAGTGCACCGGCACCGCCGCCGCGGGAGCCAGGTCCGCCAGCGCCCTCGCCGCCCGCTCCGCGTCCAGGTGCCCCGGCCCCAGGTACGGGCCCCAGCCGCCGACGGGCAGCAGCGCCACGTCCACCGGCCCGACCTCCTCGGCCATCGTGTCGAACAGGCCCGTGTCCCCGGCGAAGTACGTCCGCGACGCGCCCTCGACCACGTACCCGAGCGCGGGCGACCGGTGCGGTCCGAACGGCAGCCGCCGCCCGTCGTGCCGCGCGCTGACCACCCGTACCCGTACGTCGTCCCGTACGGCGACCTCGTCGCCCGGGGCCACCTCCGCCACCACCAGGTCACGCAGCTCCGCGAGCCGCTCCAGGCCCGGCACCGCCCGGCGCGCCCCGCGCGGCACCAGCAGCCGGGTTCCGCGCGGCACGCGGGCCAGCGACGGCAGGTGCAGGTGGTCGGAGTGCAGGTGCGACACCAGCACCACGTCCGCCCGGGCCGCCTCGGGCGGGGGCAGCGCCCCGCGCCGCCGCCGCAGGTGCGCGAACCGCCGGGCGAACAACGGGTCGGTCAGCAGCCGCACCCCCGAGTCCCGCACCGTGCACGTCGCGTGCCCCCACCAGGTGATCTCGACCGCCACTGCGACCCTCTCCCTCCCTCGACCCCCTCCCGAGCTTAGGGGTGCCCGCGGGGATCCGCGCGGACGCGACCTCCCGGGCCGGGATCCCGCGACCCGATCCTCGCGGTCCCCTCCTGCGCGGGCCCGGATCGGAGTAGGGTCGGGCGCCATGGATGAGCTGCGCGTGGCCGCGATCGCCAGCCTGGCCCCGCTCGAGGAACTCGACACCGATCCCTTCGCCGTGGACACCCGGAGCCAGCACGCGATGTGCGGGCGCTGGGCCGCCGACCGGGGCTACGTGGTCACCCGACACCTGCTGTTCTACGGGTTGCGGGCCGACCACTGCGGACTGTGGTGCGACGTTGACGACGGCCGGATCGACCTGTTCGTCGCCCCCAACCGGCGGGTCCTGGCCCGGGCGCTGAGCTCGGTCGAGGAGTTCGCCGCCGAGTGCGAACGGCGCGGCGTACGGCTGGAGACCGCCGGGCTCGACGAGCCGCAGTACACCTCGGCGATGAAGGCCGAGGTGCACCGCCGGCTCTCCATGCCCACGGCCGGCTACGACGGAACCTAGGTCTCCTCCCCGCCTGCCCGCCACGGCTGCGCCATCCACCACCCGCCGTACGTCCGTGCGTCACCCGTGTCCGGCGCACCGCCCCACCGCCTGTGCGACGCTGGCCGGGGGGCCGCCGGCGGGGCGCGGCCCGGGACGCGAGGGACGGAGAACGGGCGTGGGGCGAGGGCGTTGGCGGTGGCGGGCCGCGGGCGGTGCGCTGATGCGGGTGGTGATCGTGTGGGCGGTGTCCACGCTCACCATGCTCGTCCTCGCCGGGATCCTGCCCGACTTCCGCCTCCAGTCCTCCGACAGCGACAGCATCACCCGGATCGGACTGACCGCCGCCTGGGGCGCCGGGGCCTTCGGCCTGCTGAGCGCGCTGGTGTGGCCGGTGATCGTACGGGCGCTCCTGCTGGTGCCCGCACTGGTCCTCGGGCTGCTCGTGTTCTTCCTCAACGGCTCGATCCTGCTGATGGCGCTCAGCCTGATCCCGGACGGCCGCGGCGCCGCCGCCCCCGAGACGGCCGTCGTCGTCGCCGCGGTGATGTCCGCGGTGGCCTCCGCCACCTCCACCGCCCTCGCGGTCCGCGACGACGAGGCGTACCGCCGGCGGCTGTACCGGCTCGCCGACCGCAGGCGCCGCCGCCAGCGCCGCACGGCCTCGCCCGGTGCGGCCGAGGCCGCACCCGGGGTGGTCTTCCTCCAGCTCGACGGCGTCGGGTACGAGGTGCTGCGCCGGGCCGCCGCGGACGGCCTGATGCCGACGGTGGCGGACTGGCTGGAGCGCAGCCACCGCCTCGCCCCCTGGCGCACGGACTGGTCCAGCCAGACCGGCGCCAGCCAGCTCGGCATCCTGCACGGCTCCAACTTCGACGTACCGGCCTTCCGCTGGTACGAGAAGGACACCGGCGAGGTGATGGTCTGCAACCGGCCCACGAGCGCCGCCGAACTCCAGCGCCGGGCCGTGCGCCGTACCGGGGACGCCGGGCTGCTCACCCTCGACGGCGCCAGCCGGGGCAACCTGTTCGGCGGCGGGGCCGACCAACTGGCGCTGGTGCTGTCCGTCGCCGCCCGACGGGGACGCGACAACCGCTCCCGCGCGGGCTACTTCGCGTACTTCGCCGATCCGGCCAACGCCGTCCGCACCGCCCTGTCCTTCACCGCCGAGGTGGGCCGTGAGATCGGTCAGTCGCTGCGCTCCCGGGCCCGCCGGACCGAGCCGAGGGTGGCGCGCGGCGGCCTGTACCCGGTGATCCGGGCCTTCGCGACGGTGATCGAGCGGGACGTGGTCGTCGCGGCGGTGATGGGGGACGTCCTGGCGGGCCGCGCCGCCGTCTACGCCGACCTCGTCGCGTACGACGAGGTCGCCCACCACTCGGGCCCGCACGGCGGGGACACCGACCGGGTACTGGCCCGGCTGGACCGGAGCCTCGCGCTGATCGCCCGGGCAGCCGAGCACGCCCCGCGCGGCTACCGCTTCGTGCTGCTCTCCGACCACGGCCAGAGCCCGGGGGAGACCTTCCTGGGCCGGTACGGGCTCACGCTGAAGGACCTCGTCCGGGCGGGCTGCGGACTGCCGGTCTCCCGGCGGGCCGGCGGCACGCGCAGCGGGGCCGAGGCCCGCGCGGCCGTGCTGGCGGCCCTGCACCGACCGGAGGACGAGGGTGAGGAGGCAGGGACGCCGGCGGGCTCCGACCCGGTGGTGCTGGCCTCGGGCAACCTCGCGTTGATCTCCTTCCCGGACCTGCCCGGGCGGGCCACGCGCCGGGCGATCGAGCGGGCCCACCCCGCCCTGCTGGCCACCCTGGCCAACCACCCCGGGGTCGGCTTCCTGCTGGTGGACGGCGAGGTGCTGGGCCCGGACGGCGCCTCGGCGCGGCTCGACGTCCCGGGCGCGGCGGAGGAGCTGCTCGCGCCGTTCGGCCCGGGCGCGGCCGAGGCGGTCCGCCGGACGGACTCCTTCCCGCACGTGGCCGACATCATGGTCAACTCGGCGTACGACCCGGCGAGCGGGGCCGTGCACGCCTTCGAGGAACAGATCGGCTCGCACGGCGGCCTGGGCGGGGAGCAGGCGCGCCCGTTCCTGATGTGGCCCATCGACCTGTCCGATCCGGGTCGGGAGCTGGTGGGGGCCGAAGCGGTGCACGTCGTCCTGCGCCGCTGGCTCCGGGAGGCGGACGGCCCCCAGGTTCCGCTCACCGACCGCCCGACGGAGGATCCCCGGCCTGAGCCCGAACCGGGCGGAGCCTTTCCTTCCGCAGGGGTGCCCGCACCGGACGAAACCCGGTGATTTGGTACGGAGTTCACGGTGCCCGACCATGGGGCGTCCTGACCAGCATGTGAGACATTCCGAGGCGCACCACCGATGACCAGCACCGCAGCCCCGACCATCGCCGGGGCCACGGGCCCCGCAGAGATCACGGACCCCACGGACTCCAGCGTCCCGGGCGATGGTGGCCCGCACGCCCGCCGCTTCGGCCTCCCGGTGGCCCTCTGCCTGGTCATGGGCAACATCATCGGCGGCGGGATCTTCCTGCTCCCGGCCTCGGTGGCGCCCTTCGGCACCATCAGCCTGGTCGCCTTCGCCGTCCTGACCCTCGGCGCGATCTCCCTCGCCCTGGTCTTCGGCCGCCTCGCCGAACGACACCCGCGCACCGGAGGCCCGTACGTCTACGTCCGCGCCGCGTTCGGTGACTTCGCGGGCTTCCTCGCCGCCTACAGCTACTGGATCACGGCGTGGGTCTCGAACGCCGCCCTCGCGGTGGCGGCCGTCGGCTACCTCGCTGTGCTGTTCCCCGCGATCGGGGACCACAAGTGGTCCATGTGCCTGGCGGCCCTCACCGTGCAGTGGCTGCCCGCCCTCGCCAACCTGGCCGGCACCCGGTACGTGGGCGCCGTCCAGGTCGTGGCCACCGTACTGAAACTCGCGCCCCTGCTGCTGGTCGCCGTCGGCGGGCTGTTCTTCTTCGACCCGGCCAACCTCGGCCCCTTCCGGGCCGGTGACCAGAGCGCCGTCGGAGCCGTCTCCGCCTCCGCCGCGATCCTCCTCTTCAGCTACCTCGGCGTCGAGTCCGCCGCCGTCAGCGCCGGCGAGGTCCGCGATCCGGCCCGCAATGTCGGCCGCGCCACCGTCCTCGGCACCACGGGCGCCGCCGTCGTCTACCTGCTCGGCACCCTCGCCGTGTTCGGCCTGGTCTCCCACGACGAGCTGATCTCCTCGCAGGCCCCCTTCAGCGACGCCGTCAACGCCATGTTCGGCGGCACCTGGGGCGGCACGCTCGTCGCCTGCGCCGCCGTGGTCTCGATGCTGGGCGCCCTCAACGGCTGGACGCTGCTCAGCGCGCAGACCCCGTACGCGGCCGCCAAGGACGGGCTCTTCCCGAAGGCCTTCGCGGTCAAGCGGCGCGGCGTCCCCGTGGTGGGCGTCCTGGTCACCGTGGCCCTCGCCTCCGGCCTCACGGTCTACAACTACACGGCCGGCTCCGAGGGCGTCTTCGAGGTGCTGGTCCTGGTCACCACCTTCACCGCGACCGTCCCCTACCTGCTCTCCACCGCCGCGCAGCTGTACTTCCTCGCCTCGGGGCGGGCCGACGAGGTCGCGCGGGGTCGCCTGGTCCGCGACGCCGTCATGGCCTGCCTGGCCTTCGGCTTCTCCATGTGGCTGGTCGCGGGCTCCGGCTACGCGGCCGTCTACCAGGGCGTGCTGTTCCTCTTCGCGGGCGTCCTCGTGCACGCCCTGATGGCAGCCCGCCGCCGCGCGACCGGCACCGCTGCCTGACCGGGGCCGAACACGACGACACCCCGGGGATCCGCGCGGGCTCGCGCCGGATCCCCGGGGTGTCGTCGTGCCGTGCCCGCCCCGGGGGCCGGTGTTCCGGCACGCCCGGGGCTCCTCGACGGTTTAGTCGAGGTAGTCGCGCAGCACCTGCGAACGCGACGGGTGGCGCAGCTTCGACATGGTCTTCGACTCGATCTGGCGGATGCGCTCACGGGTGACCCCGTACACGCGGCCGATCTCGTCGAGGGTCTTGGGCTGGCCGTCGTTGAGGCCGTAGCGCATGGACACCACGCCCGCCTCGCGCTCGGAGAGCGTCCCCAGGATCGACTGGAGCTGCTCCTGGAGGAAGGTGAACGACACCGCGTCGGCCGGCACGACCGCCTCGGAGTCCTCGATGAGGTCACCGAACTCGCTGTCGCCCTCCTCACCCAGCGGGGTGTGCAGGGAGATCGGCTCACGACCGTACTTCTGGACCTCGATGACCTTCTCGGGGGTCATGTCGAGTTCCTTGCCCAGCTCCTCCGGAGTGGGCTCCCGGCCGAGGTCCTGGAGCATCTGGCGCTGCACGCGGGCGAGCTTGTTGATGATCTCGACCATGTGCACGGGGATGCGGATGGTGCGCGACTGGTCGGCCATGGCACGCGTGATCGCCTGCCTGATCCACCAGGTCGCGTACGTGGAGAACTTGAAGCCCTTGGTGTAGTCGAACTTCTCCACCGCGCGGATCAGACCGACGTTGCCCTCCTGGATCAGGTCCAGGAAGAGCATGCCGCGGCCGGTGTAGCGCTTGGCCAGGGAGACCACGAGGCGGAGGTTGGCCTCCAGCAGGTGGTTCTTGGCACGCCGGCCGTCCTCGACGAGGATCTCCAGCTCGCGCTTGAACGCGGGCTTGTGGTCCTCCTCCTCTTCGAGCTTGTACTCGGAGAACAGACCCGCCTCGATGCGCTTGGCGAGTTCGACCTCCTGCTCGGCGTTGAGGAGCGGCACCTTGCCGATGAGCTTCAGGTAGTCCTTGACGGGGTCGGCGGTGGCACCGGCCACCATGACCGTCTGCGCCGGGGCGTCGTCCTCGTCGTCGTCGGACAGGACGAAGCCCTGGGTGCCGCCGGTCTTGGGGGCCTCCTCCTCGGGCTCGTCGGCGAGGTCCTCGGCTGCCCAGTCCTCGCCCTCGGCGGCGGGGGTCTCGCCCTCGTCGGAGTCCTTCGCGCCCTTCTTGCCGGCGGCGGTCTTCTTGGTCGCCGTCGCCTTCTTGGCGGCGGTCTTCTTGACCGTGCGCTTCTTGGGCTCGGCGGCGGCATCGGCCGCCACCTCCTCCTCGGCGCCGGCCGGCGAAGCGGATATCGCCGCCGCGGTGGCCGGGGCCGCCGTCTTGCGCGCGCCGATGGGGCGCGGCGCGGCGGCTGCCTTCTTGGTCACGGTGCGGGCCGGGGCCGCGGCCGCCTTGCGGGGCTTCTTCGCGGGAGCCTTGGTGGCGGGGGCGGCGCTGACGTGGAGGGCGACGCCCTCCTCGTCCAGGACCTGGTTCAGGCTGCGCAGGACCCGCTTCCACTGGTCCACCGGGATGCGGCCGGCCTCGAAGGCCTGGCGCACGTCGTCACCGTTGATGTGACCCTGCTCGCGGCCGCGCTCGACGAGCGCGACGAGGGCCTCCGATTCGGCGATCTCCGGAGGGAACGTACGGGACGGGCTGAGCGACACAAGGAGCCTCTCGTTGCGAACAGATAAGGGGTGAGCGGGACATCATCGCGCGAACTCGGGAAACAGACCCGAGGGGGGTCTGTATTCCGGGGCCGCGCGAGGACACCTGTCGGTTCATCGCATGCCCGAGTCGATTCGTTACGCGCTGAATTGAGTGACCTGCGCCACGCTGTGGCCGCGCAACCGATCCGGCGAAGATCCGTCCGCTCCGCGAACGCCTTTCCGTAGGCCCTCCTCTCAGTCCGTTTTGCGGGCTTCGATGAGGAAACGGGCGGTATGCGCGACGAACGGGCCCTCGCGTTCGATCCGTTCGTGGAGCTCGCGCAGCCGGTCCCGGTACTGCCCGACCGTGAAGCCGGGCACCATCCAGATCACCTTCCGTAGAAAGTAGATCACGGCTCCGATGTCATGGAACTCCGTCCGCAGTCGTTCGGAACGCAGATCGATCACTTCGAGGCCCGCCTTCGTGGCGTCGGCGACCGCGTCGTCGGGGTGCCGGCCGCGCCGGACGTGATCCGGCTGTGGGCCGAGGAAGTACTCGACGAGCTCGAAGACGCTCGCCGGGCCGACCTGCTGGGAGAGGTAGGCGCCGCCCGGCGTCAGTACCCGGGCGATCTCGTCCCACCAGATGGTCACCGGGTGTCGACTGGTGACCAGCTCGAAGGCCCCGTCGCCGAAGGGCAGCGGAGGCTCGTCGGTGTCCGCGACCACCACCGCGCCCAGGGGGTGCAGCAGACGGGTCGCCTTCTCGATGTTCGGCGGCCACGATTCGGTGGCCGCCATCAGCGGCGGCAGCGGCCCCGATCCCGCGAGCACCTCACCACCGCCGGTCTGGATGTCCAGGGCGGAGCGCACCCGGGCCAGGCGTTCACCGAGGAGCCCCTGGTAGCCCCAGGAGGGCCGCTGCTCGGTCGCCCGCCCGTCGAGCCAGGAGAAGTCCCAGCCGTCCACGGACACGGATTCGGCCTCGGCGACGAGATGGTCGAAAGTGCGCGTCATGTCTCGATCGTCCCAGCTCCGGCGCCGAGGAACCAGTGGATAAGTCGACTACAGTGGGCGGCGGGCCGTGACTGGCGTTCGGGTGGATCACCACCGGGGAGCGGCCCGGCGTACGTCGTACGTCGACTGCCGCGCGCCTGGGCGAACCGCGATCCGCAGCGACGTTCAGGAGATCCCATGACGACTGCCACTGCCCAGCTGATGGACGGCACCGCCGTCGCCCGCCGCATCTCGGAGCGGACCGCCGCCCTCGCGGCGAAGATCACCGAGCGCACCGGCACCGCCCCCTGCCTGGCCACCGTCCTCGTCGGCGAGGACCCGGCCTCGGTCACCTACGTGCGCATGAAGCAGAACCGTTGCGCCAAGGCCGGCATCACCTCCCGCCACGTGGAACTGCCGGCCGCGACCACCACCGAGGAACTGGTCGCCGCCCTCAATGAACTCTCGGCGGACCCGCGGATCAGCGGCATCCTGCTGCAGCACCCCGTCCCGCACCACATCGACGAGCGCGCCGCCTTCGAGGCCATCGCCCCCGGCAAGGACGTCGACGGCGTCACCATGCACTCCTTCGCCGCCATGGGCTTCGGCCTGCCCGGCTTCGTCTCCTGCACCCCCGGCGGCATCATGCGCCTGCTGGAGGCCTACGACGTGGACCTCACCGGCAAGCACGCCGTCGTCGTCGGCCGCAGCGCCATCCTCGGCAAGCCGGCCGGCATGCTGCTGCTGGAGCGCAACGCCACGGTCACCTACTGCCACTCCCGCACCGTCGACCTGCCCTCGATCGTGCGACAGGCGGACGTCCTGGTCGCCGCCGTCGGCAAGGCCGAGTTCATCCGCGGCGAGGACATCAAGCCGGGCGCGGTCGTACTGGACGCCGGATACAACGAGGGCAACGTCGGCGACGTCCACTTCGAGTCGGCCGCCGCCCGCGCCTCCCTGATCACCCCCGTGCCCGGCGGCGTCGGCCCGATGACCATCGCCGTCCTGCTGGAGCAGACCGTGCGGGCCGCCGCCGCGCAGGCCGGGCTGGACCTCGCGGAGCTCTGACCGCTGCCGCGCACGACGGCCTTCGGCGTGCGGCGAACGCCCCGGACCCCCGCGGTCCGGGGCGTTCAGCCCTTCCGGTCCCGGTCCCGGCCCGAACGGACCCCACCCCGCGCGTACGGTCCGTTCAGGCCGGGGCGGGCGCGGTCGCCGCGCGGCGGGCCGCCGCGACGACGGGGGAGCGACGGAACTCCCTGGCCAGCGGAGCCAGCGGCTGCCCGCCGAGCCGGTACGGGGCCGGTCCGTCCGGGCCGGCGCAGGCCGGGGCGCCCCCGCCGGCCGCCCGCTCGGCGGCCGCCCGGTGCCGGCAGGCGGCGGCGAGCATGGCGGCGTCCGCCACCACGGCGGCGGCCGGCCCGTCGAGGCCCTGGCCGCGAGCGGCGTCGTAGGCGGCGGACCGTACGGCGGGGTCGAGCCAGTGCGCGAGGGCCAGTAGCCCGTCGTCGATGACCGACTCGCGGTGGATCAGCCGGATCCCGACCGGGGACCACCAGGTCAGCGGCACCGTCGTCACGCTCCGGGAGGCGAACCCGCGCAGGGCCTTCCACAGCGGGCGCAGCCGCCGGTACTGGCTGAAGTCCCGCCAGAGCGCCGACCCGCCGAGCATCGGCACGAGGAACCCCGACCCCACCAGCAGCGCCGCCGCCGAGGCCATCGGCGGGGCCGCGTACGTGGACAGGAAGTCCCAGTCCCGCCCGGCCCAGCGCGCGCCCACCGCGGCCCACTTCGCGGCGAGGTACCCGAGGTCCATCAGCCCGCCGAGCATCAGCAGCGCGAGCCCCGAGCGCAACGGCCGCAGCGCGGGGTCCACGCGCAGCGTCCACTTGAGGCAGAGCACGCTCAGCGCCGTACTGCCCACGGTGTGCGCCAGCAGGTAGCAGACGATCATCTCGCGCAGCCACGGGGTGTTCGCGTAGTACGTGTCCAGGTCCCGCAGCCGTTCCACCGGCGCGTCGCCGATCACGAACAGGGCGACGATCAGGGCGCACACGGTGCCGAACGCCCACACCGTCACGCGCGTGGCCCGCCGGACGTCGGCCGCCGGGCCCCCGGCCCAGTGCAGGATCAGGACGACCGAGGCCCCCGAGAACGCGGTGAGGAAGCCGTAGACGAGCGGTGCGGCGCAGTTCACCACGCCGGTGACCTCGTTGACCGCTGCCAGCGACGCCGGCGCCGCCAGGAAGGTGAGCAGGCAGCCGACCACCAGCAGCGCGCAGACGGCCCGCATCAGCGGTTGGTCCCAGTTCCGGCGCAGCGCGGGGGCCTTGATCAGCAGGGCCAGGACCATGACCGACCCCGCGCAGTACAGGGCGAGGTCCTCCCTCACCGGGAGCGGCCGGCCGGGTCCGGGTCGGCTCCCAGGCCCCGCCCCCGGGTCCCGCCCCTTCCGTCCGCTCCGCCCGTTCCGCGTGCTCCGCCCGATCCGTCGGACCCGTCGAGCCCGGCGACGGTCCGTTCGGCGGCGGTCAGCGGCGGGGCCTTGAGGGCGCCCCGCGGGGAGGCCCGCAGCACCCGCCGGAAGACCTCGGGGCGCAGCCGGCGGGTGGGCGGGCCGGTCAGGGTGATGACCTCCAGGAACGCGGCGGTCAGCGGCTCCTGGGTGGTGGCCCCGGTCATGAGCCGGCCCACGTACGCGTCGAGGAGCACCGCGCCGGGCCCGGGCCTGGGGCCGGTCGCCCCGGGATACCGGATGTCCTGCGAGGTGGCCAGTTCCCACGCGGTGGCGACCTGCCGGGCGAGCGCGCGCTGGGCGGCGTTGCCGAAGCCGGGCCGGGCGAGGCCGCCGGCGCGCAGCAGGGCGCGGACGGCGAGCAGGCCGCGGGCGGCGACCGTCATGCCGTGCCCGTAGAGCGGGTTGAAGGTGGCGACGCAGTCGCCGACGGCGAAGAACCCGTCGGGCAGGTCGGCCTGCTCGAAGTGGATCCGCCGGTTCGCGGTGTCCTGCGTGACGACGACGTCGCTCAGCGGCTCGCGGCCCGCCAGGAGGTCGCCGACGATCGGGTGCCGCGCGGCCCTGGCGAACGGGAGGAAGGCATCGGGGTCGTCGGTGGGACGGCCGCCCCGGGTGCCGGACAGGGTGGCCTGCCACAGGCCGTTCTCGATCGGCACGATCGTCGCGGTCCGCCCGGGTACGGGGACCCGCGGGTCGGCCTGCACGCTGACGATCGGGAAGCCCAGCTCGTGCGCCCCCTCCGGAGCCTCGAACAGGCGCGTCGCGCAGACCAGCCCGGAGTCGACCTCGGAGCGCCGGATGCCGCTCACGCCGACCGCCGCCAGCCGGCTCAGGGCCCGGGAGCCACGACCCCCGGCGTCGACGACGAGATCGGCCGCCACGAACCGCCCCTCCTCGTCGGGGGTGTCGACGCGGACGCCGGTGATCCGGTCGGCCGTCCCCTCCAGGCTCCGTACGCGGCTCCGCCGGAGGGTGGTGACCCCCGGGAGCGCGGTGACCCGGTTCCGGACCACGGAGTCGAGCAGGTCCCGGCTGCAGGAGACACCGAATTGCTTCTCGCCGCACCGGGGGAGCCAGCCCCGCGCCGTCATGACGACCAGGTCCGTGGGCAGGCCGCGGCGGATCGCGCCGGCCGCCGTCCACTGCGCGCCGATGCCCGGCAGGATGGCCTCGATCGCGCGCGCCCCGCCCGACCACAGGACGTGGGCGTGCCGCGCCTGTGGGAGGCCGCGCCGGGGCCGCGGGCCGTCGGACGCCCCATCGGCGTCGACGATCGTGACCGTCGCGTACTCGGCGAGTACGGCGGCCGCGAGGAGGCCGGCCAGGCCGCCGCCGATGACGACGGCGTGGCGGGGCGGGGTGGACTGGGTCATCGTGTGGTGCTCTCTGTCAGGCCGCGCGGAGGGCGGGCGGCGAAGCTGGGGAACGGCGGGCGGCCAGGACGGCGACGCCGTGCGGGGCGGCTCAACGGCCCCATCCGAGCGAGGTGTTGATGCGCTCGATCTCCTCCGGGAACTGCTCCTGTCGGGTCGGCGGAAGGAAGGCCTTGAGGAGCATGCCGAGGTACAGGCCGAAGGTCTCGGCCCGGATCTCCGCGGGATCCTCCCGGTCGGCGCGGGCGGCGGCCTGCCGGACCACCCGGCCCAGCGGCGCATCCGCGCGCAGCAACTCCACGAGACCGCCGTGGGGGGCCGCCAGGCGGGCGGCGACCGCCATGCCGGGGCCGTGCGCGTCGCAGGTGCCCTCGTGGACGTGCCACAGCTCGTGGCAGGCGATGACGAGCTGGTGTTCGGGCCGGGTGCGGGCCTCGATGACGAGCAGGTCCCGGTCCTCCAGCTCCAACCACAGGCCGCTCGCGGTGTCGGGCGGAAAGGGAACCAGGCGGAACTCCAGTGGCCGGCCGCCCCGGCGGCGCGCGAACGCGGAGCAGAGCGCGCCGATGAGCCGGTCGACGTCGGAGGGCGCCACCGGGCGCACATCGGCCAGCAGCGCGGCGCCGAGGCTCCGCATGGTCCGGCTGGTCCTCATGACGCCTTCTCCCCGTCGGGTTCCGTCGGCCCGGGACCGGCTCCGGGCGCGGGTACGCGGGGCGCCGGTCGGCCCTCGCGCGCGAGGAGTTCGTCCAGGTAGTCCGCGAGGGACTTCCAGCCCGCCGGGGAGAGCCGTCCGGCGCGCGTGACGATGCTCCGTACGTCATGGGCGCGCAGCACCGAGAGCATGGGGTTCTCCCCGTTCGTGCCGTCCGCCCCACCGGACCGCAACTCGCCCTCGATGCAGCCCAGTACGCCGGCCAGCGCCTCGGCGTCGCCGGCCATCAGGAAGCCGCCCTCCACGCCGTAGAAGCGCTGGATCCCGGCAGCCGCGGCGAGGTTGGGCAGCCCCTCGCCGCGGGTGAGCCGGGTCAGGGACTGGCCGGAGGCGTCGAAGGACCCGGCGATGGCCGTCAGGGAGTGGGGTTGGCCGTCCGCGCGCGGTCGGGTCCGGCGCAAGTGCTCGAACCGCAGCCGTACTTGTTCGCGCAGCGGCAGCCTCGGCGGGTTCCCGTCGAGGGTGAGGCGGATGGCCCGCGGGGTGAGGCCGCTGAGGTACGAGAGGTGGTCGAGGTCGTCCGCGGCGGCGGGACCGTCCGGGGCCGCGGTGGCCAGGGCCCGCTCCACCGCGCTCTTGCTGTCGGCCAGCAGGAAACCGGCGTACACCCCGAAGAACCGCTGCACACCGGCCGCGTGGCCGAGCCGGGGCAGTCCGGTGCCCGCGTTGAGCGGACCGAGGGAGGCGCCGGGGGCGTCGAAGTCCTCGGCGATGGCGGCGAGGGACCACTCCCGGCCGTGCTTGTCGCGGCGGGTGGCCCGCAGCCGCAGGAACCGCCCGTGCACCCGTCGCTCCAGGGGTACTTCGACCGCTGTGCCGGTCACCACCCCCGGAATCATGGCCGGTTCGACCCCGGACAGATGCGCGAGCCGTTCCACGGACAGCACTTCGGCGGGATCCTGACCGCACTGCCCGGCCAGTTCCGCCACACGGTCCCAGGCCGCGCTGAGGTCGGGTCGGGCGGGGGCTCGCACCGGGAAGCCCTCCGTAAGTCGACAGGACGTTCGAGTGAACGGACTCCGTGAAGCCTAGTCCCCGGCCCTTCACCGAACCAGCACAACCCCAACATTCCCTGCGGTCGGTCTCAAAGAAGGTTGGCCCTCCGCGCCGTGAAACACAGTCGTGACGGCCCCCACCGTGCTGGTAGGAAAGGACGATGGATATCGAAGACCTCCACCCCACGGACCGTCTGATCGCCGAACGGGCCTGCGAGCGCCTGATCCTGGAGTTCGTCCGCGAGCTCGATCTCGGGCACCCCGGTGACGTGGCCGAGCTCTTCACCGAGGACGGCGTCTGGGAATGGGCCTTCGACGGCCGAAGGTCCCAGGGTCGTGAGGCGCTTCGGGCCTACTTCGGTTCCCGACCCGCGGACCGGCTCTCGCGCCGCCTGTGCACGAACATCCTGGTGACCCTCACCTCGGCCACGACGGCGACCGCGACCACCTACTTCACGACCTACCGCGTCGACGGACACACCGGCGCGGGCTACGTGCCCCCTCGCATTCCCACGCAGGTGGGGCACTACGAGGACGCCTTCCGCAAGGTCGACGGCCGTTGGCTGCTCAGCCGCCGCTCGCTGTTCCTGTCCTTCGCCGGCCCCACCGACCGACTCGCCCCGGCCGACGAGCGGTAGCGGGCGCGCGGCGCTCCACGGCGCCGCCGGATAATGCCGTGCCGCGCCGCCGGCCGCAGGGCAGACTCACCGCATGGTGGACATGTGGGCGTTCCGGGACGCGGTGGGCGAATGGGCGGCGGGCGGGCCCGGCGGACCGGCCGGAGAGCTGGCCGCGCGGCTCGGGCTGCGGACGGCGGTGCTGCTCGAAGGGCCGAGCGACCTGGAAGCCGTCGAGGCCCTGGCCGAACGGCAGGGACGGGACCTCGCCGCCGAAGGGGTGGCCGTCCTGTCGATGCGCGGCGCGATGAACGTGGCCCGGTACGCCGGCCTGCTCGGGCCGCCCGGACTGGGCCTGCGCCTGACCGGCCTGTGCGACGAGAACGAGCGGGGCTTCTACGAGCGCGGCCTGGCGCGGGCCGGAGCGCCGGGCGCGACCTTCTTCGTCTGCGCGGCGGACCTGGAGGACGAACTCATCCGCACGCTCGGCACGGCGCGCGTCGAGGAGATCATCGAGGCCGAGGGCGACCTGCGCGCCTGGCAGACCCTGCTGCACCAGCCCGCTCACCAAGGCCGCCCCCGGCAGCGACTGCTGCGCCGCTTCCTCGGCACGAAGAAGGGCCGCAAGATCCGCTACGGCCGTCTCCTGACGGAGTCCCTCGCCGCGGACCGGATCCCGCCCCCGCTCGCCGACCTCCTACGAAGCCTGTGACCACCCCGCGCGGGGACCGGATCCCCTGACGTACGCCGGCACCCACTGCTCGCGAGTCGCAGGTGAGAAGGGGGGCGCGCGCGCCCGTTCACGGCATGGCGTCACCCCGTTCCAGCACGTTCCTTCATCGACGCTTGCCGGGACGTCGGGCTGTCCAGGTGGACCACCACGCTCGTGTAGAAGCGGTGAACGGCGTCGTCGACGCTGCGGATGAAACCGGTCTCGGCATTCCCGCGGCTGCTTCCCATGCCCTTGAACAGGGACAGGCGGAAGCCGGTGATGCGGGTGTTGCTGTTCGGGGGGAGCATGCCCGCCGGCTCCGGGCGGAGCCGTTCCAACGTGCCCCGTGGCCCTCCCGTCCCTCCTTCGACCCGGGTTTCGACGTGGAGGTCTGCCGGCGCCTCCGCCAGACGTCGGACGAGGCGTTTGGCCCAGGTCAGCGGGTAGCCCTGCTCGGGTGCGGGGAACTCGATGGAGGTGCGAAGCTTGCCGGTACGCAAGTCGGCGCAGATCCCCAGGATTCCGGGCGTTCCCTCGATCCGGAGCTCTGCCTGAAGCTTGCCGTCGAGGCACAGCTGATCGGCACATTGGATGCGGCGGGTCTTCGGATCCGCTCCACGCTTGGATCTCTGGACGGGCAGAACCTTCTGTCCGAGTTCACCACCGAGACTGAGGCAGATCTGACGGATGAGCCGTTCCCAGCTCTCGACCAAGTCCAGGGAGCGCGGATCGCCCTGGCACAGCGTTTCGTCGTTGATTCCGTTGCGTACGGGAACCCAGGCCGATCCCATGTTCTGGAAGCCGTGGCAGCCGGAGTTCTCGTGCCGCAGGTAGTGGAGCAGTTCTTGGAGCAGCCAGGCATGCGCCTTGTCCCCGACGCCCTCGTACCGGATCAGCATCTGTGCCTGGTAAGCGACTTCGGCCCACGACAGGTGCCGGAGAGCCACCTTGTGCTTGCGCCTTCCGTCGATCTTGATGTCGACGAGCGGGCTGCCTTCCAACGCGACGTCGTTCGACAGCGTGATCACGGCCTCGTAGCCACGACGTGCGGCGATGTCCACGTACGCCTGCACCTGCTCGGACTTGAGTGCGTTGCCGTTGGTCTTGGCCTCCACCAGAGCGGTCCACAGTTTGCCGGCCCGCTCGACACGAATCACCCCGTCGGGGCGCCGCGGTGTATCTCCGTGCGGCAAGGAGACCTCGGTGAACGTCTCCATACGGCCCGCCGGCGCTCCGAATGCCGCGGTAAGTCTCCGTCCGAATTCCGGCACCTGCGCCATCACTGACAGCAGTACCGACGTGGCGCGCATCTCTCGGTCCCGGTCGCTCCTGAGCACCGAGAGCGGGAAGAGCCTGGCCTGCTGCCAGGACTCATTGTCCGCCAAGGATTTCCGGGCAACGCTGGGCAGCGTGACCTTCTTCTTGGCGGTGCGAGGCCTCGCCGCCTTCTTCGCTTCCACCTCGTCGAAGGGCGGACGGGGATCCGGAACCAGGCCCGGCGAAACGCGGGATTCCTGCTCAACTGCCGCAGCAGGAACCGACGCCACGGTTTCCGCGCTGCTCTCTTCGCCGCTCGGAACCTCTTCCGCGTCCGCGCGGTCGTCGATGTCGACACCGAAGTCCGCGGCCAGGCCCGCCAGGCCGGCTCCGTAACCCTGTCCGACGGCGCGGAACTTCCATTCCTCCTCACGCCGGTACAACTCGCCGAAGATGATCGCGCTCACCGGGCCGGCGTCATCAATGGCAAAGCTGAGAAGGTTCTCCCCGCCTCCATCGGCCAATGTCACCTTCAGGTCTTCCAGCTCTCCGAAGCCGGCTCCTTCGTAGCGGCTCGCCGCTACGACCATCCGGTCGATGCCGGGCGGCACCACGGTCAGGTCGAAGCTGATCCGGTCCTCGTCGCCGCTTTCCGTCGGCGTCTTCCCGAGCAGTTGTACGCTTCCGTCAGGTGCTACCGCGTTGTTGTAGAAGTAGAAGTCGCCGTCACCGCGTACTTTGCCGTGCGCGTCGAGCAGCAGGACGGACACGTCCGCGTCGCCTTCACCGGTCGGGCTGACCCAACTCAAGCTGACGATCAGCGAACTGACGTTCTCGCTCAGCGCGGCCAGCGCCACGTTCGAACCCTTGACCATCTCACGCATGGAACCCCCCAGATCTCGCACATCGGGCACGCGACCGCCCCACCGAGCCACCCGTCCCGGGCTGCCGCCGCGAGACGCGCGGCGCCTTCGGACTCGTGTGCTGTTCAGTTGACGGTGTCGGGCGACAGCACCGTGGATGCGGCGGCGTGATCCGGGCAGGCGGCCCACCAGCTGTCGCCGCCGGCGTCGCCGACCCGCACGCTCCATGCCGGGGTGCGGGAGCAGGGAGCTCCCCAGGTGCACTCGCCCCGTGCCGAAGCCGTGCCGCCCCCGTGATTGTCAGCTGCCCACGGGCGCTTCTCTCGGAGTTCCATGGCGCACATTGAAGCGGAGGTGCCCGTGCCCTCGCCGCGGAACGGGCTTATTCGCCAGAGCCATCGGAGGCGACACGGCCTGGATCCGTGGGGACGGGCATGGACGACAGGACGCGCGCACCCCTGGGGCGGGCAGGTACGGGGGGCCTCGTACCCGAGCCCTCGTCCGGCCCTTCCTTACGTCGGAGGTAATCGACCACCGTCCCGGGCGGCGGCACAGTGGGGGCATCGGGTTCCGGGGGCGCGCACTCGCCTCCGGGGTCCGGTGCCCACCCCCGCGCATCCGACCTCGATGGAGGCTGACCACCATGTCCGCGACCCTGTTCGGCATCGCCCGCACCACCGTCCCGCAGACCGCCCTGCGCCGCTTCCTCGCACTGGACGCCGTGGTCACCTCCGGCAACGGGGTGGCGTACGCCGCGTTCTCCGCCCCGCTCGGCCGGCTGCTCGGCGTCGACGGGACGCTCCTGTTCGGCCTCGGGGTCTTCCTGCTCCTGTACGGCGCCGGCGTTGGGCTGCTCGCCTCCCGGCCCCGGCCGTCGGCCTTCCCGGTGAAGGTGGTGATCGAGGCCAACTACGCCTGGGCGGCCCTCAGTCTGGTCGCGCTGTTCGTCGGACCGGCGCCCACCACCGCGGGCGCGGTGTGGATCCCGGCGCAGGCGCTGACGGTCGCCTCGTTCGCGCTGCTCCAGCAACTGGCGCTGCGCGCCGCCGACTCAGGAACCCGTTGAGCGCAAGTACTTCGCCGTCGCCGGGTCGGCCGGCAGGAGCGTTTCGATGGCCAGCTCGGCGACGGTCACGTCCATCGGCGTGTTGAAGGTGGAGATCGACGACACGAAGGACAGGATCTGCCCGTCGTGCTCGACCCGCAGCGGCAGCGCGATGTACGGGACCGACTCCCGGGGCTCGGCGTCGTCGGGTCGGTCCGCGACCGGGTACGCGGCGACCTCCTCGTACAGGGCGCGCAGCGCGGGGGAGCGGGCCAGGGCGATCTGCCGCTCCATCTGCTCCAGCAGGTGACCGCGCCATTCGCGCAGGTTGTGGATCCGCCGGGCCAGACCGTCGGGGTGCAGGGTGATCCGCATGACGTTCAGTGGTGGGGCGAGGAGGTGTTCCGGCATCCCGTCGAGGAGCATCATCACGGCCCGGTTCGCGGCGACGACGTCGTAGGTGGCGTCGACCACCAGCGCCGGATACGGGTCGTAGGCGGTCATCAGCCGTTCCAGGCTCTCGCGGAGCACCTCCATCGCGGGGGCGTCCAGCGGGGTGTGCGCGTACCGGGGGGCGTAACCGGCGGCGACGAGAAGGGCGTTGCGGTCCCGCACCGGTACGTCGAGGTGATCGGCGAGCCGCAGCACCATCTCCTCGCTCGGCCGGGACCGGCCGGTCTCCACGAAGCTGATGTGCCGGGAGGAGGAGTCGGCACGGCCGGCCAGCTCCAGCTGGCTGATGCCGCGCCGCTCCCGCCAGGTGCGCAGCAGGTTCCCCACAGTCGCCGTCGTCATGGCCCCGACGTTAGCCGAGGACGGCGCGATCGAAAGCCCCGGCGGGACACGCACGCACCGTGGCGCGGTAGGTCCCCTGCGGCCCGTGTTGTGCGAACCTTGACTCCACGTCACGGACGTGCAAAAGACGTGGAGTCAGTGGAGCCGAGGGACGAGGAGCCGGTGCATGCCGAGTGAGCCGCTGTCGCAGAAGGACATCGAGGACCGCCTGCGGGAACTTCCGGGCTGGGCCTTCGAGGACGATCGGATCTTGCGCACCTACCGGCTGGGCACGCACTTCGCGGCCAGTGCGCTGGTCGCCCACATCGCCGCCGTCCAGGACGAGTTGAACCACCACTCCGACCTCACCCTCGGCTACGACACGGTCCGTCTCTCGGTCAACAGCCACGACGCCGGCGGGGCCGTCACCGAGGCCGACTTCGCGCTCGCCGAACGCGTCGAAGCCCTCGCCCCGGCCCACGGCGCGAGCTGAGGCCCCGCTCCGGGCGGGGCCGGCGGCGGTCACGGCGGGAGCCCCGTACCCGAGGTGTCGGGTACGGGGCTCCGTACGTCCCTGGAGGCGCCGCTACAGCGGCTCCAGCCGCCACCACTGGGACGGGGAGTCGGTGTCCTCGCCCTGACGGGCCCGGCCCTCCGCATCGGCCTCCAGGGGCAGTCCGCTGATGCAGGCGATCAGCGACACCACCCCGGGGTCGTCCAGGTGCTGCTCGACGAGCCACTCCTGGGCTCCGAAGGCGTTGGGCCGCCACACCTGCACCCGGGCGCCGCTGTCCGTGGAGGCGTTCGCGACGTCCAGGCGCCGCTCGTTGTCCTCGCTCACCAGGTGGAAGACGCCGCCGCCGCTGTGCACGGGGGAGATCCGCCAGCGGCGGGCCGCCGCCGGCGCGGGAGGCCCGTCCGGGCCGACCCGCACCCGCGAGGCGCCCTCCAGCTGGAGGACCAGCCCGCTCTCGACGTTCCTGATCCGGTAGAGCCCGTCGGGAAGGTTCACGCCGGCGCCCTCAGACGTCGAAGACGGCCGGGTCCGGCCCGATGCGCCGGCCCGCCGCACTCGCGCCCAGGGCGTCCAGCGCGGCGAGGTCGGCGGCGTCCAGCTCGAACCCGAAGACGTCCAGGTTCTCCCGGATCCGGGCGGGGGTCACGGACTTCGGGATCACCACGTTGCCCAGCTGGAGGTGCCAGCGCAGCACCACCTGTGCGGCGCTGCGGCCGTGCCGGGCGGCGATCTCCGCGACGGCGGGCAGCGTCAGCAGCTCCTTGCCCTGGCCCAGCGGGGACCAGGCCTCGGTGACGATGCCCCGCTCCGCGTGCAGGGCGCGCAGCTCCTCCTGCGGGAACAGCGGATGCAGCTCGATCTGGTTCACGGCGGGCACCAGGTCGCTCACCTCGCCGAGCCGCTCCAGGTCCCGGGGACGGAAGTTCGACACGCCGACGGCCTTCGCGCGGCCGTCGGAGGCGATCTCCTCGAAGGTCTTCCAGATGGTGAGGAAGTCCTCGCGCATCGGGCGCGGCCAGTGGATCAGGTACAGGTCGACGTGGTCGAGGCCCAGCTTGCCCAGCGAGTCCTCGAACGCGCGCAGCACCGCGTCCCGGTCCCAGGTCCGCGACGACCCGTTCCACAGCTTGGTGGTGACGAACAGCTCCGCGCGCGGCAGTCCGGAGGCGGCCAGCGCCCTACCGGTACCGTCCTCGTTGCCGTACACGGCCGCGGTGTCGATGCTGCGGTAGCCGGCCTCCAGCGCGGTGCCGACGGCCTCTCGCGCCTCGGAGTCCGGGACCTGCCAGACGCCGTATCCGAGCTGGGGCATGAGCGTGCCGTTGTTGAGCTTGACGGTGGGGACCTGGTTCACGTGCGGTCGATTCCCTCGGGTCGGTGCGGCCGTGGCGCGCCACGGTGTACGAGGGGCGACAACCGGCCCCCCGTACACCGTATTCCCGCCACCGGACGCGAGGCCCCCCGGCCGGCCGGGCCGTGAACCGCGTCAGGTCGTACCGAGGTACGCCTCCCTCACCCGGGGATCCGCCCGCACCTCGGCCGCCGTCCCCTCGGCGAGGACCGCGCCGAGGTCCAGCGCGACGACCCGTGCGCACAGGTCCATCACGAAGGCCACGTTGTGCTCGACCAGCAGCACCGCGCAGCCCTCCTCCTCGGCGAGCCGCCGCACCACCGCGGCGAGCTGCTCCCGTTCCGGCGCCGACATCCCGGACGCCGGCTCGTCCAGCAGCAGCACCTTCGGCGGGTCGGCCACGGCGCGCGCCAGCTCGGCCATCCGGGCCCGACCGACGGGCAGCCCGCCCGCGTACCGCTCCCCGAGCGCCCCGATCCCGCAGGACGCCAGGACCCGTTGCCCCCGCTCGCGCCGCTCCCGCTCCAGTCGGCGGCGCGCCGGGAGCGCCAGCAGGTCGGCGCCGAGGCCGCCCCCGCCGCCCCGCCACTCCTGGGCGACGAGCACGTTGTCGGCCACGCTCAGCTGCCCGAACAACTGCTGGCGCTGGAACGTACGGCGCATCCCGTGTCGGGCCCGCCAGACGGGGGAGCGGCGGGTGACGTCCGCCCCGTCGAGCAGGATCCGCCCCCGGTCGGGCCGACGGATCCCGGACAGGACGTCGAACAAGGTGGTCTTCCCCGCCCCGTTCGGCCCGATCAGCCCGCACACCTCCCCGGCGCGGACGCCCAGGTCCACCCCGGTCAGGGCCCTCACCCCGCCGAAGCGGACACCGACCCCGCTCGCCTCCAGTACGTAGCCGCTCATGTCGCCATCCCCAGGTAGGCCTCGGTGAGCCGGTCCGTCTCCACCTCGGCCCGGGGGCCGCACCAGGAGACCCGGCCCTGGGTGAGGTAGGCCACGGTGTCGGCGATCCCCAGGATCTCCGCGGCCTTCTCCTCCACCAGCAGCAGCGCGCTGCCGGCGTCCCGGATCTCGGTGAGCAGCCCGTACACCTCGTCCACGACGCGCGGCGCGAGCCCGAGCGAGGGCTCGTCCGCGATCAGCACCTGCGGCGGGCGCTCCAGCAAGGGGGCGAGGGCCAGCATCTGCTGCTCCCCGCCCGACAGCGCCCCGGCCACCACGGCCCGCCGCTCCCCGAGGCGGGGGAAGCGGTCGTAGACGGCGGCCCGGGCGGCGGCCTCCGGGAGGTACAGGGCCAGGTTCTCCTCGATGGTGAGCGCGGGGAAGATCCCCCGCCCTTCCGGCGCCAGCAGGACCCCGGCCCGGGACCGGAGCACCGCCCCCTCCCCGGTGGCGTCCCGCCCGCCCACGAGGACCGTCCCGCCGGTGACGGGCAACAGTCCGGCGGCGACCCGGCAGGCGGTGGACTTCCCGGCCCCGTTGGGTCCGAGCACGGCGAGGATCTCACCGCGACGCACGGTGAGACCGACCCCGTGCAGGACGAGCCCGCCGTCGTACCCGGCGGTGACGTCCCGCAGTTCCAGCGCGGGCACCCCCGGAGCGCGACGGCCCCCGTCCTCACCTCCGACCGTCGAAGGGGGCCGGCCATGCGGCCGACGGGCGGCCGGGACGGTGACCGGGCCGGGACGCGCACCGGGCGACCCGGCGGCGGTCCCCGGCTCCGGCCCGTCCTCCGTAACGGCTCCGCTTCCGCTTCCGGCTCCGGCTCCGGCTCCGGTTCCGCTTCCGGTTCCGCCGCCGGGCGATGCCGGGTCCGCCCCGGGCGACGTCCCCGCCCCGGCAGCCGCCGCCCGGCGTGCCCGGCGTACGGGGAGGGCGGCGCAGTACCCGTCCGGATCGTTGGCGAGCGCCAGTCCCGCCAGCCCGAAAAGGATCACCGGGAGGTGCGCCGACTCCGTCACCCAGTCCGACAGCACCCGCGGGGCCACGGCGAAGACCAGCCCCGCCACCACCGCGTACTGCGGTCGCCGCACCCCGGCCGCCACGACGACCGCGAGCCACACCAGCCCCGTCATGGCCGTGAAGTCGGTCGCCGTGATCCGGGTGTTGTACGAGGCGTACAGGACGCCGCCGAAGCCGGCCAGCCCGGCCGACAGCATGAACAGCGTCAGCTTCGTGCGCAGGACGGACACCCCGGACGCCATGGCCGCCGCCGGCGCCGACCGTACGGCGAGCATCGCCCGCCCCGACGGCGAATCGCGCAGCGCGCCCAGCGCGGCGGCCACCACGGCGGCCAGGACCACGAGGGCCACCCCGAAGGCCCGGTCGTCCGACAGGTCGAGCGGTCCGATCACCGGCCGCGGGACGGACCAACCGGAGTCGCCGTTGCGCAGCCACCGCAGCTGGAACAGCACCTGGTCGGCGAGGAAGGCCAACGCCAGCGTGGCCAGTGCGAGGGAACGCCCGCCGAGCCGCAGCGCCGGCAGCGCGACCAGCGCCCCGAGCAGGGCCGCCGCGCAGGTGCCCACCGCCAGCGCCGCCACGAAGGGCCAGCCCCGACTCATCAGGAGGCCCGCGACGAGCGCGGCGCCCGTGACGAAGGTGGCCTGGGCCAGCGACACCATCGCGCCGAGCCCGGTCACCACGGTGAACGACATGAACACCAGCGCGATGGCCAGGCCCTGTGCGAGCAGCCCCGTCCAGAAGGGGGTGGTGACGGTGTAGAACGCCACGCACAGCAGGGCCGCGGCCACCGCCCAGCCACCCCAACGACGCGTCCAGGACGCGCCCGCCAGATGGTCGGGGGACGGTACGTCGACCGCGGCGACCCCCGCGGTGCGCGCCCGCCGGGTCAGCACGAGCAGCCCCCCGAACAGGATCAGGAACGGCACCGCCGTGCGGAACCCGGTGATCCCCTCGGCGAAGGAGGCGTAACCGGCGACCAGGTTCTGCAGGACCCCGAGCCCCAGCCCGCCGGCGAAGGCCAGCGGTACGGACGCGAACCGGCCGATGACGGCGGCGGTCGCCGACACGAACAGGAACAGGGTGAAGTCGTGCGCGGACAGCCCCAGCAGCGGGGTCGCGAGCACCCCCGCGAGCCCCGCCAGACCCGACGAGATCATCCACGCCACCGACGACAGCCGGTCGGCGCTGATCCCGCGCAGCTCGGTCAGCGACCGGTTGTCGACGGCGGCCCGCAGCCGCAGGCCCAGCCGGGTGTGACGCATGAGCACCCACAGGGCGACGGCCACCACCGCCGTGACGACCCAGGTGATCAGCTGGTCGGAGTCGATGCCGACGCCGTCCGCGAGCTGCCAGGACCGGGCCGGGCTCGGCCCCACCCCGGGCAGCCCGAACTGGTTCTCGGCGGGCCGGACCGGCGCTCCCGCCTCGCCCAGCAGCTCCACCGTCCACAGCCCGGCGGCGGGCAGCGCCACGAGCAGCCCGATGGTCGCCACGATCTGGGCGGTCTCCCCGACCCGGGCGAGCCGCCGGAACATCAGCCGGTCCAACCCCCAACCGAGCCCGGGCGCCAGGACGCACACCACCAGCAGCGCCGCGGGGACGGCGGGCCAGCCCAGTCCGGAGTGCAGCTCGTAGAAGGTGAGCGCGCACAGGTAGGCGGTGGCGCCGTGCGCGAAGTTGAACAGCCCGGACGCCGAGTACGACAGCACCAGCCCGGTGGCCAGCAGCGCGTACAGGGCGCCGGACACCAGGCCGCTCAGTACGAAGACGAGCAGGTCTTCCATCCCGCTGCCCCGGCCCTCAGGTGAAGGGGATCGGTTCGTGGCACTTGAACGGCACGGACACCTCGTACGTGCCTTCCCTCAGCTGTACGAGCGCCCCGCAGCCGAAGCTGTCCTTCTGCCCCTTCGGCAGCGACCGGTCGCCGACGAGGGTGCCGGTGTCGGAGAACCCCTGCGCGGCGGCCTGGAACGACGCGACGGTCAGGTCCTTCCCGGCCTTCTGCGCGATGGACAGGAAGAGGTCGGCGGACATGTAGCCGGTCAACATGTGCATGTTGAGGGGCACTTCCTGACCGCCCGCCGCCGCCTTGATGTCCGCCTTGAAGCGGGCCATGCCGGCGCTCCGCGATTCGAAGGGCTCGAACTGGAGCAGGACGTGCACCCCGTCGAGGGCCTGCTTGGTGGCGTCCTTGGCGAGCAGCCCCGGGTCGTAGTCCGTCGGGTCGGACAGCAGCCCCTTGTAGCCGCCGCGCTTGAGCGCGGTGAACAGACCGATGTTGTTGGGGGTCTGCATGACGGAGACGACCGCGTCGGGGGCCTTGCCGCCGTTGCTGCCCAGGATGTCCTTGACGTACGCCGACCAGTCGCTGGGCACGGCGGTCGCCGGGACGGAGGCCTTGGCGTAGGACACCGTGAACCCGGCGCTGGTGAAGCCCTGTTGGAACGTGCGGATGCCGAACTTCCCGGCGTCGCTGTCGTTCGCGATGATCGCCACCGACTTGCCCTGCTTGCCGCCGAGGACCTGGCCGATGCCCTCGGGCCAGGTCTGGTTGATGCTGCCGCCGGGACTGGGGACCAGGCACCCGTTGAACCCGTAGATGTGCTTGGGGCCGCAGAAGGACGGCAGGGTGCCCCAGCCGAAGGTGGGGACCTGCTCCTGTTCCAGGAAGTCGGCTCCGGAGAAGGTCACCGAGCTCATCGGGGAGACCGCGAACACCTTGTCCTGCTGGACGAGTTTGCGGGCGGCGGCCAGGTTCCTACCGGGGTCCTGGCCGTCGTCCTCCGCGCCGATGTAGTCGATCCTGCGGCCGTTGACGCCGCCCTCCGCGTTGGCCCGCAGGTAGCGGGCCTTGGCCCCGAGGTCGGTGTCCTTCTTGCTGTAGCCGCCGGCGCTCGTCATCGACACGATGCCGCCGACCTTGATGGAGTCGGCGCTCACTCCGCGCACGGCCTGCGCCCCGGTTCCGGGCTTGCCGGGATCGGTGTGGTTGGAGGCGGAGTTGCAGGCGGAGACGAGCGCGAGGGCGGCCGCCACGGCGGCCAGGGCGCGGATGGGTCGCGACATGGGTGGATCCCCCTCGGGTCGGAATCCCCGCATTCTGTGCGTGAGCTGACGTACCGTCAATATCAATGACGAAGTGAAATGACGGGCCGTCAGATTCCGTCGGTTCCCTCGTCGGCGATCCGCCGGGGGTGCGTCGCCGCTTGCGGCGGACCTACCCGTCACGATGGGTACAGGTCCGCCACCTCCCGCGCGTACGCCTTCTCGATCGCCCGACGCTTCAGCTTCAGCGACGGGGTCAACAGCCCGCGCTCCTCGGTGAACTGCTCGGCCAACACCCGGAACGTCCGGATCCCCTCGGCCTGCGAGACCAGGGTGTTGGCCGCCACCACCGCCCGCCGCACCTCGGCCGCCAGCTCCGGATCACCCACCACCTCGCGGGCCGTCAACTGCGGCAACCCCCGCATCGACAGCCAGTGCGCGACCCCCTCCATGTCCAGGGTCACCAGCGCCGCGATGAACGGCCGGTCGTTGCCCACCAGGACGCACTGCGCCACCAGCGGGTGCGAGCGCACCCGCTCCTCCAACGCGGTCGGCGACACGCTCTTGCCGTTGGAGGTCACCAGGATCTCCTTCTTGCGCCCGGTGATGGTGAGGTACCCGTCGCGGTCGAGCCGGCCCAGGTCCCCGGTCGCCAGCCAGCCGCCGCGCAACACCTCCGCCGTCGCCCGCGGATCGTTCAGGTAGCCGGAGAAGACGTGCCCGCCGTACAGCCACACCTCTCCGTCCTGCGCGATGTGGACCGTACTGCCCGGGATCGGCTGCCCCACCGTCCCGTACTTCGTCGCCCCCGGCGGATTCGCGGTGGCTGCCGCGGACGACTCCGTCAATCCGTACCCCTCGAACACCCTGATCCCCGCGCCGTCGAAGAACAGCCCGAGCCGTCTCGACATCGCCGAGCCGCCCGACATCGCGTGCCGCACCCGGCCGCCCATGGCCTCGCGGACCTTCCCGTACACCAACTTCTCGAACAGCTGGTGCTCCATCCGCAGCCCCGCCGAAGGTCCCGGTCCCGTCCCGAAGGCCTTCTCCTCACGGGCCTCCGCGTACCGCACGGCCGTCTCCACCGCCCGGTCGAAGGGCCCCGTACGCCCCTGCGACTCGGCCTTGCGCCGGGCCGCCGCGAACACCTTCTCGAAGACGTGCGGCACCCCCAACACGAACGTCGGTCGGAACGCGGCCAGGTCCGGGAGGAGTTCAGCCGCCGCCAACACCGGTTGGTGCCCCAGCTTCACCCGCGCCCGCACCGCCGCCACCTCCACCATCCGCCCGAAGACGTGCGCCAGCGGCAGGAACAACAGCGTCGACGGCTGCTCGCCCGGCCCCGCCCGGAACACCGGCTCCCAGCGGGCCACCATCGTGTCGGCCTCGAACATGAAGTTCGCGTGGGTGAGCACACAGCCCTTGGGCCTGCCCGTGGTCCCCGAGGTGTAGATGACGGTCGCCACGGCGTCCGGGGTGACGGCCCGCCGGTGCCGGTGCACCACGTCCTCGGCGACCGTGCGGCCGTCCGCCACCAACTCCTCCACCGCGCCCGCGTCGAGCTGCCACAACCGCCGCAGCCCGGGCAACCCCTCGATGCCCGACCCGACCGTCATCGCCTGGTTCTCGTCCTCCACCAGGCACCCGACGCAGTCCGCGTCCTGGAGGATCCACTGGACCTGGTCCGCCGAGGACGTCGGGTAGATCGGCACCGGCTGCGCCCCGATCGCCCACAGCGCGAAGTCGAACAACGTCCACTCGTAGCGGGTACGGGACATCAGCGCGACCCGGTCCCCGAACCGGATGCCCTGCGCGAGCAGTCCCTTGGCCAGCGCGAGCACTTCCCCGGCCAGCTCCCGCGAGGTCACGTCCCGCCACACCCCGCCCGTCTTGCGGCCGAGGACCACCCGGTCCGGGTCCTGCCCCGCGTACTCGAAGACCACGTCGGCCAGACCGCCGACCGGCGCGCCCGCGACCACGGGTGGGACGGTGAACTCGCGCAACATCCCGCTCCTCTCCCTGGGGCGCCGCGACGCTACCCCACGGGGCCCCACCCCCGGCAGCCCCCGGGAAACCTCCACAAGATCCCTACGGGCAGCTTCGGGGCCCGGTCCGACCCCGGCCCGGTGCCCTGCCCGGCGGCCCGGTGTCCGACCCGCCGGCCGGCTCCCGCCGCCGGTTCACGCCGGCCTGCTGAGCCGGTCCCCGCCCGCGAGGACGGCGGCCGCCAGGGCCTCACCGGCCGGCGTCGGCCGCCGGCCCTGGAGCAGCGCGAACTCCACCGGCCCCAACTCCGGCAGACCTCCCACCCGGGCCAACCCCGGCGGGATCAGCCCCCGGGCGTGCGCCATCACCCCGAGGCCGGCGCGGGCCGCCGCGATGAGGCCGCTCAGGCTGCCGCTCGTACAGGTGATGCGCCAGGCCCGGCCGTCGCGCTCCAGTACCTCGAGGGCCCGGGCCCTGGTGATCCCCGGCGGCGGGAACAGGATCAGCGGCACCGGACGCTCGGGATCCACCCGCAGCCCCTCGGCCCCGATCCACACCATGCGGTCCCGCCACACCAGCCGGCCCCGCTCGTCCTGCGGACCGCGCCGCTTGGCCAGCACCAGGTCCAGCCGCCCCGCGTCGAGCCGCTCGTGCAGCGTGCCCGACAACTCCACCGACAGCTCCAGGTCCACCTCGGGGTGCTCGTGCCGGAACCCCTCCAGGATCTCCGGCAGCCGGGTCAGCACGAAGTCCTCCGACGCCCCGAACCGCAGCCGCCCGCGCAACCGGGTCCCCGTGAACCAGGCGACCGCCCGCTCGTGCGCCTCCAGAATGGTCCGCGCGAACCCCAGCAGCGCCTCACCGTCCTCGGTCAGCGCCACGCTGTGCGTGTCCCGTACGAAGAGCGGTCGCCCGGTCGCCTCCTCCAGCCGCCGCACGTGCTGGCTGACCGTGGACTGCCGCACCCCGAGCCGGTCCGCGGCCTGCGTGAAGCTCAGCGTCTGGGCCACCGTGAGGAACGTACGCAGCTGAACCGGGTCGTACATGCGGCCATGCTAGGCCGTACCTCGGCCGGTCGAGCGGGCGGCGCGGGTCGGGTGGGATCCCGGGGACGGGACGGCCCGCACCGTGCCGTCCCCCGCGCGGCGAACCGGTGACGCGCCCGACCCGGTCGGTGGGCGGGGGAGCCGCCCGCCCCGGCGGCCGGCGCACCTGCCGTCGCCGGGGCTCCATCGCGATCCGTGATGACAGTCAGTGTGGTGTGCCGGTTTCCCGATGAGCGGGGATTCGCGACCATGGCAGTGGTCCCGCCCCGCGGCCAGGCCGCGGAGCCCCGATCGGCCCGTCCGGTCCGGCCCCGCCCGTACGCCCCGACAGCAAATGAGCCCCGCATGCGCCGCCCCCGACTGCCCTCCCGGCTCCCGCTGGACCCGTACATACTGGCCCTGCTCGGGACCGTCGGGCTTGCCGCCCTGTTCCCCGCCCGCGGCCAGGCCGCCGGCGTCGCGAGCGGCGCCGCGACCGCTGCGGTGGCGCTGCTCTTCTTCCTCTACGGGGCCCGCCTCTCCACCCGCGAGGCCCTGGAGGGCCTGCGCCACTGGAGGCTCCACCTCACCGTTGTGGCCTGCACCTTCGTGCTCTTCCCGCTGCTCGGCCTGGCCGCCGGTCTCCTCGTGCCCGGCCTGCTGACGCAACCCCTCTACAGCGGCCTGCTCTTCCTCTGTCTGGTCCCCTCGACCGTCCAGTCGTCCATCGCCTTCACCTCCATCGCCCGGGGCAACGTCCCCGCCGCGATCTGCGCCGGCTCCTTCTCCAGCCTCATCGGGATCGTGCTGACCCCCCTGCTCGCCGCCGCCCTGCTCGGCGGCGGCTCCGGAGGCTTCTCCCTCGACTCCCTCCTCAAGATCGTCGTACAGCTCCTGGTGCCCTTCCTCCTCGGCCAGTTCCTGCGCCCCCGGGTCGGCGGTCTCCTCGTCCGCCGCCGGCAGGTCCTCGGCCTCGTCGACCGCGGCTCGATCCTGCTCGTCGTCTACGCCGCCTTCAGCGCGGGCATGGCCGCCGGGATCTGGCGCCAGGTCAGCCTTCCGCGGCTCGGTGCGCTGATCGTCGTGGAGGTCGTGCTCCTCACGGTGATGCTGCTCGCCTCCTGGTACGGGGCCAAGCGCCTCGGGTTCAACCGCGAGGACCGCGTCGCCATCCAGTTCGCCGGTTCGAAGAAGAGCCTCGCCGCCGGAGTCCCCATGGCGGGCGTCCTGTTCGGGGCCCAGGCCGGCCTCGCGGTGCTGCCGCTGATGCTGTTCCACCAGATGCAGTTGATGGTCTGCGCGGTGCTGGCCCGACGGCGCGCCCAGGACCCGGTGCCCCGCGCCCCCGATGATGTGGCGGAGGTCTCCCACGCCGTCCGACACCCCGCCGCACAGGGCCGGTAACGTGCGTCGGTGACCTGGATACGCCCGCTCGCCGCCAACGCCCCACGCCCCTGCACCCTGGTGGTCTGCCGGGGCTGCTGTTGCGGGGACCCCCGCAAGAACCCGGGCTCCGACCACGCCGGTCAACTCGCCCGGCTGCGCGAGGCCGCGGCCGCGTCGGGGGGCCTGCTGGCCGTCCGGACGAGCGACTGCCTCGGACCGTGCGCCCAAGCCAATGTCATCGTCGTGCAACCCACCACGGAGAACCGCCGCAGGGGAGCCCGCGCGGTCTGGTTCGGCTTCGCCCTGGACGACACCGCCACGGACGAGATCATCGCCTGGGCCGAGTCCGGCGGACCGGGCAGCACCCCGCTGCCCGCCACCCTCGACCTCCACCGCATCGACCCGCCGGAACCGAAGCCGGCCCCCACCCCGCGCCGCGGTCGCCGTCGTTAGGTCGTCCCCTCCGCCCGGGCCGGGGCCTACGGAAGGTCGATCCGGTGCTCGCCCGCGTACACGTTCATGTCCCGGCCCCGCAGGAAGCCCACCAGCGTCAGACCCGACTCCAGCGCCAGGTCCACCGCCAACGACGACGGGGCCGACACGGCCGCCAGGACCGGTATCCCGGCCATGACCGCCTTCTGCGCCAGCTCGAAGGACGCCCGGCCCGAGACCAGCAGCACCGCTCCCTTCAGCGGCAGTCGGCCGGCCTGGGCGGCCCGTCCGACGATCTTGTCCACCGCGTTGTGCCGCCCCACGTCCTCCCGTACGTCGAGCAGCTCGCCCGCCGCCGAGAACAGCCCGGCCGCGTGCAGCCCGCCCGTACGGTCGAACACCTTCTGCGCCGCTCGCAGCCGGTCCGGCAGCTCGGCGAGGAGATCCGGGGTGACCCGTACCGGATCGTCGGCGATGCCGGGGAAACGCGTCGCGGTGCGGACCGCGTCCAGGCTGGCCTTGCCGCACAGGCCGCAGGAGGAGGTCGTGTAGACGTTCCGTTCCAGCGTGATGTCCGGCAGCGGCACTCCCGCGCCCAGCTGCACGTTGACCACGTTGTAGGTGTTGGAACCGTCCTCCGTGGCGCCCTCGCAGTAGGTCACGGCCCGGACGTCGGAGGCGTGCGCGATGACGCCCTCGCTCACCAGGAAGCCGACCGCCAGCGCGAAGTCGTCCCCCGGCGTGCGCATGGTGATGGCCAACGGTTTCCCGTTGAGCCGGATCTCCAGCGGCTCCTCGGCCACCAGCGTGTCCGGGCGGACCCCGACCACCCCGTTCCGGATTCGCACGACGCGGCGCCGTTCGGTCACCCGTCCCATGGCGATCGACCATCCGTTCTGTCCTCGTCGTGCACCTGACGAGGACATTCTCCCGGATCTGCGGCCCACGACGTCCTCGGCAGGAAGTTGCTCGGAATTCTCCAAACATCGGTGTGAGATTCCTGTTGGGTCACGCGCCCCCGTACCGACCGGTAGCAGGCGAAGCTGGGAAATCCTGACTTCCGTACAAAGGGGGACCCCGCCCATGACCGGTTCACGCGTGGTGGCGCTAGGGCACTACCAGCCCGCGAAAGTGCTCACCAACGAGGACCTCGCGGCCATGGTCGACACGAACGACGAGTGGATCCGGTCCCGGGTCGGCATCCGGACCCGGCACGTCGCGGGCCCCGAGGAACCGGTCGACGAGCTGGCCTACCAGGCCGCCGGGAAGGCCCTCGCGAACGCCGGACTGACCCCCGACGACATCGACCTCGTCCTGGTGGCCACCTCCACCGCCATCGACCGCTCGCCCAACATGGCCGCGCGCGTCGCCGCCAAGCTCGGCATGGGCGGCGGCCCGGCCGTGATGGACATCAACGTCGTCTGCTCGGGCTTCACGCACGCGCTGGCCACCGCCGACCACGCCATCCGGGCCGGTTCCGCCACTCGCGCCCTGGTCATCGGCGCCGACAAGATGACCGAGATCACCGACTACACCGACCGCGCCACCTGCGTCCTGACCGGCGACGGCGCCGGCGCGGCCGTCGTCGAGGCCTGCGCGGAGCCGGGCATCGGGCCCGTCCTGTGGGGGTCGGTACCGGAGATGGGTCACGCGGTACGCATCGAGGGCACGCCCCCGGTGTTCGCGCAGGAGGGCCAGTCCGTCTACCGCTGGACCACCAGCCAGCTGCCGCCGCTGGCCCGCAAGGTCTGCGAGAAGGCCGGGATCACCCCCGAGGAACTCGCCGGGGTCGTCCTCCACCAGGCCAACCTGCGCATCATCGAGCCCCTCGCCGCCCGGATCGGCGCCGTGAACGCCGTCGTCGCGCGGGACGTCGTGGACTCCGGGAACACCTCGGCGGCCAGCATCCCCATGGCCCTCTCGAAGCTCGTGGAACGCCGTGAGATCCCCGCCGGCGCCCCCGTCCTGCTGTTCGGCTTCGGCGGCAACCTCTCCTACGCGGGCCAGGTCATCCACTGCCCGTAGCCGAGGGCCGCACCACCCGGGACCCCGATGCCGTGTCCGTACCGGCATCGGGGAGGGCCGGGGGACCCGCACGACCGGAAGGGTCGGTACGGGCGACGGCTCCACGCGACGACCGGCTGAACGCGGGAGCCGAGCGCTCATCGCCGGGCCCCTCGCGAGACGATCCGTCCCGCCAACCGGCGTCAGGCATGCTCGCAGGTCAGCGCGGCGTGGCGGAGTGCGGGCGCCCCGGATAACTGGTCGGAACCCCGCCGATCCTTTGCTATTGTTGTCCATGTCGCCGCGGGAAACCGGGGCCGACCACCTGGTCCGGGTGGCGGAATGGCAGACGCGCTAGCTTGAGGTGCTAGTGCCCTTTATCGGGCGTGGGGGTTCAAGTCCCCCCTCGGACACGAGCAAGAGCCCCACACATCGTGTGGGGCTCTTCTGCGTTCCCGTGTCCCCCGTGTCGGGGGAGGCGGGCGGGCGTCACATCCGGAGCACCCCCAGGCCGTCGGGGGGCGGGAGCGTGCCCGGCACGACCTCGGTGAAGGTGCGGGGGAGCGAGAGGCGCGGGCCGTCGGGGGCGGGCGCGTCGAAGAGGTAGGCCGTCGCCGCAGCGGGGTCGCTGACCAGGTGGGGGCCGTCCGGCGCGGGCGCGCCGCAGCTCATCCGGGTCAGCGGGGCACGGAAGAGCCGGCCCAGGTGGCGCAGCGTCTCCGGTGTCATCCGGGTCGACGGGGGCGCGGCCTCGGGTACGGGGCCCGCCGGCGCGGCGTCCGGCGGGATGGCGCCCGACAGCAGCAGCGCCAACAGCACCGGGACGGCCTTGCGGCGCAGGGCCTCGGTCGCCGAGCGCAGCCGGTGGGCGTGGGCGGCGGGCAGGGACAGGGCGAGGCTGCCGGCCGCGTCGCCCGTCGCGATCGGGACGGCCGCGCAGACGACACCGGGGGAGTACTCGCGGAGGTCGAAGACGGGGGCGCCCGGGGCGACCGCGTCGAGGGCGTTGAACAGGGCCCGGCTGTCGGTGATGGTGCGCGGCGTGAGCCGGGCGGGACGGTGGCGGGCCACGTGGTCGGCCCGACCGTCGTGGTCGAGCTGTGTCAGCAGGCACTTGCCGACCGCGCTGGCGTGCGCGGCCGCACGGAAGTCCACCCACTCCCGCACCGGCGGAGCCCCCGGCCCGTCCGCCATCTGGGTGATCCGGACCTCGCCCTCCGTGTACCGGCTCAGGTACACGGCGGCGCCCGCGCTGTCGCGGGCCAGGGCCAGGGTGCGCTGGAGCTGCCCCGCCAGGCCCTGCCCGCCGGGGGCTCCGAGCCGGTCCAGGGCCGGGCCGCGCGCCCAGACCCCCGCGCCCGGGCGGTACGCGTACTCCTCCTCGCACAACATGGTGAGCAGCGGGCCGAGTCGCGCCTCGGTCAGGCCCGTCTCCCGTGCCAGCAGGCCGGTCCGGACGCCCAGCGGGTACCGCTCCAGCACCCGTACGACGTCCAGCGCGCGCCGCGCCTGCGCCATGGCCTCGCCGGTCCCGGCGGCCCGGGAGCCCGCCGCCCGCGCGGCCGAGGTCAACGCGGGATGGCGCAGCGGCCCCGCGCCGGGGCGGGGGTGGGGGGCGCGGAGCGGGGGCGGCGGCAGGAACGCGGCCAGCACCGGGACCAGCCCCGGCAGCGGCAGCGGCACCGGGCCCAGGTCGGGATCGTCCGACTGGTCGACGTAGCGCAGGACCGCGGCCTGGGCGCACAGCCGTACCTCGCGCAGTTCGCGGCGGCCGCTCGGACGGAAACCGCGCAGGCCCAGCTCGCGAGCCCAGACCCGGGCGTCGTGGTGCTCACCGCGCCGGGAGTGGTCGAGGAAGAGACAGTAGGCGGCGGGCGCGGTGCGCGCGGTGCCCGCGCCGGCCGCGAACTGCCACCAGAAACGCGATCCTTCGCGCAGGCCGGCCAGGTGCAGCAGGCAGCCGAAGACGACCGCGCCCGGCAGGTCGGCGTGCCCGCTGTCGAGGAAGCGGCCGAGATCGCGCTCGGCGCGCGGGTCGCAGACGACGGTGAGGCAGACGGCTTTCAGGTCGCGGCGGGCCCGCTCGGCGTCGAGGGGGCAGTCGCGGGCCGGATCGCTCCAGCCGAAGGGACGTCGCCGGGCCCGGACCGGGGAGGGCACGCCGGGTACGAGGGGGACGCGCAGCAGCCTGGCCTCGGCGCTGCCGAGGTCGTAGTGCGGATAGCGGTCGCGGACGCCGGCCCGGTCCAGGAACTCGGCCAGCGGGCGCGGGTTCCCGGCGCGGTCGCGGCCCTCCGGCGGCCTCATGATTGCGCGTCCGCGTCGAGCAGCCGGGCCAGCCGCCGGTGCGCCTGGCCGAGCTGCGAGCGGACCGTGGCCTCATCGACGCCCATCACGGCGGCGGCCTCTCCGGGGGTGCACCGGAGTCCGTAGCGGAGCATCACGGTGTCCCGCTGCCGCTCCGCGAGGCGCGAGACGGCGGAGTAGAAGCGGATCGTGTCGGTCAGCACCTCGTACCGATCGGCGTGCGCCTCCTTGAGGGCGGCCTCGAAGGCGCTGATGTCCATCGGCTCGGGCTGCCCGCGGCGGGGGTCGCGGCGGCGCTGCCGGTCGACGAGGCGCTGCTTCAGGACGGTCCAGGCGTACGCGTCGAGGCGGTCCATGTGGAGCATCCGGAGCCACTCGTTCATGATCGAGTCGAAGGTGGCGTCGACGGCGTCCTCGGCGGCGGCGTCGGAGCCGAGCTGGAGGTACGCGAAACGCATGTACGCGGGCCGCCGGTTCGCGTGGAAGGCCCAGTACGACAGGCGCGCGGTCGGATCCCACTGGCTCATCGGCGTCGGCTGCCGGCGCCGACTCGGCAGCCCCACGGCCCCACCGGACTCCTCCGGTCCGCCATCGTTCACCGTTCCCCACCTCATCCCCTGGTGCGGGGGCCATCAGATCAGCGCGGGCGCACTCGGAGGGCGCAGAGAAGAAACCTGGAAATATTACGTTCGGTGATGACCGAATCCCGATCGATCTCGATCGCGTGAGGGCCTGACCAGCGCATACGCATATGCCGGATGCGATCCCGGAGTCGTCGCGCACCGGAGGACGAGCCCACGGCGTGTGACCATCCCAAGATTCACTCGTTCGTCTGAGCGTGGCCACCTCACAGCGATTCGGTTCCACCGCCGTCGAACAGGCCGAGGCGGTGCTCGTCGAGCACTACCCCCACTTGGTCCGCCTCGCGTACGTCACCCTCCCCGACTCCCTCGGGCGGCACCCCCGGGTGCTCCTGGCGCACCGGGCCGTGCAACGGGCGCTGCCCCGAGCCGGCGGCGGCCCCGACCCGGGCGGGCCCGGCGGCCCCGACAGCCCGGGCGGACCCCTGGGCGGCGTACGGGTCCGGGTGCTGCGCGCCGCCCTCGCCCCCGCCGGGCGGGCGCGCGGGCTGCTCGCCCGGGTCGGTTGGCCGCCCGCGCCGCCCTTCGTCTGGGGGTTGCGGTTCTGGCCCCCGGCCGGCGGGATCGACGAGGCGGCCCGGCTGTTGGCGGGCGCGCCGGCCCCGGTCCGCGCCGCCTTCGTGCTGCACCGGCTGGACGGACTGCCCGAGGAGGCCGTCGTACGGCTGCTCGGCGCGGCCGGCGCCGCCGACCCGGCCGACGGGGTCCGCGAAGCCCTGGCCGTACCCGTCGACGCGGAGCTCCTGTCGGCGCTGCGCGCCCCGGAGTTCGACTCCAGCATGGTCGGCACCCGACCCACCGACCTGCTGCGCCGCCGCCGCAGGGTCCGCGCCGGGTGGGCCGCCGTGGCGGCACTGGCCCTGATCGGCGGGGTCCTCGTCGCCGACGGGAGCCCGGTCGCGACCCCGACCGCACCCGCCGCGGGGCCGGTCGCGGCAGGGGTGCTCGACCCCGCGCGACTGGTCCGGGTCCCCGCCGAGGCCTGGGCCGACACCGCCCGGGTCGACTTCACCGCCTGGCCCGCCCGCGGCGCCCGCACCGCCGACCGGTCCCTCCTCGCCCGGGCGCTGGGCGCCTGGGCGGCCCGGCCCGGCGGCGTCACCGTCACGGCCGCCCCCGGTACCGCCACCGATCCGCCGGCGCACCACCCCCACCTGCTGTACGCCGGGAACGTCGCCGGAGCGGGGGCCGGGGCGGGCGGAGGCGCCCGGGCAGTGGTGCTGCTCCTCGACGGCGACCGCGTGGTCCGCTACACCGAAGCCGCGGCCGCCCCCCGCGGACGGACCCTCGACTTCGCCCGCACCGACGAGGCCGGGGTCACCACCGCCGCGGCCCTCGCCCTCGGCCCGCCCGCCGACGGGGAACCCGCCCGCTACCTGCTCGCCCCCTGGATCGCCACCGCGGGAACCCGCGACCTGCTCCGCCCCGGGGACGCCACCACCGCACTGGTCGTCGGCGCCGACGGGGTCACCGCGCCGGCCGCGACGCCCCGGGGCGCCGGGCCCTGCGACGCCTGGCCCGCGCTCGAACTGACCTCCTCCGCCCGGATCGTGGAGAAGCACTCCTTCGTCCTCGCCGACCTGGGCACGCCGACCCCCGTCCACCTCACCTACACCCCGCTGCCCGACGGTCCCGGGGCCGTCGCCGCCCGCCAGCCCCGCGAGGCCACCGGCGCCGCCGCCCGCGCCGCCTGGGCGCCCGTCGCCTGCCGGCTGCGGGAGCTGCGCGGTGGCGGCGTACGGGCCGTGAACGTCTGGGACTTCGCCGCCTCCGAACTCCCCGACGGCGCCGGCCGGGCCGTGTGGACCTGCACCCGCGCCTCCGGCTGGGCCGGACCGGGCGACGTCCTCGTCCAACTGCGGTTGCCCGCCGGGCCGCCGCAGGACGTCACGCGGGCCCGGTCCACCGCCGCCTGCGGACGCTTCGGCCAACACCTCCTCGCAGGCACCCGCTGGCGCTCCCCGGCGGGCCGCTGGTACCTCCTCGCCGCCGGGAGCCGCGAGGTCGCCGGCATCACCGCGTCCGGCGCGGTCCGCGCGGAGGCGAACGGCCGCACCCTCACCGCCCCGTCCCCGGCGGAGGCGGCGCCGGTGTCCCTGACGGGCCGCCTCGCGAGCGGCGGCCGGATCACCGCCCTGGACGGCGCGGGGGGCGGCCGGGACTGAGAGGGGCGGTGGTCGCGGCCGGCGCGTTCGCGGTGTCCGTCGCCGGCTCGGACCGGCGTCGTGGCCGGTCCGGCTCCCGGACGCCGGTCGGGGGCCTGGTCCGCCGCCTGTAGCATGGGCCCATCGCGAGGGCCGTGACGGAGAGGTCACCACCCTCGCTTTTGCGTTACGTCCACCCCGACAAATGCGGCGCGTGCCCTTTCGACGGTTCGATACGATGAACCCCATCACGGTCCGTCACCGGCACATCGTCACCGCATGAACGAAATGGAGCATCCGAGGATGGCTCGACACCTGATCACCAGCGCGCTTCCGTACATCAACGGGATCAAGCACCTGGGCAACATGGTCGGGTCGATGCTTCCGGCGGATGTGTACTCCCGGTACCTCCGCCAGCGCGGCCACGACGTCCTGTACATCTGCGCCACCGACGAGCACGGCACCCCCGCCGAACTCGCCGCGAAGGAAGCCGGCATCTCCGTCGCCGACTTCTGCGCGCAGGCCCACGACGCCCAGAAGGCGGTCTACGACGGCTTCGCGCTGTCCTTCGACTACTTCGGCCGCAGCTCCTCCCGGCAGAACGCGGAGATCACCCAGCACTTCGCGCGCAAGCTCCAGGAGAACGGCTTCATCGAGGAGCGGGCGATCCGGCAGGTCTACTCGCCCGCCGACGAGCGCTTCCTGCCGGACCGCTACGTCGAGGGCACCTGCCCGCACTGCGGCTACGACAAGGCCCGCGGCGACCAGTGCGAGAACTGCACCCGCGTCCTGGACCCCACGGACCTGATCGAGCCCCGCTCGGCCATCTCCGGCTCCACCGAGCTGGAGGTCCGCGAGACCAAGCACCTCTTCCTCCTCCAGTCGAAGCTCCAGGTCGAGGTGGAGGCGTGGGTCGCCGAGCACGAGGAGGAGTGGCCGCAGCTGGCGTCCTCCATCGCCCGCAAGTGGCTGACCGAGGGCCTGCACGACCGCGCGATCACCCGTGACCTCGACTGGGGCGTACCCGTCCCGGCCGACACGTGGCCCGAACTGGCCGCCGACGGCAAGGTCTTCTACGTCTGGTTCGACGCCCCGATCGAGTACATCGCCTCCACCAAGGAGTGGGCGGACGCCGACCCGGCCAACCGCGACTACACGTCCTGGTGGTACGAGGCCGAGGACGTGCGCTACACGCAGTTCATGGCCAAGGACAACGTCCCGTTCCACACGGTGATGTTCCCGGCCACCGAGCTCGGCACCCGCGAGCCGTGGAAGAAGGTCGACTACGTCAAGGCCTTCAACTGGCTGACGTACTACGGCGGCAAGTTCTCCACCTCGCAGAAGCGCGGCGTCTTCACCGACCAGGCCCTCGCCATCCTCCCGGCCGACTACTGGCGCTACTTCCTCATCGCCAACGCCCCCGAGTCCGACGACTCGTCCTTCACGTGGGAGCACTTCGCCGCCACGGTCAACAAGGACCTCGCCGACACCCTCGGCAACTTCGTCAACCGGGTCCTGTCCTTCTCGCGCAAGCGCTTCGGCGACGACGTCCCCGCGGGCAACCAGGCCGGCGAGGTCGAGGCGAAGCTCGGCGGGCAGATCGCCGAGCTGCTGGCCGAGTACGAGGGCCACATGGAGACCCTCCAGTACCGCAAGGCCGCCGCCGCGCTGCGCGCCCTGTGGTCGGCCGGCAACTCCTACCTGGAGGAGAAGGCCCCCTGGCTGGAGATCAAGACCGACCCGGAGGGCGCGGCGCTCACCCTGCGCACCGCGATGAACCTCATCCACCTCTACTCGGTGGTCTCCGAGCCCTTCATCCCGGCCTCGGCGCACGCCATGCGCTCCGCGTTCTCCCTCGCCGACGACACCGCGACGTGGGTGACGCCGGAGCAGGCGAAGGCGCTGGACGCGGTCCCGGCCGGCACCCCGTTCACCGTCCCGCCGGTGCTCTTCGCGAAGATCACCGAGGAGGACCTGGAGTCCTACCGCGAGCGCTTCGGCGGCTCCCCGGAGGCCTGAGGCTCCCGGAGGCCCGAGGCCCCCACGCCTGCCCGCCCGGAGGGGCGCGGCCCCACCACGGGCCGCGCCCCTCCGGCGCGTGCGGGCGGCGTCGGGAGGTGGGGAAACCGGGTCGCCAGGTAGGGGAAACCCCACCACGAAGAGGCCACCTGGGCGTGCAGACCCGGCGGGGGTCGCGCGGCTGGAATGGGTCCATGACCCCTTCCCGTACCGCCCGGTGGACCGCCGGCTGGCTGCTCGCCGCCGGCTGGGCGCTCTCGTTCCCGCTGTTCTCCTCGCTCGGGCCGCACCGGCTGTGGGGGTGGTGCGCCGGAGCCGGGTACCTCGCCGCCGCCGGGGCCACCGCCCTCGGCCGGCGCCGTGCCGCCCTCGGCGCGGCTCTGCTCGGGGCGATCGCGGTACCGCTCGTGTACCTCGTGCTGACGGGTCAGGGGCAGTCCGAGGTCGCCGTGATCGAGCGGGCCGGGCGGCTCCTGCTCCGGACCGGACGGATCTACGTCGACCAACCCGCCGGGGTCGAGGAGTACACCCCCTACCTGCCCGGCATGGCGCTCCTCGGCGTGCCCCGCGCCCTGCTGGAGGGCGCCTTCGGCGCGGGCGGGAGCTGGGCGGTGCGGCCGTTGGGGGACGCCCGGATCTGGTGCGCGGCCGTCCTGTTCGGCGCCCTGTGGGCCGGGCGCCGACTGCTCGGCGGAACCCGCTCGCCCCTGCTGCCGGTGCTGGTGGCCTCCCCGGTGGTGGCGCTGCCGCTGGTGGTCAGCGGGGTGGACCTGCCGTTGGCGGGCCTGTGCTGCCTGGCGCTCGCCGCGGCCGGATCCGGGCGACCCGGGCTGTCCGGGGCGGCGCTCGCCGCGGCGTGCGCCCTCAAGTGGACCGCGCTGCCCGCGGTGGCGGTCGCCGTCGCGCTGCTCGGGGCCCTGCGGGGAGCGCGGGCCGCCGTGCGCTGCGCCGCCGTCGCCACCGCCGGAACCGTCGCGCTGGTGCTGCCGGGCCTGCTGCTCCAGCCGGCGGAGCTGTGGCGGCAGGTGTTCGCCTTCCCCACCGGCCGCGCGGACGTGCCGACCCCGGCGAGCAGTCCGCTGCCGGGACACCTGTTGGCCGAACTCGGCCCATGGGGTTGGTATCTGACAGTAGGTCTGTTGCTGCTCGGCGGCGTGGCGGTCGCCGTCTCGCTGGTGGTGCGACCGCCCCGTACGGTCGAGGCCGCCGCCCACCGGCTCGCCCTCGGCCTGACCCTGGCCTTCCTGTTGGCGCCGGCGGGCCGCTTCGGCTACCTGGCGCTCCCCGTCCTGCTGGTGGCCTGGGCCCGCACCGCGGCTCCGGTGGGCGCGTCCCGCGTGGTGGCCCGCTCCCGGCGGCGCGCGGAGCCGGCCGAAGTCCGGTAGGGACCCGTGCCGGCGCGGCCCGATCCCCCGAGGGGGCGGCTCAGGCCCCGGCTGTGGAGCCGCGGAGGTGGGCGAGGACCGCCAGGACGCGGCGGTTGCCCTCGGTGGGGTCCAGCTCCAGCTTCGCGAAGATGTTGCCGGCGTGCTTGACCACCGAGGCCTCCGTGATGAACAGGCGCTCCGCGACCGTCTGGTTGTTGAGTCCCTCCGCCATCAGTGACAGCACCTCCCGCTCGCGCGGGGTGAGGCGGCCGAGGGGTTGCTCCCGCGGCGCGGGAGCGAGCAGGATGCGGACCACCTCCGGGTCGATGACCGTCTGTCCGGCGTGCACCCGCCGCAGGGCGTCGAGGAACTCGGTCACCTCACCGACCCGGTCCTTGAGCAAGTAGCCCAACCCGCCCCCCGGGCCCGCCGAGAACAGCTGGGTCGCGTACGCGGTCGCCACGTACTGGGACAGCACGAGCACCGGCAACGAGGCGTCCCGAGAACGCAGTTCCAGCGCCGCGCGCAGCCCCTCGTCGCGCAGGCCGGGCGGCATGCGCACGTCGGTGACGACCACGTCCGGCCGTTCGGCCTCCACGGCCCGCAACAGCCCGGGAGCGTCACCGACGGCCGCCACGACCCGGTGCCCGCCGAGGGTCAGCAACTCCGACAGTCCGGCCCGCAGCAGTACCGAGTCCTCGGCGAGGATCACCCGGAGCACGGCACCTCCACGCGGAGTTCCGTCGGCCCGCCCGCCGGACTGGACACCATCAGCCTGCCCTGCAACATCGCCACCCTGTCCGCCAGACCCGCCAGGCCCGCCCCCGCGCCGGGGTCCGCCCCGCCGCGGCCGTCGTCGGTGATGGTGAGGGTGAGCCGGCCGCTCTCGACCCTACCGGCGACACCGACGTGCGAGGCGCCACTGTGCTTCGCGGCGTTGGCGAGGGCCTCCGTGACGGTGAAGTAGGCGGTGGTCTCCACCGGTTCGGGCAGTCGCGGCACCGGCAGGTCCACGGTCACCGGCACCGGATGGCGCAACGCCACCTCGGCGACGGCCGCCGCCAGGCCGTGGTCGGTCAGCACCTGCGGGTGGATTCCCCGTACCAGGTCCCGCAGTTGCTCCAGGGCGAGCTTGGCCTCGCCGCGCCCCCGGCTCACGAGCCCGGCAGCGCCGGCCGCTCCGGGAACCTTGCGCAGCTCCAGCTCGGCCAGGCCCAACGTCATGCTGAGCGCCACCAGTTGTTGCTGTGCTCCGTCGTGCAGGTCCCGTTCGATCCGTCGTCGTTCCGCCTCGAAGGCGTCGACGAGACGCACCCGCGAACGGGTCAGCTCCAGTACCCTGCCGTCCTCCTCGCGCGGCCCCAGCAGCAGTCGCGCCGTCTTCACCTGCGCCCCGGCGAGCAGGGCGCCCGCGTAGGCGGTGACGACCAGCCCCACCAGCCCCACCGCGGTTCCGGCCAGGCCCTCCACGGGATCCGCCACCGCGCGGCCGGGGATCAGCATCACCGTGTCCGGGGCGATGGCCCACACGGTGACGGGCGTGGCGATCAGGATCGCCGAGAACGCCAGCAGCGTGATCACTCCGAAGCCGGCCGCCCCGAAGACGGGCCCGAGCAGCGCGGCGTACCCGAACTCCCGCCAGGTGGACCGCTCCCGCAGCCGCGTCCGCAGCCGGGCTGCCGGCCCCGCCCCGGCCAGGGAGGTGTGCGGATCCGCCACCGGGTGCGGATCGACCCAGCGCAGCCGTCGCCGCTCCAGCCGCCCGAGCGGGACCGCGCCGGCCACCGCCGCGAGCAGCAGCCCCAGCCCGATCCCGACCACGGACAGCACCACCCCGAACCCGACGAGCAGCACCAGCACCACCAGCACCGGGTACCCGACTACGGCTCCGCTCGCCAGGTACGCCCAGCAGCGCCACGGCCACCACGAACCCAGGAAGCGCAGCGGCCGGCGCATCGCGCCCCGTACGGCGACGGCCGGCTCGCCGCCGCCCGTGTCCCCCACGGCCCCCACTACGCGCCGACCGCCACGTCGTCGGTCCCGGTCCGGGAGCGGACCTGCTCCATCGGACCGTCGTCCTCGTCGAAGAACTCCTCCGGGATGGCGAGCCGGGGCATGGGTCTCCTCCGTAGGGTCGGTAGGGAGCAACCCTACGTACCCCGAAGGCGCGGTGGCACGCCGCACCCGCCGCACCCGCCGGCTCCGCGTCCTGCGCCTGCCGCCTGCCGAACAACGGATCCCCGGGGCGGCGTTCCGCTCACAGGGCCGCGCCCAGGGCGAGGAACCCGCAGATCGGCACCAACGGGATCGCGGGCAGGGGCCGGACGAACAGTGCGGAGAGCTGCGGGAACGACCAGTCCAGCTCCCACGCGTACGGGCGGGCGTCCGCCACGGATGACGTACAGGATCGTGACCACGGTGAGCACCACCCCCATGACGGAGCGCGGCAGGATGCCCTCGCCGAGGGAGGCCGTGCCGGGCGGGCCGGGCCGGCCTTCCGGTGCGGCCGGGGCGGTGCGGCCGGGGCGGTGCGGACTGGGCGGGGGCGTTCGTCCGCGCCGCGAGGGTGCCCTGCTCCGGTGCTGCCACCCGTCACCGTCCTTCCGCCACCCGGGCGATCCCCGCTGAGCTGCGGATTCGCGCCTCCGATCATGGGTGGGGCGGTCGGACGCGGCGTGGTGTGGTGGGCCGGCAGGGTGGAGGGAGGACAAGAGGGGGATAGTCGTAAGGGGACTCGTGCCGGCCGCGGGACCGGCCCCTCCTCCGTACCCGGACGTGCATAGGATCGGCGACATGAACCGGACAGGGCCCAGGGCAGAACTCGGCGACTTCCTGCGGTCGCGCCGCGCGCGGATCCGTCCCGAGGACTCGGGAGTGGCCTCCTTCGGCGGCCGCCGCAGGGTTCCCGGGCTGCGCCGGGAGGAGCTGGCGCAGCTCGCCGGGGTCAGCGTGGACTACTACACCCGGTTCGAGCAGGGCCGCGCCGAGAACCCTTCCGAGACGGTCGTGGCCGCCGTGGCCGCCGCCCTGCGGCTGGACGCGGCGGAGACGGACCACCTCACCCGGCTGGTGCGCAACACGGGCCGGGCCGGCTCCGCGGTGGACCCCGCCGCGGCGGCCGCGGCGGCGGACGCGCAGCAGGTCCGTCCGGGGCTGCGCAGGCTGCTGGAGGCGATGCCCGAGACCCCGGCCTTCGTGCTGGGCCGGCGCACGGACATCCTCGCCTGGAACCCGCTCTTCGCGACCCTGGTGACCGACTTCGCGGCGCTGCCGCCGGAACGCCGCAACAAGGCCTGGCTGGTTTTCCTGCACCCCGAGGTGCGCGGCCGTTTCGTCAACTGGGAGACGAAGGCACGCGACCTCGTCGCCTACCTCCGCTTCGACCTTGCCCGGCACCCCCACGATGCCCGCTTCACCGCGCTGATCGAGGAACTGGCCGATCGCAGCCCGGAGTTCGGGCCCATGTGGCAGGCCCAGGAAGTGGCGGAGAAGACCCACGGCGGATACCACCTGAGGCATCCGCTGGTCGGCGAGTTCACCCTCGCCTACGAGAGCCTCAGCCCGCCCGACGATCCCGACCAGACCCTGATCACCTACACGGCGGAGGCCGGCTCGCCGTCCGAGGCCGCGCTGCGGATCCTGGCCGGTACGGTCGCCCCGACCACCGACACCCCGGCGCGACCCGGAGCGCCCAGCGACAGTCGTACGTAGACCGTTCCTCTCGGACACGGATCCCGACCTGTTCGCCGCGTGTCGAACTCGCCCCTTGATCGTTTCTTCAGCCGTAACCCTCATGTGGCTGCCGATCGGGAGGACCGCGGTGACGGCTTGGCAGTACTTCGCCGGGGCGGGCCTGGTGGCCGCGCTCTGCCCCCTGCACGGTCACGTGGCCGTCGCGGGTGACGGCAACGGCCGCGGGGCCCGGGTGGACGTGTGCGTGCCCGGAGGGACGGTACGACCCCCCGGTGGCCGGCCGCGCCCCGTCGAGCCGCCCGTGGTGCGCCCCCCGGCGCCGTCCCCGGTGACGCCCTCCCCCCGGGTCACGGTGTCCCCGGCCGGGCGGCCCACGGCGCACCACCCCGGGGTCGCCCCCGGCCTCCCCGCGCTCCCCGCCCCGGCCGCCCCCGCCGACCCGCCCGGGCCCGTGGCCCCGGCGCCGGTTGACGACGCGAAGCCCGCCGCGGCTGCGCCGGCCGCCGGGGAGCAACCGGAGACCGCGACCACCGAGGACGCCGCCCCGCCCGCGCCCGGGGCCGCCGTCGCCTTCGCCAGTGCCTTCCGCATGCGCCCGTACCACTCGGCGGCCTTGGAGCGGCGCGGCCCGGACGGTCTCGGCACCATGACGCTCATGGCCGTCGTCACCACCCCCGCCGTGCTCGCGGCCGCCGCGCTGCGGCCCCGCTCCAAGAGCCGCGGATAGCGGCCCCGACCCGCGCACCCCTCGTACCACCGCACCAACGAACGGGAGATCCCTCGTGTCCGAATGGCTGGTCCTGGCCATCGCCATGGCGCTCGTCTGCGCCCTCGTCCTCACCATCACCACGATCCGGCACCGCCGGGTCGCGGCCGACGAGGACACCAGCGAGACCCCCGACGTCATCGAGTACATGACGATGATGGTCGGGGTGGTCTACGCGATCGTCCTGGGCCTGGCCATCGCGGGCGTCTGGGAGGCGCGCGGCGCCGCCGAGGACAGCGTGCGCCGCGAGGCCCAGTCCCTGTACGAGGTCACCCAGCGTGCCGACGTCTACCCGGCCGCCGTCCGCGACCGGATCCGCGGCGAGGTGGACGCGTACGTCACCCACACCGTCGACGTGGACTGGCCGCGGCTGACGGCGGGCGAGGCGACCACCCCCGAGGGCGGCGTGCTCCTCGGCAAGCTGCGCACCGACGTCACCCACCAGAGCCCGGCCACCGAACTCCAGGCCCAGGCCTACCAGCCGCTGCTCGACCACATCGCGACCGCCGACGACGCCCGCCACTCGCGCACCCAGAGCTCCGGGTCCACCCTGCCCGGGGTGGTCTGGTTCGGGTTGCTGGTCGGCGGCATCGTCACGATCGGGCTGATCTTCACCCTGCAGATCCGCCGCTCCGGGCGCGAACTGCTGCTGGCAGGCCTGTTCAGCGCGCTGATCGTGTTCCTGCTGTTCATGGTCTGGAGCTTCGACGCACCGTACGGGCGGGACGGCGTCGACTCCGCCGGCCCCTTCCAGGACCTGTTCCCGGCGGTCTCGGTGACCGCCTCCCGCTGAACCGCGGCCGGGACCGCTGCCTGATCCCCGTCCGGGGGTCAGGCCCCCGGTACGGGCGCGTGCCGTCGCGCGGCGGCCACCAGCGGCGAATGCCGCAGGGCGTGCGAGATCCGTACGAGGTCGCGCGGCCCGTCGGCCATGATGAGCACGTGGTCCTCCGCGTCCGCGTCGAGGTCCCCGAGGCCGTCCGGGTCGGCGGCGCAGGCCCGCACGGCGGCCGCCACCATCGCCGCGTCGGCGACCGCGCGGGCCGTCTCCTCGTCCGCGCCGTCCGCCAGGGCCCGTTCGTAGGCCTCCTCCCGCTGCCGGCGGTCGAAGCAGGGGCCGAGCCGCAGGAACCCGTCGTGGATGTCCGACTCCCGCTGGATCACCCGGATCTCGGCCGGTGACCACCACGACATCCGGACCGACGGCGTCCCGCGGGGCGCGGTGCTGTGCACCTCGTGCCACAGCGCGCCGAGCCGCCGGTACGTCGCCCAGGTGTGCCAGTGGTCGGAGGCCCGCTGGCACACCAGCGGCATCACGAAGCCCACGGCGCTGACCAGCGCCCCGGCGGAGGCCAGCGGCGGGGCGGCGTAGGTGCTGAGGTCGTCCAGGTTGTTGCCGGTCCAGCGGGCGATGACCGCCGCGAACTTCGTGGCGTCGTAGGTGAGGCTGAAGGCGTAGCCCGACACGATGGTCACCAGGCCCGTCCGCAGCCAGCCGTGCACCTGGAGGGACCAGCGCCAGCACATCGCGACCATCGTCATCGCGGCCACGTTGTGGGCCAACAGGTAGAAGGCGATCATCACGCGGATGTACGGGGTGTTCGCGTAGTGCGTGTCGAAGTCGCGCAGCCGTTCCTCGGGCACGTCACCGAGCACGAACAGCACGATGATCGCCACGATCACGACGGAGTAGCCGGCGATCCAGCGCTGCGAGGTGCGCCGCGTCTCCTCGGCCGGACCACCGCGCCAGTTGAACACCAGGACCAGGCAGGAGGCGCTGAAGGCCGTCATCAGGCAGTACACCAGCGGGGCGGAGAGGTTGGGTATCCCCGTCCAGCGGTTGACGGCCGCGATGGTGGGCGGGGCGGCGAACGTGAACACCGCTCCGGCCAGGACGAGCAGTACGCAGACGGATCGCAGGAGCGGGTCGCGCCAGTTGCTGCGCAGCGCCGGCAGTTTGAAGACGAGGGAGATCGCCATCGCGGCTGCCGGGATGTAGTAGTCCTGACCCTTCAACGGTGGTTCCTGTTCGACTTCAACGTTCTTTCCTGTGCCCCCGGTAGCCGAGCGAGGTCTCGATGCGACCCGCCAGTTCGTCGCGTTGGGCCGGGGCCCGGTGACCGGCGGATCCGGCGAGCCAGGTGCGACACCTACTGCCCAGGAGTAATCCGAAGGTCTCGGCCTCCGTCTCCTCCTGGACGTCGGCGCGGGTGCGCGCGGCGACCCGTCGGACGGTTTCGCCGAGATCGGCCTCGTCGGTGAGCAGGCGGGCGGCGACGGCGGCGCCGTCGACGTGGTGGCTGCAGTGGCCGGCCTTCATGTGCCACAGCTCGTGACCGAGGATCACCAGCTGGTGATCCGGTGCGGTGCGTTCCTCGATGACCACCAGGTCGCGGTCCGCCATGTCGAGCCACAGCCCACTGGCCGTTCCCTGCGGGAACGCGGCCATACGGAAGTCCACCCGACGACCCCGGTGCCTGCTCATGCCCGCGCACAGGGCGGCGTAGAGGTCCACGGGTTCGACGGGGGCGGTCAGCGTGAGGCCGGCCACCAGCTCCGCGCACAACCGCCGCTGCGCTCTGCCTATGCTCACCGTTCTCCCCGTCGGCGTGGATCCGGATCAGGATTCAAGGATCAGATCCAGACTTTCGACTGGGTCATGATTCGTTCGGTTTGACACTTTCGAGAAGCATGTCCAGCCATTCGGTCACCTTGTCCCGGTGCTTGTCGCTGGGCAGTTGGGCGGCGCGCCAGGCGATGCCCCGTACACCGTGGTTCTGCAGGAGTCTTGCCAGCGGATCGCCGGCCGAAGCGGCTTCCGCCGGTACGGTTTGCCGTTCGCGCCCCGCGAAGTCCTGGAGCAGCTGCTGCTCGGTGCGCTGGAGGGCGTCGGTGAGGGCATCGGCGTCGTGGGCGGTGAGGAAGCCGGCGTGCACTCCGAAGAAACGCTGGATCGCGTCACAGTGTTCCATGGTGGGGCGCCGGTCGCCGTTGATGAGGGCGCCCGCCTGCTGCCGGGACATTCCGGCGCCGTCCGCGATCTCCTGCTGGGTGTAGCGCCGGCCGTTGGGTTTGACCCGGGTGCGCCGGAGCAGGTCGAGGCGCTGGAGGAAGCGGGCCTGGAGGTCGGGTTCGCCGGCGGGGCGACCGTCGAGGAGGGTTTTGATCACGTCCGTCGGGACGCCGGAGGCCTCCGAGAGTCGCCGCAGGTCGAAGACCTGGTTCAGGGTGCGGCCCATTTTGTTCGCGAGTTCGGCGACCCGCGTGACGGTCGCTGCCAGGGGCGCGTTGGCCACCGCGACGGGAGCCGGGAAGCCGTCTGTCACCAGTGGTTCTCCTAGATCGCGCGAGGTCAGTGGGCACGTGGTCGGCCTCAGGGAATCTATCCGCTCTGCCTCGGGAGAGCTAGAACTTGCCACAGCTGTGGCGGGAATGAGCTGTCGCCAGGCTGGAATTGCCACAATAGTTGACACTCGAATGAAGTCGGTAGCAGGATCGCCACACGGAAATGAAGATCCAGACCGTGAGGAGGGGGAGCTCTCGGTGCCACATCTCGCAGCGGTGGGCCCGTCCGATGGCCTCGTCCGAGCCGGTGAGGAACGCCTGGCGGGCGAAGAAACCGCGCGTGGCGCAGTGCGGTCGGAACGGCGCAAGGAGATTTTGCGCCAGCGCCGTGAGGAACTTGGGCTGAGCCAGGAGGACCTCGCGTCGCGGCTGCGCATCAGCGTGCGCGCCTACGGAAACTGGGAGCGCGGACTCGTCAAGGAGTGGACGGACCGCAAGCTCCTCGCCCTGGCCGAGGCCTTGGAAATGAGCGAGCGGCAATGCTTCTGGCTCTTCCGGGTCATGGTCGACCGCGATCCGCCGCCCACCTGGCGCGCGGCCGAGGAGAGCCGGCTGCCCCAGGACCCGGCCCAGCGCGACTACCTGTGTGACTACGCGGCCCTGATGGAGGCCGTTCCCTACCCGAGTTTCCTGGTGGACCACCGATGGGACGTGGCCCTCACCAACTCGGCCTTCGACCAGCTCTTCCAGTCGGTGCGCCCGCATCCGACGGCCCTGCCGGACGACAACTTCCTGCGCTTCGTGCTGTTCCACCCGGACGCCGCGGCCGTGTTGGAGGACCACGAACCGGGCTGGTGCGTACCGCTGTTGGCGCAGTTCGCGACCGCGCTGTCGGCCGCGCCCGAGGACGAGGGGCTGCGGAGCATCCGACAGGAGGTGGCCCGTGACCCGTTCATGGAGGCCGCCTACCGCTACGGCGTCCCGCACTGGCTGAGCACCCACGGCGAGGCGGCGGCCGAACAGGACGGAGCGGTACGAACGGTGCGTCATCCCGACCCGGGGTGGGGCGTGGTGCGCTGCCGCATGGTGGCGGAATCCAGCCGAATGCTGGAAGCGATGGGACTCACCCGGATCACCCTGGTGCTCTCGGCCCCGCAGGGCCTGCCCAAGGGACCGGTGCGCGGCGGGGGCGGAATCCCGCAGCAGCAGGGGGCGCGGCTGCGGGCCGTGCCGTCGTTGGAGGACTGACCTACCGGGGCCATCGGCCCCCGCCCGGCTGTCGCGGTGGGTCACCACCGCCTGGATGCCACGATCCGTGCCACGATCCGCGTCACGCGCGGAGGCCACGGACCGTGGCATCGTTCGTGTCGGGGGACGCGGCACGGACCGCGGCTCCCGGCGGACGCGACGACCCCTCGGGTCCGGTGGTCCGGCGGGTCCGCCGGTCCGGTGGTGTCCGGTGCGGTGGGTCCGGTGGTGACGGCGAAAGGACGGTAAGAGGCGTGCGGTTGACCATCCTCGGCGGGGGCGGATTCCGCGTCCCGCTCGTTTACGGAGCACTTCTCGGGGATCACGCCGAGGGCCGGGTGTCACACGTGACCCTGTACGACGAGGATCCCGGCCGGCTCACCGCCATGGCCCGGGTGCTCGCCGGTCAGGCTGCTGCCGCCGGCGTCCCGGACGCCCCGACGGTCACCGCCACCCGGGACCTGGACGAGGCCCTGCGCGGGGCCGACTTCGTCTTCTCCGCCATCCGCGTCGGCGGCCTGGACGGCCGGGCCGCGGACGAGCGGGTGGCGCTGGCCGAGGGGGTGCTGGGTCAGGAGACGGTCGGCGCGGGCGGTGTCGCGTACGGCCTGCGGACCGTGCCGGTGGCCCGGGAGATCGCGCGCAGGATCGCCCGTACGGCGCCCGATGCCTGGGTCATCAACTTCACCAACCCCGCCGGCTTGGTCACCGAGGCGATGGCGGAGGAACTGGGTGACCGGGTCATCGGCATCTGCGACTCGCCGGTCGGGCTCGGCCGCCGGATCGCGCGACTGCTCGGTGCCCGTCCCGAGGACGCCTGGATCGACTACGTCGGCCTCAACCACCTCGGCTGGGTGCGCGGCCTGCGGATCGCCGGCCGCGACGAACTGCCCCGACTGCTGGCCGACACCGAGGCGTTGGAGTCCTTCGAGGAGGGCCGGCTGTTCGGGGCCGAGTGGCTGCGCTCGCTGGGGGCGATCCCGAACGAGTATCTCCACTACTACTACTTCAACCGTGACACCGTACGGGCCTACCAGGAGGCCAAGCAGACGCGCGGCGCCTTCCTGCGCGACCAGCAGCGGAGCTTCTACGCCGAGGCCGGGGGACCCGGGGCGTCCGCCGGATCCGCGCTCTCGGCCTGGGACCGGACGCGGGCCGAGCGGGAGGCCACGTACATGGCCGAGAACCGGGAGGTGGCCGGCGTCGGCGAGCGCGAGGAGAGCGACCTGGAGTCCGGTGGCTACGAGAAGGTCGCGCTCGCCCTGATGCGGGCCATCGCCCGGGACGAACGCGCCACCTTGATCCTCAACGTCCGCAACCGGGGCACCCTGTCCGTGCTCGACGCGGAAGCGGTCATCGAGGTGCCCTGCCTCGTCGACGCCAACGGCGCCCACCCGGTCGCCGTCGCCCCGCTGCCCCTGCACGCGGTGGGCTTGGTGACCTCGGTCAAGGCGGTCGAACGTGAGGTGCTGGCCGCGGCGCGGAGCGGCTCGCGGACGGACGCGGTCAAGGCCTTCGCCCTGCACCCGCTGGTCGACTCCGTGACCGTGGCCAGGAAGCTGGTCGACGGCTACGCGGCGGAGCACCCGGGCCTCGCCCACCTGCGCTGATTCCGGGCCGGGATCACCCGTACGGCCTTGTGCCGCATGCGGGACGGCGGGGGCGCTGTGAGAGTGCGACTGTGACCACAGCCCCCGCCACGGCCCCCGCGCCCCCGGTGCTCGACCGGCGGCGGCGCAACGTCATCTTCGGCACGATCATGCTGGGTGTGCTGCTCGCGGCCCTCGACCAGACGATCGTGGGCACCGCGCTGCCCACCATCGTGGCGGACCTCGGCGGCGGCGACCACATGTCGTGGGTGGTGACCGCCTACCTCCTCGCGGAGACCGTCTCGACGGTGCTGGTCGGCAAGTTCGGTGACGTCTTCGGCCGGAAACTGATCTTCCAGATCTCGGCGATCGTCTTCATCACCGGGTCCTTCCTGTGCGGCTTCGCGAGCAACATGACGCTCCTGATCCTGTGGCGCGGAGTCCAGGGCGTCGGCGCGGGCGGGCTCATGGTCACCGCGATGGCGCTGATCGCCGACGTGGTGCCGCTGCGCGAACGCGGCAAGTACCAGGGCGCGATCGGCGCCGTCTTCGGCGTGGCCACCGTCATCGGGCCGCTGCTGGGCGGGCTGTTCACCGACTCCCTGAGCTGGCGCTGGTGCTTCTACGTCAACGTCCCCATCGCCATCCTCGTGGTGATCGCGGCCGCGCGGACCATCCCCTCGGTCCGGGCCGCCGGCAAGACCGTGATCGACTACCTCGGCATCGCGCTTGTCTCGGTCGGCGCGAGCGCCCTGATCCTCGGCACCAGCTGGGGCGGCAACGAGTACGCCTGGTCCTCCCCGATGATCATCGGCCTGTTCGGGATCGGTGTCCTGGCCCTGGCGCTGTTCTGTCTCGCGGAGGTCCGCGCCGCGGAACCCATGCTCCCCATGAGGCTGTTCGGCAATCCGGTCTTCTCGATCTGCTCCGTCCTGAGCTTCGTCGTCGGCTTCGCGATGCTCGGCGCGATGACCTTCCTGCCGACCTACCTGCAGTACGTGGACGGCGACTCGGCCACGGTCTCGGGCGTCCGGACCCTGCCGATGGTCATCGGACTGCTCATCGCCTCCGTCTTCAGCGGCAACTTCGTCAGCAAGACCGGCCGCTACCGGATCTTCCCCATCGCCGGCTGCGCGGTGATGGGCCTCGGCCTGTACCTGCTGTCGCTGATGGGACCGGGCACCAGCGCCTGGTTGGCATCCCTCTACATGTTCGTACTGGGCACCGGCATCGGCCTGTGCATGCAGGTGCTGACCATCGTCGTGCAGAACACCGTCGACTACGCCGACCTCGGCACGGCCACCTCCGGCGTCACCTTCTTCCGTACGCTCGGCAGCGCCTTCGGGACCGCCGTGTTTGGCACCATCTACGCCAACACCCTGACCCCCGCGCTGAAGACGGCGGTCGCCGAGGCGGCCCGCGCCACGGGCGAGGACCCGGCGCGGCTGGCCGCGGCCTCGCAGAGCCCCATGGGCGTACGCGGCCTCGATCCGGAGGCGGCCGCCCCGGTGATCGCCGCGTACTCGGACACCATCCAGACGGTGTTCCTGTGGACGGTCCCGGTGGCCGTGGTCGGCTTCGTGGTCGCGCTGTTCCTCAAGGAGGTCAAGCTGCGGGACTCCGCCCGCGCCGGGTCCACCGACATGGGCGACGGCTTCGGTTCGCCCGCCACGGCCTCCGGGGACTCCGCCAAGCTGCTGGAGCTGGCCGTCGGCAAGATCGTACGGAACATGGGAGCGCAGGACGCGCGCGGCATCGTGAACGCCTCCGACACCCGGCTGGACATCGCGGGCGCGTGGGCGGTCATGCAGGTCGAACGGATGACCCGGACGATCGGCCACGCGAGCCTCGGCCTCATCGCCGGGCGGCGCTCCGTGCCGCCCGAGGTCCTGCTCCCCGTCTACGACCGGATGGTGGAGGAGGGCTACCTCACGCGCGACGGGCACTTCTTCTCCCTGACGCGGGCCGGGCAGCGGGAGGCGGACGTCATCTCCGCGGCCTGGGCGCAGTGGCTCGGGGACCAGTTGGAGAAGGACCGCGGTCGACCGCGCAGCGCGGAACTGCGGGTGGCGGCCGACGCGATCGCGAAGCGGCTGCTGGCGGAGGACCTGGCCGAGGGCAACTTCGCGCCGGGCGTCGGACAGCGGGCCTGAGGGGGTTGTTCCGGTTCGCCTTGGGGAGGGCGTGGGGTGGAACTCCCGTGCGAGCCGGGGGAACTCCCGGTGGACGGCGGACGTCCTACGTGGTGAGACGTGTGCGGTGACGGGGACGACGGGGGACGGACATGGCGATCACGTTGGCCGAGGAGATCATGCTGTTGTCCCTGGACGACGAGTCCGGGGCGGCGAAGCAGCGGCAGGCGGCGGGATGGGCCGTAGCGGGCGCCATCCTGCTCGAACTCGTCATGGCGGAACGGGTGTCGGTGTCGGGCAAGTACCTGACGCTCGTCGACGCCGACCCCACCGGGGAACAACTCCTCGACGGCAGGATCCTGTTGATCAAGGCCTGGCTGCGGGACCGGGACAAGCGTCGGGTGACGGAGTGGCTGACCAAGGACCACACCAAGGCGGTCGCCGCGACCCTGGAGAGCCTGGGCGAGCGCGGGCTGGTCGTCGAGGAGGTGCGCAAGGTCTTCGGGGTGTTCCCGCAGCGGCGCTACCCCGAGGCCGACGGCTCCGTGGAGCGCGCACTGCGTGAGCGGCTCGCCGCGGTCGTCCTGGAAGGCTCCGAGCCGGACGAGCGGACGGCGGGGCTGATCTCACTGCTCCACTCGGCCAAGCTGCACCGATTGGCCTTCCCGGGTCGGGAGGACAAGGCCGTGGTCCCGAGGATGCGGGAGCTGGCCGCCGGTCAGTGGGCCGCCGAGAGCGTGCGCATCGCCATCCGCGACATGCAGGCGGCGATGCTCGCGGTCACCGCCGCCACCGTCGTGGCGGCCACCGCCTAGTGCTCTGACCGCATAGGTTCACCGGCTTGGGGTGGTGTCCGGAGCTGGAGGTATCAGCTTGGGGCCGTCTTACCGTTCGTTGGGGGTGTTCTCCATCGCCCACCTGCGGAAGAGGACGAGTACCTCGGTGAGGTTGCCTGGTCCGCATGCGGCGTCGAAGGTCATGTCGGAGGTCCGGGCCATGACCCAGTCGTTCTTGCTGCGTTTGAGGTCCTGGCGAGGGAAGTCGTGTCCCTCCAGGTCGGTGTCCTCCAGATCGATGCGGACGGACCAGCCGGGGTTGTCGAGCGTCTCGATCTTGACACCCCACTCGTGCTCCCAGTCCTCGTTGCACTGTGCGGAGTACCAGGCCTGCAGCCACTCCAAGACGTTCTCGGCTTTGTTCATGGCACGAGATGCTAGGTCAGCCGCGAGGCCAGGGCCGGACCGCGGATGGTGTTCGCCTTCGATGAATTCGGCCCGCTGGGAATCCGCCCCACCACAGGCTCCTGCTGGGCTGCCCAGACCAAGCCCGACCGCATCCCGGTGACCTACCACCGCACCCACGGCGTCACCTGCTTCCACGGCTGCTACTCCATCGGCGACGACACCCTGTGGGGCGTCAACCGCCGCCACAAAGGCTCTGCCCAGTCCCTGGCCGCGCTGGGATCGATCCGTGCGGCCCGACCCGACGACGCACCCATCTCTCGCCGCCGAACGCAAGGAACGCGCCCGCATCCGCAGCGCGAAAGCCATCCGCTGGGGCGGATGCCCCCTCACCGACGCAGCCTGACCCCAAACCGGTGAACCTCTGCGGTCAGAGCACTAGGTTCGGGGCGCGGAAGCCGTCGGGCGGGCCCGACGGGCTCGGCGGGCGGCCTCGGCGGGTGGGTCGGCGTCGGTTCAGGAGTCGGCGCCGGCCGTGTTGCGGCAGGTGTAAGAGGCGTCCTGGGGCGGGGGAGCGAGCTCCGGGCGCCAGCTGTGCAGCACCGCGGCCGTGGGGGCGTAGAGCTCCCCCGGAATTCCGGCCGGGGCGAACCACTCCCAGCGGACGATCTTGTGGGGTTCGGTGACCCGGGGCGTGCCGGTGGCCGAACGGGTCACGGCCGCCGCCGTCAGCCGGGTCACCCCGGACGTCGAGTCGATCCCGACGGCGAGCACCTCGACGCCGTCGGGCGCGGTGCGCAGGTCCGTCTCCTCGGCCAGTTCGCGGGCCGCGGCCTGCTCGAAACCCTCACCGGGGTCGACCTTGCCGCCCGGGAGCTCCCAGCGGCCGTCGTGCGCCTGCCCGAGCAGGATCCGGTCATCGGCCCCGATCACGATCAGTCCGACGCCGACCACGGCGTGGGGGCGGGGCGCGGCTCGTTCGGGGCGTTCGTTCCCGTCGGTCATGGTTCCATTTGCCGGTTCGGCAACGTGATTTGTCAAGCGCCGCCGGCCGGGCGCACCCTCGCGGCCATGGACAACGTGACGCGCAGCGAATTCGACGTGGTGATCGTGGGCGGCGGTGCCGCCGGGCTCGCCGGGGCGCTGACCCTGGCCCGGGCCCGCAGGTCGGTGCTGGTGCTCGACTCCGGGGCGCCGCGCAACGCGCCCGCCGCGCACCTGCACGGATACCTGGGTCGTGACGGCGAGAGCCCCGTCGGGCTGCTGGCCCGGGGGCGGGAGGAGGCGGCCGGGTACGGGGCGCAGTTCCGGTCCGGGCGGGCCGGGACCGCGATCGTCGCCGACCGGGCGGAGGACGGCTTCCTGGTGCGCTGCGGGGACGGTTCGGCCGTCCGGGCGCGACGGCTCCTGGTCGCGACCGGGTTGGTGGACGAGCTGCCCGAGCTGCCCGGGCTGCGGGAGCGCTGGGGGCGGGACGTGCTGCACTGCCCGTACTGCCACGGCTGGGAGGTCCGGGACCAGCCCCTGGCGGTTCTCGGGACCGGCCCGCTCGCGGTGCACCAGGCCCTGCTGTGGCGGCAGTGGAGCCCCCGGGTGACCCTCGTCGCGCACGACGCGCGGCCCGGCCCCGAGGACCGGGAGGCACTGGCCGCCCGAGGCATCGCCGTGGTCGAGGGCAGGGCGACGGGCCTGGTCGTCCACGGGGACCGGCTGACGGGGTTGGAGCTGGCCGACGGTGCGACGGTGGCGTGCCGGGCGGTGGTGGTGGCTCCGCGGTTCACCGCCCGTTCGGCCGTGCTGAGCGGACTGGGTCTGCCGACGACGACGGTGGAGCGCGGCGGGGTGCCGATCGGCACCTGCGTCGCATCCGATGCGGCCACCGGAGCCACGGCCCTGCCGGGCGTGTGGGTCGCGGGGAACGTGACCTCCCCGGTGGAGCAGCTGTCCGGTGCGGCGGCCCAGGGCGTGCGCGCCGGCGCCGCGATCAACGCGGACCTCGTCGAGGCGCAGACGCGCGAGGCGGTCGCGGCGTGGCGGGCCGGGGGCGGGGAGGGCGGTCGGTAGGCGGTGGGCGGCCGGTCGGGAGGGCGCCGGGGCGGCGGGGTGGCGGTCGGGAGCGCGGCGATTCGGACAACCGTGCGGGTTTCGTTCGAGGCTCGTCCGTGCAGGCTCTCGCGGTGTGATCGTCGTACGGTTCATCGGCCGCCCAGGGGGATGCAATGGCACACGTACTGGTCATCGGCGGAGGGATCGCGGGGTTGGCCACCGCCCTGCTCGCGGCGCGGCGCGGACACACCGCCGAACTGTTCGAGCGGGACACCCGCGCCCCCGGTACGGCCCTCGACCGGGACTTCTTCCGCTGGCGGCGACCGTCCGTACCCCAGGCGGCGCAGCCGCACGCGCTGCTCGGAGCGGCCCGCAAGGTGCTGCTCGGCGAACTGCCCGACGTACACGCCGAGATGCTCAGGCTCGGCGCGCGGGAGCGGCACGAACTGGACTGGTTCGACGCCCGCCCGCCGGCGCGGCCCGGCGACGAGGACCTCGTCATGCTCCAGGCCCGCCGCATCGTGCTGGAGAGCGCGCTCGCCACGGCCCTGCGCGCCGAACAGGGCGTGGTCACCCGGTACGGGGAACCCGTGGAGGGGCTCGTCACGGTCGGCGAGGACGGAACCGGAACCGACCCCCGTGTCGATCCCCGCGCAGACCCTCGCGCAGAACCCGCGGACCCTCGCGCCGGCATTCGGGTGACCGGGCTGACCACCGGCAACGGGGCGTACGAGGGGGACCTGGTCGTGGACGCCGCCGGGCGGCGCGGCGGCGTCGAGCGCCTGCTGGCGGCGGCCGGCTGCCGTCCCGCCGCCGTCGAGCGGCACCGCACCGGGCTCGCGTACTTCTGCCGTTGGTACCGGCTGCCCGAGGGCATGGAGGAGGGGCCGCGCCGACCGTGGACCGTGACCGGCGGGGCGTTCGCGGGCTGTGCGGTCTTCCCGGCCGACAACCGGATCTTCGCCGTCACGCTGTTCGTGCACACCGACGATCCCAGTCGGGGCGCGCTGCGCACCCCGGCCGTCTTCGACGCCGCCGTACGCGCCTTCCCGCCGGGCGCGGCCTGGCTGGAGACCGGCGCCGAACCGCTGTCCGGCGTCCTGGCCATGGCGAGCCTCGACAACCGGTGGAGCGCCCTGGCGGACGAGCGGGGTCCCGTGGTGAGCGGGCTCGTCCCGGTCGGGGACGCCCTCACCCACACCAACCCGACCCTGGGGCAGGGCACCTCGCTCGCGCTGTGGGCCGCGCACCGGGTGGCCCGGTCGGCGCACCGGGAGCCGGGGACCCTCCGCTTCGCCGCCGAGTACCACGACTGGGCCGTCCGGACGCTGAAGCCCTGGTTCGACTTCCAGGTCGTCGCCGACACGGCCATCGGGGCGCGCTTCGCGACCCGTGCGGGGCGGACGGGGACGGCGCGGGAGGTGGCCGCGCTGTTCGACTGCGCGCTGGAGGACCCGGAGGTGATGCGGGCCCGCGCGAAGGTCCGGCACCTGGCCGAACCCCCCGAACGGGCGTACGCGGACCCCCGCATCCGGGCCCGCGTGACCCGGTGGCTGGCCGCCCGCCCGGACTACGCCCCGAACGCGGTGGGTCCGGACCGGGCGCAATGGGAAAGGCTCACGGCGGTCTGAGGGCCACCCGGCGGCGCGTCTCGGGGGGCGGGGCAGGGCCGCGTTCCCGCAGGCCGGGGATCCGCGGGTTCCGGCCCCGGCGGCGTGTCAGCCACCGGCTCCCAGGACTTCGGCGAGGTCGTAGCCGATGACCTCCTCCAACTGGGCGTACGTGCAACCGAGCGGGGTCCGGTCCGGGCGCCAGCGGCGGAACTGGGCGGTGTGCCGGAAACGGTCGCCCTCCATGTGGTCGTAGGCCACCTCGCAGACGCGCTCGGGGCGCAGCGGCACCCAGGAGAGGTCCTTCTTGCCGGTCCAGCGGCTCTGGGCGCCGGGCAGGCGGGCGCTCTCGTGCGCGGATTCCTCGGCCCAGGCGGCCCAGGGGTGTTCCCGAGGATCGTCCATGCGCAACGGCGCGAGCTCCTCGACCAGTTCGGCGCGGCGCTTCATCGGGAAGGCCGCGCAGACGCCCACGTGCTGGAGGGTTCCGTGCTGGTCGTGGAGCCCGAGGAGGAGCGATCCGATGATCGGACCGCTCTTGTGGAAACGGAAACCCGCGACGACGACGTCGGCCGTACGCTCGTGCTTGATCTTGAACATGAGGCGGGCATCGGGCCGGTACGGGAGGTCGAGGGGTTTCGCGATCACCCCGTCCAGTCCGGCGCCCTCGAACTGCTCGAACCACTCCCGCGCGAGCGCGGGATCGGTGGTGGCGGGCGCGAGGTGGACGGGGGGACGGGCGGTGGAGAGGACCTGGACGAGGGCGCCGCGGCGCTCGGCGAGCGGGGTGTCGAGGAAGGCGTCGTCGCCGAGGGCGAGCAGGTCGAAGGCGACGAAACTGGCGGGTGTCGTCTCGGCCAGGAGTTTCACGCGCGAGGCGGCGGGATGGATGCGTTCGGTCAGCCGGTCGAAATCGAGCCGCCCGTCGTGCACGATCACGATCTCCCCGTCCACCACGCAGCGATCCGGCAGGTTGTCCGTCAATGCCGCCACCAGCTCGGGAAAATACCTGGTCAAGCTCTTGCCGGTGCGGCTGCCGATCTCGACCTCGGCGCCGTCGCGGTACACGATCGCCCGGAAGCCGTCCCATTTGGCCTCGTACTGCATGCCGTCCGGGATGGCGGACACGGACTTGGCGAGCATCGGCTTCACGGGGGGCATCACCGGCAGTTCCATAGACAGGATTCTGCGGTGGTACGTCCGGCCCCGCCCGGTATGCGCACCCGGGCGAGCCCGCCTACCGTGGCGCACATGGCTGCTGCGGGTGGTGCGATCGAGCTCGACGCGGGCGGGCGGGCGGTACGGCTGTCCAGCCCGGACAAGGTCTACTTCCCCGAGCGGGGACTCACCAAGAGGGACGTCGCCGAGTACTACCTGGCCGTCGCCGACGGCATCACGCGCGCCCTGCGCGACCGCCCCACGACCCTGGAACGGTTCCCGGACGGGGTGGAGGGCGAGTCCTTCTTCCAGAAGCGAGCACCCAAGAACCTGCCCGACTGGATCCCGACCGCCCACATCTCCTTCCCCAGCGGCCGCACGGCGGACGAGATCTGCCCGACCGAGCCCGCCGCCGTCCTGTGGGCCGCCAACCTGGGCTGCCTCACCTTTCACCCCTGGCCGGTGCGCCGCGACGACACCGACCGGCCCGACGAACTCCGCATCGACCTGGATCCGCAGCCCGGCACCGACTACCACCACGCGGTGGCCGCCGCCCACGAACTGCGGGCCCTGCTGGACGAGCTGGGGCTACGGGGCTGGCCCAAGACCTCGGGCGGGCGCGGCCTGCACGTCTTCGTGCCGATCGCACCCCGCTGGACGTTCACCGAGGTCCGGCGCTGTGCCATCGCCCTGGGCCGGGAGCTGGAGCGGCGGATGCCGGGCAAGGTCACCACGGCCTGGTGGAAGGAGGAGCGCGGCGAGCGGATCTTCGTGGACTACAACCAGACGGCGCGCGACCGGACCATCGCCTCCGCGTACTCCGTCCGCCCGCGTCCCCACGCCCCGGTCTCGGCGCCGCTGCGCTGGGACGAGGTGGACGACGCGGAACCGCGCGACTTCGACATCGTGACCATGCCGGCCCGCTTCGCCGAACTGGGCGACCTGCACGCCGAGATGGACGACCACGCCTTCTCGCTCGACACGATCCTGGAACTCGCCGACCGGCAGGAACACGACCACGGCCTGGGGGACATGCCCTACCCCCCGGACTACCCCAAGATGCCCGGCGAACCCAAGAGGGTCCAACCGAGCCGGGCCAAGCACGAGGACGGTCCCGATACCGCCTGAGAGGGCGTTCATTCGGCGAGCGCCGGTCGATCGAGTTGGGGAACACTGTGCGGATGACCTCCGCGACATCCCCCACAGCACGGGAACAAGCCCTTCGACACGTCGCGGAACTGGCATCGGGCCCTCCGGTGGATCCGGCGCTTCGGGTGACCCTCAACTTCCACCCGGACCGGCTGTTGCACGGCAAGCCGATCCTGGACGCCCTGGCCGAGGACGGCGTCTACCGCTCGCAGTTCGTCACGGGGACCAGCAACGGCGGACTCACCGCGCATCCCGGTGGCGACCGGTGGCGTTGGGAGAGCCGGATCTTCGACGGGGCGTACGACGCGGCGAGCGCCCATGAGCGTCCCGTCTACGGCGCGTTGAACTTCCGTCGCAAGCCGTTCGGTGGGGCGCCGCGGTTCGGCTCCGCCCACTTCCGGCTGTCGGCGCGGACCCTGGCGCGGACGACGTTCTGCTACCCGGACAGTTTCCTCGAACCCTCGGATTTCGGCGTCGCGGCCCGCATGGGCCTCGTCGCTCTGGCCCTCGCCGATCGGCAGGACGAACTCGACGACTACGTCGAGGCCCAGGTGCACGGGCAGGTCCGGCTGCGCCGCGATGCGGAGGCGCTGGTCCTGGACCCCTGCTTCCGAGACACGCCGGTCGAGGCCGCGGCCCTGCGTCTTGGCTGCCCGGTGGAGTGGCACCCCGGTTTCCGACTCGGGGTCGAGGAACTCCGACGTCACCCGGACTATCGCGGCCGGGACCACGTCGACCTGGGCGCGCGGATCGCGGTCGACGGCGTGCTCGACCCTCGGATCGTCGGGAATGCCGTACGTGCCGGCCTCCACGACCCCCAGGCCGTCAAGAAGGTGTGGCACTGCCTCGCGCGGTTCGGGACGCCCGCGGAGGCCGCCGCCGAACCGGCGCCCCCGGTACCGGAGGCGGTACCGATGGAGGGGGCGGGGGCGGTGGCCGATGGTGAGTGATCGGCGGCGTGAGGCCGCCGCGCCAGGGTGTCGGCCGCTGCTGTTCCTGGATGTCGACGGGCCGCTGATCCCCTTCGGGGGGACGGGATACCGGACGTACCCGGGGCGGTGGGAGACGTACGGGAACCCGCTGTTGGCTCGGCTCGACCCCCGCGTCGGTGCGCGGCTGCTGGCGTTGCCCTGTGATCCGGTGTGGGCCACGACGTGGGTCGAGGAGGCCAACGAGGCCGTCTCGCCGATCCTGGGACTGCCTCGACTGCCCGTGGTCGAGTGGCCGGAGCCGGCTGCCGACGAGGGGCGGGACGGCCTGCACTGGAAGACCCGGCCCCTCCTGGCCTGGGCGGGGGACCGGGCGTTCGCCTGGTTCGACGACGAGATCACCCCGGCCGACCGCGCCTGGGCCGCCGCCCACCACCCGCGACCCGCCTTCCTCCACCGGGTCGACCCCCGTACCGGCCTCACCGAACCGGACTTCGAAGCCCTCACGCACTGGCTGACCACCCTGACGGCCTGAGTCCGGCAACCAGAAGGCACATCAACGGTTGTTCGCCGGCCGCGGACGACAACCGGTCGCCTTGCGGAAGAGTTTGCGCGCAGGTGCTCGGCGGCGTCTCAGTCGAGGCAGAACTCGTTGCCCTCGATGTCCTGCATCGTGATGCACGACTCGTTCTCCTCGTCGGCGAGGAGAACGTATTGGCGTATCGCGCCGAGCGCGACCAGTCGGGTGCACTCGGCCTCCAGGGTGGCGAGGCGCTCAGCGCCCACGAGCCCGGTGCCGACCCGTACGTCAAGATGCACCCGGTTCTTGGCCACCTTCCCCTCGGGAACGCGCTGGAAGTACATGCGCGGGCCCACCCCCGAGGGATCGGAGCAGACGAAGCCCGCATTGCGACGCTCGGCCGGCAGCGAAAGGTTGTAGGCGTCCCACGTGGCGAACCCCTCCGGCGGCGCCGGGGCGACGTAGCCCAGCACCTCGCACCAGAAACGGGCGACGCGCTCAGGGTCCGCGCAGTCGAAGGTCACCTGGAACTGCTTGATCGTTGACATCGGACCACCATAGTGGCGCGTGGACGGATCGGCGCCGGAGGGGAGTTGAGCTGCTCCAAAATAAGCACGAACGACCGTGCTAATATTTTTCCATGGTCCGGCCGACGTCAATCGGTCCCGCGGAGATCCGGAGGAGTGGGCATGCGTCCCATGGCTGCACTGGTGAGCGTCACCCTCGACATCGCCGCCCGGGTTGCCCCGGGCCTCGCGGGAAAGGCCGCCTTCGCGTTGTTCATCCGGCCGCTCGGGCGGCCCCCGTTGCGGCCCGCGGAGGTCGAGGTGATGGGGCGGGCCGAGCGGGGCCGGTTGACCGTGAACGGCGCGTCCGTCACCACCTACCGGTGGGGAGACGGCCCGCGCCCCGTGCTGCTGGTGCACGGCTGGTCCTCGCGCGCCTCGCGGTTCGCCGCCTTCGTGGAGGCGCTCCGCGCCCGGGGACACAGCGTGGTCGCCTTCGACGCCCCCGGGCACGGGGAGTCCGGCGGTCGGGCCGCCTCGATACGCGACTTCCGCGAGGTCATCCACGGACTGCACCGCGAACACGGGGAGTTCTCCGCCATCGTGGCCCACTCCATCGGGGTCCTGTCGACCCTGTTCACCCTGCGGGACGGCATCCGCGTGGAGCGGGTGGTCGGCATCGGGGGAGTGGCCCACTTCGACTACGTCATCGAAGGGTTCCGCCACGCCCTGCCCGCCGGGCCGGCCGTCGTACGGGCCCTGCGCGGCCATGTGGAACACCGGCTCTTCGCCGGAACCCCGGACATCTGGCGCCGCCTGGATGCCCGCCTCGACCCGGGACCGGCTCCCGAACGCATCCTGCTCGTGCACGACACCGAGGACGATACGACCACCCCCGCCCAATCGCGGGGGCTCGCGGAGGCCTACGGGGAGCGTGCCCGGCTGATCGAGACCCGCGGACTCGGCCACCGGCGCATCCTCCGCGACCCCGAAGTGGTCGCGGCGACGGCCGAGTTCCTCGCCGGAATGAAGTCCGCCCCGGCTCGCTGAGCCGCCCCGGCCCGTCCGCCCCCCGTCAGGCGGCCACGCCCGTCGTGGGCGGTCGTTCCGGGAGTTCCTCCGGGGTGGCCGCGGCCGTCCTCAGGCGGTCGAGGATGCCCCGGCCGGCCCGCTCGTAGGCGACGGTGTCGTCGAGGAGCAGCGAGTGGGCGTTGGACAGTTCCATCAACGCGATGATCTCGAAGGCCAGTTGCGGCACGTCCGTCGCCCCGAACGTCTCGCGGAAGGCGCCCGTCAAACGGGCCTCGTCCAGTACCCGTTCCACGTAACGCGTCCAGTCGGAGCGCGCCGTGGCGATCTCGTCGCGCACCGGGCCGGGTCGCGCGTCGAACTCGGCGGAGACCGTGTAGAAGAAGCACCCGCCGGGGAACACCCGTCCCGCCGAGTAGGCGATCCACCGCTCGCACAGCAGCCACGCCTTGGCGACGCCCGCGGGCTCCTCGCGCACCGGGCGTACGACCTGCTCCACGAACACGTCCACCGCAGCGCGGACGGTCGCGAGTTGGAGGTCCTCCTTGGAGCCGAACAGGGCGAAGACCCCGCTCTTGCTCAGCCCCAGATCGGTGGCGATCCTGCCCAGCGACAGACCCTCGAGACCGTCCACCGAGGCGATCCGCACGGTCCGGTCGAGTACGGTCCGCCGCGTCTGGTTCCCGCGCTCCACGCGCCCGTCTGCCATGCGGCCAGCTTACCGAACGCACGATCGTTCACTGTGTGGCAAGGGATCAGTGTGCCGGTGTGTGCGGGTGTTGATCGCGCGTTGATGAGACGTACATCGGGGGGAGCCACGATCGGCGCATGTCGATGAACACCACCACCAGCACCACCCCCGCCTGGTACGCCCTCGCCCTGTGCGCCCAGACGGGCCCGAGCTTCTTCTTCCCCGAGCCCGGCTCCTCGCTGCGGGACGCGAAGCGGCTGTGCGGGGCGTGCGAGGGGAGGACGGCGTGCCTCGAGTACGCCCTGGCCAACGACGAGCGCTTCGGCGTCTGGGGCGGCCTCTCGGAAGCGGAACGGCAGGCCCTGCGCCCGCGCGGCTGACGTACGCCCGCGGCGCCGCTTCCCGCGCCCCCGGCGGCCTACGCCCACGGGTGCGGCGCCGCGCACGACGAAGCCCCGGGGAGCACGGCCCTCCCGGGGCTTTCGGCGTGGACCGCCCGACGGGCGGGCGGGTGGGCCGGGGTCAGCCCTTGCGGGCGGCCACGCGTGCGGCGCGGGCCGCGAGGCGCTCGTCGAACTTGCGGGCCTCGCTGTCGAGCCCGTCCATGAACAGGCCGAGCTCCTCCTGGGCCTGCAGGCCCTCGGGGCCCAGACCGTCGATGTCCATGATCTTGAGGAAGCGGATCACGGGGCTCAGTACGTCGTCGTGGTGGATCCGCAGGTTGTAGACCCCGCCGATCGCCATCTGCGCGGCCATCCGCTCGAAGCCGGGCATGCCGTGACCCGGCATCCGGAAGTTGACGACCACGTCCCGGACGGCCTTCATCGTCAGGTCCGGGGCGATCTCGAAGGCCGCGCCCAGCAGGTTGCGGTAGAAGATCATGTGCAGGTTCTCGTCCTGCGCGATGCGGGCCAGCATCCGGTCGCAGACGGGGTCACCGGACTGGTGACCGGTGTTGCGGTGCGAGATGCGGGTCGCGAGCTCCTGGAAGGCCACGTACGCGACGGAGTGCAGCATCGAGTGGCTGTTGTCGGACTCGAAGCCCTCCGACATGTGCTGCATGCGGAACGCTTCGAGCTTGTCCGGGTCCACGGCGCGCGAGGCCAGCAGGTAGTCGCGCATCACGATGCCGTGTCGGCCCTCCTCGGCGGTCCAACGGTGGACCCAGGTGCCCCAGGCGCCGTTGCGGCCGAAGAGCGTCGCGATCTCGTGGTGGTAGCTGGGGAGGTTGTCCTCGGTCAGCAGGTTGACGACCAGCGCGATCTTGCCGATGTCGGTGACCTTGGACTGTGCCGGGTCCCAGGCCTCGCCGTCCTCGAAGAAGCCGGGGAAGTTCCGGCCCTCGCTCCACGGGACGTACTCGTGGGGCATCCAGTCCTTGGTGACCTTCAGGTGGCGGTTGAGTTCCTTTTCGACCACCTCTTCCAGCGCGAACAGCAACTTGGCGTCGGTCCACGCCTCCGAGCTGCCGAGGTGGGGAGAGGTGATCGTCACGGGTACTCCTGGGTGCAAAGCGAATTACCTACGGTTCCGTAGCCTACGGAGTCGTAGGTTAAGCGCGACATCAAGGCGAGCCAAGCCCCAGGGGTGACTATGCCCCGTTACATCCGGTTATTTGCGCAGTTTGAAAGCGTGCTGGGTGGGTTTTGAGGCCCGAGATTCACTTCGAATAGTGGACTCCGGTCCCTGGTTTTGACGTTCCGGGTCGCCGGATGCGGGTCGTGACGGATGTGGTCGGCGCAGGTCCTGAAATACCACGGGAATAGATCATGTAGGCGTACAAGTGGTGGCAGTGAAGACGCCTGTTGCGCTACGGTCGGTAGTGCGGATCTCACGCGGGGCGACCCCGGGCCCGTGCGGGCGCTTGCCCGTACCGGTGTGCCCGGCCGGAGGCCACGGCGTGCACCGCACCACCTTCTACACCACATCACCCTGGATGCGGCATCCCTTGTACGCCGCCGCCGTATCACCCCGCACGCGACACGACTCTGCACGCGACATGACTCTGCACACGACATCACCCGGCACATGACGCCACCCGGCACGACGCCACCCCGTGCGCGCCGCGCGCACCCCGCACCCCCGCACCGAGGACATCAGAAGTGGGAGCAGCACGATGACGGGCACCCTCCGCGGCCTGCGAGCTGACCGCGAGTTCCGGCCGGCCCCGCCCCTCGCGGAGAAACTCCGCCACTCGGTGCGCCTGCCCGGTGGCCCCCACGGCGCCGGGGCCGCGCGGGCGACCGTACGGTCCCTGCTGCTGCGGCACGGGCTGGCCGACCTGTGCCCCGCCGCCGCCCTCGCGGCCTCCGAGCTCGTCTCCTGCGCCGACCGGTTCACGCCCGGCCTGGACATGACGCTCACGGTGCGCTGGCAGTTCGACGCGCTGCGGATCGTCCTCTACGACCAGCACCCCGCGCACGCCTCGCCCGACGACGGGGAGGAGTGCCGGCGGCAACGCAGTCGGGCGATGTGGCTGCTGGCCCGGGCCGTGGAGTCCGGCGGCGGGGACTGGGGGCTCACCCCCGTACTGACCCCGCGCGGCGGCACCAAGTCCTGGGCTCTGCTGTCCCGTTGAGGGCGGGTCGGGCCCGGCCGAACCCGCCCCGGACCGCCGCGACGCTCAGTCCTCCCAGCGGGACTGCCTGACCTCCTCCGCCGTCGTCGACCGCAACTCGCCGTCGAGCAGCAGCCACCGGGTGATGCCGATCGACTCCAGGAACGGCACGTCGTGGCTCGCCACCAGCAGGGCGCCCTCGTACGACTCCAGGGCGCCGGTGAGCTGTCGTACGCTCGCGAGGTCCAGGTTGTTGGTCGGCTCGTCCAGCATCAGCAACTGGGGAGCCGGCTCCGCCAGCAGCAGCGCCGCGAGCGCCGCCCGGAAGCGTTCGCCGCCCGACAGGGTGCCCGCCGCCCGGTCCGCGCGGGCCCCTCGGAAGAGGAAGTGCGCGAGCCGCGCCCGGATCACGTTGTTCGTGGCGTGCGGGGCGAACCGCGCCACGTTCTCCGCGACCGTCCTCCCGTCGTCCAGCACGTCCAGGCGCTGCGGCAGGTAGCGCGTCGGCACGTGCGTGACCGCCTCGCCGGAAACGGGCGGGACGAGGCCGGCGATGGTTCGCAGCAGCGTGGTCTTGCCCGACCCGTTGCCGCCGACCAGCGCGATCCGCTCAGGCCCGCGCACTTCCCGGACGCCCGCCACCTCCACCCCGTGGGCCAGGCGCAGATCAGTCATCGTCAGCACCCGACGCCCCGGCGGGACCTGGGTGGCGGGGAGGTCGATCCGGATCTCGGCGTCGTCGCGGACCGCCTCCACGGCCTGGTCCAGCCGCTCCCGGGCTTGCGTCAGCTTCTCCGCGTGCATGATGCGGTGCTTGCCGGCCGACTCCTGGGCGGCCCGCTTGCGGGCACCCATCACGATCTTCGGCTCGCGCTTGTTCTCGTACATCTTCTGGCCGTACCGCTTGCGTCGAGCCAATTTCACCTGGGCTTCGACGAGTTCGCGCTTCTGGCGTTGGACGTCGCCCTCCGCGACCCGGACCATGCGCTCGGCGGCCTCCTGTTCGGCGGCGAGCATGTCCTCGTAGTCGGAGAAGTTCCCGCCGTACCAACGGACTTCGCCGTCGCGCAGGTCGGCGATCTGATCGACGCGCTCCAGCAGTTCGCGGTCGTGACTGACCAGGACCATCACCCCGGTCCACGATTCGACGGCCGCGTACAGCCGGCGCCGGGCCCGCAGGTCCAGGTTGTTGGTCGGTTCGTCGAGGAGCAGTACGTCGGGTCGGGCGAGCAGCAGAGCGGCCAGCCGCAGCAGGACGCCCTCGCCGCCGGACAGTTCGCCGACCGTGCGGTCCAGGCCGATCCCGGCCAGGCCGAGCTGGTCGAGCGTCGCCAGGGCCCGTTCCTCCACGTCCCAGTCGTCGCCGAGGGCGGCGAAGTTCGCCTCGGTGGCCTCGCCCGCCTCGATGGCGTGCAGGGCCGCGCGGGTGTCGCGGATGCCGAGGACCTCGTCCACCCGGGCTCCGGTGGCGAGGGTGACGTCCTGCGGGAGGTGGCCGATGGACCCGGCGACGGCGATCTGGCCACCGGAGGGGCGCAGTTCACCGGCGACCAACTTCAACAGGGTTGACTTGCCGCATCCGTTGAGGCCGATCAGGCCGGTGCGGCCCGGGCCGACGGCCCAGTGGAAACCGTCGAGGACGGGAGTGCCGTCGGGCCATTCGAAGGAAACGTCGGAACAGGTGACATGGGTAGGGGCATGACTCATGGAGGCCTCCAGGTTGCGTGGATGGTGCGTGCAACGCGGGGAGACAGCCGACTGTCACGTGGTCGTGTCGGTGGTCGGTGTCTCGAACCTCAGACGAGCAACGTCCTACTCCGTTTCGGCGGCAATGGGGCGTTCACGAAGCTACGGACGGCCGTGGCCGCCCGCAACCGAATATCCGGCGGGGGTCAGCAGGACCCGCGCATCAGCTCGGCCAGGCTGTGGTCCATGTCCAGGTAGTGGTGCTCCAGCCCCAGCGGTACGACGACGGCGGCGCGGTCCAGGAACCGCTGGAGTTCGCCCGTCACCATCAGCACGATCGCCACCCCCTCGGCCGCGTGGAACTCGATCGTCGTGCGGTCACCGTCGTACGGGCGCACCCGTACGTCGCCGGTGCCGGACGGCTGCCGGATGCCGGACGACAGCAGCTCGCGGGCGAAGGTCCACGAGACCTCGACGCCCTCCAGGGTGGCGAGCGCGGGGAAGGCCATGCGGACGGCGAAGGGATCGGCCCGGTCGTAGCAGAGGGTGACGGGCACGGTCTCGACCTTCGGCGCGGTGGCGATCAGTCGGGCCTGCACGGCCTGCTCGATGACAGTGATCAAGGCTCGCTCCCTTGCGGCGGATCTGCGGCCGGGCTGTGGGGTGGAGTCCGGCAACCGGATAGACGCCGGAATCGGCACATCCGTGCATGCGGGATGACGTGAGCTGTGTCACCGATTGGCCGGATCTCGCCCGTGTGATCGCACAGAGTGACGATGGCGGGACGGTGTGCCAAGGATCGGTCGACCGATCGATGGGCCCCGGGCCCTCGGATTAAGTCCTGTTACCGCTCACTCCACAGGCCCAAAGTCGCCCGCGGGTACCACGAACGGCCCCATGAGGCGCCCTGGACGGAGATCGCGGGGTGCGTTAGCTTCCGGCGCCATGAGACTTCTGGGAGTTGGCATGTGCGCGGCAGCCCTGTTGGTGGCGTCGGTGGCCGCCCCGGTGCAGGCGGACACCGGTGCCCCGGCATCCGCCGGAGCGGGCTTACGGGGCCACGGCTGGTCGGTGAAGTCCACCGACAAGGACTCCCGCTTCCGCGGCCTGGCCGCGGTCGGCCGGAGCACGGCCTGGGTCGCCGGTTCCAAGGGCGTGGTGCTGCGCACCGTCGACGGGGGCCGCAGCTGGCGGGACGTCTCGCCGCCCGGAGCCGTCGCCGAGGGGCTGGAACTGCGCGACATCGAGGCCTTCGACGCCCGTCGGGCGGTGGCCCTGTCCATCGGCGAGGGCGAGGCGTCCCGGGTGCTGCGGACCGAGGACGGCGGGATCACCTGGACCGAGACCTTCCGCAACCCCGATCCGCGGGCCTTCTACGACTGCCTGACCTTCTTCGACTCCCGCCACGGCCTGGCCATGAGCGACCCGGTGGACGGCAAGTTCCGCATCCTGGCCACCGAGGACGGCGGTCGCACCTGGGAGGTGTTGCCGGACGCGGGGATGCCGGCCGCGCTCCCCGGCGAGGCCGGGTTCGCGGCGAGCGGCCAGTGCCTGGTCGCCTCCGGCCCGCGCGACGTATGGCTGGCCACCGGCGGCGGCCCGACGGCCCGCGTGCTGCACTCCGGCGACCGCGGGCGGACCTGGCGCGCGGCCGACGCCACGGTCCCCGCCGGGGACCCCGCGCGCGGGGTCTTCGCCCTCGCCTTCCGCGACCGTACGACGGGTCTCGCGGTCGGCGGCGACTACCGCACCGGCCAGGCCTCGCCGCAGGCCGCCGCACGCTCCACCGACGCGGGCCGCAACTGGACCCGGTCGGCGACGCCGCCGCCCGCTTACCGGTCGGGCGCGACCTGGTACCCGTACGGGCGGTCCACCGCCCTCGCCGTCGGACCCACCGGGACGGACGTCACCACGGACGCCGGCCGCACCTGGCGGTCGCTGGACCCCGGCTCGTTCGACACCGTCGACTGCGCGCCCGACGGAGGCTGCTGGGCGGCGGGGGAGAAGGGCCGGGTGGCCCGACTGGAGCGGCACTGACTCCGGTCGCACGGGCGGGCGGGGCCGGCTGCTGTGGGCGCGGGGCAGGCCGGGCCCGTCGCTGTCGGGCGTTGCCGGTCCGGCAGTCGGTCCGGGTCGGACCGGCAGTCGGACCGGCAGCCGGACCGGCAGTGGTCGGGTCGGGTCAGGTCGCCGGGTTCTCGCGGACCGTGGCGAGGTCCGACGAGGTCTTCGTGGCGAGGAACTCGGTGATCCGGTAGGCGCAGACGCCGGCGACGGCGAAGGGGTCCCCGGCCGCGATCTTCTCGATCTCGGAGCGGGAGACGCCGCCGGCCAGGATGACGCCACCGTCGCGCGGGACCTTGCGGCCGGACGCGAGGAAGACGCCGCCGGCGTAGTGGCCGTCCAGCCAGGCGACGTGCGCGTCCATCAGGTCCTCGACGTCTTCGATGGGCGCGGTGTAGGTGAGCTCCATGACGAACATGATCGCCAGGCTACTCTCGGACCATCATGACGAGTGTGAAGACCCCCGCCGACGAGGCCGAGGCCCGGGCGATACAGGACGAACTGCGCCATCACGTCGTGCTCACCGAGACCGGCCCGCCGCCCGGCGCGGGCCTCGTCGCCGGTGTGGACGTCGCCTACGACGACGCACGCGACCTCGTCGCGGCCGCGGCCGTCGTGCTGGACGCCGCCACCCTCGCGGTCGTGGCCGAATCCACCGCCGTCGGGCACGTCAGCTTTCCGTACGTCCCCGGACTGCTCGCCTTCCGCGAACTGCCCACCGTGCTCGCCGCGCTGGAGGCCCTGACCGTCACCCCCGACCTCGTGGTCTGCGACGGATACGGCCTCGCCCACCCGCGCGGCTTCGGCCTCGCCTGCCACCTCGGCGTGGTCACCGGGCTCCCCAGCATGGGCGTCGCCAAGAACCCCTTCACCTTCACGTACGAGGAGCCGGGCGCCCGGCGCTCCGACGCCGCCCCGCTGCTCGCGGCGGACGGCGCCGTGGTCGGCCGGGCGCTGCGCACCCAGGACGGGATCAAGCCCGTCTACGTGTCCGTGGGCCACCGCGTCACGCTGGACAACGCCTGCGCCCACGCCCTCGCGTTGAGCCCCCGCTTCCGGATCCCGGAGACCACCCGGCACGCCGACTCGCTGTGCCGCCGCGCCCTGCGCGACGCGGTCGGCTGACGCGACCGGCTGACGCGATCGGCCGGGGTCGAACCCGGTCGGCCCCCCGTCGGCCGGCCGTCGGGTTCAGTCCTCCGCCGCGACCCGGAAGCGGATGCCCGCCTTCTGCAGTCGGTCCAGCAGGGCGTCGCCCATCGCCACGGTCGTGGTGAGCTGCCCGGCGGCGTCCGGCAGGGCGTCGTGGGCCAGGCACAGCGCGGACTCGGCCAACATCTTCGCCGTCTCCCCGTACCCCGGGTCGCCGCCCGAGACCTCGGTGAACACCCGCCGGCCCCCGCCCTCCCCGACGAAGCGGACGGTGAACCAGCTGCGCGCCCGGCGCTGCGCGTCCGGGCCGCTGCCCGGCTCCCAGCGGTCCATCAGCCACCGGCGGGCCGCCGGGACCTGCGCCAGCGCGGCCACCGCGCCCACGGCCGCCGTACCGCCGACGGCGACCGGCAGGTGTCGTACCGCGGCGTAGTGCCGGTAGCGGAAGTCCGGCCCGTACCGCGCCAGCGCGGCCGCCGACCGGGCCACGACCGCCGGATCGAGGGTGGGCAGCGGCAGCGCCCACGAGCCGGTCTCCCGGCTGAAGCGCGGGGAGCCCACGGGTCCCCGTACGCGACGCCCGGGCAGCCTCGGCTCGTGCAGGCGGCGGGAGCGGGCCGCGGCCAGGGTCTGCGGACCCCGGCCCAGCGCGGTGAGGGCGGAGGCCAGGGTGCCGCCGGAGAACAGGGCGTTGGACCGGACGAACCCGTCCACCCGCAGCGGCACGCCCTCGGGCAGCCGGTTCACCGTGAACCAGGCCCCGAGGTCGGCCGGGATCGAGTCGAAGCCGCAGGCGTGCACCAGCCGCGCCCCCGTCTCCCGGGCCCGCGCGTCGTGGGCGACGTACATCCGGTCGACGAACTCCGGCTCACCGGTCAGGTCGACGTAGTCGGTGCCGGCCTCGGCGCAGGCCTCGACCAGCTCCGCCCCGTACCAGACGTACGGGCCCACGGTCGTGGCCAGCACCCGGGTGGAGGCGGCCAGTTCGCGCAGGGCCGGGCCGTCGGAGGCGTCCGCGCGCAGCAGCGGCAGGTCGGCGCAGGCAGGGTTCAGGTCGGTCAGCCGCTCGCGCAGCCGCTCCAACTTGGCCGGGTCGCGCCCCGCGAGGGCCCAGCGGCAATCCGCCGGGGCGTGCGCGGCGAGGTACTCGGCGGTCAGGGCTCCCACGAAGCCGGTCGCGCCGAAGAGCACGACATCGTGGGCCCGTTGCGGACGCTCCTTGCGGACGTGCTGGTTCATGAACCGCTCCTCCCGGCTGGTATCGGTGGCTGAGGCTAGCGTGGGAGTCGACTGTCCGTGCGGGCAGGTGTGACCTGCGGTAAGTGGGAGGCGTCGATGAAGGCTGCGGTGCGCAGGTGGGAGGCGGTGCGGGAGTTCGCCCTGGGACTGCCGGAGGCCGTTGAGGAGCACCCGTGGGGGCCCGAGGACGCGGTGGTGAAGGTCAACAAGAAGATCTTCGTGTTCCTGGGGAACGCGGACGGCCCCGACGCCCCCGGCGTGTCCGTGAAGCTGAAGGACGAGGCGCTGCACGGCCACGCGATGACGGCGCCGGGGGCCGAGCCCACCGGGTACGGGCTGGGGCGGGCGGGCTGGGTCTCGGTGCCGTTGGGGGAGAAGGGGGCGCCGACGGCCGAGGTGTTGTGCGAGTGGGTGGAGGAGAGCTACCGGACGGTGGCGCTCAAGCGGCACGTCAAGGAACTGGACGCGCGGATCGCGGAACGGGCCGACGGCGAAATCGACTAAGCGCTTGCTCTTGTGCTGAGTGGAACGCGTTCCTAGCATCGCTGGTGTTACATCAGTTGTGTCACACACTCGCACCAGGGGCGCTGGGGGCTCGATGGCAGTGACGGGATCAGGAACGGAGCCGGGCGCGACACCGGCCGCGGAGCCCGGGGCGGGTTCCGCGCCGGCCGGCGGCCCGCTCGCGGGCGTGCGCGTCGTCGAACTGGCGGGCATCGGCCCGGGCCCGTTCGCCGCGATGCTCCTGGCCGACCTGGGCGCGGACGTCGTCCGGGTGGACCGGCCCGGCGGGGGCGGCCTCGCCGTCGACCCGGCGTACGACGTCACCAACCGCAACAAGCGGTCCGTGCTGATCGATCTGAAGGCCGACGGGGGCCCCGCCCGGGTGCTCGACCTGGTCGAGCGCGCCGACGTCCTGATCGAGGGGTTCCGCCCCGGGGTCGCCGAGCGGCTCGGGGTCGGCCCCGCCGACTGCCACGCCCGCAACCCCGCCCTGGTCTACGGTCGGATGACCGGCTGGGGCCAGGACGGGCCGCTCGCCCACACCGCCGGGCACGACATCGCGTACATCGCCGTCACCGGGGCCCTGGGCATGATCGGCAGGCCCGACGAGCCGCCGGCCGTGCCCGCCAACCTGGTCGGGGACTACGCGGGCGGTTCGCTCTACCTCGTCATCGGGGTCCTCGCCGCGCTCCGGCACGCCCGCACGCCCGGCGGCGCCGGGCAGGTCGTGGACGCCGCGATCGTCGACGGCACCGCCCACCTCACCGCCATGATCCACGGCATGGTCGCCGCGGGCGGCTGGCAGGACCGGCGCGGGGTCAACCTCCTCGACGGCGGCTGCCCGTTCTACGGCACCTACGAGACCTCCGACGGCGGCCACATGGCGGTCGGCGCGCTCGAGCAGCAGTTCTACGACACCTTCGTCGGCCTTCTCGGCCTCGGCGACCGGGCGCCCGCCCGCAAGGACCTGGCGCGTTGGGGCGAACTCCGCGAGGCGGTCGCCGAGCGCTTCAAGTCCCGTACGCGCGCGCAGTGGACCGAGGTCTTCGAGGGCACCGACGCCTGCGTGGCCCCCGTGCTGTCCCTGCGCGAGGCGCCGCACCACCCGCACCTCGCCGCCCGGGGCACCTTCACCGACTTCGGGGGCATCACCCAACCGGCCCCCGCTCCCCGGTTCTCCGTCACCCCGACCGCCGTCACCACGGGTCCGGCGCGGCCGGGCGCCGACACCGCGTCCGTGGCCGCCGACTGGGACGTACCGGCCCTGCTGGGGAAGGACGCCTGATGGAACTCTCGATGATGCTCGACTACGCGGGCGATCCGCGGCGGGCGGCCGACGCGGCGGCCGAGCTGGAAGACGCCGGACTGGACGCCCTGTGGGTCGCGGAGGCCTGGGGCTTCGACTCCCCGACGATCATGGGGTACCTGGCGGCGCGGACCGAGCGGATGAAGATCGGCTCGGCCATCGTCAACGTCTACTCCCGCACCCCCGCCCTCATCGCCCAGACGGCCGCCGGGCTCGACGCCCTCTCGGGCGGCCGGGCCCTGCTCGGCCTCGGGGCGTCCGGCCCGCAGGTGGTCGAGGGCTGGCACGGGAAGACGTACGACCGGCCGCTCGGTCGGACCCGGGAGACCGTCGAGCTGTGCCGGCGGATCTGGCGCCGCGAGACCATCGACCACCACGGCATCACCGACATGCCGCTCCCGCCCGAGAAGGGCGGCCGGCACGGCAAGCCGTTGAAGATCCTGACCCGGCCGGTCCGCGACCGGATCCCGGTGTACGTGGCCTCGCTCGGCCCGGCCAACGTGGCGATGACCGCCGAGATCGCCGACGGCTGGTTGCCGACCCTCTTCATCCCGGAGAAGGCCGGCGCGGTGTGGGGGAGCGCGCTCGCCGAGGGCGCGGCCCGACGGGCCCCGGAACTCGGCCCGCTCGACATCGTCGCGGGCGGTCTGCTCGCCATCGGAGAGGACGCCGCCGCCGCACGGGACCTCGCCCGCCCGCAGATCGCCCTGTACGTCGGGGGCATGGGCGCGCCCGGCAAGAACTTCTACAACGACCTCGCCGTCGCCTACGGGTACGGCGAGGAGGCCCGCAGGATCCAGGAGCTGTACCTGTCCGGCCGCAAGCGCGACGCGGCCGCCGCGGTCCCGGACGAGTTCTGCGAGCTCATGACCCTGTGCGGACCCGCGGGCTACGTGCGCGATCGGATCGAGGCCTTCCGCGAGGCGGGCGTCACCATGCTCAACGTCACGCCCGTCGGCCCGGAGCCGGCCCGGCTGATCGAAACCGTCAAGAACTGGCTTGAGGAGGCCCCCCGATGAAGCGCCGGATCTTCGACGCCGACCACGACGCGTTCCGCGAGAGCGTCCGCACCTTCCTGACCAAGGAGGTGCTGCCGCACTACGAGCAGTGGGAGAAGGACGGCATCGTCAGCCGCGAGGCCTGGCTGGCCGCGGGCCGGCAGGGGCTGCTGGGCCTGGCCGTCCCGGAGGAGTACGGGGGCGGCGGCAACACCGACTTCCGCTACGCCGCCGTGATAGCGGAGGAGTTCACCCGGGCCGGCACCCCGGGGCTCGCCATCGGCCTGCACAACGACATCATCGGCCCGTACCTGACCTCCTTGGCCACCGAGGAGCAGAAGCGCCGCTGGCTGCCCGGCTTCTGCTCCGGCGAGACCATCACCGCCATCGCGATGACCGAACCGGGCGCGGGCTCCGACCTCCAGGGCATCCGCACCCGGGCCGAGGACCGGGGCGACCACTGGCTGCTCAACGGCGCCAAGACGTTCATCTCCAACGGCATCCTCGCCGACCTCGTCATCGTGGTCGCGAAGACCACCCCCGAGGGCGGGGCGCACGGGCTGTCCCTGTTCGTCGTCGAACGCGGCGCCGAGGGCTTCGAGCGCGGCCGCAACCTCGACAAGATCGGCCAGAAGGCCCAGGACACCGCCGAGTTGTTCTTCAACGACGTACGCGTGCCCAAGGAGAACCTGCTCGGCGAACCGAACGGCGCCTTCCTCCACCTGATGACCAACCTCGCGCAGGAGCGGATGGGCATCGCCATGGCCGGCATCGCCGCCGCCGAGCACCTGCTGGAGATCACCAGCCGGTACGTGAAGGAACGCGAGGCCTTCGGCCGCCCCCTGTCCAAGCTCCAGCACATCCGCTTCGAGATCGCGGAGATGGCCACCGAGTGCGCGGTCACCCGTGCCTTCCTCGACCGCTGCATCACCGACCACTCCAACGGCGAACTCGACCACGTCCACGCCTCCATGGCCAAGTGGTGGGCCACCGAACTCCAGAAGCGAGTGGCGGACCGCTGCCTGCAACTGCACGGCGGCTACGGCTACATGACCGAGTACCGGGTCGCCCGGGCCTTCACCGACGGCCGCATCCAGACCATCTACGGCGGCACGACCGAGATCATGAAAGAGATCATCGGCCGTTCCCTGCTGGGCTGAAACCTCCCCTTGGAAACCTCCGAAAGGCTTGACCAGTGAGCACCGAAGCTTACGTATACGACGCGATCCGCACCCCGCGCGGTCGCGGCAAGGCCAACGGCGCCCTGCACGGCACCAAGCCGATCGACCTGGTCGTCGGCCTCATCCACGCCCTGCGCGAGCGCAACCCCGGCCTGGACCCGGCCACCATCGACGACATCGTCCTCGGCGTCGTCGGCCCCGTCGGGGACCAGGGCTCCGACATCGCCCGGATCGCCGCCATCGCCGCCGGGCTCCCCGACACCGTGGCGGGCGTACAGGAGAACCGCTTCTGCGCCTCCGGCCTGGAGGCCGTCAACCTGGCCGCCGCCAAGGTCCGCTCCGGCTGGGAGGACATGGTCCTCGCGGGCGGCGTCGAGTCCATGTCCCGCGTCCCGATGGCCTCCGACGGCGGTGCCTGGTTCGCCGACCCGATGACCAACTGGGACACCGGCTTCGTACCGCAGGGCATCGGCGCCGACCTGATCGCCACCATCGGCGGATTCTCCCGCCGCGACGTGGACGAGTACGCCGCCCTCTCCCAGGAACGGGCCGCCGCGGCCGTCAAGGCGGGCCGCTTCGCCAAGTCCGTCGTCCCGGTCACCGACCGCAACGGCCTCGTCGTCCTGGACCACGACGAGTTCATCCGCCCCGGCACCACCGCCGACACGCTGGCCAAGCTCAAGCCGTCCTTCGCCGACATCGGCGACCTCGGCGGCTTCGACGCCGTCGCGCTGCAGAAGTACCACTGGGTCGAGAAGATCGACCACGTCCACCACGCGGGCAACTCCTCCGGCATCGTCGACGGCGCCTCCCTCGTCGCCATCGGCTCACGCGAGGCGGGGGAGCGGGGCGGTCTCACGCCGCGGGCCCGCATCGTCTCCGCCGCGGTGTCCGGCTCCGAGCCCACGATCATGCTCACCGGCCCCGCCCCGGCCACCCGCAAGGCCCTCGCCAAGGCCGGCCTCACCATCGACGACATCGACCTCATCGAGATCAACGAGGCCTTCGCCGGCGTCGTGCTGCGCTTCGTCGCCGACATGGGCGTCTCCCTCGACAAGGTCAACGTCAACGGCGGCGCCATCGCGCTCGGCCACCCGCTCGGGGCGACCGGCGCGATGATCCTCGGCACGGTCATCGACGAACTGGAGCGCCAGGACAAGCGCTACGGGCTCGTCACCCTGTGCGTCGGCGGCGGCATGGGCGTCGCCACCATCGTCGAACGCCTGTAGCCCGGCGGCAGGTCGACGCCCCCGCCCGCGGCGCGCGGACAGCGCCCGCGGTGACCGCCCGGGGCGCCGCCCGCACCCCCGTGGCCCCGCCCGCCCGGCCCCTGCCGATCCAGACCTTCACGGAGAGACCCACCCCATGACCGAGACCCGCACCATCCGCTGGGAACAGGACGAGACCGGCGTCGTCACCCTCGTCCTCGACGACCCCGACCAGTCCGCCAACACCATGAACCAGGCCTTCAAGGACTCCATCGCCGCGATCGCCGACCGCGCCGAGGCCGAGAAGGACTCCATCCGGGGCATCATCTACACCTCCGCGAAGAAGACCTTCTTCGCGGGCGGCGACCTCAAGGACATGATCCGGCTGCGGCCCGAGGACGCGCGGCTCGCCTTCGACACCGGCACCGAGATCAAGCGCTCGCTGCGCCGCATCGAGACCCTCGGAAAGCCCGTCGTCGCCGCCATCAACGGGGCCGCCCTCGGCGGTGGTTACGAGATCTGCCTGGCCTCGCACCACCGCGTCGCACTCGACGCGCCCGGCTCGAAGATCGGCCTGCCCGAGGTCACCCTCGGCCTGCTGCCGGCCGGCGGCGGCGTCACCCGTACCGTCCGGCTCATGGGCATCGCCGACGCGCTGCTCAAGGTCCTGCTCCAGGGCACCCAGTACAACCCGGCGCGGGCCCTGGAGAACGGCCTGGTCCACGAACTGGCCGCCACCCCCGAGGAGATGCTGGCCAAGGCGCGCGCCTTCATCGACGCCAACCCGCAGTCCCAGCAGCCGTGGGACGTACCCGGCTACCGGATCCCCGGCGGCACCCCCTCGAACCCGCGGTTCGCGGCCAACCTCCCGGCCTTCCCGGCCAACCTGAAGAAGCAGCTGAACGGCGCCCCGTACCCGGCCCCGCGCAACATCCTGGCCTGCGCCGTCGAGGGCTCCCAGGTCGACTTCGAGACCGCGCTGACCATCGAGGCCCGCTACTTCACCGAGCTGGTCACCGGGCAGACCGCCAAGAACATGATCCAGGCCTTCTTCTTCGACCTCCAGGCCGTCAACGCCGGCCGCAGCCGCCCCGGCGGCGTCGAACCCCGCACGGTCCGCAAGGTCGCGGTCCTCGGCGCGGGCATGATGGGCGCCGGCATCGCCTACTCCTGCGCCCGCGCGGGCATCGAGGTGGTGCTCAAGGACGTCACCCCCGAGGCCGCCGCCAAGGGCAAGGCGTACTCCGAGAAGCTCCTCGACAAGGCGCTCTCCCGGGGCCGCACCACCGAGGCCAAGCGCACCGAACTCCTCGCCCGGATCACCACCACCGCCGAGGCCGCCGACCTGGCCGGTTGCGACGCCGTGATCGAGGCCGTCTTCGAGGACACCTCCCTCAAGCACAAGGTGTTCCAGGAGATCCAGGACGTCATCGAGCCCGACGCGCTGCTCTGCTCCAACACCTCGACCCTGCCGATCTCCGGCCTCGCCGAAGGGGTGAAGCGGCCCGCCGACTTCATCGGGCTGCACTTCTTCTCGCCCGTCGACAAGATGCCCCTCGTCGAGATCATCAAGGGCGAGCAGACCGGTGACGAGGCCATCGCCCGCGCCTTCGACCTGGTCCGCCGGATCAACAAGACGCCGATCGTCGTCAACGACTCGCGCGGCTTCTTCACCTCGCGGGTCATCGGCCAGTTCATCAACGAGGGCGTCGCGATGGTCGGCGAGGGCATCGAGCCCGCCTCGATCGAGCAGGCCGCCGCCCAGGCCGGCTACCCGGCCAAGGTGCTCTCCCTCATGGACGAGCTCACCCTCACCCTCCCGCGCAAGATCCGCAACGAGACCCGCAAGGCCTTCGAGGCCGAGGGCCGCGCCTGGGCCGAGCACCCGGCCGACACCGTCATCGACCGGATGGTCGACGAGTTCGACCGCCCCGGCCGCAGCGGTGGCGCCGGCTTCTACGCGTACGACGAGGCCGGCAGGCGCGCCGGCATCTGGCCGGGCCTGCGCGAGCACTTCACCAAGGAGGGGTACGAGATCCCCTTCGACGACATGAAGGAGCGGATGCTGTTCTCCGAGGCCCTGGACACCGTCCGCTGCCTCGACGAGGGCGTCCTCACCTCGATCGCCGACGCCAACATCGGCTCCATCATGGGCATCGGTTTCCCCGCCTGGACCGGCGGCGTGATCCAGTACGTCAACGGCTACGAGGGCGGTCTGCCCGGCTTCGTGGCCCGCGCCCGGGAACTGGCCGAGAAGTACGGCGAGCGCTTCACCCCGCCCGCCTCCCTCGTGGCGAAGGCCGAGCGCGGCGAGACGTACGCGGACTGATCGAGGCGGAGCGCACGCCGCCCGGCGCGGCGGGACGTTCACCGTCCCGCGGCGGCCGCCCCGGTCCCGGCCTCGGGACCGGGGCGGCCGTGCGTGCCGGCCTACCGGGCGCCTTCGCGCAGCACCGCGAAGGCGCCGCGCGGCTCGGCGCCGTCCGGGGCGGACCAGCGGGCCAGCACCTGCCCCCGTACGTCCTCCCCGGTGGCGGGCCCCGGGCGCAGGACCCGGGCCAGGCTGAGGGTCACCGGCGCCCCCTGCGCCGTCGCGAGGACGGTGGCGTCGGTGGTCTCCGTCACCTGCGGCAGCGCGGCCGGGAGGTCGGCGACGGTGCGCACCTGCACCGTCGGGTCGGGCGCGTCGCTCTCGCTCTGCGCCTGCGCCACGGCCCGACCCGCCAGCAGCGCGAGCAACTGGCCGACCAGCACCGGGTCGCGTGCTCCGTCGTAGACCCAGCGCTTGCCGAGCACCCCGTGCTCCATGGTGCCGATCAGGCCCGCCTCCGCGCCGTCGAGCGGGGCCGCGCGGTAGGTGAGCGGCGTCAGGTAGGCGGGCGCGGCGTCGCCGGACCCGTCGGTGACGACCATGAACTCGATGCCCACCTCGCCCTCGGGATCGTCGAGCCGGAACCCGCCCGCCCTGGCGAGCGCCGGGCCGGCGGTGGTGCTCCGGTACCAGGGCCGCGACGGGAGCCAGGCGGCGAGGAGTTCGACCTTGGTCGGGGTCAGCGTGGTGTGGTGGATGACTGCCATGATCGCGAAACTACTCGCGCCACCGGGCCCGCGCGAGGGTTTTGCCCGTCAGCCGGACTCGGGGACGAACGCCGCGCGCAGTTCCTCCTTCAGGGACCGCTGGAAGGCCGTCACCAGCGCCTGCACCACCATCGGTTGCATGTGCGCGGACAGCGCCTTCATCGACTCCACCCGCTCCGGGTCGCTCTCACCCTCGGTGAACGGCCCCCACACCTCGTCGCGGAACAGGGCCGTCAGCTGGTGCGCCGCCGTCCGCGCGTGCTCCAGCAGCAACCGCCGGGCCACCAGGATCGTCTCGTGCGCGATCGGTACGTCGAGCAGCGCCACCCCCAGCCGCAACAGCCCCGGATCGACCCGGAACCCGTCGCCCGAGGCGGCCACCACGTTCATCGCGGCCAGCCGGCGCAGGTCACCGTCCGTCAGGTCCCGCCCGGCACGCCGCTCCAGCTCGGCCCGCGACACCTCCTCGGCCGTGTCCGGGGCCCAGGTGGCCACCAGGGCCCGGTGGATCGCCAGGTCGTGCGCGCTCAGATCGTCGGGCAGCGCGTCCAGGTAGCGCTGGATCGCCGACAGGGTCATGCCCTGGTGCTGCAACTCCTCGATCAGCGCCAGCCGGGACAGGTGCTCCGGGCCGTAGTGCCCCACCCGACGGGGTCCGATCACGGGAGGGGGCAAAAGTCCGCGCGTGCTGTAGAACCGTACGGTGCGGACGGTGACGCCGGCCTTCGACGCCAGCTCGTCGACGGTGAGCATCGGCTCGGTTGCCCGGTCGGCCATCGTCTGCGCCTCGCTCTCTGCTCCACAGCTTGGGTTCAACAGTATTGCTGTCGCACCAACGATGTGAAACGGCCAGGAGCTGCCCATGACCACGAACCTGCGACTGCCCGGACGGCCCGAAGGGATCACCCTCCCCGTCCTGCTCGCCCGCAACGCCGCCGAACACGGATCCCTCGCCGCGCTCTCCTGGCGCGAGGGAGCCGAATGGCGGACCCTCACCTGGAGCGAGGTCCGCCGCAAGGTCGCCGTCCTCGCCTCCGGGTACGCCGCCCTCGGCGTCGAGCGCGGCGAACACGTGCTGCTGATGATGGGCAACCGGCCCGAGCACTGGCTCACCGACCTCGCCCTCGTCCACCTCGGCGCCGTCCCCGTCACCGTGTACGGAACCTCCGCGCCCGAGCAGATAGCCCACATCGCCCGCCACAGCCGGGCCCGGCTGGCCGTCGTCGAGGGCGCCCGCGAACTCGCCCGGTGGGAACCGCTGCTGGCCGACGACACCGTCCCCCTGGAGCGCCTCGTGGTCGCCGAGGCCGCCGAGGCCGGACCGCACCGCACCTACGGATCGCTGCACGCGAGCGGCGCCCGGCTGCACAGCTCCGACGTCTTCGAGAAGGCCTGGCAGGAGATCCGCCCCGAGGACCCGCTGACCGTCGTCTACACCTCCGGCACCACCGGGGACCCCAAGGGCGTCCGCCTGACCCACCGCAACATCATGCTCCAGGCCGTCCGCCTCGACCGGAACACGGACCTGCCGGAGCACGCCGAGCACATCTGCTACCTGCCCTTCGCCCACATCGCCGAGCGGATCCTCGGCATCTACCTGCCCCTGCTGCGCGCCGCCCACGTCCGGCTCGTCGGCGACCCCACCGCCGTGGCGGCCGCCGTCCGCGAACTGCACCCCGTGCAGTTCTTCGGGGTGCCCCGGGTGTGGGAGAAGCTCGCCGCCGGCGTACGGGCCGTCCTCGCCCAGTTGCCGCAGGAGCAGCAGCGGGCCATCGAGGAGGCCGGCGACCTGGCCCGGGCCCGGGCCGGCCACCGCGAACGCGGCGAGGAGGCGCCGGCCGCGCTCGAAGCCTCGTACGCCGAGGCGCGCGAGCGGGTACTGGAGCCGCTGCTGCGCCTGGCCGGGCTGGACCGGCTCGTGTGGACGGCCAGCGCCACCGCGCCGATGCCGATCGACGTGGTGCGGTTCTGGGCGGGCTGGGGGATCACCATCATGGACGCCTGGGGGCTGACCGAGACCTCCGGCGTGTGCACCGTCAACAGCCCGGACGGGTTCCGGCTGGGCTCGGTGGGCCGCCCCATCGAGGGGCTGGAACTGCGCGTCGCGCAGGACGGGGAAATCCTCGCCCGCGGCGCGACCGTCTTCGCCGGCTACCTGAGGCCCGACGGATCGCTGGAGGCCGCCTGCGACGCCGACGGCTGGTTCCCGACCGGGGACATCGGCCGGATCGACGACGACGGCTTCCTGTGGCTGACGGACCGCAAGAAGGAGCTGATCATCACCTCGAACGGGAAGAACGTGTCCCCGGCCCTGGTGGAGAACACGGTCAAGGAGCATCCGCTGATCGGCCAGGCCCTGGTCCACGGAGACGGTCGCTCCTACCTCGTCGCCCTGCTGGTCCTCGACCCCGAACTGGCGCCGGCCTGGGCGGCCGCCCGCGGCATCGGGGCCGCCCCGCTCGAGGCGCTGGCCGCGCACCCGGCCGTTCTGGACGAGGTCGCCCGCGCCGTCGAGGTCGCCAACGCCCGGCTCAACCGCACCGAGCAGATCAAGCGGTTCCGGCTGCTCGCCGCGGAGTGGGGGCCGGAGTCGGGCGAGCTGACGCCCTCGCTGAAACTGCGCCGCCGCGTGGTCCGGGAGAAGTACGGCGACCTGATCGAAAAACTGTACGAGACGCCGTAACCCGGACGGCCCCGCCCGGTGAGCGGGCCCGCGCTCACCGGGCGAGTGTGGGGAAATGTCGACAGATTCCTCCGGGTCCCCGGGCCCTCACGCCGGGGCGGGGTGACGGCCCGTGGGAGTGCTGCGTGACCACCCCGAACTGGCCCTCTTCCTGTGCCTGGCCGCCGGCTACCTCCTCGGCAAGCTGCGGGTCGGTCCGATCACCCTCGGCGGCATCTGCGGCACGCTGATCGTCTCCCTGCTGCTGGGCGCCTGGGCCCACATCGAGATCTCCGCCGACGTCAAGACGATCTTCTTCGCGCTGTTCATCTTCGCCCTCGGCTACCTGGCGGGCCCGCAGTTCTTCGCCAACCTCAACCGCAAGAGCATGCGCTTCTTCGCGCTCTGCCTCATCGAGCTGGTCTGCGTCCTCGGCCTCGCCTACCTGCTGGCGAAGGCCTTCGACCTCGACGTCGGCACGGCCTCCGGCATCCTCGCCGGCGCCGCCACCGAATCGGCCGTCGTCGGCACCGCCACCGAGGCCATCGCCAAACTGCCCGACCTGACCGCGGAGCAGATCACCACCTACCAAGGACATGTGGCCACCGCCTACACGGTCTGCTACCTCTTCGGCCTGGTCACCATCGTGATCTACACCAGCCAGATCATGCCGATGCTGCTGCGCGTCAACCTGCGCGACGCCTCCCGCGAGCTGTGGGAGCGGATGCGCGGGGGCGGGTCGGCCCTGGAGAGCGACGAACGCGAGGCCCTGCCGGGCCTGGTCGGCCGGACCTACCTGGTCACGACCGCCGACGGTCGTACGGTCGGCGACCTGGAGGCCGGCTTCGGCGGACGGGTCACCGTCGAGGCCGTCAAACGCGGCTCCAGGACGCTCACCCCCGCACCGGACCTCGCGCTCACCCTCTCCGACCTGGTCCTGATCGTCGGCCGCCGCTCGAACACCATCGAGGCCGGCCGCGCCATCGGCCCGGAGACCCCCGGCATCCCGGGCGTGGACACCCCACTGGTCACCAGCCAGATCGCGGTGACCGACCGCTCCGTCTCCGGCAAGACCATCGACCGGATCGTGCACGAGCACCCTGAGTTCGCCCGCAGCGGCGTGTACGTGACCGACGTGCTCAGGGGCGACCAGAGCCTGCCGGCCACCCCCGAGACGGTGATCGAGCGGGGCGACGTCGTCACCCTGGTCGGCGCCCGCTCCGGCCTGAACAAGATCGTCGCCAAGATCGGCACGGTCGCGAAGAACGACGCCACCGACTTCGTCTACCTCGGCCTCGGCATCGCGGCCGGCTCCCTCCTCGGCCAGGTCGTCGTCCGCATCGGGGGCGTCCCGCTCTCGCTGGGCACCGGCGGCGGTTGCCTGGTCTCCGGCCTGCTCTTCGGCTGGTTCCGCTCCCGCCGACAGACCTTCGGCGCCTTCCCGCCCCAGGCCGCGACCACCATCAAGGACATGGGCCTCGCGGTGTTCATCGCCTGCACCGGCCTCACCTCCGGCCCGCAGGCCTGGCCGCTGCTCAAGGAGTACGGGGCGCTGCTGCCCTTCGCCGGGATCGCCATGGTCCTCGTACCGGCCACGCTCTCGCTCGTCATCGGCCGCAAGCTCCTGAAGATCGAACCCCCGCTGCTCATCGGAGCGATCGCCGGCCAGCAGTGCTCCACGCCGGCCATCACCTCCGTCACCCAGGTCGCCCAGAGCTCCGTACCGATGCTCGGCTACACGATCACCTACGCCCTCTCCAACTTCCTGTTGCCCCTGACCGGTCCGATCCTCGTCGGGATCCTCGGCGCCTGAGCCCCGTACACCACCGGATGGCACCCACATGATCGACTTCCTGAACCGCAACATCTTCCAGCCCCACCCCGAGCTGCTCGTCTTCCTCACGGTGGCGGTCGGGTTCTTCGTCGGCAAGCTCCGCTACAAGGCGATCGCCCTCGGCGCCGTCACGGGCTGCCTGATCGTGGGACTGGTCTTCGGGGCGCAGTTCAAGGTCACCATCGACGGGACCGTGAAGAACCTCTTCTTCACGATGTTCCTCTTCGCCCTCGGCTACAAGGTCGGGCCCCAGTTCTTCCGGGGCCTGAAGAAGGACGGCCTGCCCCAGGTCATCAACGCCGTCATCGTCTGCGTGACCGGGCTGCTGGTCTGCTGGGGCTTCGCCTCCTTCCTCGGCTACGGCCCCGGCCTCAGCGCGGGCCTGCTGGGCGGGGCGCTGACGCAGTCCGCCGTCATCGGTGTCGCCCAGGACGCCATCGGCAACCTGCCGGGCCTGTCCGCCGACCAGATCAAGGAGCAGGAGAACCTCGTCGCGGTCGGCTACGCGGTCACCTACCCGCTCGGCACCATCCTCTGCGCGCTCCTGCTGGCCTCGATCCTGCCCCGGATCTACCGCCGGGACCTGGCCGCCGAAAGCGCCCGGCTCGCCATCGAGATGGACGCGCCGGCCGACGACCCGGACCTGCACGCGGGGTACTACGAGGTCGTCCTGCGGGCGTACACCATCGTCCATCCGGACCTGGTGGGCCGCACCATCGAGGACTTCGAGCAGCAGCAGAAGGCGCTCGGCCGCCGCATCTACCTCACCCGGATCCGCCGCGACGGCGCGATCGTCGACCACACCCAACAGACCGCCCTGCGCGAGGGCGACGTGGTGGCCGTTTCCGCCCTGCGCGACTCCCTGGTGGCGTTCGACGCGCGCACCCACATCGGCCCCGAGGCCGACGACGTCGAACTGCTCGGGTACCAGACCGAAACCCTGCACGTGGTGATCTCGGAGAAGGCCCAACTGGGCAAGAGCATCGCGGAACTGCGCGCCGAACCGTTCATGGTCGGCGTGTACATCGACAAGCTGTACCGGGCGGGCGCCGAGTTCCCCTACCGGCTCAGCACCCCCGTCGAGCGCGGGGACACGGTGATCCTGTCGGGGCCCAAGCGGCTCGTCGACCCGGCCGGCGCGGCGCTCGGCAAGCCGGTGCCGACGAGCTTCGCCACCGACATGGTCTGGGTGGGCCTCGGCATCTTCCTCGGCGGCTGCCTGGGCATCCCCGCCCTCACCGCCGGTGGGGTGCCGATCTCGCTGTCCACCTCGGGCGGCGCGCTGATCATGGGCCTGGTCTTCGGCTGGATCCGGGGCAAGTACCCGACGTTCGGAAACGTGCCGCCCGGTGCCCAGTGGTTCATGGACACCCTGGGGCTCTGCCTCTTCGTCGCGGTCGTCGGCATCAACGCCGGGCCGAGCTTCACCAGCGGGCTGGCCTCGGCCGGTTGGGGCCTGCTGGTGTTCGGAGCCGTCGCCACGCTGATCCCGCTGCTCGTTGGCTTCCTCGTCGGCCACCACATCCAGAAGATCCGCTTCCCGATCCTGATGGGCGTCCTCGCCGGCGGTCAGACCACCACCGCCGCGATCGGCGCCGTGGTCGAACAGTCCAAGTCCCAGGTGCCGGTGCTCGGCTACACGATCCCGTACGCCATCAGCAACGTGCTGCTCACCATCTGGGGAGCCGTCATCGTCCTCCTCAACCACTGACCCGCGCCCCGCGCCGCCCCGCACCCTCTACGTAAGGAACCACCGTGCCGGAGACCAGCTTCAGCCGCGAGGAGATCCAGTCCTTCGCCCAGCTCAGCCCCTTCGAGCTCAAGGACAAGTTCATCCAGCTCGCCACGGCGGCGCAGGAGGACAAGCCCGGCCAGAAGGAGACCACTGCCCGCGCCATGCTCAACGCGGGTCGCGGCAACCCCAACTGGATCGCCACCGGGCCGCGCGAGGCGTTCTACGCACTCGGCTACTTCGCCCTCGACGAGTCCCGTCGCGTCTGGACCGCCGACAACCTCGGCGGGATGCCGGAGAAGAAGGGCATCGGCGGCCGGTTCGAGTCCTGGGTGCGCCGCCACCCCGAGCTCCCGGGCGTCGAGATGCTCTCCGCCTGCGTCCAGTACGCCCTGAAGCGCTGGCCGTTCGACCAGGACGCCTTCATCCACGAGCTGACCGACGCGATTACCGGCGACAACTACCCCGTCCCGGACCGGATGCTGACCCACGCGGAGCACATCGTGCGCGGCTACGTCTCCGACGAGATGTTCGACGAGCGGCCCCCGCACGACACCCTCTCGCTCTTCGCCACCGAGGGCGGCACGGCCGCCATGTGCTACATCTTCGACTCCCTGATGAAGAACGGGGTCCTCCACAAGGGCGACAAGATCGCCCTGCTGACTCCGGTGTTCACCCCGTACATCGAGATCCCCGAACTCGACACCTTCGAGTTCGAGGTGGTCAACGTGTCCGCGAGCCTGTTCGCCGAGACCGGGGTGCGCCAGTGGCGCTACCCGGAGGAGGAGGTGGCCAAGCTCGCCGACCCGGCCGTCAAGCTCGTCTGCCTGGTGAACCCCAGCAACCCGCCGTCGCTGGCGCTCAGCGACCGGGTCGCCGACCAGATCAAGGAGATCGTGGCGGGCCCCAACCCCAACCTGCTGATCGTCACCGACGACGTCTACGGCACCTTCGTCCCCGGCTTCCGCTCGCTCGCCGCCGAACTCCCGCGCAACACCCTGCTCGTGTACTCGTACTCCAAGCACTACGGCTGCACGGGCTGGCGCCTCGGCGTCATCGGCCTGCACGACGACAACGTCATCGACGAGATGATCGCCGCGTTCCCCCAGGACCAGAAGGACCGCCTCGCCAAGCGGTACGGGACCCTGACGCTCGATCCCGGCTCCATCCGGTTCATCGACCGGTTGGTCGCCGACTCCCGCTCCGTCGCCCTCAACCACACCGCCGGCCTGTCGCTGCCGCAGCAGACGATGATGGTGCTCTTCTCCCTCTTCGACATGCTCGACGAGGGCCAGGCCTACAAGGCCCGCATCCGACAGATCGTCCACCGGCGCCTGGACCTGCTGCTGGAGGGCGCCCAGATGAAGATCAGCGAGGACGACAAGCGGGCCGGCTACTACATCGAGCTGGACCTGCTCGCCGAGGCCGAGCGGGTCCACGGCAAGGACTTCGCCGACTTCCTGGAGAAGAACTACGAGCCGGTCGACCCGCTGTTCCGACTGGCCGAACAGACCTCCGTCGTCCTCCTCAACGGAGGAGGGTTCGACGGACCCGAGTGGTCGGTCCGGGTCTCCCTGGCCAACCTCGACGACCTCGACTACCTGAAGATCGGCCACCACCTGCGGGCGATCTTCAACGACTACGCCGACGAATGGCAGCGCTCCAAGGCCGCCGGCTGACTCCCACGGGTGCCCGCTCCCGGGCGGGCACCCGTACGGCGGAGGTGACGGACCCGGCCGCGCTCGGCGCCGTCCGCGCGCGGGGAGCTCCGGACCCGTGCCCCGGCCGCCCACGATCCGTCCGCACGGCCGGTTCGGTCCGCCGCTAGCCTGTCCCGATGGGACTGGACATCACCGTGCTCATGGTCGACTGGGAGCACCTGGCGCGGATACCGGCGGACGACAGGGTGGACGTGCTGCGTGACACCGCCCACCCCGACTTCTGCTGCGCGGCGTGCGAAGACGCCGACTACGCCGTGACGGGCGGTTGGGCGTGGCAGCGGCAGGTGTCCTGGTGCGCCGAGTACCGGTTCTACGGCACCACCGGTTCCTACGGCTGGCACTTCCGGTTGGCCAACGCCTGGGAGCACGCGCGGACCTCGGTCGCCCCCGAACTGCGGGACTCCCTGGACCACTTCCTGCGCGGCCTGTTCTGGGACGACCCCGACGACCACGCGTGGCGGGACCCCACGGCCGCCGCGCAGGACGAGCGGCCCGCCGCGCGAGGCTTCCCCGACGACCCCGCTCCGTGGCGCCCCCGGGTCCTCCTGCTCAGCGCCCCGGACGAGGTGCCGGAGCTGGTCCGCGCCTGGCAACCGGCCGCACCCCGACTGGAGGAACTCCGCGGGCCCTTCGCGGACTGGACCACCGACTTCGACGCCACCGCGGCACTGTTGCGCGAGTGGGGCGACCTGGCCACGGAAGCCGGAGCCCGCGGCTGGGGCCTGATCGGCCTCCCCTTCTAGGCGTCCCGTCCGGTGGTCGGGCCCCGCGCCTCGCGGCCGGTCACGTCCGGGCCGCGAGGCGGTTCTCGGGAAGGGACGGCTCAGCGGCCGATCACCGGGTAGTGGTCCGAGAGGTTGTCGTACGTGTAGGAAGTGCCCCAGCTGGAGACCGTCCACGGCGCCGACTGCTCCTTGACGACGTTGTTCTCCCAGCCCGCCGGGCGGGCGTTGCCCTTGCGGTACAGGACGTAGTCCAGGTCCTCGCGCGGGTCCGTCGGGTAGCGGTACTTCGCGATCGAGTTGAGCGCGGTGTCGAAGGAGTACGTGTGCCCCGTGCGGGTGTCCGCGCCGGCCAGGTCGGCGTCGGCCAGCATGGTGGCGTACTCGGGGGTCCGCGAGTCGACGTTCATGTCGCCCGCGACGATGACCTGCTCGGCCGCCGGGATGTTCTTCGCGTCCAGGAAGGCGTCGATCGCCTTGAACTGCCGGCTGCGCATCTGCGCCGCCTCGCCCGCGCCGCAACCCGGGTCGGTGGACTGGGCGTGCGTGCCGACGACGTGCACCTTCGCGCCGTTCACGTTCAGCACGGCGTACGCGAAGCCCTTGTTGGACCACCAGTCGGCGCCGCAGGCGTCCTTGTAGACCACCTGCTCCTTGCGGACGATCGGCCACTTGCTCAGGATCGTGACGCCGCCGTCCTCCGGCGTCGTCGCCGAGTAGGCGCCGCCCGTGGCGTCCCAGCCGCTCTTGCTGCGGCCCACGACCGGGGTCTGGTACGGGTACTTCGTCGCCGAGTTGGCCTTGAGCGCGTCCGACGCCGAGTTGTCGAAGGCCTCCTGGAGCACCACCACGTCGTGGCCCTGGTAGAAGGACGCCTTGGGGATCTCCGCGGCCCGGTGGTCCTGACCCCAGTTCGGGTACAGGTTCTTGCTCATCAGGAACACGTTGTACGACAGGACGCTGAGCCGCGGGGCCGCGGCGCCCTCCGCGGCGCCGGCGGTCGGCGCGGTGGTGACGGCCAGGGCGCCGGCGGCGACCGCCGCGACGGCCGTGGCGGCGGCGCGGCGCGAGCGGGGCGAGGTGTGCAGCATGAGGGTCTCCATCATTCCTGCGGGGGAAGTGCGGGGAAGATCGACGCCGTCATACAAGCAGCACCAGTTACCTCTGGGTAACACCCGTGCATCGACTTTCTGTCCGGAGCGCGACCGTTCGGGGCTCGCATACTTGTGTCATGGAGAAGCCGCACCACGCACCCCCCGCCGCACGTCCGGCCGGGCGCCGCCCCGACCCCGAGCCCCCCGCCCCCGGCGGGGTGCTGTGGACCATCGCCGGGGACGTCCGCGCCCTACTGATGCTGCCCGCCGCCTTCACCATGCAGGTCGCCCACCCCGCCATCGGGGCCGGCGTCGATGCCCACTCCGTGTTTCGCACCGACCCCTGGGGGCGCGGCGAGCGCTCGCTGCGCTCCGTCCAGCTGTGGGTGTACGGGGGCGCCGACGCGGCCGAGGAGGGCCGCCGGGTACGCCGCCTGCACAAGGAGATCCAGGGCACCGACACCCGGGGCCGTCGCTACCACTCGCTCGACCCCGCCTGCTACTCCTGGGTGCACGCCACCGGCTTCCCCGTCTACCTGTACGCGGGGCGCTACCTGCTGCGGCCCTTCACCCCGGCCCAGGAGCGGCAGCTCTACCGGGAATGGCTCCAGGTCGGCCGGATCCTCGGCATCCACGACCGGGACATGCCGCAGACCATCGAGGAGTACTGGCCCTACTACCGCCGGATGCTGGCGGAGGAGATCGAGCCGACCGCGGTGGCGCGGGAGCTGGTCGCCACCGACGTGGCCCTGCCCAGGCCCGAGACGGGTTCCGCGCCGGTCCGGCTGGTGCTGCGGCTCACCTGGCCGCTGCTGCGCAAGGCGTTCCTGCACCTGCGGGCCTTCGTCAGCGTCGGCTACATGCCGCCCGAGGCCCGGGAGGCCATCGGGCTCCGGTGGAGCCCGGCCCAGGAGCGCAGGCTGCGGCGGTTCAGCGCGGCCGTACGGATCCTCGTACCGCTGCTGCCGGAGCGCCTGCGCTACCTGCCGATCGCCCGCGCCGCCCGGGCGCGCCGGCGCGCCGGCGCCCACTGAGGGACGCCGGCGCGCACGGGGGAGCGGCGGGGTGGGATCAGTGGCCGTGCTTGCGGCCCTGCTCCTGGCCGTGGTCGTGGACCGTGTTCGTCGCGGCGATCTTCTTCCAGGACTTCGGCTCCGCGGCCGGCTTGGCAGGGGCCTGGAGGGAGCGGGCCCCGGCCTTGGCGGCCGGCGGGGCGAAGGCCGGCTTGCCCGGGGTGTAGAGCCAGGTCTCGAACAGCTGCGCCAGCGGCTTGTTGGAGACCTTCTCCGCGTAGCGGACGAAGTCGCCGACCTTGGCGTTTCCGTGGGCCCGCTCGGTCGGCCAGCCCTTGAGGATCTGGAAGAACCTCTCGTCGCCGATCTCGTTCCGCAGCGCCTGGAGCGCGATGGCGCCCCGGTCGTAGACCGCACCGTGGAACTGGTTCTCCGCACCCGGGTCACCGGGCTTGACCTGCCAGAACGGGTCCTCGGCGGGACGGGAGGCGTACGTCCAGTCGGCGAGCTCCTGCGCGGTGCCCTCGCCCTCCTTCTCCGACCACAGCCACTGGCTGTAGCGGGCGAAGCCCTCGTTGACCCAGATGTCCTTCCAGTTGTCGACGGAGACGCTGTCGCCGTACCACTGGTGGGCGATCTCGTGGACGACCACCGAGACGTTCGCGCCGTTCTGGAACTGGCGGGGACCGTAGAACGGCCGGGTCTGCGTCTCCAGCGCGTAGCCCGCGTTCACGTTGGGGACGTAGCCGCCCAGCGCGTTGAACGGGTACGGGCCGAAGACGCCCTCCAGCCACTCCGCTACCTCACCGGTCCGCTCCACGCTCGCGCGCGCCGCGCCCGCGTTGTCGCCGAGGTCCTTGCTGTAGGCGTTGAGGATCGGCAGGCCGCTCGCCGTCTTGTCGGTCGTGATGTCGAACTTGCCGATGGCCAGGGTGGCCAGGTAGGTGGCCTGCGGCTTGTTGGAGCGCCAGTTGAAGCGGGTCCAGCCCAGCTTCGAGCTCTGCGACTGGAGCACGCCGTTGCTGATCGCCTGGGTGCCGTCCGGGACGTTGACGGATACGTCGAAGGTGGCCTTGTCCAGCGGGTGGTCGTTGCTCGGGAACCACCAGATCGCCGAGTCCGGCTCCTGCGCCGCCACGCCGCCGTCCGGGGTCCGCTGCCAGGCCGTCCAGCCGTCGACCTTGAACTCGGAGGGCTTGCCCGCGTACTTGACGACCACCGAGGACTGCTTGCCCTTCAGGAGCGGCTGGGCGGGGGTCACCTCCAGTTCCTGGGTGCCGGTCGCGGCGAACTTCGCCTTGACCCCGTTGACCCGGACCTCGCTCACCTTGAGCCCGAAGTCGAGGTTGAAGCGGGACAGGTCCTGCTTGGCCGTCGTCAGCAGGGTGGCGGTGCCCTCCAGCAGGTCCGTCTTCGGCTGGTACTGCAGGCGCAGGTCGTAGTGGGAGACGTCGTAACCGCCGTTCCCGCTGGCCGGGTAGTAGGGATCGCCGATACCCGGTGCGCCCGGACCGGCACTGGCCGCCGACGCCGGGATCACCAGCAGGAGGGAGGCGGCCAGAACGCTCGGGGCGATGACTTTGCGGTGCACGAAGAGCTCCAAGTGGTAGGGGAGACAGATCGGTTCAAGGTCTCGTCCGTCGACCGTATTCACCCGTGCCGTGCCGCGTCATGTCCATGGCCCCTGCTGTCACACGATCGCCATTCGGCCGTCACACCCCGCTGAGCGGACACGTCGGTCGGTGAGCGCGGCCGGACGACCGCAGCCGCGGGCACCGCCACGGGCCGGGCAGGGCACGGCGCACCCGGGGCGCGGCGCCACGGGCGGGCGGCCCGCGCCCGTGCGGGCACCGGCCGCGCCGGTCTCCTCCGGCGCCAGGAGAAAGGCCGGAAAGGGTGGGCGCGGCGCGGGCGGCACGGCTGCCGGGAACCGCTGCCCGGGCCACCGGCACCCCCACCCCACCCGGCATACTGAGCAGTCGGTAACCTGCGGCGCATGACGCTTCCTCCGCACGCCGCCCGACGCTGCTGGCACACGGCCGTCAACCCGCTGCACTCCACGATCTACTTCTCGCCCGACCTCACCACCGAACTCGCCGCCCTCGGCGTCACCCATCGCGTCGCCGTCAACCTCGCGACCCGATCCGCCGCCATGGGCGCCGTCGGCCCCGGCGCGGTGACCGCCACCTTCTACAACTACCGCCACGACCTGGTCGCCGCGCACCTTCCCGCCGTCTGGGACGTCGCCACGCCCGAGCAGGTCCTCGCCGCCCGGCTGCGCGCCGCCGACACCACCCTGCGCCGCCTCCTGGGGCCCGCCGTCATCGACTCGGCCGAACTGTCCGAGGCCGCGGACCTGGCCATGCGCGCCACCGAGGGCTGCACCCGGCACGCCCGCACCCTCTACGCCGCCCACGCCGACCTGCCCGTACCGCAGGAGCCGCACCTGCGCCTGTGGCACGCCACCACCCTGCTGCGCGAGCACCGCGGCGACGGACACCTCGCAGCCCTCCTCCTCACCGGCCTCGACCCGCTGGAGGCCCTGGTCAGCCACACCGCCACCGGCCGCGGCATGACCCCGAAGTGGGTCAAGAGCATCCGCGGCTGGCAGCAGGACGACCTCGACGCCGCCGCCGCCCGACTGCGCGCCCGCGGCATCCTGGAGCCCGACGGCGAGCTCACCGACGAGGGCCGGGCCGTCCGCGAACGCCTGGAGACCGAGACCGACCGGCTCGACGCGGCCCCGTACGAACACCTCGGCGCGCAGGGCCTCGCCCGACTCGCCGAACTGGGCGGTGGATTCGTCCAGCGGGCCATCGCGGCCGGGGCCTTCCCCCGCGACCTCTTCGGCAAGGCCTGAGGGGTTCCCGCCGTCCGCCGCGGTCACCTGCCACAATTGGCAGCCTTCCACGCAAACGAAGGCAGGCGGGACCGCACAGTGACGATGTCCATCGAAGGCAGGATCGCCGAGGAGCTCGGCGTACGGGAACGGCAGGTCAAGTCCGCCGTCGAGCTGCTCGACGGCGGTTCCACCGTCCCGTTCATCGCGCGCTACCGCAAGGAAGCGACCGAGGAGCTCGACGACGCCCAGTTGCGCACCCTGGAGGAGCGGCTGCGGTACCTGCGCGAGCTGGAGGACCGGCGCGCGGCCATCCTCGAATCCGTACGGGAACAGGGCAAGCTCGACGACGCCCTGGAGGCCCGGATCAACGCGGCCGACACCAAGGCCCGGCTGGAGGACATCTACCTCCCGTTCAAGCCCAAGCGCCGCACCAAGGCCCAGATCGCCCGTGAGGCCGGCCTGGAACCCTTGGCCGAGGGCCTGCTGGCCGACCCCTCGGTCGAACCGGCCGTCGTCGCGGCCGCGTTCGTCGACGCGGACAAGGGCGTCGCCGATCCGGCCGCCGCGCTGGAGGGCGCCCGCGCCATCCTCACCGAGAAGTTCGCCGAGGACGCCGACCTGATCGGTGAGCTGCGCGAGCGCATGTGGGGCCGCGGCCGGCTCGCCGCCAAGGTCCGCGAGGGCAAGGAGGAGGCGGGCGCCAAGTTCGCCGACTACTTCGACTTCGCCGAGCCCTTCACGGACCTCCCCTCGCACCGCGTGCTCGCCATGCTGCGCGGCGAGAAGGAGGACGTCCTCGTCCTGGACCTGGAGCCGGAGGAGCCGTCCGAGGTTCCCGGGCCGTCCACCTACGAGGGCATGATCGCCCGGCGCTTCGGCATCGCGGCCCCCTCGGAGCACGCCCGTCCCGGCGACAAGTGGCTGACCGACACGGTCCGCTGGGCCTGGCGCACCAAGGTCCAGGTGCACCTCGGCATCGACCTGCGGTCCCGGCTGCGCGCCGCCGCCGAGGACGAGGCCGTACGCGTCTTCGCGGCGAACCTGCGCGACCTGCTGCTCGCCGCCCCCGCCGGCACCCGCTCCACGCTCGGCCTGGACCCTGGCTTCCGTACGGGCGTCAAGGTGGCCGTCGTGGACGCGACCGGCAAGGTCGTCGCCACGGACGTGATCCACCCGCACGTGCCCGCCAACCGGTGGGACGAGTCCCTCGCCAAGCTGGCCCGCCTCGCGAAGGAACACGCGGTCGAGCTCGTCGCCATCGGCAACGGCACGGCCTCCCGCGAGACGGACAAGCTCGCCGCGGACCTCATCACCCGCCACCCCGAACTGGGCCTGACGAAGGTGATGGTCTCGGAGGCGGGTGCCTCCGTGTACTCCGCGTCGGCCTTCGCCTCGCAGGAACTCCCGGGCATGGACGTGTCGTTGCGCGGCGCCGTCTCGATCGCCCGCAGGCTCCAGGACCCGCTGGCCGAGCTCGTCAAGATCGACCCGAAGTCGATCGGCGTCGGCCAGTACCAGCACGACCTGTCCGAGGTGAAGCTCTCCCGCTCCCTCGACGCGGTCGTCGAGGACTGCGTGAACGGCGTCGGCGTGGACGTCAACACCGCCTCCACGCCGCTGCTCTCGCGGGTGTCGGGCATCAGCGGCACCCTCGCCGAGAACATCGTCGCCCACCGCGACGCCAACGGCCCCTTCCGCAGCCGCAAGGGCCTCAAGGACGTGGCCCGCCTCGGCCCGAAGGCGTACGAGCAGTGCGCCGGCTTCCTGCGGATCCGCGACGGGGACGACCCGCTGGACGCCTCCGCCGTGCACCCCGAGACGTACCCGGTGGTCCGGGCGATGGGGAAGACCGCGGGCGGTGACGTCGCGGCGCTGATCGGCAACACGTCCGTCCTGCGCTCCCTGCGACCGGAGGAGTTCGTCACCGAGGCCTTCGGCCTGCCGACGGTCGGCGACATCCTGCGCGAGCTGGAGAAGCCGGGCCGCGACCCCCGCCCCGCCTTCAAGACGGCCACCTTCAAGGAGGGCGTGGAGAAGATCGGCGACCTGACCCCCGGCATGATCCTGGAGGGCGTCGTCACCAACGTGGCCGCCTTCGGCGCCTTCATCGACATCGGCGTCCACCAGGACGGCCTGGCGCACGTCTCGGCCCTGTCGAAGACCTTCGTCAAGGACCCGCGGGACGTGGTCAAGCCGGGCGACATCGTCCGCGTCAAGGTCATGGACGTGGACATCCCGCGCAAGCGGATCTCGCTGACCCTGCGGCTGGAGGACGAGGCCGGGGCCGAGCGCGGCGCCGGCGCGCCGAGGCAGCGCGAGGAGCGCCGGGGCGGCGGCCGACCCCCGCAGCAGCGCGGCGCGGCGAACCAGGGCGGCGGCCAGGGCGATGGCGCCCGACGCGGCGGCGGCCAGGGCGGCGCGGGTCAGGACCGCCGGGGCGGCCAGGGCGGCCAAGGGCAGCGCGGCGGATCGGGCGCGGGGCAACGGCAGGGGGGCGGCTCCGACGCGGGCAGGCGGGGCGGCGCCCCGGCACCCGCCAACAGTGCCATGGCCGACGCCCTGCGCAAGGCGGGTCTGACCGGTCCCGACGAGCGTCGCAAGCGGACCTGAGACCGGTCCGCCCCGGCTGTCGGGAATGGCCGGATAGGTACCCCGCCCCGGTGGGGGCCTTGCCAAGCCCCGAGCGGAATCGGTAGGCATGGTGGAACACCCGTTCGTCCCGTGCGGACGGGTGTTCCGTCGTACCCCTCCGGGACCGCCTTCCCGAGGCCGCCTCAAGGCACAGGACCTGATGTCGATGCCCCCGCACGCCTACCGACGCTGCCCGAGAAAGGGTTCGAAGAGGGACCACATGCCCCATGGGGATCTCAGCCTCCGCAAACGGTGCGAGTTCATTCTCGGCCATATGGATCTGCCCCATCCGTTCTCGCTCGACGGACTGTGCGCACGCGTCGCCGAACAGCGAGGCCGCCCCATCCGGTTGCACCCCCTGCCGCCCGAGGCCGCCGAATCCGGGGTCTGCGGCCTGTGGGTGGGTACCGCGAGCGTCGACCACGTCTTCTACGAAGCCCGCACCACCCCGCTGCACCGGGAGCACATCGTGCTCCACGAGCTCGGCCACATCCTCTTCGGCCACCACTCCCTCGACGGCGAGGAGGCCGACGGCCGGGCACCGGTGGTCCTGGGCCGCACCAACTACACCAGCCTCCAGGAACGGGAGGCGGAACTGCTCGCGAGCATGATCCGCACCCGTACCACCGGTCCCCGCCGCCCGCGGCCGGCCGGCGCGCCCCGGGGCGCCCTCGCCCGGCTGGAATCCGCGATGGGCTACGAGCGGGGTCCGCGCGATGGCGGCTGACCTCGCGGCCCTCGGGGACTGGCTCGCCGTGCCGAGCGTGGTGTGCCTGTGGGTGGCCGTGCTGCTGCGCGCCCCCGGCGCCCTGCGCTCGCCGCAGCAGCGCGGACTGTGGCTCGCCGTAGCCACCGCCGCCGCCGCGATGACCCTCAACCTGCCCGCGGTCGTCGCCCACGCCATGAGCCGCGACCCCGGCTACGCGCACACCGTCGGCCTCGTCCGCAACCTCATCGGCGTGCTGTCCGCCGGCGCCGTGCTCTACTTCGTCGCCGCCGCCACCGGCGGGCGCGCCCTCCAGCGCGCCGCCTGGGTCGGCACGCTGCTGTGGTCGGCCGCCCTGCTCACCCTGGACGCCACCGCGCCCGACCACGGCACCCACACCATCCCGCCCACCGGCGACCCGGCACCCTCCCTCGCCTACTGGCTCGTCCTGATCTCCGCCCACCTGATCGCCAACACCATCTGCGTCCGGGTCTGCCGGCGCTACAGCCGGCGTACGGAGAGCCGCGCCCTGGCCGCCGGGCTGCGACTGTTCGGCCTCGGCACCGCCCTCGCCGGGCTGTTCTGGTTCGCGTACCTCCTCAAGGCCCTGTTCGGCAGCACCTGGGCGATGCCCGCCCTCCCCCTGCTGATGAACCTGCACGGCCTGCTGCGGGCCGCCGCGATCCTGGTGCCGACCCTGTTCACGCTGCGCCGCACCACTTCCGACGTCACCACCGCCTGGCGGCTGTGGCCGCTGTGGCGGGACCTCGTCGAGGCCGTCCCGCACGTGGCGCTGACGCCGCCCCGGGCCGGCCGGGTGCTGGAGCTGTTGTGGCCGCCGCTGCCGCGCGGCCTGCTGGTCTACCGCAAGGTCATCGAGACCCGCGACGCGATCATGGTGCTCGGCGAGTACGTGGACCGGGGCGTGCCCGAGCTCGCCCGCAGCCACGTCGCCGGAAGCGGGATCCCCGAGCAGCGGCGGACGGCCGCCGCCCTGGCCTGCGTACTGAAACAGGCCCGACAGGCGAAGCTCGCCGGAGAGCCCGGCCGGCCCGGAACCGGAGCCCTGGAACTGCCCGCCGAGATCCGGACGTCCGCCGAGGGCGGGGACCTGGAGGGCGAGGCGGGGTTCCTGGTCGACGTGGCCCACGCCTGGGCCGCGCCCGACACCGCCGCCTTCACCGCGCCCCGGGCCGCCCGCTCGTCCGACAGCCCCAACCCGTAGGAAGTGCAACCGCCTTGACCACCGTTTTGATCACCGGCGCCGGCGCCGGCATCGGCGCGGCCTTCGCGCGCGGCTTCGCCGCCAAGGGCTGCGACCTGATCCTCGTCGCCCGCGACAAGGCCCGGCTGGAGTCCGTGGCCGCCGAACTCGGCCGCGAGTTCGGCGCCGACTGCGAGGTGCTGCCCGCCGACCTGCTGGACGCGCGGCAGTGCGCGGCCGTCGCCGAACGGCTCGCCGACCCGGCCCGGCCCGTCGACGTCCTCGTCAACAACGCCGGGTTCGGACTGCCCGCGCCCTTCCCGTACAACCCCGTCGAGGACGAGGAGCGGATGCTCGATCTCCTCGTGAAGGTCCCGCTGCGCCTCACGCACGCCCTGCTGCCCGGCCTGCGCGCCCGCCGCCGCGGCGCCGTGCTCAACGTGGCCTCGGTCGCCGGGCTGCTGCCGACCGGGACCTACGGGGCCGCCAAGGCCTGGGTGACCGCCTTCAGCGAATCGCTGCGGGTGGACATGGAACCGTACGGGGTCCGGGTGCTGGCCGTGGTGCCGGGCTTCACCCGCACCGAGTTCCAGGAGCGGGCCGGCATGGACGTCAGCGCGCTGCGCGACGCGGTCTGGCTGGAGCCCGAGGCCGTGGTGGCCAAGGCCCTGCGCGACCTGGCCCGGCGCCGACCGATCAGCATCACGGGCCGCCGCTACCAGGCGTACGCCCTCGCCGCCCGCCACCTGCCGCGCGACTTCGTCGCCCGCAGGATGGCCCGCACGCGCCGCCCGCCGACCGGATCCGAGGCGTGAGCGCGAGGCCGCCGCCGCTACAGCTCGGTGACCTTGCCGTCGACGACCTCCAGGCGCCGGGTCACGTGGACGGCGTCCAACATGCGGCGGTCGTGCGTGACCAGCAGCAGGGTGCCCTCGTAGGCGTCCAGGGCGGCCTCCAACTGCTCGATCGCCGGCAGGTCGAGGTGGTTCGTCGGCTCGTCGAGCACGAGGAGGTTCACCCCGCGCCCCTGGAGCAGCGCCAGCGCCGCCCGGGTGCGTTCGCCGGGGGAGAGGGTCGCCGCGGTCCGCAGGACGTGCGCCGCCTTCAGACCGAACTTGGCCAGCAGGGTGCGCACCTCGGCCGGTTCGGTGTCCGGAACCGCCGCGCAGAACGCCTCCAGCAGCGGCTCGTCCCCGAGGAACAGCCCGCGGGCCTGGTCCACCTCACCGACCAGGACGCCGGAGCCGAGGGTCGCCGCGCCGGAGTCCGGCGCGAGCCGGCCCAGTAGGACCGCGAGCAGAGTGGACTTGCCGGCCCCGTTGGCCCCGGTGATCGCCACCCGGTCCGCCCAGTCGATCTGCAGGCTCGCGGGACCGAAGCCGAAGTCCCCGCGCCGCACCGCCGCTTCGCGCAGGGTGGCCACCACCGAGCCGGAGCGCGGGGCCGCCGCGATCTCCATGCGCAGCTCCCACTCCTTGCGGGGCTCCTCGACGACGTCCAGCCGCTCGATCGCGCGCTGCGTCTGACGGGCCTTCGCGGCCTGCTTCTCGCTGGACTCGCCGCGCAGGTTCTTGCCGATCTTGTCGTTGTCGGAGGACTTGCGCCGGGCGTTGCGCACGCCCTTGTCCATCCAGTTGCGCTGCATCTGGGCCCGACCTTCGAGAGCGGCCTTCTTGCCCGCGTACTCGTCGAACTCCTCACGGGCATGGCCCCGGGCCCGCTCGCGCTCCTCCAGGTAGGAGTCGTAGCCGCCGCCGTAGAGGTTGATCTGCTGCTGCGCCAGGTCGAGTTCGAGGACCTTGGTGACGGTCCGCGTCAGGAACTCGCGGTCGTGGCTGATCACGACGGTGCCCGCGCGCAGCCCCTTGACGAACTGCTCCAACCGCTCCAGACCGGCCAGGTCCAGGTCGTTGGTCGGCTCGTCCAGCAGGAACACGTCGTACCGGGACAGCAGCAGCGAGGCCAGGCCGGCGCGGGCGGCCTGGCCACCGGACAGCGCGGTCATCGCCAGGTCCAGGCCGACGCCGAGGCCGAGCTCGCCGGCGACCTCCTCGGCCCGCTCGTCGAGGTCGGCGCCGCCGAGGTTCAGCCACCGGTCGAGGGCGTCCGCGTACGCGTCGTCCGCGCCCGGGGTGCCGTCCACGAGTCCCTGGGTGGCCGCGTCCAGCTCGGCCTGCGCGGCGGCGACACCGGTACGCCGGGCGAGGAAGTCCCGGACCGATTCGCCGGGGCGCCGCTCGGGCTCCTGCGGCAGGTGACCGACGGCCGCACCGGGCGGGGAGAGCCTCAGCTCACCGGTCTCCGGGGCGTCGATCCCGGCCAGGAGCCGCAGCAGGGTCGACTTCCCGGCGCCGTTGACGCCGACCAGTCCGATGACGTCGCCGGGCGCGACGACGAGGTCGAGATCGGCGAAGAGCGTGCGCTCACCGTGCGCTGCGGTGAGGTTCTTGGCGACGAGGGTTGCAGTCATGATGCCCCGATCCTATCCGCGCCCGCGGGAGCCTCAGGCGCCGATCAGCCGTAGCCCCGCCCACAGGGCCGCCACCGCCGCCACCAGGCCCGCTGGGGTGGTGAGCAGCCCCAGCCGGGTGAACTCCCCGAGCCCGACGCGTTCGCCGTGGCCGTGCAGGATCCGCCGCCACAGCAGCGTGGCCAGCGACCCCGCGTACGTGAGGTTCGGGCCGATGTTCACCCCGATCAGCACGGCCAGCACCGGCCCCGCCCCACCCGGCGCGGCCAGCGGCAGCAGCGCGAGCACGGCGGGCAGGTTGTTGATCAGGTTGGCGAGGACGGCGGCCACGCCGGCCACGGCGAGCAGCGCGGGCAGCGAGTCCCCGGCCGGCAGCACCCGCTCCAGCCCGTCGCCGAGGCCGTGGTCCACCACGGCCCGTACGACGACGCCCAGCGCGAGCACGAACACGCAGAAGGCGGGCGCGGCCGACGCCACCAGCCGGACCGGCGTGGTCTCGCGGCGCCGCAGGGCCCGTACGGCCAGCACCACCGCCCCGGCCAGCGCGGCCCAGGCGGGACTCGCCCCCGCGAAGGAGGCGACGGCGAAGCCGGCCAGGGTCAGGACCAGCACCGCGAGCGCGAAGCGCGGCATCGCCACCCGCTCCACGGTGTCCGGGGCGTGCTCGGGCGGGGCCGACAGATCGGCGCGGAAGAAGCGGCGGAACACCACGTACTCCACGCCGATCGCCACCACCCAGGGCAGCGCCATCAGCGCGGCGAACCGGGTGAAGGACAGCCCGCTCGCCGCGAAGGCGAGCAGGTTGGTCAGGTTCGACACGGGCAGCAGCAGCGAGGCCGAGTTCGCCAGGTGCGCGGTGGCGAAGACGTACGGTCGCGGTCGCGCTCCGAGGTGGGCGGCCGTCGCCAGGACCACCGGCGTCAGCAGCACCACGGTGGCGTCCAGGCTCAGCGCGGCGGTGACCAGCGAGGCCACCACGAACACCGGGCCCAGCAGCGTCCCCGGCTCCCGCCCCGCCGACCGCCGGGCCACGGCCGCCCCGACCGCGCGGAACAAGCCCTCGTCGGCGCACAACTGCGCGAGGACCAGGATCACCGCCAGGAACCCGACCACGGGCAGCAGCTCCCGCAGCTGCCCCCAGGCGTCGGCGGGGGAGACCACGCCGAGGGCGACGAGCAGGGCTGCGGCCGGAACCGCGGCCGCCGCCTCCGGCAGCCCCCGCGGGCGCAGCACGGCGAAGGCCAGCACCCCGAGGAGGGCGGCGACCGACAGGGACTCGGCGAGGACGGTGTTCAGGGAGGTCTCCGGGGCGGGGCGGCCGGGATCCGGGAGGGGACCTGCGGCGGGGGCGTTCCGGAAGGATCGCACGGTCGGGGGCATGGCCGGATAGGTGGGATGCCCGTCATTGCGGCCATCGGGGCGAGGTCACACCATGGAGGCATGACGCTGCGAAACGTGCTCGTCGTCCTCTACGACGGGGTCCAGAGCCTGGACGTGACCGGCCCGGTCGAGGTGTTCAGCGGCGTCGCCCGATGCCCCGGCGAGGGCGGCTACGCGATCACCACGGTGTCCCCGGGCGGCGCCCCGGTACGGACGAACAGCGGACTGACCCTGGTCCCGGACGGGGACCTGGAAAGCGCCCGCCCCGGCCCGGGAACCACCCTGCTGGTGCCCGGCGGGCAGTACTCGGCCCGGTGCGAACCCCGGGTCACCGACTGGCTCCGCGCGCACGGGGGACGCGCCGAACGGCTGGTGTCCGTGTGCACCGGCAGCCTGCTGCTCGCCGAGGCCGGGCTCCTCGACGGCCGGCGGGCCACCTCGCACTGGGACGTGTGCGCGCGGATGGCCCGGGACTACCCGGCGGTGACGGTGGACCCGGACCCCATCCACGTCCGCGACGGCTCCGTGGCCACCTCGGCGGGGGTGACCGCCGGGATCGACCTCGCGCTCGCCCTGGTGGAGGAGGACTTCGGGCGGGACGTGGCCCTGCTCATCGCCCGGCACCTCGTGGTGTTCCTGCGCCGACCCGGCAACCAGGCGCAGTTCAGCGCCCAGCTGGCCGCCCAGACGGCCCGCCGGGATCCGCTGCGGGACGTCCAGCAGTGGATCACCGAGCATCCGGGGGGCGACCTCGGCGTGGAGGCCCTCGCCGCCCGCGCCGCGCTCTCGCCGCGGCACTTCGCCCGGGCCTTCCGGGCGGAGACCGGGGTGACGCCGGGCCGGTACGTGGAGCGGGTCCGGGTGGAGCACGCCCGGCGGCTCCTGGAGGACGGCCGGGACGGGATAGCGCGCATATCCCGCGAGTGCGGCTACGGCACCCCCGAAGCGCTCCGCCGGGCGTTCGTCAGGGCGTTCGGGCAGTCCCCGGCCGAGTACCGCCGCCGCTTCGGCCCCCGACCCGTCGCGCCCGGGCCCTGACCGCGACGGAACACGGCGAACCGACGGATACGACGCAACACGCAGCGACCGACATCCGCACCCGACATCCCCACCCGCACCCGACGCCCGCACCCGACTACCGGACCAGGAACCGGTCCGGTCCGCCCGACCACAGCTCCGGAGGAGCCATGCAGATCGCCGTACTGCTCTACGACCGCTTCACCGCCCTCGACGCCATCGGCCCCTTCGACACCCTCGGCCGGCTCGACGGCGCGGAGACCGTCTTCGTGTCCGAGCGCCCCGGGCCGGTGCGGACCGACAACGGTTCGCTCGCCCTCGTCGCGGACCGGGCGCTGGGCGAGGTGACCCGCCCCGACATCGTCGTCGTGCCCGGCGGCCCGCACCCCGAGTTGGAGATGAAGAACCCCGTGGTCCTCGACTGGCTGCGCGGGGTCGACGCCACCACCACCTGGACCACCTCGGTCTGCACCGGTTCCCTGCTGCTGGCCGCCGCCGGGCTGCTCGACGGTCGCCGGGCCGCGAGCCACTGGCTCTACCTGGAGCAGCTGGTCCCCTTCGGCGCCGAGCCCACCGGCGAGCGGGTGGTGTACGACGGCAAGTACGTCACCGCCGCCGGGGTGTCGTCCGGCATCGACATGGGCCTCGGTCTGCTGGGTCGGATCGCCGGGGACACGTACGCGCAGACCGTGCAGCTGATGTGCGAGTACGATCCCCAGCCGCCGTACGACGCCGGTTCCCCGGACAAGGCCCCGGCCGACATCGTCGCCAGGCTGCGCGGCGCCGGGCCGAAGGCGACGGCCTAATCCGCGGTCGGCGGACCGAAGACCGGAGCCCGGCGCTCCAGGAACGCGGCGACGCCCTCCACGGCGTCGCCGCTCGCCGCGGCCCGCTGCGCCCAGTGGGCGTCACGGTCGGTGCGTCCTTCCACGAACTCCTTGGCCGCCGCCTGGGTCAGCCAGGAACGGGTGGTCAGGACGCGGGTGAACTCGGCCACCCGCTTGTCGAGTTCACCGGCGGGCAGCAGCTCGTTCAGGAACCCGGCCCGCAGGGCCTGCTCCGCGTCGATCAACTCGGCGGAGAACAGCAGGTACTTGGCCCAGGCCGGGCCGACGACCGAGGTCAGTCGCCGGGTGGAGGAGGCCGGATAGACGATGCCCAGCCTCGCCGGAGTCACCCCGAAGGTGGCCCCCTGCTCGGCGAAACGCAGGTCGCAGGCCGCCGCGAGCTGGCTCCCGCCGCCCACGCAGTGCCCGCGGATGGCGGCCAGGGTGGGCTTGGGGAACGCGGCGAGGGCCTCCTCCGCCGCCACGGACAGCGCCCGGGGGTCGTCGTCCCCGGTGAGCGAGGAGATGTCGGCGCCCGCGCAGAAGGTGCCACCGGCCCCGGTCAGCACCAGCACCCGTACGGCGGGATCGGCCGCGAGCCCCGGCAGCAGCGCGGGCAGCGCACGCCACATCGCGGCGGTCATGGCGCCCCGCTTGGCGGGGTGCGAGATGACGACGGTGGCCACCCCGTCGGCGACGGTGTGGGAGAGGGTTGCGTCCCGGGCTGCGTCCATGCGCCGGATGCTATCCGGGCCCGCCGATCCCATGACCAAGGGGGAGTCCCACCCCGGGGGGTCAGGGAGGACGAGGGAGCGGGCGGGCCGGACGCGGCGGACGGGGCGCGGGAGACCGTCCGCGAAGCACCCGGACCGGATCAGGAACCGTCCAACAACTGACTCTGTCATACGCCAGTGGTCAGAAAGTGTCCGATTGACGCTGACTTCTGGTCAGGGGTCCGGTCCGGACCAGGCTGTTCCCCACTCTTGACGCGTGGAGACGATCGAGCGCGAAGACGGGGGCCGGAAAATGACAGACAGCGGGAACGTCCCGCCAGCCGGGGGAGGTGAGGCGCCTGCTCCGGCGGACCCCCTCGCGTACGAGGGAGTGTGGCGCTTCACGGCGCCGGCGGTAGAAGAATCCGTTCCGCAGGCCCGCCGGGCGGTCCGTGACCTGCTCGGCCGACAGGGGGTGCCGGCCCATCAGGACCTGGTGTACTCCCTGTTGCTGATCGTTTCCGAACTGGTGACGAACTCCGTGCGGCACGCGGCCCTGCTCTCCCCGGAGGTGGCCGTCGAGGTCGCGGTGGGTCGCGATTGGGTACGGGTGGCCGTCGAGGACAACCACCCCTACCGCCCCAAGGCGCTGGAGGCCGACTTCGGCCAGACCGGCGGCCGGGGCCTGCTCCTCGTCCGCGAGGTGACGCTGGAGGCCGGTGGCGTCTGCGACGTCGAGCACACCTCGACGGGCGGCAAGGTGATCTGGGCCGCCCTGCCCCTGACCACCCCGCGCACCCCCACGGCCTGACCGGGCCGTGGCGCCCTACCAGCCCGCCGCGTCGCCGGTCAGCTCACGGATCGCGGGCCGCGCCGCGTCCAGCACGGTCATGAACCAGGCCGAGAACGGCAACTCGGCGTGCCGCTTCGCCAGTTCCCCGGCGGTGACGAACGCGGTGTCGCCGACCTCCTCCGGATCCGGCTTCGGCGCGGCCTGCGCGAGTCCCACGAACAGGTGGTTGTACTCCTGCTCGACCAGCCCGGACGCGGGGTCCGGATGGTTGTACCGCACGGTCCCGGCCTCCGCGAGCAGCGACGGGGACAGCCCCAGCTCCTCATGGGTGCGCCGGGCCGCCGCCGCGAACGGGGACTCGCCCGGGTAGGGGTGACCGCAACACGTGTTCGACCAGACGCCGGGGGAGTGGTACTTCCCGAGGGCGCGCTGCTGGAGCAGCAGTCGGCCCTGCTCGTCGAAGAGGAACACGGAGAACGCCCGGTGCAGCAGACCGGGGGCCTGGTGGGCGGACAACTTCTCCGCCGTGCCGATGGTGTTGCCGGCTTCGTCGACCAGTTCGAGCATGATCGCTTCCGGAGTGCCGGCGCCGGGGAACCCGCTCTGCGCGGCGGTGGCTGGTGTGGTCGGCATACCCATCCTTCGCTTCGGACTTCGACCTTCAGTCTGCCGTACAAAAGGGGCTCATCCCCACTTCGCGTGATCCACGCATGTCCGCCCCCCATCGCGTGATAGGCGATGGGGGGCGGAGCGTCAGCGGGTCACGCGAAGTGTCAGACGCCGAACGGCGCCGGGTAGCGGATGGTGCCCGTGGGGACGGGGACCCGGTCGTCCAGTACGAGCGCCATCATGGCCTCGTCCGGCACCTCGAAGGGTGCCCGGATCCCGAACCGCGACGCCGGCGTGAAGCCGAAGCGCGCGTAGTACTCGGGGTGTCCGAGCACCAGGACCAGTGCCTCACCCCGCTCCCGGGCCGCCGCGAGCAGGGCCCGTACGACGCTGCTCCCGGCCCCCGAACGCTGGTGCGCGGGGTCGGTGGCGACCGGGGCGAGCGCGAGCGCCGGCGTCCCGTCCACCTCGCAGCGGGTCAGCAGGGCGTGCGCCGCCACCGACCCGTCGGGCGCCTCGGCGACGTACGACAGCCCCGGCAGCCAGGACGCGTCGGCGCGCAGCGCGTCCACGAGGTCCGCCTCCGACGGGGTCTCGAAGGCCGCGAGGTTGACGGCGCGCACGCCGGCCGCGTCGGCCGGGGTCTCCGGCCGGGCCGGCCACCGCCCGTCGGCGCCGGCGGTCACCGGACCCAGGACGTAGCCCGTGTACCCGTACTCGTGCCCGTGCCGCACCCGTACGTCGAGTTCCTCGCGCACGGAGGCCAGGGCGACGCCCGCCGCGGCGGGCGTGGCGTCGGCGTCCCGGACGCGTTCGCCGAGCGGGCCGTAGTACTCGGCCCAGTCGGAGTCGGGTTGGGGGTGGACGCCCAGCACGCGGTACCCGGCCGCCTGTGCGGCGGCCAGGTTGCGGGCGGGTCGGCGCAGCGGGTACCGCGGGTCCCAGAAGGCCCGCGCCCCGGCGGAGGGTCGCGCCACGGTCCACTCGCACTCGCTCAGCACGAGCGTGCCGCCGGGCGCGAGCAGTCGCTTCCACTGCGCGAGCGCCCGGTCGAAGCCGATGACGTAGGCGGAGCCCTCCGCCCACACGAGGTCGAAGGAGCCGTCCTCGAAGGGGAGCGCGCCCATGTCCGCCCTGACGGCGCGCACGCGGTCGGTGAGCTCGCGGGCCGCGGCGGCGCCGCGGAGTTCGTCGAGGAACGGTTCGTACAGGTCGACGGCGGTCACCTCGGCGAGGCCCGCGCCGCCCGCCTCGGCGGCGAGCAGCAGGGCGCTGCGGCCGGGGCCGCAGCCGATGTCGAGGACGCGCGGCCGCTCGGGCAGCGGTCCGCACAGGGACAGCAGCCGGCGCGTGGACGCGTCGGAGCCCGGGGACTGGCGGGGCAGGCCCCGGTGCAGCTCCATGAAGGCCGCGAGGACGGCCTCGTCGGAGGCGTCGGAGGATGAACCGGTGGTGCTGGTGTGGTCGGTCAACGTGAACCCTTGAGAAGGGGGCTCCGGCCGACGGGGTCGATCGCTGGGATCAGACCCGGCCGGACGCCCGGAAGGAAGTGGTGAGGTCCCGGAGTTCGCCGCGCTTGGTCGCGACCACTACGACGGTCATCAACCCCACCTCTTTCCCGCTCGTGTGCCGACCCGATGTTCCGAGACGTGTTTACACAAGTCGAACACGTCTTCGTCCACCGTAACATCCGGCCGTAAACAGCTGATGAATGCCGGCTTCCATTCATCCGATAGCCTCTGCCGACGTGCCGCCACCCCTCGTGGCGGCCGTCCCGTACGCGCTGCAAGGAGTGAGTTCGTCTGCCGACCGTCATCCTCACCGGCCCGCCGGTACCCGGATCGCCGCTTTCGGACGAGCTGCTGTCGCTCGGGTTCGACGTCCGCCCGGTCACCGGTCCCGAAGACGCCGCCGCGGCCCTGGCCGACGTACCGGCCGACCAGCGCGTGGCCGTCGTCGACAGTGCCTTCGTCGGGCACGTCCACGCCCTGCGCCTCGCGCTGACCGACCCCCGCTTCGACGCCTGCGCCGTCACCGGCGCGCTCGCCGTACGGGGTGACGCCCGCGCCGCCCTCGACGAGGCCGTGGCCCTCGCGCCCGAGGCGCTCGGCGCCGGGCCCTACCCCGACCGGCTCGCGGCCGCCGTCGAAGGCTCCGGCACGACGGTCCAACGACCCGAACTCGGCACGCTCGTCGCCGCCGTGCCCGCCGGTGAGGCGGAGCGCGAGAGCGCCGTCGCCGCCGTCGCGGCCGTGGACGACGAGGCCGTCCGGCTGCGGACCGCGGTCAAGTCCCGCGACGGGTTCTTCACCACCTTCTTCATCAGCCCCTACTCCCGCTACATCGCCCGTTGGTGCGCGCGCCGCGGCCTCACCCCGAACCAGGTCACCACGGCCTCGCTGATCACCGCGTTGATCGCGGCGGGCTGCGCCGCCACCGGTGACCGCTGGGGTTACGTCGCGGCCGGTGTGCTGCTGCTCGTCTCCTTCGTCCTGGACTGCACCGACGGGCAGCTCGCCCGCTACTCGCTCCAGTACTCGACGATGGGCGCCTGGCTCGACGCGACCTTCGACCGGGCGAAGGAGTACTCCTTCTACGCGGGCCTCGCGCTCGGCGCGGCCAGGAACGGCGACGACGTCTGGGGCCTGGCCCTCGGCGCGATGATCCTCATGACCTGCCGGCACGTCGTCGACTTCTCCTTCAACGAGGCGAACCACGACGCGACCGCCAACACGAGTCCCACCGCCGCCCTGTCCGACCGGCTCGACAGCGTCGGCTGGACGGTCTGGGTCCGGCGGATGATCATCCTGCCGATCGGTGAGCGCTGGGCGATGATCGCGGTCCTGACCGCCGTCACCACCCCCCGCGTGGTCTTCTACGCGCTGCTCATCGGCTGCGCCTTCGGGGCCCTCTACACGACCGCCGGCCGCGTCCTGCGCTCCCTCACGCGCAAGGCGACCCGTACCGACCGGGCGGCGCAGGCCCTCGCGGACCTCGCCGACTCCGCGGTGCTCGCCTGGACCTCCGCCCGAACCGGCAAGCGGCCCGACCGGGCCGCGGTGTGGCTGGCGGGGCTCGCCTCGCTGCTGCTGACCGGCGCCGCCCTCACCCGCGACTTCGGCGACCCCTGGCTGATCGGGACGGCCCTGGTCTACGTCGTGATCTCCGGGGCGGCGGTCGAGCGGCCCCTCAAGGGCTCCCTCGACTGGCTGATCCCGCCGTTCTTCCGGTTCGCCGAGTACGTGACGGTCCTCGTCCTCGCCTGGAAGGCGGACGTGCCCGGAGCCCTTCCCGCCGCATTCGGACTGGTCGCGGCGGTCGCCTACCATCACTACGACACGGTCTACCGCATCCGTGGTGGCTCGGGCGCGCCCCCGCACTGGCTGGTGCGGGTGACCGGCGGCCACGAGGGCCGGGTCCTGCTGACCGTGGTCCTGGCCACCGTCCTCGCCCGTGACGCGTTCCCCGTCGCGCTCACGGCCATGGCCGTGTTCGTGGCACTGGTGGTGCTCGTGGAGAGCATCCGCTTCTGGGTCTCCTCCGGAGCACCCGCCGTACATGACGAAGGAGAACCAGCATGATCGGCCTTGTACTCGCTGCCGGTGCCGGACGCCGCCTGCGTCCCTACACCGACACCCTGCCCAAGGCCCTCGTGCCCGTCGGCCCCGAGGGCCAGGAGGAGAGCCTGACGGTCCTCGACCTGACCCTGGGCAACTTCGCGGAGGTCGGCCTCACCGAGGTCGCCGTCGTCGTCGGCTACCGCAAGGAAGCCGTGTACGAGCGCCGCGAGGCCCTGGAGGCCAAGTACGGCGTCACGATCACGCTGATCGACAACGACAAGGCCGAGGAGTGGAACAACGCCTACTCCCTGTGGTGCGCGCGTGACGTCATCAAGCAGGGCGTGATCCTCGCCAACGGCGACACCGTCCACCCCGTGTCGGTCGAGAAGACCCTGCTCGCCGCCCGCGGCGAGGGCCGGAAGATCATCCTCGCCCTCGACACGGTCAAGAGCCTGGCCGACGAGGAGATGAAGGTCGTCACCGCCGAGGGCCGGGGCGTGCGGAAGATCACCAAGCTGATGGACCCCGCCGACGCCACGGGCGAGTACATCGGCGTCACGCTCATCGAGCCCGAGGCCGCCGAGCAGCTGGCCGAGGCCCTGAAGACCACCTTCGAGCGCGACCCCGACCTCTACTACGAGGACGGCTACCAGCAGCTCGTGAACGACGGCTTCACCATCGACGTCGCTCCCATCGGTGACGTCAAGTGGGTCGAGATCGACAACCACGACGACCTCGCCAAGGGCCGGACGATCGCATGCCAGTACTGACGCGGCTGATCCCCTCGCCCGTTGTCGTCGACATCAGCCGGGGGGCGATGGACGACCTGGCCGGCCTGCTCGCCGACCAGCGCATCTCCGCGTCCGGCAAACTCGCCATCGCGATCAGCGGGGGCTCCGGTCAGGCGCTGCGCGCCAAGCTGGAACCCGTCCTGCCGCACGCCGACTGGTACCCGGTCGTCGACGGCACCATCGACTCCGCGGTCAAGCTGGCCGACGACATAAAGGGCCGCCGCTACGACGCCGTCGTGGGCCTGGGCGGCGGCAAGATCATCGACGTGGCGAAGTACGCCGCGGCGCGGGTCGGGCTGCCCATGGTGGCCGTCGCCACCAACCTGTCGCACGACGGGATCTGCTCCCCTGTGTCCATCCTGGACAACGACAACGGGCGCGGCTCCTACGGGGTGCCCACCCCGATCGCGATGGTCATCGACCTCGACGTGATCAAGGACGCCCCGGTGCGGTTCATCCGCGCGGGCATCGGCGACGCGATCTCCAACATCTCGGCCATCGCCGACTGGGAGCTCTCGCACGCGATCACCGGCGAGGCCGTCGACGGCCTCGCGGCCGCCATGGCCCGCACCGCCGGCGAGTCCGTGCTCCGCCACCCCGGCGGCTGCGGGGACGACGAGTTCCTCACCGTGCTCTCCGAGGCCCTCGTGCTGTCCGGCATCGCCATGTCGATCAGCGGCGACAGCAGGCCCTCCTCCGGCGCCTGCCACGAGATCAGCCACGCCTTCGACCTGCTCTACCCGGGCCGCTCCGCGCTGCACGGCGAGCAGGTCGGCATCGGCGCCGCCTTCGCCATGCACCTGCGCGGGGCCGCCGAGAAGGCCGGGCTCTTCGTCGAGGTGCTGCGCGGTCACGGACTGCCCGTGCTGCCCGAGGAGATCGGGTTCAGCGTCGAGGAGTTCGTCGCGGCCGTCGAGTACGCCCCCCAGACCCGTCCGGGACGCTTCACCATCCTGGAACACCTCAACCTGTCCGCCGCCGAGATCAGGGACGCTTACGCCGACTATGCCAAGACCATCCGTAGCTGAACTCCGGCCCGTCGTTCACCCGGCGGGCGTGAAGGACCGGCGCAGCGGGGAGCACTGGGGCGGCCGCCTGTACATGCGCGAGATCTCCCTGCGCATCACCCGCCTGCTGGTCACCACCAAGGTCACGCCCAACCAACTGACCTACGTGATGACCCTGGCCGGCGTCCTCGCCGCCCCGGCCCTGTTGGTGCCGGGCGTGTGGGGCGCCGTCCTCGGCGTGGTCATGGTCCAGCTGTACCTGCTGCTCGACTGCGTCGACGGCGAGGTTGCCCGCTGGAAGAAGCAGTTCTCGCTGTCCGGGGTCTACCTCGACCGCGTCGGCGCCTACCTGTGCGACGCGGCGGTCCTGGTCGGCTTCGGCCTGCGCGCCAGTGACCTGTGGGGGACAGGCCGCATCGACTGGCTGTGGGCCTTCCTGGGCACCCTGGCGGCGCTCGGCGCGATCCTGATCAAGGCCGAGACCGACCTGGTCGGTGTCGCCCGCCACCAGGTGGGCAAGCCGCCCGTCCAGGAGGCCGCCTCCGAGCCGCGTTCCTCCGGCATGGCGCTGGCCCGCCGGGCCGCGGCCGCGCTGAAGTTCCACCGCCTCGTCCTGGGCATCGAGGCCTCGCTGCTCATCCTGCTGCTGGCCGTGCTCGACCAGGTCCGGGGCGACCTGTTCTTCACCCGGCTCGGTGTCGCCGTCCTCGCCGGCATCGCCCTGCTGCAGACCGTGCTGCACCTGGTCTCCGTCCTCGCGTCGAGCAGGCTCCGGTGAGCGCCCCGCTGCGCGTCGGCGCGGTCGTCATCACCATGGGCAACCGCCCCGACGACCTCAAGGCCCTGATCGAGTCCGTCGCCCGGCAGGACGGCGACCCGGTCGAGGTCGTCGTCGTCGGCCAGGGCGTGGCGCTGACCCCGGAGACGGGTGTCCCCGAGGGCGTGCGCACCGTGGAGCTGCCCGAGAACCTGGGCATCCCCGGCGGCCGCAACGCGGGCATCGAGGCCTTCGGCCCCGGCGGCCGCGACGTCGACGTCCTGCTGTTCCTGGACGACGACGGCCTGCTGGAGCGCACCGACACCGCGGAGCTGTGCCGGCAGGCCTTCACCGAGGACCCGGCGCTCGGCATCGTCAGCTTCCGCATCGCCGACCCCGACACCGGCGCCACCCAGCGCCGGCACGTGCCCCGGCTGCGCGCCTCGGACCCGATGCGCTCCTCCCGCGTGACCACCTTCCTGGGCGGCGCGAACGCCGTCCGCACGAAGGTGTTCGAGCAGGTCGGAACGCTGCCGGGCGAATTCTTCTACGCCCACGAGGAAACCGACCTGGCCTGGCGGGCCCTCGACGCCGGGTGGTCGATCGACTACCGGGCGGACATGGTGCTGCTGCACCCGACGACCGCCCCCTCCCGGCACGCGGTCTACCACCGTATGGTGGCCCGTAACCGGGTGTGGCTCGCCCGTCGGAACCTGCCCGCCCCACTGGTGCCGGTCTACCTGGGCGTCTGGCTCGCGCTGACGCTCGTGCGCAAGCCGTCGGGACCTGCCCTCAAGGCCTGGTTCGGCGGCTTCAAGGAGGGCTGGACCACTCCCTGCGGTCCCAGACGTCCGATGAGGTGGCGTACCGTGTGGCGGCTGACCCGGCTCGGCCGACCGCCTGTCATCTGACAAGCCCGTGTCTGCGACGATGGGCCCCGGTCACGGGTCCGGCGTTGCAGCCCGATGCCCCTTCTGCCGCATCTTGAAGACGGAAAGTTTCGACTTGTGAGTGACACAACCCACGACGGCGCCATCGCCACGAGCAGGCCGGTGTCCGAAGACGCGGGACTGAGCCCCGAGGAGCTCGCCAGGAAGTACGGCCTGTCCGTGAGCGGGGCCCGCCCCGCTCTGGGCCCGTACGTCCGCCAGCTCTGGGGGCGGCGCCACTTCATCATGGCGTTCTCCCGGGCCAGGCTGGTCGCGCAGTACAGCCAGGCGAAGCTCGGCCAGGTCTGGCAGGTGGCGACCCCCCTGCTGAACGCGGCCGTCTACTGGCTGATCTTCGGCCTGATCCTCGGAGCGGGCAAGGAGATGCCCAAGGGCGTCTACGTGCCGTTCCTGATGATGGGCATCTTCGTCTTCACCTTCACGCAGAGCTCGGTGATGGCGGGTGTGCGGGCGATCTCCGGCAACCTCGGCCTGGTGCGCGCCCTGCACTTCCCGCGAGCCGCCCTGCCGGTGTCCTTCTCGTTGCAGCAGCTCCAGCAGTTGCTGTACTCGATGGTGGTCGTCTTCGTGATCGCCGTGAGCTTCGGCAACTACCCGCGGCTCTCCTGGCTGCTGGTGATCCCGACGCTGGCGCTGCAGTTCGTCTTCAACACCGGCCTCGCCATGATCTTCGCGCGGATGGGTTCCAAGACCCCCGACCTCGCGCAGCTGATGCCGTTCGTGATGCGCACCTGGATGTACGCCTCGGGCGTGATGTTCCCGATCGGCATCTACCTCAAGGACCAGCCGCAGTGGATCAGCGACGTGCTGCTGTGGAACCCCGTCGCGATCTACATGGACCTCATCCGGTTCGCGCTGATCGACGACTACGGTGCGAGCAACCTGCCCCCGCACGTATGGCTCTTCGCCGTGGGCTGGGCCGTGGTGATCGGCCTCGGCGGCTTCGTGTACTTCTGGAAGGCTGAGGAGCGTTACGGCCGTGGCTGACAAGACCGACGGACACGTCCCCACCGTGATCGCGAACGACGTCCACATCGTCTACCGCGTCAACACCGGCGGCGCCGGCAAGGGCGCGGCGACCGCCGCGCTGAGCAAGATCATCCGACGCCCCAAGGGCGAGGCCCCCGGCGTGCGCCGGGTGCACGCGGTGCGCGGCGTCTCCTTCACCGCGTACCGGGGTGAGGCCATCGGCCTGATCGGGTCGAACGGCTCCGGCAAGTCCACCCTGCTGCGCGCCATCGCCGGCCTCCTGCCGTGCGAGTCCGGCAAGGTCTACACCGACGGCCAGCCGTCCCTGCTCGGCGTCAACGCCGCTCTGATGAACGACCTGACGGGTGAGCGCAACGTCGTCCTCGGCGGACTCGCGATGGGCATGACCCGCGAGCAGATCAGGGAGCGGTACGAGGACATCGTCGACTTCTCGGGGATCAACGAGAAGGGGGACTTCATCTCCCTTCCGATGCGCACCTACTCCTCGGGAATGGCGGCGCGCCTGCGCTTCTCGATCGCGGCCGCCAAGGACCACGACGTCCTGATGATCGACGAGGCGCTCGCCACCGGTGACCGGAAGTTCCAGGTCCGCTCCGAGGCGCGCATCCGCGAACTGCGGGAGAAGGCCGGCACGGTCTTCCTCGTGAGCCACAACAACAAGTCCATCCGCGACACCTGTAGCCGGGTGCTGTGGCTGGAGAAGGGCGAACTCCTGATGGACGGGCCCACCGAGGAAGTCGTCTCGGCGTACGAGAAGGCCTCCGGCCACTGACCTGCGGATCCTCGCAGGTACCCGGGCCCCTGCCGCGTCCGCGGCGGGGGCCTCGCCGTGCGCCCGCGGGGCCCGGAGCGGGGAAGCGGGATGCGGGGTCGGCGCGGAATTCGGGACGGGGCGACATTCCGTGCTCCGGTGAATACCCGATAGGCCCCCGCGGCGTTGTACAGCGTAAGCTGGACCAGTTCTCCATCGCGCCAAGAGGGGACGAATCCCCGCAGCCGAAACTCCCCGGGTACCCCGGGTAAACTCCGGCGGCGTGTCCGAAATAGGATGACTTGGTTCGGCAGTGTAGAACGGGAGATGTGACGGCAATGGCTACGGGAATTCTCCGGCCCCCAGGCACAGTGGCCGTCCCCGCCCCGGGCGGCGGGCGGTGACCCCCGGGCAAGGCATCCGGCCCGGCGGCCCCGGAGCCCCCGACGGGACGCTGGACCCCCACGCCCGCGCCACCCTCGGCAAGGCCGCCGCCGAGAACTTCCCCGTCGCCCCCGCGTTCCTTCCCCGCGCCTGGCGCGCGGGCCTGATGGCGGTGTACGGGTACGCCCGACTCGTCGACGACATCGGCGACGGCGACCTCGCCCCCGGTGGCCGCGACGCGGTCCTCCTGGGCCTCGACCCCGCCGCCTCGGACGACCGCGACGCCATGCTCGACGCCCTCGAAGCCGACCTCATGCGGGTCTTCGGCGGTACGGACGGCCCCCCGCGCCACCCGCTGCTGCTGGCCCTCCCGCCCGTCGTCCGTGCCCACGACCTGACCCCGGAACCCTTCCTCGGGCTCATCGGGGCCAACCGCCAGGACCAGCGGGTCGCGCGCTACGAGACGTACGCGGACCTCCTGGCCTACTGCGAGCTCTCCGCCAACCCCGTGGGCCGCCTCGTGCTCTCCCTCACCGGAACGAGCACCCCCGAGCGGGTCCGCCTCTCCGACGCCGTCTGCACCGGCCTCCAGATCGCCGAGCACCTCCAGGACGTCGCCGAGGACCTCGGTCGCGACCGCGTCTACCTCCCCGCCGAGGACATGCGCCGCTTCCACGTCACCGAGGCCGACCTCAAGGCGCCGACCGCCGGCGCGTCCGTCCGCGCCCTGATCGCCTTCGAGGCCGAACGCGCACGCCGACTCCTGGACCAGGGCATCCCGCTCGTGGGCAGCGTCCACGGCAGGCTCCGACTGTTGCTCGCGGGCTTCGTGGGAGGAGGGCGCGCCGCCCTCCGAGCGGTCTCGGACGCCGGGTTCGACCCGCTTCCCGGACCGCCCAAGCCCACCCGGAGCGGCCTGCTCCGCGAGGTGGCCGCCGTCCTGCGCACAGCGCCGAGAAAGGGGTGAGCCCGAACGTGGAGGGCCCCACACACGCGTCCGTACCGTCCGCACCCGTCATCGCGGCCTACAGCTACTGCGAGGCCGTGACCGGGACGCAGGCACGCAACTTCGCCTACGGCATCAGGCTGTTGCCCACCGACAAGCGGCAGGCGATGTCCGCGCTGTACGCCTTCTCCCGGCGCGTCGACGACATCGGCGACGGCACGCTCCCGCCCGGGGCGAAGCTCGCCCGCCTGGAGGAGACCCGCGCGCTCCTCGGCCGCATCCGGGCCGAGGAGATCGACGAGGACGACACCGACCCGGTCGCCGTCGCCCTCGCGCACGCCGCGCGCCGCTTCCCGATCCCGCTCGGCGGACTCGACGAACTCATCGACGGGGTCCTGATGGACGTCCGCGGCCAGGAGTACGAGACCTGGGACGACCTGAAGGTCTACTGCCGCTGCGTCGCCGGAGCCATCGGTCGGCTCTCCCTCGGCGTGTTCGGCACCGTGCGGGGCACGGGCCCCGAGGCGGCCCGCGCCGACGAGTACGCCGACGTCCTCGGCCTCGCCCTGCAACTCACCAACATCCTGCGGGACGTCCGCGAGGACGCCGCCAACGGACGCACCTACCTGCCCGCCGAGGACCTCGCCAAGTTCGGCTGCTCCGAAGGCTTCCGCGGCGACCGGGCCCCTGCCGGTTCCGACTTCGCCGGACTCGTCCACCACGAAGTCCGGCGCGCCCGTGCCCTGTTCGTCGAGGGCTACCGGCTGCTGCCCCTGCTCGACCGGCGCAGCGGCGCCTGCGTCGCCGCCATGGCCGGGATCTACCGCCGCCTCCTCGACCGCATCGAGCGCGAGCCCGAGGCCGTCCTGCGCGGCCGCGTCTCGCTGCCACCGCACGAGAAGGCGTACGTCGCCGTACGCGGCCTGTCGGGCCTCGACGCGCGCACCATCTCGCGCCAGAGCACGCGGAGGCGGATCTGATGGACCGCACCACGGACCCCGGCGCCGCCGGCGACCGGGCAACCACCCGGGCCGCCGTCGCGTCCTTCCCGTCGGGCTCCGCCGGACGAGCCCCCGCGCCGGTGCGCCCGGCCGGGCACCGCGGCGCGGGGGAGGGTTCATGAGCGGCAGCGACCGGGGCGGCCTCGACCACGGTGGCCGGCCCGCCGACGACCGGCCCGTCGACGACCGCGCCATCGAGAACCGAGCCGTCGTCGTGGGCGGCGGACTCGCCGGAGTCACCGCCGCACTCGAACTCGCCGACGCCGGACTGCGGGTCACCCTGCTCGAAGGGCGCCCGCGCCTCGGCGGCCTCGCCTTCTCCTTCAAGCGCGGAGACCTGACCGTCGACAACGGCCAGCACGTCTACCTGCGCTGCTGCACCGCCTACCGGTGGTTCCTCGACCGCGTCGACGGCGCCGACCTCGCACCGCTCCAGGACCGGCTCGACGTCCCCGTCCTCGACGTCGCCCACCCGCGCGGCCCCCGCCTCGGCCGGCTGCGCCGCAGCGCCCTGCCCGTACCCCTGCACCTGGCCGGGGCGCTGGCCCGCTACCCGCACCTCTCCCTCGCCGAGCGGGCCTCCGTCGGGCGCGCGGCCCTCGCGCTGCGCCGCCTCGACCCCACCGACCCGGCCCTCGACGGACTCGACTTCGCCACCTGGCTGCGCCGCTACGGCCAGTCCCCCCGCACCATCGAGGCGCTGTGGGACCTCGTCGGCATCGCCACGCTCAACGCCACCGCCGAACAGTCCTCGCTCGGCCTGGCCGCCATGGTCTTCAGGACCGGCCTGCTCTCCGAGAACGGGGCGGCCGACATCGGCTGGGCCAAGGTCCCGCTCGGTGACCTCCACGACACCCTCGCCCGCAAGGCGCTCGACAGGGCCGGCGTGACGACCGCACTGCGCACCCGCGTCACCGCCCTCTCCCGCACCGGGGAGGGCGCCTGGCGGGTCGACACCGAGGACGGGGCCTTCGACGCGGGCACCGTCGTCCTCGCCGTCCCCCAGCGCGAGGCGCACGCCCTGCTGCCCGCCGGGGCCCTGCCCGACCCGGACAAGCTCCTGGACATCGGCACCGCCCCCATCCTCAACGTCCACGTCGTCTACGACCGCAAGGTGCTCAAGCGGCCCTTCTTCGCGGCCCTCGGCTCGCCCGTCCAGTGGGTCTTCGACCGCACCGACGCCTCCGGCATGACCGACGGCGGCCAGTACCTGGCCCTGTCGCAGTCGGTGGCCCAGGACGACATCGAGGAACCCGTCTCGGTCCTGCGCGCCAAGTACCTGCCCGAGCTGGAGCGACTGCTGCCGGCCGCCCGCGGAGCGAAGGTACGGGACTTCTTCGTCACCCGGGAACGGACCGCGACCTTCGCGCCCACGCCCGGAGTCGGCCGACTGCGCCCCGGTCCGCGGACCGACACGCCGGGGCTCTACCTCGCCGGAGCGTGGACCGCGACCGGTTGGCCCGCGACCATGGAGGGGGCCGTGCGCAGTGGCCTCGGCGCGGCACACACCGCACTCGAAGCGCTCGGGCGTCCCGGCGAACACCCGCTGCAGGAGGCGGTATGACGACCGGCACCAGCACCACAGGCACAGCACGAACAGCACGTACAGGAACCAGAGGAGAGCCAGTGAACCCGGGGAACCCGGCTGTCGAGAACACGGCTGCCAGTGTGGGCACGGCCGGAGGGGGCCTGGAGAAGGCGGACACGCTCGCGCTCCTGGAACGCGGCCGCACGCTGTCGACGCCCGTGCTCCGCGCCGCAGTGGACCGGCTCGCGGCGCCCATGGACACCGTCGCCGCCTACCACTTCGGTTGGATCGACGCCGACGGCAACGCGGCGGACGGCGACGGCGGCAAGGCCGTCCGCCCCGCCCTGGCCCTGCTCTCCGCCGAAGCCGCGGGCGCCGCGGCCGAGGTCGGGATCCCCGGCGCCGTGGCCGTGGAACTCGTCCACAACTTCTCGCTGCTGCACGACGACCTGATGGACGGCGACGAGCAGCGCCGCCACCGCGACACGGTGTGGAAGGTCCACGGCCCGGCCCTGGCCATCCTCGTCGGCGACGCCCTGTTCGCCCTCGCCAACGAGGTCCTGCTGGAACTGGGCACCGTCGAGGCGGGCCGCGCGGCCCGCCGCCTGACCACCGCCAGCCGCAAGCTGATCGACGGCCAGGCGCAGGACATCTCCTACGAGCACCGCGAGCGCGTCAGCGTCGAGGAGTGCCTGGAGATGGAGGGCAACAAGACGGGCGCCCTCCTCGCCTGCGCGGTCTCCATCGGAGCCGTCCTCGGCGGCGCCGACGACCGCACCGCCGACAAGCTGGAGGAGTACGGCTACCACCTGGGCCTCGCCTTCCAGGCCGTCGACGACCTCCTCGGCATCTGGGGCGACCCGGAGGCGACCGGCAAGCAGACCTGGAGCGACCTGCGCCAGCGCAAGAAGTCCCTGCCCGTCGTCGCCGCGCTCGCGGCCGGCGGACCCGCCTGCGAGGAGCTCGGCCGGCTCCTCGCCGCCGACGCCAAGAGCAACGACTTCGAGAACTTCTCCGAGGAGGAGTTCGCGGCCCGCGCCGCCCTCATCGAAGCCGCGGGCGGCCGCCAGTGGACCGCCGACGAGGCACGCCGCCAGCACGCGATCGCCATCCGCGCCCTGGACGACGTCGACATGCCGCAGCGGGTGCGCGACCAGCTCGTCGCCCTCGCCGACTTCGTCGTCGTACGCAAGAGGTGATCGCCACCCGACAGCGGATATCGCGCTAGTCGCCGGCCGACGCCGCACCTGCTGCGCGCACATCGGTCGACGGCAAACCCCAGCACAGCAGAGGACACTGCAGACTGCACGGAGGGGAAGCCATGACAGCGACGACCGACGGCGGCGGTGCGATGGCCGGCGGCGCTGATCCGCGAAACGACGGAGCCGAGGCCCCGGCGGACGCCGTGCGCGGCGCGGCCGGGCCGGCCGGGCCCGGCGCACCGCCCGGCCACCACACGCCCGAACTCCTGCGCGGGGTCCGGGACGCCACCGACCGGGCCACCCGCAACCTGCTGGAACGCCAGGACCCGGCGGGATGGTGGAAGGGCGACCTGGAGACCAACGTCACCATGGACGCCGAGGACCTGCTGCTGCGGCAGTTCCTCGGCATCCGGGACGAGGCCACGACGCGGGCGGCCGCCCTCTTCATCCGCGGCGAGCAGCGGGACGACGGCACCTGGGCCACCTTCCACGGCGGGCCCCCCGAACTCTCCGCCACCATCGAGGCGTACGTCGCCCTGCGCCTCGCCGGTGACGCGCCCGACGCCCCCCACATGTCGCGCGCCTCGGCCTGGATCCGCGCCCACGGCGGGATCGCCGCCGCCCGGGTCTTCACCCGGATCTGGCTGGCGCTCTTCGGCTGGTGGCAGTGGGAGAACCTGCCCGAACTCCCGCCCGAACTTTTGTTCCTGCCCTCCTGGGTGCCGCTCAACATCTACGACTTCGGCTGCTGGGCCCGCCAGACCATCGTCCCGCTCACCGTGGTCTCGGCGCTGCGTCCCGTCCGCCCGGCCCCCTTCGTCCTGGACGAACTCCACGCCGACGCCCGCAACCCCTGTCCCGCCGCCCCCACGGCCCCGCTGACCAGCTGGGACGGGGTCTTCCAGCGGATGGACAGGGCCCTGCACGTCTATCGCCGGTTCGCCCCGAAGGCCGTACGCAGGGCCGCGATGGCCAGCGCCGGCCGGTGGATCGTCGAACGGCAGGAGAACGACGGCTGCTGGGGCGGGATCCAGCCGCCCGCCGTGTACTCCGTCATCGCCCTGCACCTGCTCGGCTACGACCTCGGCCACCCGGTCATGCGGGCCGGTCTGGAGTCGCTCGACCGGTTCGCCGTGTGGCGCGAGGACGGCGCCCGGATGATCGAGGCCTGCCAGTCGCCGGTCTGGGACACCTGTCTGGCCGCGATCGCCCTCGCCGACGCGGGCGTGCGCCCCGACCACCCGGCGCTCGTCAAGGCCGCGGACTGGATGGTCGGCGAGGAGATCCGGCGCCCCGGCGACTGGGCCGTCCGCAGACCCGGACTGGCGCCCGGCGGTTGGGCGTTCGAGTTCCACAACGACAACTACCCCGACATCGACGACACCGCCGAGGTGGTGCTGGCGCTGCGCCGCATCGACCACCCCGACCCGATGAAGGTCGAGGCCGCCATCGCCCGCGGGGTGTCCTGGAACCTCGGCATGCAGTCGAGGAACGGGGCCTGGGGCGCCTTCGACGCCGACAACACCCGCACCCTCCCCAACCGGCTGCCGTTCTGCGACTTCGGCGAGGTCATCGATCCGCCGTCCGCCGACGTCACCGCCCACGTCGTGGAGATGCTGGCCGTCGAAGGCCGGGCCGCCGACCCGCGGACCCGACGCGGCATCGCCTGGTTGCTCGCCGAACAGGAGGCGGACGGCGGCTGGTTCGGCCGCTGGGGCACCAACTACGTGTACGGCACCGGATCGGTCCTGCCGGCCCTCACCGCCGCCGGCATCGCCACGTCCCACCCCGCCGTCCGGCGGGCCGTGCGCTGGCTGGAGTCCGTACAGAACGAGGACGGCGGCTGGGGCGAGGACCAGCGCTCCTACCAGGACCGCTCCTGGGCCGGGAAGGGGGCGTCCACCCCCTCGCAGACCGCCTGGGCGCTGATGGCCCTGCTGTCGGCCGGGGAACGCGACGGCAAGGCCGTCGAACGGGGCCTCGCCCACCTGGTCGGGACCCAGCGTCCCGACGGCACCTGGGACGAGCCGTACTTCACCGGCACCGGCTTCCCCTGGGACTTCTCGATCAACTACCACCTGTACCGGCAGGTGTTCCCGCTGACAGCCCTGGGCCGCTACCTGCACGGGGAACCCTTCGGTCCCGACGGACGCCGCCCCACCGCCGCCCCGGCCCTCTCCGAGGAGTGCTGATGGCCGGCCCCGGGGCACAGCCCCCGCCCGCACCGCTGCTGATCGCCTGCGCGCTGCGCATCGAGCGGGTGGCGCTGCGCAGCGCGGGACGTCCGGCGGGCGACACCGCCGCGGTGCTGCGCACGGGCATGGGGCCGCGCGCCGCCGAACGGGCCGTCGCCCGCGCGCTGGAGCGGCCGGGGATGGCGGGGGCGGCCGTCCTCGCCACCGGATTCTGCGCCGGACTGGTCCCCGGCATGCACCCCGGCGACCTGGTCGTCGCCGACGAGACCCGGGACCCGCGCGGGACCGTCGCGTGCACCGGCACCCGACTGCTCGCCGAGGCCCTGGCCCGGGCCCTCCCGGACCGGACCGTGCACACCGGCGCGCTGTCCGGATCCGACCACGTCGTCCGCGGCCAGGAGCGGGCCCGGCTGGGCGCCACCGGGTCCGTGGCGGTCGACATGGAGTCGGCGGCCACCTTGTGGACCGCCACCCGGGCCGTCCGTACCCCGACGGGGGAGGGACGCCCCGTTGCGGCCGTCCGGGTGATCGTGGACGCTCCTGAGCACGAGCTCGTCCGCATCGGCACCGTCCGCGGTGGAATATCGGCGTTCCGTGTACTGCGTGCCCTACTGCCCGCGTTCCATGAATGGCACCGTTCTTCGCTGCTCCCCAGGAGGTGAGCCAGATGGCCATGCCACTGCGCCAGTCCATCAGGGTCGGGACCTATCTTCTCGAACAGAAGCTCCGCAAGCGGGAGAAGTTCCCGCTGATCGTGGAACTGGAGCCGCTCTACGCCTGCAACCTGGCCTGCGAGGGGTGCGGAAAGATCCAGCACCCGGCCGGGGTCCTCAAGCAGCGCATGCCGGTGGCCCAGGCCGTCGGCGCCGTGCTGGAATCCGGCGCGCCGATGGTGTCCATCGCGGGCGGTGAGCCCCTGATGCACCCCCAGATCGACGAGATCGTCCGGCAACTGGTGGCCAAGCGGAAGTACGTCTTCCTCTGCACCAACGCGATGCTGCTCCGCAAGAAGATCGAGAAATTCACCCCGTCCCCCTATTTCGCCTTCGCCGTCCACATCGACGGGCTGCGCGAACGGCACGACGAATCGGTCGCCAAGGAAGGCGTCTTCGACGAGGCCGTCGCGGCCATCAAGGAGGCGAAGCGGCGCGGTTTCCGGGTGACGACGAACTCCACCTTCTTCAACACCGACACCCCGCAGACCATCATCGAGGTGCTCAACTACCTCAATGACGACCTCCAGGTCGACGAGATGATGATCTCGCCCGCCTACGCCTACGAAAAGGCCCCTGACCAGGAACACTTCCTGGGCGTCGAACAGACCCGCGAGCTCTTCAAGAAGGCCTTCGCGGGCGGGAACCGGCGCCGCTGGCGGCTCAACCACTCCCCGCTCTTCCTCGATTTCCTGGAAGGGAAAGCGGATTTCCCCTGCACCGCCTGGGCCATTCCCAATTACTCCCTCTTCGGCTGGCAGCGCCCCTGCTACCTGATGAGCGACGGCTACGTGCCCACGTACCGCGAGCTCATCGAGGACACCGACTGGAGCAAGTACGGCCGCGGCAAGGACCCGCGCTGCGCGAACTGCATGGCGCACTGCGGCTACGAGCCCACCGCCGTCCTCGCCACCATGGGCTCCCTCAAGGAATCCCTGCGAGCGGCCCGGGAGACCATCGGCAGCAACCGGGCCGGCTCGTCATGACCGTCGGCCAGGGGGGCGGCAAGGGCTTCGACCTCGCCGCCCTGCTCGCCGAGCGCGGGGACGAGCGCTACGAGCTCCACTCCCGCCACCTCAACCACCAACTGCCCCGCATGCTGCACACCATCGGCTTCGACAAGGTCTACGTACGGGCCGAGGGCGCCCACTTCTGGGACGCCGAGGGCAACGACCACCTCGACATGCTGGCCGGCTTCGGAGTCATGGGCCTCGGCCGCCACCACCCCGTCGTCCGCAAGGCGCTGCACGACGTCCTGGACGCCCAGCTCGCCGACCTGACCCGCTTCGACTGCCAGCCGTTGCCGGGACTGCTCGCCGAGAAGCTGCTCTCGTACAGCCCCCACCTGGACCGGGTCTTCTTCGGCAACAGCGGCACCGAGGCGGTGGAGACGGCCCTGAAGTTCGCCCGGTACGCCACCGGCCGGCCCAGGATCCTCTACTGCGACCACGCCTTCCACGGGCTCACCACCGGCTCGCTGTCGGTCAACGGCGAAGCCGCCTTCCGGGACGGCTTCGCGCCGCTGCTCCCCGACACGGCGATCGCCCTCGGAGACCTGGACGCCCTGGAACGCGAACTGCGCCGGGGCGACGTGGCCGCCCTGATCGTGGAGCCGATCCAGGGCAAGGGGGTGCTCGCCGCGCCTCCCGGATTCCTGCGCGCGGCGCAGGAGCTCCTCCACCGGCACAAGGCCCTGCTGATCGCCGACGAGGTGCAGACGGGCCTCGGACGCACCGGTGATTTCTACGCGTACCAGCATGAACCCGGCGTCGAGCCGGACCTGGTGTGCGTGGCCAAGGCCCTGTCGGGCGGCTACGTACCGGTCGGCGCGACCCTGGGCAAGGACTGGATCTTCCAGCGCGTGTACTCCTCCATGGACCGCGTGCTCGTCCACTCGGCGAGCTTCGGCTCCAACGCGCAGGCGATGGCCGCCGGCCTGGCGGTGCTGAGCGTCATGGAGGACGAGGAGGTGACGGCGAACGCCCGCGCCATGGGCGACCTGCTGCGGGGCAGGCTCGCCGCCCTCGTGGACGAGTACGAGCTGCTGCACGAGGTGCGGGGGCGCGGGCTGATGATCGGCATCGAGTTCGGCCGGCCGTCCTCGCTGGGCCTGCGCAGCCGTTGGGCGATGCTCCAGGCCGCCCGCAAGGGGCTGTTCGCCCAGATGGTCGTGGTGCCGCTGCTGCGCAAGCACCGGATCCTCACCCAGGTGTCCGGGGACCACCTGGAGGTCATCAAGCTCATCCCGCCGCTGATCGTGGACGAACGCGACGTGGACCGGTTCGTCGGCGCCTTCCGGGAGGTCATGGACGAGGCGCACGGCGGGGGATCGCTGATGTGGGACTTCGGTCGGACGCTGGTGAAGCAGGCCGTCGGCAACCGCTGACGGCCTGCCGGCCGGGGAAGCGCCCCTACGGTTCCAGCAGTCCGTCCCGTAGCCGGACCAGGGTCTCGGGCGCCAGCCCGAGACCCTCGGCGAGGTACCGGTCCACCCCGCCCCACTCCTCGTCGATGGTCTCGTACGCCGCCTCCAGATACGCGGCGCGCGCGTCGAAGAGCGGCGCCAGCAGTTCCGCCACCTCGGCCGGGCGGGGCGGGGCGGCATCCGCGCCGCGCCGCATCCGGTAGCGGCGGTGCGGGGCGTTCGACTCCAGGTAGTCCGCCGCGATCGCCTCCCGCTCGACGCCGAGCGCCAGCAGCGTGACGGCGATCGACAGACCGGCCCGGTCCTTGCCCGCGGCGCAGTGCATCAGCGCCGGCACGCTGTCCTCGGCCAGCGCGTGCACGACCCGACTGTGTTCGGCGGTCCGGGTGCGGATCATCGTGCGGTACGAGGTGGTCATGCGCTCGACCGCCCGACCCTCCCCGAGGACGGTGCGCAACTGGGCGAGGTCGCCGTCGCGCACGATCTTCCAGAACTCCTTCCCGGCGGCCGGGTCGGACAGCGGGATGTTCACGTAGCGCACGCCCGGCAGCTCCACGTCCGGCCCTTCCAGGGCGTGGTCGGCGCGGTTGCGGAAGTCGAAGACCGTGTGCAGACCGAGCGACGCGAGGAACTGTGTTCCCGTTTCGGTGGCATGCGCCAGATGTCCGCTTCTGAACAGTCGTCCCGACCTGACCCTCCGTCCGTCGACGGTCGGCAGGCCGCCCACGTCACGGAAATTGCGGACTCCCGTCAGCTCCGGTTCAGGTTCGGGCCGCGCCGGGAGGGGTGGTGGTATCCGATGGGTCACGAGGGGTCCTCCGCATCGTCCTGAGGTGTCCGAATTACGCCGGTTGGGAGCAACTTGCCATATGTGGAGGCGAGATCGCGCCAGGCTCCGTGAGCCAGATCATACGGTGACCGTGTGTGCCCGATCGCGAAATCCGAATTCCCACGCCAGGGCGGTTGTTGCTGGTGCGGAATGGACGCAGGGTGACCGGAATTCCGTCGCTCCCCCATACCTGTGATTGCGTCAGGGAATGTGCGGCTTGTTGCCCGTGGACCCGCTCGATTACCTTCACGACCGATCCGGGTGGACAGCCTAATCCTGCCGCCGCCCGGGAACCGCACCCGACTATCGACGCGCGCGGCAGGAGCGGGGGAACCAGGTAAGCCGCCGGACCGGAGCATCCTCCGGGCCGGCTAGGGGTGAAGCCGTACGCGTCCTCGACGTGCGCGGCCGGACATCTCCAGTCCGAACCCGACAGCTCACCTCGCAGGCGACGGAGAGGAATTCGCCATGCCCGGTAAGGGTAAGCATCGCCGACCGAAGTCCCGTTCCATATCCCGCGGTCTGACCGTGGCCGGCACCGGCGGCGCCGCCCTCGCGCTGCCGCTGATCGGGGCCACCGGCGCCCACGCCGCCGCCCCCGCGGCGACCCCGGCCACGGCACCCGCGCAGGCGCCGCAGGCCCCGGCGGCCCTTCAGGCCGCTGCCGCCGCCACGCCCACCGCTACGCCGACCGCCGCTCCCGCCGCGGTCTACACGGTCGTCGCCGGCGACTACCTCTCGAAGATCGCCGCCGAGCGCCGGCTCACGGGCGGCTGGGAGCAGCTCTACGCCGACAACCGCGACGCCGTCGGCAGCGACCCCTCCCTCATCCACCCGGGCCTCAAGCTGACCCTCGGCGCTCCGGGCTCGGCCGCGGCCGCACCGGCCCCCGCCGCTCCGGCCCCGACCAAGAAGCAGTCGGCGCCCGCGACCCCGGACTCCGCCTCCGAGTCGGGCTCCGGCGCCCGCTCCGACCGCTCCGAGCGCTCCTCCAGCCGCCCTGAGGCGTCCGACGAGCGGACCTCCGCCCCGAAGGCGGCGCCCAGGAAGGCCGCGCCCGCGCAGAAGCCCGCCGGCTCGGGTCAGGCGGCGCCCTCGACTCCGTCGACCTCCGGCGGATTCGTGGCCCCGGTCGCCGGTGGCGTCTCCACCGCGTACCGCATGGGCGGCAGCATGTGGTCCTCCGGTTACCACACCGGCGTCGACTTCATGGCGAGCACCGGAACCACCGTCAAGGCCGTCGGCGCGGGCACCGTGGTCTCCGCCGGATGGGGCGGCTCGTACGGCAACGAGGTCGTCATCAAGCACGCGGACGGCAAGTACTCCCAGTACGCGCACCTCTCCTCGCTGTCCGTCTCGGCCGGCCAGAGCGTCACCGGCGGCCAGCGCATCGGCCTCTCCGGCGCCACCGGCAACGTGACCGGCCCGCACCTCCACTTCGAGATCCGCACGGGCCCGTCCTACGGCTCGGACATCGACCCGCTGGGCTACCTCCGCTCCAAGGGCGTCAGCGTCTGACGGCACCGGCCGTCGGACACGGACACGCGTGAGGCCGGGACCCGAGGGGGGTCCCGGCCTCACGTGTACTTATTCCTTATCCCCCGCGTGGTACAGATCACGGTCCGTCAACCCCTCATTACGTTGGCGTAGGTTGGTTGCGACGGTGAAGGATGTGTTCCCGTGGCAGCGACGACGACGACACTCAAGACCATCGGCTCGTACGCGGCGATCGGGGACAGCTTCACCGAAGGCGTGGGAGACCCGGGACCCGGGGATTCCTATCTCGGCTGGGCGGACCGCCTCGCCGTGCTTCTCGCCGATCAGCGCGACGAACACGACTTTCGGTACGCGAATCTGGCCGTGCGGGGGAAGCTCCTCGACCAGATCGTGGCCGACCAGGTCCCGAGGGCCCGGGCCCTCGCACCGGACCTGGTGACCTTCTGCGCGGGCGGGAACGACATCATCCGCCCCGGCAGCGACCCGGACGACGTGGCGGAGCGGTTCGAGGCGGCCGTGGCCGACCTCACCGAAGCCGTCGGCCTCGTCATGATCACCACCGGCTTCGACACGCGGGGCGTACCGGTCCTGAGGCACCTCCGGGGCAAGGTCGCCACGTACAGCGCGCACGTCCGCTCCATCGCCGACCGGTACGACTGCCCGGTGCTCGACCTGTGGTCGCTGCGCTCCGTGCAGGACCGGCGGGCCTGGGACGGCGACCGGCTGCACCTCTCGCCCGAGGGCCACACCCGCGTCGCGCTGCGCGCCGCGCAGGTCCTGGGCTACGGGATCCCGGCCGACCCCGACCAGCCGTGGCCGCCCACGCCGCCGCGCGGGTCGGTGGACGTGACCCGCGACAACATCCAGTGGGCGCGCGAACACCTCGTGCCGTGGATCGGACGCAGGCTGCGGGGCGAGTCCTCCGGCGACCACGTCGCGGCGAAGCGCCCCGACCTGCTGCCGCTCTAGGGCGCCCGGGGAGCCGGACACGCCCGATTCCGTCCGGCGGGTTCCCGCCGGGCGGAATCCTCACGGGCCGGTACGCGTTGGGATGGTCGTGCATGTACTACCGTGCCACCTCGAACCGCACCCTCTTGAGGAGGCGCCTTGACCGGCTCCCTTCCCCTGCGTCCCAGGCTGCGCGCCCTGCGCGCCGAAGCCTTCGGGGCGGACTCCTCCGGCGCCCGGCTGGAGCGGATCCAACGCTCGCCGAACTTCGCCGACGGCGCCTTCCAGAACCCGGTGAAGGGCAGGACCAGGCCCTCCGGGTCGATGGCCGAGTTCGCCCGGGTCTACTTCCACAAGGAACAGCGCGTCCGGCGCAGTCCCGCCGCGCCGATCCCCGTCTACCCGACCACCCTGGCCGAACTGGCGAAACCGCCGGTCAGCGGCCTGCGCGTGACGTGGATGGGCCATTCCAGCGTGCTCGTGGAGATCGACGGCCGCCGGGTCCTCTTCGACCCCGTGTGGGGACAGCGCTGCTCTCCCTATTCCTTCGCCGGGCCCAAGCGCCTGCACCCGGTCCCGGTGCCGCTGGCCTCCCTGGGCGAGGTCGACGTCGTGGTGATCTCCCACGACCACTACGACCACCTCGACCTGCCCACGATCAAGGCGCTGGCCGGCACGGACACCGTCTTCGCCGTCCCGCTGGGCGTCGGCGCGCACCTGGAACGCTGGGGCGTACCGGCCGGGCGGCTGCGCGAGCTGGACTGGAACGAGGCCACCGAGGTCGCCGGGCTCACCCTCACCGCCACCCCGGCACAGCACTTCTGCGGGCGCGGCCTGCGCAACCAGCAGACCACCCTGTGGGCCTCCTGGGTCGTCGCGGGCGAGCAGCACCGGGTGTTCCACAGCGGTGATACGGGCTACTTCCCCGGGTTCAAGGACATCGGCGCCGCGCACGGCCCCTTCGACGCCACGATGATCCAGATCGGCGCCTACTCGGAGTACTGGCCGACGAACCACGAGGACCGGACCCCGGACCCCGGGCCGTGGCCCGACATCCACATGACCCCGGACGAGGGCATCCGCGCGCAGCTCGACCTCCAGGGCGGCGCCGCGCACGGCGTCCTGCTGCCCATCCACTGGGGCACCTTCAACCTCGCCCCGCACCCGTGGTCCGACCCGGCCGAGCGCACCATGATCGCCGCCCGGAACGTGGGGCAGGCCGTGGCCATGCCCAAGCCGGGCGAGCCCTTCGAGCCCGCCGGCAAGGTCCCCGTCGACCCGTGGTGGCGGCCCATCGCGGCCCCCGGATTCGCCTGGGAGCGGTGGGTCAACTACCGCGAGGAGCCGGGCAGGCCCGGCGGGCGCAGGACGGTCGAACCCGACGCCGGGCTCGACCTGGTCGGGGAGGCCTGACCGGCCCGGTCGGGCGCAGACCCGAGGGACCGCCTGCGTGCGGTCCCCGGGGGCTACCGGCCGGGTGCGGGGGCGCGGGGCGGCCCCGCGCCGGCGGCCCCGTACGCCCGTGGCCGCCGCGGAGGGAGTGCGGAGGAGGGCGGTGGGTAGGCGCCCCTCACATCCGTCCCCGAGGGACGCCCTCGCGTCCGTCCGCAGGAGGTGCGCATGAACCGGGCCGCCCTGTTCGATGTCGACGGGACCCTCGTCGACACCAACCACCTGCACGTCGTCTGCTGGTGGGAGGCCCTGCGGCAGGCGGGGCACGACGTGGCGACGCACGACATCCACCGGGCCGTCGGCCTGCCGGGCGAGGACCTGCTCGCGCGCCTGTTGGGCGAGGGCCGCGACCCGGCGCGGGACGAAGTGCTCAGCGCTGCCCACGCGACCCTCTACGCCACGTACTTCGATCGGCTGCCCGCCCTGGACTCGGCGGCGGAACTACTGCGCGAACTGGACCGCCGGGGCCGCCGGGTCGTGCTCGTGACCTCCGCGAAGGACCACGAACTGGAGGCGCTCAGGCAGGCCCTGGACGCCGATGACGCCATCACCGCGACGGCGAGCTCCGACGACGTGAGCGAGGGCAAGCCCGCACCCGAGCCGGTCCGACACGCCCTCTCCCTCGCCGGGGCGCCCGCCCGGGGCTCCGTGTTCGTCGGGGACACCGTCTGGGACATGCTGGCCGGCACGCGGGCCGGCGTCACGTGCGTGGGCCTGCTGTGCGGTGGCATCCCGCGCGCCGACCTGGAGGAGGCGGGCGCCCGCGCCGTCTACCGCGACCCCGCCGATCTGCTGGCACACCTCGACACCAGCCCCTTCGCCGACACGCCCTGAGGCGCAACCACCGGGGCCGGGCACGCCCCCCCCGGGGCACACGCGTGCGCGCCACCGGCGCATTCGGGCTGTCGTGCGAGCGCTCCATCGGGAGCGGGAAGCACCCCCGCCAAGTTCCCCAACTCGGCGTCCCGGGTGGGAGCGTGCGGTCTAGCGTGGGTATCCGGTGATCAACACCGGGCCCCGGGAACCGACTGGGGGCCGGGCCCCACGTACCGAGGACGCCGATGTTCGGACTCCGCGCCGCCCGCCAATCCCCGTCGAGACACGCCGCCGCCGGTCCCCGCCGGCAGACCCGCCCCCAGCTGATCCGCGCCGCCGTGCTGCCCACCCTCGCCGCCGCGCTCAGCGGCGCCGCGGCGGTGCTCTTCACCCTCCAGCTCGGCGGTGGCGCCGGTGACCGGGACCCCCGGCTGTGGCCGGTGCTCGCGGGCTGCGCCCTGCTCGTCGTCGGGGCGCTGGCCGCCGCGCTGCTCGGAGCCCAACGCGCCGCGAAGGCCGTACGGGACCGCTGCGAGGCATTGCGGCGTTCCAGCGTGCGCGGCCGTCAGGAGCTGCGTACGGACGCCGAGCGCCTGGAACGGGGAGAGACACCGCCCCGCCCGGTGCGCGGCGGCCCGAGCGGACCACCCGCGGCTCCGGATCCGGCCGGCGTCGACGAGTTCTGGCTGCTGGCCCAGGAACTGCGCGGGGCCCGGGAACAGGCCCGCACCACCCTCGTACGGCTCGCCACCCCGGCCGCGCCGACCGACAGCGACCGCAAGGTCGAGGTCTTCGTCAACCTCGCGCGCCGGCTCCAGTCGTTGGTGCACCGCGAGATCTCCCTGCTCGACGGCCTGGAGGACACCGTCGAGGACCCGGACCTGCTGCGGGAGCTCTTCCACGTCGACCACCTGGCCACCCGGATCCGCCGGCACGCCGAGAACCTCGCCGTACTCGGCGGGGCCGCCTCGAGGCGCCAGTGGACCCGACCGATCGAGCTGAGCGAGGTGCTGCGCTCCTCCGTCGCGGAGGTCGAGCAGTACACCCGGGTCAAGGTGGTGCCCCCGGCGGGCGGCACCGTCCGCGGCCACGCCGTCGCCGACGTGGTCCACCTGCTGGCCGAACTCGTCGAGAACGCCACGGTGTTCTCCGCCCCCGACACCGACGTGGTCGTCCGGGCCGAGCGGGTCACCTCCGGGATCGCGGTCGAGGTCGAGGACCGCGGACTGGGCATGCCCCCCGAGGAACAGCACCGGATGAACGCCCTGCTGGGCGACCCCGACCAGGTCAGCGTCAGGCACCTGCTGGCGGACGGACGGATCGGCCTGTTCGTGGTCTCGGCGCTGGCCCGGCGGCACGGGATCGCCGTGGAGCTCAAGTCCAACATCTACGGCGGAGTGCTCGCCGTGCTGGTACTGCCCCAGGGGCTGCTGGGGGCGCAGGCCCCGAACGCCGCCGACCTCGCGGCCGGCTCGCGGGCCACCTCGTGGGGCACCGGCGCGGGCGGCGCCCCGCCGCTGGAGCCCGTACGGGTCACCGTGCCGGACCCCTGGCAGCCGGAACGCCCGTCGGACGACGCGGAGCGGACCTGGACGCCCGCGCAGCGGGTGCCGGGGGAGTGGCCGGTCCGGGCGGAGCGGCCGGAACCCGAGCAGGAGCCGGGGTACGAACAGGATCCCCGGAACCCCGCCGACCGGGCCGGAGCGCACGCGGGGACCTTCCCGGGCGCCGGTCCCGACGCCGCGGCGCCCGTACCGGAGCCCCTCGTACCCGCCGCCCGCGAGGAGACGGACCGGCCGTCCCTGCCCCGCCGCCGCGCGCAGCAGCACCTGGTGCCCCAGCTGCGCGAAGCCCCCGACCCCCGGCCGGCCGCGCGGCCCGAGCAACCCCTGCACGATCCGGGCCTGATGGCCGCCTTCCAACGGGGCTTCGGCCTCGCCCGGTCGGAGCCCGCGGAGCGGCAGGCATGAGCCCCTCCCCGTCCCGGACCCCCCACCACAGCGAGGAGCGCACCCCCATGGGCGGCGAAGCGGCGACGACGAGCAGCGGCCTTTCGGACCTCGGCTGGCTGCTCGGCGGCCTGGTGCAACGGGTCCCGTACACGCGCAGCGCGGTACTGCTCACCGCGGACGGGCTCGCCGGCTGCGCGCACGGCCTCGACGCCGACAGCGCCGACCACATGGCCGCGCTGGCCTCCGGCCTGTACTCGCTGGGCCGCAGCGCCGGATCCCGGTTCGCGGACGGTGCGGAGGTCCGGCAGGTGGTGGTCGAACTGGACACGGCCCTGATCTTCGTCTCGGCGGCCGGATCCGGCACCTGCCTGGCCGTCCTCGCGGACCGCGAAGCCGACGCGGGCGTCCTCGGCTACGAGATGGCGATGCTGGTCAAGAGCGTACGGCCGTACCTGGCCGCCCCGCCGCGCCGGCCCGTCGCCGAGCCGGAGCGATGAGGGCCGCGGCACAGGGGTCGTACGCGGCCGGAACGCCGTGGGACACCCCCTGGCTGGACGACTCCGCGGGCCGGGTGACGCGGCCGTACACCGCGAGCGGGGGCCGCACCCGGCCGGCCGTACCGCTCGACCTGCTGTCCCTGGTCACCGCGACCGGTGTACGGCCCGGGGCCCCGCTCGGGCCGGAACACGCCCTCGCCCTGCGGATCTGCGCGGGCGCGGCGGCGGTGACGGTGGCCGAGGTGGCCGGGCAACTGCGGCTGCCGGCCGTGGTGGTGAAGGTACTGCTGTCCGACCTGGTGGAACACGGGGCCGTCAGCACGCGGGCGCCCCGCTTCCCGGGAGTCGACCCCGCATGGGCGGCCGACGAACAGACCCTGCTGAGGGCGGTGCTCGATGGTTTGCGCCGGCGGCTCTGACCGCCGCGACGGGGCCCGTCCGGCGACCTTGAAGATCCTGGTCGCGGGCGGGTTCGGGGCGGGCAAGACCACGTTCGTGGGCGCGGTCAGCGAGATCGAGCCGCTCCGCACGGAGGAACTGCTGAGCGGGCTCGGCGGGGCGGCCGAGCAGCCCGCGGGCGCGGCGGGAGCCGCCGCGAAGGAGTCGACGACGGTCGCCCTCGACTTCGGACGGATCACCCTGGACGACGGCCACGTCCTGTACCTCTTCGGCACGCCCGGACAGCAGCGCTTCTGGTTCCTGTGGGAGGAACTGTGCGCGGGAGCCCTCGGGGCGGTGGTGATCGCCGACACCCGCCGCCTCGCGGACTGCTTCCCCGCCGTGGACTTCTTCGAGAAGCGCGGACTCCGCTTCGTCGTCGCGGTCAACGCGTTCGACGGTGCGCACGCGTACCCGGTGGCGGAGGTCCGCGAGGCGGTGGGGCTCGCGCCGCAGGTGCCGGTCGTCCGGTGCGACGCGCGGCTGACCGGCTCGGCGACCGCGGTACTGGCCGCTCTCGTCCACCACCTGCTGACCACGGCGAGGACGGGCGGCCAGGAGCACGCGCCGGCCTCGTCCGCCATGTAACCGGACCCGGGGGAACCACCATGACGTACTACGAATCGACCGGCCACCTGCTGCTCACCCCGGTGGACCGGGAGGCACCCGCGCGTGCCGTCCGGCTCCGTGAGCTGGGTCTGGGAGAGCGGGCCGACACGGAACTCGACGCCTTCGCCCGACACGTCGCGCGGACCCTGGAGGCCCCCCACGCCGGGGTCAACTTCGTCGGGGAGGAACGGCAGTTCTTCGCCGGACTCCACCACGACCCGCACGCCGCCGCCGGCTACCCGGCGCGGGTGCTCGCCCGGGACCACGGCTACTGCCCGCACGTGGTGGTGCGGCGCCGGGCGCTGGTCCTGGAGGACGTACGGGACTTCGCGCGCTTCGCGGGCAACGCCGTCGTCGACGGGAGCGGGGTGCGGTCCTACCTCGGCGCACCCCTCACGGACCGGCAGGGCATCGTGCTCGGCACGGTCTGCGCGGTGGACCAGGTGCCGCGCCGGTGGGGCACCCAGGGCCTGGCCACGGTGAAGGCCCTGGCCGCGGAACTGTTGGACGTGCTGCACGCCAGGGAGGACCGCCGGGCCTGACGCGCGCCGACACGGATGGTCGGTGCCGGCGTCTACCGTCGAAAGGGCGGACCGCCGGGCACGCGGACCGCCGGGCGCACGGACCACCGCGGGCCCGCGAGGCTTCGAGGGACGAACCGGGTACACCCGAGGGAAGGGGCGCCGCCATGGCCACGACCGCGCAGGACGTCAGGACGATCGCGTTGTCGCTGCCCGACAGCAGCGAGAAGCTCGCCTGGGGCATGCCGACCTTCCGGGTGGGCGGGAAGATCTTCGTCTCCCTCGCGGACGACGACACCTCGATCGGCGTGAAGTGCCCCAAGGAGGACCGGGCCGAGCTCATCGCCGCGGAGCCGGAGAAGTTCTTCCTGCGCGAGGGCCACGACGACAACTACGCCTGGCTGAGGGTCCGGCTCGCCGCGGTGGCGGACGCCGGGGAACTGCGCGGGATCCTGGTCGATTCCTGGCGGCAGGCGGCCCCGAAGAGACTCGCCGCCGCCCATCCGGAACTGGGCGGCGGCTGACGGCGGCGGCTGACGGCGGCGGCTGACCGGGCGTCGACCCGGGACGCTCAGCGCAGGAATCCGGTGATCCGCTGCCGCAGCGAGCCGGCGTCCAGTCCGTGCGCGGCGACGTGCTCGTCCATCGTCCCGTACCGGCGGAGCTCGGCGCGCCCGACCCCGAGGGGGAGGATCCGGTGCGGGACGTCGACGAGGGCGGCTCCGGCCGCCGTCGCCGAGGTGCCCGCCAGGTACGGCTCGACGAGGACCACGTCCGACCCCGCGCGCCCGACGGCGGCGCGCAGGGTCGCATCGTCGAAGGGCCGGACCGTGGTCGCGTACAGCACGGTGACGTCCAGCCCCTCGGTCGCGGCGAGGACGTTGTCCAGGAGCGGGCCGACGGCGACGACGACTCCGGCCCGGCCCTCGCGTACGGTCCGCAGGCCCGGGCCGGCCGGCGGGCGCGGGGCCGTGTTCGACTGCTGGGACAGCCGGACGTACACCTTGTCGTCCCCGGCGGCGCTCGCGTGCCGCAGCAGCGCCTCGGCCTCGTCCGGATGTCCGGGCACGTGCACGGTCCAGCCGTCGAGGGTGTCCAGCAGGGCCACGTCCCCCGGCGCCATGTGGGTGAACCCGCCGGCCGGCCAGTCGTAGCTGCCGGAGGAACTGACCAGTACGCCGCCCGTGCCCTGGTGCCCGAAGTCCAGCTTGACCTGCTCGAAGGGCCGCTCCACGAGGAAACTGGCGAAGGTGTGCACGACGGGCCGCAGCCCCGTGAGGGCCAGCCCACCGCCCACCCCGATCAACAGCTGCTCCCGGATGCCGACGTTGATCACCCGGTCGGGGTGTCGCCGTTGCGCCGGACGGAACCCGTCCATGGTGATCTCGGCGAGTACGAGCGCGAGCCGGGGGTCCTCCTCCAGCAGCTGCGACGTGACCGAGATGAACCGTTCCCGCATGGTGTCCATGACGTGCCCCCTCAGAACTTCTTCTCGACGCGGGCGACGACGGCGTGCGGCCGGCCCGGATGCGGTGCGGTGAAGGCGGCGTGCAGCGCCTCGTGGTCCCGCCCGTCGACGGTCACCGCCGACCAGCCCGCCGCCTCGAAGCGGGAGGCGATCCCGCCGCGCCAGCCGTGGGTCGCCGAGTCGTTGTCGATCACCACCGTGTGCAGCCGCTCCAGCCCGGCCGAGCCGGCGTACGCGATGGCCTCGTGGTTGCTGCCCTCGTCGAGTTCGGCGTCCCCGATCAGCACCCACACGGCCGGGTCGTCCAGCCCCTGTGCCCGGAGCCCGAGCGCGCTCCCGACGGCCAGCGGCAGGCCGTGGCCCAGCGAGCCGCTGCCGATCTCCACACCGGGGATCAGGGTCCGGTCCGGATGGTGCCCCAGCGGCGACTCGTAGGACCCGAAACCGCTCAGCCAGTCGACGGGGAAGAACCCCTTGGCGGCGAGTACGGCGTAGTAGGCCATCGGCCCGTGTCCCTTGGAGAGCAGGAACCGGTCGCGCCCCGGGTCCTCGGCCCGGGCGGGTCCGACGCGCAGGACCCGGTCGTGGAGCACCCACAACACGTCGAGCGTGGAGGTGGCGGCGGGGCCGTGCTTCTCGGCCCCCGTCATGAGCGCGATGAGCGCGCCCAGGTCTTCGTGGCGGAACCCCGTGTCCGCAGTTGCCTGTGTCATACAGGAACCGTCCTACCTCAACCATGGTTGAGGTCAAGGGTGCCCGGCCCGATCCGCCGGATCCGGCTCCGTCGCACAAGGTGCGCGCGAACACCCCGAGAAGTGCGGTATTGTTCTCCTGCCAGTTCAACCAGGGGAAACCCCCAGGTCAACGGGCATCGGGACGTGGCGCAGCTTGGTAGCGCACTTGACTGGGGGTCAAGGGGTCGCAGGTTCAAATCCTGTCGTCCCGACAGTGATGTCGGAGATTTCCGAAGCTCAGGGCCATCTGATGATGGCCCTGACGCATTTCCGGGCCCGGTGGGTCGAGTGGTGCGCGTGGGGGAGCGGTTCGATCCCAAGTCGTCCTCGGTGGCGGTTCAGTGGTTCGGTGGTCCTGTGGATCGCGTCGGGCGCACGGGTGGCCTCAGGCTAAACTTTCGCCACATGACCAGCACGGACGCAGCCGCCAGATTCCTTGAGAATCCGTACATTCTGGACCTTTTCGCCGGTCCGGGTGGCCTCGACGTAGCCGCGCACATGCTGGACGTGCCCTCGCTCGGGATCGAGTGGGACAAGGACGCCTGTGAGACGCGGTACCGCGCCGGGCTCCGGACCTGGCACGCGGACGTCAGCGCGGTGCGTCGGGAGAGGTTCGAGGACCTCCCCGCAGAGCTGAACGTGCTGGCCGGCGGGCCGCCGTGCCAGACCTACTCGGTGGCCGGCAGCGGCGCGGGGCGCAAGGCGCTGGACGAGGTCAAGCAGGTCATCCACGCCCTGGTGAGCGGCGTTTGCGAGGAGGAGATCGACGGCCGGCTGCACGAGCTGGGCGACGACCCCAGGACCGCGCTGGTCCTGGAGCCCCTCCGGTACGCGATCGCGGCCCTCGGTTCCCCGAACCGGGAGGGGCGACCGTTCGACGTGATCGTCCTGGAGCAGGTGCCGGCGGTCAAGGCCCTGTGGCAGGTCTACCGGGAAGCCCTGGAAGCGGGCCTGCCCCACCCGGACGGGACGAAGGTCCTCTACAAGGTGGCCGAGGTCGAGACCCTGCGCACCGAGGCGTACGGGGTCCCCCAGACCCGCCGCCGCACCATCCTGATCGCCCGGCTCGACCGGCACGGGACCCCTCCGCTGCCCCGGGCCACCCATCACACCTACAACCCGCAGAAGCCGCGGCGCGGTGGCCCCGAGGACGGGACGGCGGTGGCGACCGCGGGAGCCGAGGGTCCGCTGCGGCCCTGGGTTCCGATGGGTGAGGTCCTCAAGGCGGGGAAGGGTCGCACCGCGGGCCGCAGGCCGCCCTTCGAGATCGTGTCGAACTACGGCAGTGGCGGTGACCCGAAGAAGCGCGGCATCCGCACGGACCGGCAGCCGTCGTTCACCGTGACGGGGAAGGTCTCCCGCAACGCCGTGCGCCACCCGAACGGCACCCCGCACTCGCCCGACCGGCTGCGCATCGCCGAGGCCGGCGTCCTCCAGACCTTCCCGCCCAACTACCCCTGGTCGGGCGGCGACAAATCGCAGCAGGTCGGCAACGCCGTGCCGCCCCTCTTCGGCATGCACGTGCTCGCGGCCGCCCTGGCCCTGCCGCTCCCGCCGGAGGAGAGGCTGCGGGAGGACTGGCCCGAGGCGGCCGACGAGGATCGTGCGACCCTCCGCAAGGAGGGCTGCGGGGCTCCGGACGGCTGCGGTCCCAACTGCCCGACCCCGTAGGTCAGTCCTCCTGGTCGACCGCCTCCGCCGGAGCGTCCGCGAAGAGGTCGCAGAAGTAGTCGACCAGGGTGCTGACGGAGAGTTCGGGCGCCGGCTCCTCGGCGGGGCCGGCCGGGAGCTCGTTGCGTGACACCTGGCGGGCGTCCTGCGCCTCCTCGATCCAGTCGAGCAGCGGACGGGCCTCCCGCTCGGCGTCGGGGGCGATCACCTCGTACATCAGGGTCGCGGCGGAGGCGTTGACGGCTCCGGCCAGGGCGTTGACCTCGCGACCCGTGGTGATCACGCCCTTCGCGACCAGGCGGACGATCGCCTGTGCGGTGGGCCGGTGGTTGACCACGGCCATCCGCAGGGCGGTGTTGAAGATGTCCTGGTTCCCGCAGGCCGTCACCACGGGCGCGTAGTCCCCGCCGTCGCGGAAGAGCTCGGCCGCCCACCAGAGGCGGGCGAAGGCCTGCTTGTGGTACTGGCCGCGGAAGCGCTCCGTCGCCACCTTGGCGACCTTGCCGTCCTTGGGTTCCGCCAGGTGCCGCCAGACCACGTAGTCGGGGGCGACCCCGAGGGCGAGGTAGTTCCAGAAGCCGGGATCGGCCGCCTCCCGGCGGGTGATCCGCAGGGCGGCGTGCAGGCGGGGCGCGAGCCAGGCGTCGGCCTGGGTGGCCTTGAGCCCCCGGCCCCGGCAGTAGGCCATGGCGTCCTCGGCCAGGTCCCGGACGGGGAGCAGCTCGCCGCGCCGGTCGGCGTGCGGCAGCGGCTCGGTGACCTGGTTGAGCTTGATGCTCGGGACGTCCTCGCGGCCGGTGAGCAGGCCTTCGGTGAGGAACTCGGCGGCCTCGGCGTTGGGGAGCAGCGCGAGTCGCTCCGGGAAGAAGCTGGGCCGGTCGGTCATGCGTCGTCCCCCTGAGTGAGTCGTTCCAGGTCGCGGATGGTGGTGGAGAGCGTCCGGGGGAGGCCCGCGCGGCGCGAGGCGGCGAACTGGATCCGGGCCTGGAGTTCGCCCCAACTCGTCGCGGAGGCGCCCGTGCGGGCCGCGTGGACCTCGCGCAGGGCGTGCTCCGGGGAACGGTCGGCGTACACGTCGGGCAGCATGTCCCGGAGGACCTCGCCCTGCCAGCCGTGCGGGAGGAGCGGGGTCCCGTCCTCCTCGACCTCCAGGTCGCCGACCGCGGAGTGGAAGACGGCGGTCCACACGTCGGAGCACATCTGGGCGAGGAGGAGTTCCCGGACGGTCTTCTCCGCCCCGTTGCCGCCGTCCGCGCCGATCAGGTCGCCGAGACCGTCGAAGTCGGTGTTGACGCGCACGACGGGGATCCGGCCGGTCGTGTCGATGAGCCAGGGGGAGTCCTTGTACCGCTGGAGCCGGCCGGTTCCCGAGGCGAACCCGACCATCCTGACGTCCAGTTCGCGGGCCAGGGACGGCGCCGCCTCGATGACGTCGACGAACCATTCCGTCTCGGAGGTGGCGATGACCCGGCCGCGGACACCGTCCACGGTGGCGACGACGTGGACGTCGAGGGAGGCGCGGTCGAGCAGGTCGCAGCGGTGCAGGTACAGCTCGGCGCCGTGCTCGCGGCCGTCGTCGGAGACCGGGGAGAACTCCACGGCCGTACGGGTGTTGGTGGCGCGCTCGGTGAGTACGGCGACGACCTTGACGTCCTGCCACGGCCCGACCGGGTCCACGGCCTTGGCGGGGAGGGCGACGGAGAGGCGGAGCCTGGCCCGGGTCCACTCGGGGCGGTCCTCGTCGGGCCCCAGGGCCACGACGCGTTCGACGGTGGAGACGTACTTGCTCTCGACCTCCTCCCAGGGTTCGCCCTCGGCCTTGATCGCGGCGCTGTCGACGCGCCAGGACACGTTGCCGGTGAGCCGCCGGTAGGGGTAGACCTTCACGCCTGCTCCCCCTTTCCGGTGCGCAGTTCGACGATGAGTCCGGTGAGTTGGGCCCGGACGGGGTGGCGGGACGCGTCGGTCACGCCCCGGAAGACCGCCTTGCGGCTGCCGGGGGTCAGGTGCAGGGACCCGTCGACCACCTCGCAACCGCTGACGGCGACGAGGTCCTTCCAGGGCGCGCCGGGACGCGGTCCGGAACGGACGTCGAACTTGGCGACCGGAGTGACGGGACGGTCCGTGTCGACGGCTGCCGACACCCGCAGGTCGACGGTGACCGACCAGGCTCCGCTCTCGTCGATCAGCGCGTCCACGTGGTCGAGTTCGGGCAGCACGGCGGCCCCGGTGGGGCGGGCCTTCTTCGCGCCGCCGCCCACCTTGAGCCGGCCGGCGATCTTGGCCTCGCCGCCGCTGCGGCGCTTGGCCCGGGGTACGGCGACCAGCTCGCGCACCGAATGGTTGGCCGCCGCGGTCAGGGCGGTGATGCGGCGGTGGGCGGAGGGCGAGTAGGCGAGCCGGAGCTCCTCGGTCTGCCCCCACTTGTTGTGCTCGGGCGGTTCGGAGGCGCGGAGGAACTCCTCGGCGTGCTCGGCTCCGGGGGAATCCTGTCCCGCCGCGCGGCCGGTGAGGAGCACGGCCTGGAAGGCGTTGGTGCCGATCGGGATGTTGGTGACGGCGCTGTCCTTGACGGTCATGCGGTTGCCCCGCATGGAGACCAGCCGGTTGGGGCGGCCGTCGGCGTCCTCGGCGTGGGTGACCAGCAGCACCGCCTCGTGGGGCACGCCGCCGCGGACCTGGCCGCCGTGCAGGGGCACGTTCAACCGCACGGTGGCGCGGGCGACCTGACCGGGGGCGGTGAGGCGGTCGACGGTGGTGCCCTCCAGGAAGGCGCGCAGCGCGCGGGTGCGGGAGGGCTGGGTGACGACCGGGTCCACGCGCTCCTCGGCGATGACGACCTCGCCGTTGCGACAGCTGCGGACGGACGCCTCCAGGTGCGGCTTGTGGTCGCCGCTGCCGGTCATGGCGGCCCAGAAGTTGCGGCCGAGGGCCTCGACGAGGCGGGCGTGCATGCGGTGCAGGGAGTCGTCGTCCTCGGTGCTCTCCTCGTCGTCGGAGGCGCCGGTGACGGGTGCCAGGCTGGCGACGTCGTGGGCGCCGACGATGAGGAAGGACGTGCCGGGGGCGGCGCTCTCCCGGGTGAGGTGGAGCTTCTCGACGGTCTCCTCGTCGGCCCACCACGAGCGCGCCACGTCGGCGGCCCTGGCGTCCGGGTCCGGACGGCCGAACCAGGCCGGGCCCGCGAACTCCTCGCCCCCGACCTCGCGCCAGGGGAGGTCGAGCCGGCCGATCACGCGGCGCTCGGTGCGACCCTCGTGCGGTTCGCAGAGGGTGGAGTTGATCAGTACGAGGCCGAGGCGACTGGTGGCCCAGAGGGTCGCCTTGCCCAGGCCGTACGACCCACCCGCTCCGGTGTCCTTCTTGTGGCTGTCGAGCTGTCGGCGCACGACGGCGGCGAAGAGGCCGTTGTCGTAGTCGCCGCCGGTCAGTCCGGTGGCGTTGTAGTCGTCGACGCGCAGCAGCAGCAGGCGGTCGTGCTGGTACATGTCGCGCAGTCCCGCCGAGACCGTGCGGGAGACCTTGCCCTGCTTGACGCGGTCGCCGGTCAGCGCCTCGTAGTGGGGATGCAGCCGTTCCCAGTCGATGGCCTCGCGGAACCGGGCGAGGGCCTCGCCGGTCAGTTCGTGCAGGGTGTAGCGGACGCGGACGGGCTCGGAGGGGTCGAGGCGCGCGTCGAGGCTGTTCTGGGTGGCCTCGCGGGCCAGGACCGATACGTCGGCCTCGAAGGCGAAGGCCGCGGCGTTGCCGTACTCGCGGCCACCGTCGCGGTGACCGGGCCGGTGGTACCAGGAGACGGGCAACCCGGCCTGGGCATCGGTGCTGCGGGTGTGGATGGTCTCCAGGTCGGTCCGCAGGATCTCGGCGATGCGACGGATGGCGTCGTCCCGCGGGACGGAACGGCCGACGATCCAGGCGGAGACGGCGGCCCGGGTCATGCCGAGCTCATCGGCCAGTTCGGTCTGGCTCTTCCTGGCGTTCTTGAGCTGGCGTGCCAGCCAGGGACCGAACTCCTCAGCCGCCCTCACGTGCCACCTGCTTCCGCTTGATCCACTGGGGTGAGAACCACCGTACCGCAAGGCTGTTGACGTCGAGATGGCTTGTCAATTTCTCATTGACAAGGCGGGCGGTCGGCAGGGGCGGGCCATCGGGTCGGTAGGAAAACAAGGGTGGAGCGCTGTCCTGTTGGTGAGGGAACGAGGCGAAAGCTCGCGGCTTCGCGGGTGGTGTCGCCGGGTGAACAACCCCTTGCTCAACGTCATCGGCCCGTGATTGAGTTGATCTCGGTCACCCCGCGAACACCGGGATCAACCACCGCCCTCCCGGGCACGGTTGTGCCCTCCGTCCCACCCGCCCGTGGCCCGCACCCCGGCGGCGCCGGATCGGAACCGGACCGGCCGCCAGCGCGTCGCCCCCCATGGGCCTGCGGCGCACTTCGGCCGTTGACACCACCGATCGTCGTCCTCCCCGTCCACCCCTTCGTCCTGAAGTGGAATCATTCGTGGCCGATTCGCAGTCCCCCGTGATCCGCACCGTCACCGAACAGTCCCTTCGCGTTCTGGAGACCTACCGTGTCGATCCGGGTCTGATTCCCGAACACGCCAACGGCGAGCGCCGCATCACCCAGGGCGGGTACGGCGACCGGCAGCTGTTCGAGCTGGTCCAGAACGCCGCCGACGAGATCCGTGACGAGCCCGGCGGCCGGATCCACGTCGTCCTCACCGACACGCACCTCTACTGCGCCAACCAGGGAAACCCGGTGACCGCCGAGGGCGCCGAGACCATCCTGCGCATGAGCATGTCCCGCAAGCGCGGCGGTCAGATCGGCCGGTTCGGAGTGGGTGTGAAGTCGGTCCTGGTGGTGACCGACACCCCCGAGTTCTTCAGCCGCACCGGCAGCTTCGGTTTCGACCGGACCTGGTCGTACGCGCAGATCCACGACGTGCCCGGAGTGCGCGAGCAGTTGGGCGGGGCGTTCGAGGCGCCGGTGCTGCGCATGGCCCGCGCGCTGGACATGGAGGCCGAGCGCCTGCACGACCCGGTGCTCGACGAACTCCTGGAGTGGGCCACCACGGTGGTCCGGTTGCCGCTGCTGGACGGCGCGGCCGACCGCCTCGGCAAGGACATACACGGCCACCGGGCCAAGGTGAGCCACGAGGCCCGGGAGGAGTTCCCGGCCGGCTTCCACCTGTTCTCCCCGCACGTCGGCCAGGTCACCCTGGAGGACCGCCGACCCCGCCCGATCGCCCGTCGTACCCTGCGCGGCGAGCAGGACGGGAGCCGGCGCGGGATCCACGAGGAGCGCACCGGAAAGCCGCCCGTCGACTCCAAGTGGCGCGTCTTCACCCGGACCCACGAGCCGACCGCCGTGGCCCGCCGCGACGCCGGCGAACTGCACGACCGGCTCTCCATCGACGTGGCCTGGGCGGTACCCGCGTACCGGAAGGACGAGCGCACCGGACTGTTCGGCGCACCCGACGCCCGGGGCCGCGGCCGGTTCTGGTCCTTCTTCCCGACGAAGTACGAGATGACCCTCAGCGGCATCCTCAACGGCGCGTGGAAGACCAACGAGGACCGGCAGAACCTGCTGGACTCCTCGCCCTTCAACGTCGAGATGATCCAGGTCGCGGCCCGGCTGGTGGTCGCCTCCCTGCCGGAACTGGCCCCCGCCGAGGACCCCGGCGCGTACCTCCCGCTGCTGCCGGGGCGCACCAAGGGCGCCGAGGTGATCAGCTGGGCCGACCGGTTGCTCACCGAGCAGATCTGGGCCGCCGCGGCCGTCAACCCGTCCTTGCCGGACCAGGACGGAGTGCTGCGCACACCAGGCGAGTTGAACGTCCACCCCGACCTGGGACCGGACACCACCTCGCAGAACCGCCGGCTGCGCGACTGGCACGCCTACCCCGGGCGCCCCCGGGACTGGGTGCACCCCTCGGTCGAGGCCACCGACCTGCGATCGGGCAAGGTCGGGCACATCCTCGGTACGACCGGACAGCAGCGGGCGACGGTCCGCCAATGGCTCGAAGCCCTGGTGTCCGACGGCTCCGCCGAGGCGTCGGAGACCGCGATCCGGATCGTCGCCGACATGGTCGAGTCGAAGGCCTCCTGCGCCGCCGAGGCGTGCACGGCCAAAATCGTGCTCACCGAGGAGGAGGGCCTCGTCGCCCCGATCCGCGGCAAGGTGTTCCGTCGCACCGAGGAGGACGGCCTGCCGGAATCCCTCGTCTACGTGGACCGCGCACTGTCCGAGAACCCGTCGCTGTCGTCCGCGCTGACCGTCCTCGGCATCCAGGAGGCCGACGTCCGGGGCCGCTTCCTGAGCGTCCTGGACCAGGGCCTCGGCTCGTACGGGCCGCAGGAATGGAAGCGGTTCTGGGACCTGTTCCACCAGGCGGGCACCCTCGTCGTGGGACACGAGGTGATCAGCCGGGTGCCCGACGCGCCGAGCACCCTCATGGTGCGCACCGCGGACGGCCGGTTCCACACGATGCGCGACTGCATGCTGCCCGGCGCCGTCGTCACCGCGCAGAGCGACCCCGCGATCGCGGTGGACATGTTCTTCCACTCCGACGACACGGGCTTCTTCCGCGAGGTGGGTCTGCGGGAACGCCCGAGCGCCGGCCACCGGCCGGAGGGCGAGGACTGGTTCGAGGAGTACCGGGAAGCCATGCACGCGGCGTACTGCCGCCGGCTCGACGACCGGGCGAGCCGCCCGACCCTGGCCCGCACCAAGATCGAGGGGGCGGCCGTCGGCGGCCCCCTGCACCTCCTTCCCCGGCTCTCCGAGCCGGCCCGCGCCGCGTTCCTGCGCGTGCTCCCGGACGACGGGATGATGGAGAACTGGACGCTGCAGATCGGCGCGCAGATCGCCACCCGCCAGCAGGCCCCGTCCCCGATCCGCTGGATGCTGTCCCGGCACGGCCGGGTCGAGACCTCACAGGGCGTCAAGTCCCTCAAGGAAGCCGTCGGTCCGCAGCTCTCCGCCTACCGCGACGTGCTCCCGGTCGCCTCGCTCAGCGTCGAGAAGGCGCGCAAGCTGCGCCTCGCGGACAGCGTGGAGAAGGTCCGCTCCGAGCAGTGGGAGCAGCTCCTGGGCAAGCTTCAGGCCAGCGAGGACGACGGGTTCGTCGGCTCCACCTACGCCCTGCTGACCCGCCTGGAGATCGACTTCCCCGAAGGCTCCCTGACCCGCTGCCGGATCGGCGACGCCTGGGACACCCGGGAGGACGGCGAGATCGCCGTCGCCGCGAACCCGGAGGAGTACCGCTCGCTGCGGGCCGAGCGGGTGCCCGCACTGCTGATGCCGGACGAGGGCTCCGCCGACCTGATGGTCGAGCAGTGGGGCATGCTCCGCCACGACGACGTCGTCAGCCGCGAGACCCGTCACGAGTCGAGCGCGGGGGCGGTCCCGCTGTCCGAGGAGTTCCCGACGCTGCGCCGGCGGATGGGCGCCTCCGTCGGCACGTACTCGCTGCTGCGCTGCTCCACCCTGGAGGAGGTCGTCCGTACCCCGAACGGCGCCCGACCGAGGTCCCTGGAGAGTGCCCGACAGGGCAACGTGATCAAGGTTCTGGACGCACTGGACCGACTCGGCACGCTCCGGGCGGTGGACCGTGAGGTCGGCCTGCGGTTGGGCGAGGCCGGCTGCCGCGCCGTGCTGGAGGCGCAGGTCCGCCAGGATCAGGACGAGCAGGTGCGGTCCGCGTTCAAGGCGATCCGCGAGGCCACCGACGTGACGGCCAAACTGGAGCTGCTGATCGGGGCGGAGGCCCTGCGCGATCGGCTGCCGGCCGGGTTGATGGAGGCCGAGACCCAGGAGCTGGGCGGGCGGGAACCCACGGGGCGCCGGACCGCGCAGCTGGCGTTCAACGCGCACGGCGACACCGTCCTCAAGACCCACGCCCGAGACATCCAGGAACGCTTCCCGACCGCCCCGTCGTCCTACTCCGGCGGCTCGGCGGCCGTCTCCTTCGTCGCCGACCTCGGCCTGCCGGTGCCGTTCGCCGGCCACCGGGCGCCGACCCTCGACCAGAGCCTGACGGTGGACGGTCCCCGCGACTTCCCGCGCCTGCACGACTACCAGGAACGACTCGCCCTCAACATCTTCGAGATGCTGGACCGGCTGGCACCGCAGCGGGCCATGCTGTCGCTGCCCACCGGCGCCGGCAAGACGCGCGTTACCGCCGAGGCCGTCATCCGGTGGGTGAAGCAGGCGGGCGACCTCGCGGGGCCGATCCTGTGGATCGCGCAGACCGAGGAACTGTGCGAACAGGCCGTGCAGAGCTGGCAGTTCGTCTGGAGCAAGGCCGGAGCGCGCACCCGACTGACGATCAACCGGCTCTGGACCTCGAACGAGGCGGCCCCGGTCACCGACGGACCGCAGCTCGTCGTGGCCACCGACGCCAAGCTCCAGGCCTGCCTGGACAACGACCGGTACGGCTGGCTGCGGGCCGCCGCGCTGGTCGTCGTGGACGAGGCGCACGTGGCGACCAGCCCGCGCTACACCGAGATCCTGACCCTGCTCGGCCTGACCCAGCACCGGACGGAGCGGCACCTGCTCGGGCTCACCGCCACCCCGTTCCGCGGCCACAACGAGGAGGAGACCGGCCGGCTGGTCAACCGGTTCGGCGCGCGCCGGCTGGACGAGGGCGTCTTCCCCTCCGGGGACCCCTACCGGCACCTCCAGGAGCTGGGCGTCCTCGCGCAGGTCGAGCACCGGGAACTGACCGGCGGCACCATTGAGTTGAGCCGGGAGGAACGGCAGAGCGCCGAACAGTTCAGCCTGCTGTCCAAAGCCGCCGAACAGCGGCTGGCCGACGACCACGACCGCAGCCGCCGCATCGTCTCCGAGATCGCGGACATGCCCGCGGACTGGCCGGTACTGGTGTTCGCCACCTCGGTGGAGCACGCCAAGTACCTGGCGGCCCGGCTGAAGGACCGGGGGATCTCCGCGTCCTCCGTCGACTCCACCACCTCCGACAACGACCGCCGGGCCCGGGTCCGGGAGTTCCGCGACGGCAGCGTGCGGGTCCTCACCAACTACGGGGTCCTCACCCAGGGATTCGACGCCCCCGCCACCCGCGCGGTGGTCGTCGCCCGCCCCGTCTACAGCCCGAACGTCTACCAGCAGATGATCGGACGCGGCCTGCGCGGCCCCCGCAACGGCGGCAAGGACACCTGCCTGATCCTCAACGTCCGCGACAACATCCGGAACTTCGACACCACCCTCGCCTTCACCAAGTTCGAGCACCTGTGGAGCAAGAAGTGACCACCCTCCCTTCCGAGGACGGTCCGGTCCTCACTCCGGAGCAGCGGGCCGTCGTGGAGCAGCCCTGGGACACCCGTCTGCTGGTCACCGCCGGAGCGGGCGCCGGCAAGACCCACACCCTGGTGCGCCGCATGGAAGCCCTCGTCGGGCACATCGACCCGGACGAGGCCCTCGACGCCTGCGACCTGCTGGTCCTCAGTTTCTCCCGGGCGGCGGTCCGTGAACTGCGCGACCGGATCGCCCGGCACGGCGAGCACGCCCGACGGGTGCGGGCGCAGACCTTCGACTCCTGGGCCTACTCCCTGCTCGTCCGGACCGTCCCGGACGGGGCGTGGTCGGCGCTCTCCTTCGACGAGCGGATCCGGGCGGCCACCGACGCGATCGAGAAGGGAGCCCTGGAGGCCCTGGAGGCCGGTCCGCCCGCGCACGTGATCATCGACGAGGTGCAGGACCTGGTGGGAGCGCGCAGGGAACTGGTGGAGTCGCTCCTCGACCGCCTCCAGGAATCCTGCGGGTTCACCCTGGTCGGCGACAGCGCCCAGGCGATCTACGACTTCCAGATCGAGGACCCCGAGGAGTACGCCGACCGCGCCGATCTCTTCCTGCGCTGGGTGCGGGCCTCGTACGCCGAGGACCTGGTCGAGCTTCGGCTGACGCGCAACTTCCGGGCCGTCACCCCCGAAGCCCGCACCGCGCTCCCGCTCGGCCACGCCCTGCAGGGCATCGGCAGCGCCCCCGAGGGCGCCGACGCGGCCGCCGAACGGCTCCACGGGGAGCTGCGAGGGCTGCTGCTCGACCTGCCCGACCTGGGCCCGCTCGACGACCCCTTCACCCTGGAAACGCTGCGGTCCTACCCCGGCACCTGCGCGATCCTGACCCGCGACAACCGGCAGGCCCTGCTCGTCTCGGAGTCCTTGCACACCCGGGACGTACCGCACGCCCTGCGCCGCTCGCTCCAGGACCGGCCCGTCCCGTACTGGGCCGCCGAACTCCTGCGGCGCACGGCGGCCGCGACCCTCACCGAAACGCAGCTGCGCGCGTTGTTGGGCGGGATGCCGCTGCCCGAGGGCACCGACCCGGACCGGGTGTGGCGGGCGCTGCGCGCCGCGGCGCGCGGTACCGGTCGGGGCACGCTCGACGTGGCGCGGCTGCGCGGGCTGGTGGTGGAGCGCCGCTTCCCGGACGAGCTGGCCGACCCGGAACCGGCCCGACTGGTCGTCTCCACGGTGCACCGGTCCAAGGGCCTGGAGTTCGACCGGGTGGTGCTGCTCACCCCGCCGGCCGTGGCCGAACTGCGTCGCCGTACCGCAGACCTCGACGTGCCCGCCGAGACGCGCGCCCTCTACGTGGCGATGACCCGGGCCCGGGAGGACCTGTACCGGGTCGCCGGGCCGGAGACGGTGACGGTCCTCAAGCACAAGCCGACCGGCCGCTGGTACCGGGGCGTCCCCAACCGGCACCACCGGTGGCGGCGCGACGGCGTCGAGGTGCGGGCCGCGGACGTGTGCGCCCTGGAGCCGGCCGACGCGCAGAACGACGCCGCGGGCGCCCAGCGGTACCTGCTGGAGCGGGTCAGGCCCGGCGACGCGGTCACGTTCCGGCTGCGCGACGACCTTCCGATGGGGCCCTTCCAGAGCCCCCGGTACGCGCTGCTGCACGAGGGACGGGAGATCGGGGACGCCTCCGAAGTCTTTCGGAGCGACCTGTACGCGACCTTGAAGGTCGGCGCGAGCCGGCAGATCAGCTGGCCGACGGAGGTCGTCGGCCTGCGGGTCGACTGCCTGGAGTCGGTCGCGGGCAGCGCCGCCGCCGGGGCCAACGCCGGTCTGGGCGCCCACGGGGTGTGGATCGCACCGCGCATCAGTGGAATCGGACGGTTCCGGCGTTCCGCCGGAGCCCAGGAGGAGCAGCAATGAGCATCCACGCCGGTCGGCACGCCGCGCACTACGAGGTCCGCGAGGACCTGGTGGCCCGGCTCCGCCGGGAGCTCCTGGGACCCGACGGCCACGAAGGCCCCGACGGTCAAGAAGGCGCCGACGGTCAAGAAGGACCCGACGGCCCCGGGCATGCCGACGGCCACGAAGGCGCCCGGGGCCGCGCCGAGGTGCTGGAGCAGGACGCCCCGCTCACCCGCTACCCCATGGGCGTGCTCTTCCCCCGCCCGGCGGACGCCGCGGCCGGCCTGCGCCTCCAGGAGGACGCCGCCGAGGAGGAGGGCCTGGACGAGGAGCCCGTGAGCGGGGCGGACCGCCTCGACGAGTCCGCGCCGGCCCTCGAGCGCCCCAACGCCGGTGACCGGCGGCCGTCCACGCTGGGGCTGACCTTCGCGGTCGACCTCGCCGTGTGCCGGGAGATCGTGATCTCGGCCCGGGCCGCCGTCTACGCACCGCAGGACGCCGAGGGCCGTCCGGTGTCGGCCCGCCGCAGTGAGGCCCGTACCACCTCCGACCAGCGAGAACACTGGCGCCGGGTGGAGCTGGACCTGCCCGACACCACCGTCGACGTGACGTACCCGGGGCGCGGGGCCTCGCGGGACCTGGTGGACGGTACGGCCCGGCTCGAAGTGCTCGTGCGCCGAGCTGCGCGGCAGACCGGCACCGTCACCGTCACGGTCACCCTCGTCAACGTCCAGCAGGTGGGTGAGCGGGAACTCCAGGACGCCTTCGCCCTGTTCCAGACCGGGCTGAACGTCCGCGCCGGCAACGGGTCGAGCGCCTTCGTGGAGCGCCCCGTCACCCTGTCCGCCGTCGACCCCGAGCTGGAGACCAGCCGGTTGCTGCACCGGCACGCGCCCACCTTCGCCGCCGGCCACGGCTGCGCGGCGGTGTGGGACTGGACCCCGCCCCCGGTCGGCGTCACCGACGTGGAGCGTGCCGGGGTGAGCGAGGTGCGCACCGAGTTCGTCCCCACCCACGAGGTGCTGCTCACCGACTCCAACCCGGAGATCGACGACCGTGCCCTCACCATGCTCGGCCTCGCCGATGCCCCCGACAGCGAGGTGATCGCCGCCCTGGAAGGGCTGGCCGCCGGATACGAGCTCTGGATCGCGCGCAAGCGGGCCGAAGCGGCGGCGTTGACCGGAACCTCGTACGAAGAGGCCGCCTCCGCCCAGGTCACGGCCTGCGCGGGAGCCCTCGAACGGCTCCGGGAGGGCATCGCGCTGCTGCGCGACAAGCCCGACCTCATGCGGGCGTTCCGACTCGCCAACCGGGCGATGGCGACCCAGCGGGCCCGCAGCGCCTGGGTCAAGGAAGGCCGGGCCGGCGAGCCCGACCTGACCTCGGCGCGCTGGCGCCCGTTCCAGATCGCCTTCGTCCTGCTGTGCCTGGCCGGGGTGGACGACCCGAACCACCCGGACCGGGGGGTCTCGGACCTGCTGTGGTTCCCCACCGGTGGTGGCAAGACCGAGGCGTACCTGGGCCTGATCGCCCTGACCACCTTCCTGCGCCGGATGCGCCTCGGGGCGGCCGGCGCGGGCGTCACCGTCCTGATGCGGTACACGCTGAGGCTGCTCACCCTCCAACAGTTCGAGCGCGCCGCGATCCTCATCTGCGCCATGGAGCGGATGCGCCGCGAGAACCCCGGGGAACTGGGCCACGAGGAGATCTCCGTCGGCATGTGGGTGGGGCGCTCCGCCACCCCCAACACCCTCGAGGTCGCCGAACGACAGCTCGGGGCGGCCCGCTCCGGCAAGGTGCTCCAGAAGGAGAACCCGGTCCAACTGCACGCCTGCCCCTGGTGCGGGTCCGCCCTCGACGCCCACCACTACTCCGTCGACCGCGAGGCCGTCCGGATGGACGTGCGCTGCCCCGGCGCGGGTTGCGCGTTCGCCGACGGCCTGCCCGTACACCTCGTCGACGAGACCGTGTACCGGGCCAGGCCCACCCTGGTGATCGCCACCGTCGACAAGTTCGCCTCGATGCCGTGGCGTGCGCTGACCGCCGCCCTCTTCAACCGCGACCGCGAGGACGCCACCCCGCCCCCGGAGCTGATCGTCCAGGACGAACTGCACCTGATCTCGGGCCCGTTGGGCACCCTGACCGGACTGTACGAGACGGCCGTCGACCTGCTCGCCGACCGGCCCAAGGTGATCGCCTCGACCGCGACCATCCGCCGCGCCGCCGAACAGGGCAGGGCCCTGTTCTCCCGCGAGGTGCGACAGTTCCCGCCCGCCGGCCTGGACTCCCGCGACTCATGGTTCGCCGTGGAGACCTCCGCGCGCGACAAGGCGTCCCGCCGCTACGTCGGTCTGCTCGCCCCCGGCACCAGCCAGTCCACCCTGCTGATCCGCACTTACGCGACCCTGCTCCACCAGGCGATGCGGGCCGACACGACCGAGGAGGTGCGGGACGCGTACTGGACGCTGGTCGGCTACTTCAACAGCCTGCGCCTGCTGTCCGCCGCCGAACTCCAGGTCCACGACGACGTCGTGGCCCACCTGGAACACCTTGCCGACCGCGACGGGTGCGCGGTCCGCGCCGTGGGCAACCACTCCGAGCTGACCAGCCGGGTCGACGCCAGCGACATCCCGGCCCGCCTCAAGCAGATCGAGCGGCGGCTCCCCGGCCCCGACGTGGTGGACGTGCTCCTGGCCACCAACATGATCGCCGTCGGCGTGGACGTGGACAGGCTCGGCCTGATGGCCGTCATGGGCCAGCCGCAGACCACCGCCGAGTACATCCAGGCCACCAGTCGCGTCGGCCGCGCGCACCCCGGCCTGGTGGCCGTGATGCTCAACGCGGGCCGTTCCCGCGACCGTTCCCACTACGAGAACTTCCAGCACTTCCACTCCGCCCTCTACCGCGAGGTCGAGTCCACCTCGGTGACGCCCTTCTCGGCCCGCGCCCGTGACCGCGGCCTGCACGCGGTGATCGTCGCGCTGGCCCGCATCCTGATTCCCGCGGCCCGGGCCGACGACGCCGCCGGGAACATCGACCTCTTCGTGGACGAACTGAGGAACGAGATCCGCCCGAGGATCCTCGAACGGGTCGAGCGGGTCTCCCCGCCGCGGACCGCCGCCCAGGAGGTGGCCCACGTGGCCGCCGCCTTCGACGAGTTCATCGACTGGTGGTACACCGAGGCGGAGGCCCACGGAGGCCTCCACTACGAGCCGAAGCGCGGCCGTACCGTCCCCTCGCTGCTCAAGCCCTACAACGACGCCATGGAGGGCGTGGAGGCGTGGGAGACCCTGTGGTCCCTGCGCGACGTCGACGCCGAGTCCGCACTGTTCATGGAGGCATCCCGATGACCCCGCCCCCCTCACGCGGTCGGCGCCGGGCCGACGGCTCCGCCGCACCGGCCCGCAGCCTGCCCCGTCGGGGCGCCATCCGCCGGGCCCAGGCCATCACCACCTACGGGGTCGGATCGCTGATCGCGGTCGAGCAGGAGTCGTTCATCGTCTCCGGCATCGACTCCGCCGAGGAACACTGGCCCCGCGACGAGGCCCCCGTGATCCACGAGCCCCGCCTCGCCCGGGTGTTGGGCGTGCGCCGGTTCCGCCTCCCGCCAGCCTCCGGCGACGACAGCCGCGACGGCGTCCGGGTGCGCCGGTTCCCGCTGTGGCACCACTGTCCCGAGTGCCACGCCCTGGACCACGTACGGAAGTTCAACTCACCCCCCGGGCGCAACGAGTGCGCCGAGTGCGCGGAGGCCCTCGTACCGTCCCGCTTCGTGGTGGCCTGCGAGGACGGGCACCTCGCCGACTTCCCGTACTGGAAGTGGCTGCACCGGGGGCGACGCGGCGACGGCCAGGCCGGTTTCTGCGGAGGCCGGATGACCCTCGCCTCCTCGGGCCGCACCTCCTCGCTCCGCTCGGTCGTGCTCTCCTGCTCCTGCGGCGTGCCGGAGGTGTCGATGGAGGGCTCCTTCCGGCGCGGCGCCCTCAAGGACCTGAACATCCGCTGCGAGGGCAAACGGCCCTGGCTGAAGGACGCGCCGGACAAGCCCTGCGCCCGGACGCCCCGGACCCTCCAGCGCGGTTCCTCCTCGGTGTGGCAGCCGGTGCTCCGCTCGGCCCTGTCCATCCCGCCGTGGAGCGACACCCGGGCGCACGCCCTGGACAAGCACTGGGACAAGCTCCGCGGCTGCTCCTCCCTCGCCGAGATCGAGATCCACCTGAAGTACGTCTTCGACGGGACCCCGCCCCCGGTGACGCCCGAGGAGGTCATGGAACTGCTCGCGGCGATGCAGGCCGAGGACACCACCGGGGACGAAGGCCGCGACGTCGACCAGGAGCAGCGCTACCGGGCCCTGCGCGACATGGAGTACGCCCGGCTCTGCGCGGGCCACCCGGAGGGATCCGGCCACCGCACCGAGCAGTTCGTCTGCGAGCGTCCGACCGGCGACGCGAAGCCGCTGATCGGCCTGGGCCTGGGCACCCCGATGCTGGTGAAGAAGCTCCGCGAGGTCCGTGCGCTCAAGGCCTTCACCCGGGTCATCGACCCCGAGACCTCCTCCGAGGGACACGAGGCGGCGCTCTCCCTGACCCCCACCGACTGGCTGCCCGCCATGGAGGTGCACGGCGAGGGCGTCTTCCTCCGCCTCGACGAGGACCGGATCGACGCCTGGGCCGAACTGCCCGCCGTCGCCGAGCGCGTGGACGGGATGCGGCAACGGCACCAGCGGGTCCTCGCCGAACGGGCCTCCGACCCCACCCGCGTCCCGCTCTCGCCGGCGAGCCCGCGCATGGCCCTGCTGCACACCTTCGCGCACGTGATGATCGACGAGTGGAGCCTGGACTCCGGCTACCCCTCCGCCTCGCTCCGCGAGCGCGTCTACTCGGGCGACGACATGGCCGGCGTACTGATCTACACGGCCACCAGCGACTCCGCCGGCAGCCTCGGCGGCCTCGTCGCCCAGGGCGAGACCGACCGCCTCGCCCGGGCGGTGCGCGCGGCCGTCCACCGCGCCGAGTGGTGCTCCGCCGACCCGCTCTGCGTCGAGACCGGGACCTCCGGGGCGGGCGGCACCAACCTGGCCGCCTGCCACGCCTGCGTGATGCTCCCGGAGACCAGTTGCGAGTACAACAACGGCCTGCTCGACCGGGCGCTCCTCATCGGCACCCCGGAGGACCCCTCCATCGGATTCTTCGCCCACCTGCTCGACCGGTGAGCACGCCGACGCCGTGGGACGGGGCGGGCGTCGCCGCGCGCGAGGCGGTGCTGGACGGGGGACGCGGCCGGTCCGCGGACCGGCCGCGTCCCCCGTCGACCGGGCCGGTCAGCCGGTGCCGAGGAGCGACTTCATCCGGGCGATCTCGGCGCTCTGGGCAGCGACGACGGCCCCGGCCAGCTCCTTGGCCGGCCCGTGGGCGCCGCCGGCCTGCTCGGTCCGGGCCATGGCCACGGCGCCCTCGTGGTGCTTGACCATCAGCTCCAGGAACGCCTTGTCGAAGGCGGCTCCGGAACTCTTCGTCAGGCCGTCCATCTCCTCGGCCGTCATCATGCCTGCCATGTCGTGCCCGCCGTGCCCGGAGCCCTCGGCGGGCACCTGCTCGCCCCAGGCGACGAGCCACCCCGACAGGGTCTCGATCTCGGGGCCCTGGGCCCTCTCGATCTCTTCGGCGAGCTTCTTCACCTCGGCCGAACCGGCGCGGGTCGGTGCGAGGCGGGCCATCTCCAGGGCCTGCCGGTGGTGGGGGATCATCCCGAGGGCGAAGGCCGTGTCGGCGGCGTTGTTCCCGCCCTTGCGGACGGTGGAGCCGGCGTCGGCGGAGGCGGAGGGCTTCGCGGAGCCCGTCGGGGTGGAGTCGTGGCCGCCGTGGGTGGCGCCGCCGTCCTCGCCACTGCCGCAGGCGGCGAGGACGAGGGCCGCGGCCGAGGCCGCTACGACGGTGGTCGTACGGCGGAAAAGGGAACGCTGAACGGTCATGGTGGTGCTGCTCCTGTGCTGCGGCACGCGAAAGGGCGTGCTGGGGATGGGGGCTCGCGGGCAACGGCACCGGCCACCGGGGGTTCGTCAGGACGACGGGCGTCGTCGTGGACGAAGGGCGCCGTCCGGGGACGACGCGGCCCGGGTCCGGGCATGCCGGGGCAGCCCTATACGCGCAGGAGTTGGAGTTCGCTCAGGGAGGGAGGGGCGCGCCCGCAGGCCGTCGCCCCGGTGAGGACGCCGTACGGGCCCGCCGGGGCCGGAGCGAGCGCGCCCGGCGCGATCGCGGGCTCGGGCAGGACGGGCGGGCCGCTGGTGCCGGGAGCGGCGCAGGTGGCGTCCGCGTGCTCGGCGTGACCGCCGGGGCCGCCTCGCGGATCACCGGCGTGGACGCACGCGCACGGGTCGGCCCCCGGGTCCGCCGTCGGGGTGTCGTGCCCGGAACCCGCCGGGGCTCCGTGCGCCGGGGCGTGGGCGGCCACCGAGAGGGGGGCCGGCCCCAGGCCGTGCATGGCGACGAGGCCGGTCAGCACCGCGAGGACGAGCAGCAGGCAGGCGCGCGGGCCGAAGGCCCCCTCCGCTCGCCCCGCCCACGTACGCATGTCGGCATCGTAGGCGGCGCCCCGGCTCGGTGCGACGCCGGGGCGGGGCGCCGGCGGTCCGTCACCGCGGGTGGACGCGCCGCCCGTCGTGCAGTTCCAGCGGCCCGGCGCCGTCCGCGAGGGTGTCGAGGCAGGCCTTGATCTGGCGGCGCAGGGAGCCCTTGACGAGGCCGCGCAGCTCCTTGCGGCGTGCGGTCCGCCAGCTCACGAGCTCGTCGGGCGGCAGCCGGATCGCGGCGAGTTCGTCGGGGCCGAGGACGCCGCCGTCGTAGAGGAACCGGACCCGGGCGGGGTAGCCGGGGCGGTGGGACCAGTTGACGCCGAGGAGCCGGCCCGGGGCGCGGTCCAGGCCGGTCTCCTCGCGGACCTCCCGCGCGGCGGCCTCCCGGGGGGTTTCCCCGAGGTCGCTGTCGACGCCGCCGCCGGGGAGCAGCCAACGGCCGGGGGCTCCGTAGCCGGGCTGGACGAGCAGGATGCGCCCCTCCCCGTCGGTGAACACGACGTTCGCCGCGGTGAGGGCCTTGGGGCGGGACGCGCGGTGCCCGGCCGCGTCGAAGCGGCCGGCGTGTTCCAGGGCGGCGCGGTCGGCCGGGGCGAGTCCGGCGGGGGAGCCCGGCTGGGGGACGCCGTCGGCCAGGTGCGCGAGGGAACCGGAGTACAGGGCGGCCAGCGCGGCGCGCAGCCGGGGCGCGGTCCGGGCGGGGAGCCGGGCGGCGGCCTCCTCCGGGGCGAGCCAGTCCGCCCGGGTGACCTCGCCGTCCGGGAAGGCGAGCGCGTCGGCCTCGGCGTCGCTGAGGGGGCCGACCAGGTGCACGTGCGCGACGAGGGAGCGGCCCAGGGTGCCCGGCGGACAGGAATCGACGGCCAGCAGTCGGCCGACCGGGACGCCGAGGCCCAGTTCCTCCTTCAGTTCCCGGGCCAGCCCCTGTTCCGGGGTCTCGGTGTCCTCGACGGCGCCGCCGGGCAGTTTCAGGTCCGCCTTGGGGGAAGGGGCCAGTACGAGGACCCTCCCGCGGCCGTCCAGCACGACGCCGGTGGCGTCCACGAGGGGGGAGGCGAGGTCGGCGGGGGAGTCGCGGACGGACTCGGGTGAGCGCCGGGGCGCCGGGGAGGGGGCCGGGTTCGCGGGTGGGCGCTCGGGCACGGCGGTGGCTCCTGGGATCGCGTGGGGCGCGGCGGTTGCGCGCATCGGTACGGCACCAGACCTACCGCATCCGTGGCGCGCGACCGCCGGCGGCATGCCACGAGCCGCGAATCTGCCCGAACCGGCTCCCGTCCTGCGAATCTGCCCGAACCGGCTCCACGCGGCGAATCCGCCCGAACCGGCTTCGCCCCGCGGTGTCGGCCGCGCGGGATGTCGGAGCGGAGCTCAGGCCCGGACGAGCAGCATCCCGCCCATCGTGACCATCGTCGCGGCGACCAAGCCGTCCAGCACCCGCCAGGCCCGGGGCCTCGAGAGCGTACGGCTGAGGAGGCGCGAGCCGTAGCCGAGCGCCCCGAACCAGGTCAGGCTGGCCAGCACGGCCCCCGTGCCGAAGGCCCAGCGCAGGTCACCGCGTTCGGCGGCCAGGGAGCCGACCAGCAGGACGGTGTCCAGGTAGACGTGCGGGTTGAGCCAGGTCATGGCCAGACAGGTCAGCACGGCCGCGCGGGCCGACCCGGTGGCGGCGCCGCCGGCCGTGCCGAGGGCCGCCTCCGGGTCGGGGCGCAGCACCCGGCGCGCGGCCAGCAGTCCGTAGCAGATCAGGAAGGCGCCGCCGGCGATCCCGACGGCCGTCAGGGCGGCCGGCCAGGCGGTGACGAACGCCCCGACCCCGGCCACGCCCAGGGTGATCAGGAGGGCGTCCGACACGGCGCAGATGGCGACGACGGGGAACACGGCCTGTCGGCGCGCGCCTTGGCGCAGGACGAAGGCGTTCTGCGCGCCGATGGCGACGATCAGGGAGAGGCCGGTGCCGAAGCCGGCCAGGGCTGCTGTGGTGATGCCGTGGTTCATGTGGTCGACGGTAGGCAGCGGCGTGGCGTCAGTACAGCTAAAGATTTTTACGTACCCTTAGCGTTCGTGATGGACGAACTTCCCCTCGAACAGGTACGGACGCTCCTCGCGGTGGTCGACGAGGGCACCTTCGACGCGGCGGCGACGGCCCTGCACGTCACGCCGTCCGCCGTCAGCCAACGCGTGAAGGCCCTGGAACAGCGCACCGGACGGGTGCTCCTCATGCGGACGAAGCCCGTGCGGCCCACGGAGTCCGGGGAAGTGGTCATCCGCTTCGCCCGCCAGTTGGCCCGGCTGGAACGGGACGCCCGCGTCGAGCTGGGGATGGGGATGGCCGACGGGCTGGGCCCGGTCCGGCTGCCGATCGCGGTCAACGCGGACTCGCTCGCCACCTGGTTCCTGCCCGCGCTGACCCGGGTGCCGCAGGATCCGCCGGTCTGCTTCGAGCTGTACCGGGAGGACGAGGGGCACACGACGGCGCTGCTGCGGGAGGGGCAGGTGATGGCCGCGGTCACCTCCTCGCCCGACCCGGTCGCGGGCTGCACGGTGCGGGCCCTGGGCATGGCCCGCTACCTGCCCGTGGCGAGCCCCGCCTTCGTCGCCCGGCACCTGACGGGGACGCGGGCGCGGGACCTCAGGGAGGCGCCGGTGATCGTCTTCGACCGGCGCGACGAACTCCAGGACGGCTACGTGCGCGCCCTGACCGGAGGGGTAGCCGGAGCCGCGGTCGCGCGGCACCAGGTCCCGACCTCGGAGGGGTTCCGCGACGCGGTCGCCGCCGGACTCGGCTGGGGCCTGGTCCCCGAGTCGCAGGCCCTGCCGCTGCTGGAGGCGGGCGCGCTGGTGCCGCTGGATCCCGCGCCGCCGTTGGACGTCCCGCTGTACTGGCAGCAGTGGAAGCTGGACTCCCCGGCCCTGGCCACGGTCGCGGGGGTCGTCGCCCAGGCCGCCATGGAATCCCTGCTCCCGCCGGACGTCCTCCCCGGCCGCCGGACAGTGGCCATCGGCCGCTCCCGGCTCGGGCACGGCCCTGCCTGAGGGCGCGGCGGGCGCGCCGGCGGGGCGGCGCGCCCGCGCATGACCCGAAACGGCCGGCCTCGCCGCCGTCGGCCCGTCGACACCGCCTACGCTTCCGGCATGGAGTCCTACACGATCGGCCAGGCCGCCCGGCTGCTGGGCGTCAGCGTCGACACCGCACGACGGTGGGCCGACGCCGACCGCTTCCCCACCCGCCGCGAGGGAACCCGGCGCATGGTGGACGGGCCGGACCTGGCCGCGTTCTGCGTGGAAGCCGCGCAGGACGGCACGGACGGCGAGGAGGCCGCGTCCACCTCGGTGCGCAATTCCTTCCCCGGCATCGTCACCGGTGTCCTGCTCGGTACCGTCGACGCCCAGGTCGAGATCCAGGCAGGTCCGCACCGGATCGTGTCCCTCCTCACCCGCGAGGCGGTCGAGGAACTCGGCCTGGAGGTGGGCGCGCGGGCGACCGCCCGGGTGAAGTCCACCAGCGTTTTCGTGGACCGCGCCTGACGGCCGCCCCGACGGCCACCGCACGGGCCGCCCCACCGGCCGGCGCACCGCACCGCGAGCGCAGGCCCCGAAGCGGGGCGCCCGACGCGGGGCGGAGGTACGGCCGGCCGTGACGGTGGCAGACTGGCCGCTGATCCGCCGAAGGGGAGTACGCCGTTGTCCATGTTCAGCAGCCTGCGCCGGGCCGTGCGCCGCGGCTACCGGCGGGCCGTCGACCTCAGTCACCCCGCCCGCTCCCCGCTCGGCAGCGCCGTCGTCAACTGCGTGGTCTACCTCGACGGCGTCCGCCAGGACGGCTGCGGGGAGGCCGAGGAAGCCCTGCGGCGGGTCCGCAAGGCGGGCGACGGCTTCGTGTGGATCGGCCTGCACGAGCCCTCGCAGGAGGAGCTCGCCGGGCTGGCCGCCCTCTTCGGCCTGCACCCGCTCGCCGTCGAGGACGCCGTCAACGCCCACCAGCGGCCCAAGGTGGAGCGCTACGACGACACCCTCTTCGCCGTCTTCAAGACCGTCCGCTACGTCGAGCACGAGGAGCTGACCGCGACCAGCGAGGTCGTCGAGACCGGCGAGATGATGGCCTTCGTCGGAACGGACTTCGTCATCACCATTCGGCACGGCGGCCGCGGCACCCTCGGCCCCGTCCGCGAGGCGCTCGAAGCCGAGCCGGAGCAACTGGCGAAGGGGCCGGCGGCGGTCCTGCACGCCATGGCGGACCACGTCGTCGACGACTACGTCGCCGTCACGGACGCCGTGCAGAGCGACATGGACGCCGTGGAAACGGCCGTGTTCAGCGAGCACGGCGGCCGGGGCGACGCGGGGCGGATCTACCAGCTCAAGCGGGAACTCCTCGAACTGCGACGGGCGGTGGCGCCGCTGGGCCGGCCGCTCGAACAGCTGGCCACGCAGCCGATACCGGTCATCCCGCCGGAGATCCGCGCGTACTTCCGTGACGTGGCCGACCACCTGACGCGCGCCACCGAGCAGATCGGCGCCTACGACGGCCTCCTGGACTCCATCCTCCAGGCACACCTCGCGCAGGTGACCGTCGCCCAGAACGAGGACATGCGCAAGATCACCGCGTGGGCGGCGATCGTCGCCGTCCCCACCATGGTCTGCGGGGTCTACGGCATGAACTTCGACCACATGCCCGAACTGCGCTGGACCTACGGCTATCCGCTCGTCCTCGGGGTCATGGCGGTCGCCTGCTTCGTCATCCACCGCGGATTCCGGCGCAACGGCTGGCTCTGACCGGCCGCCCGGACCGCCTGACCGGCGACGGGCGCGTCCGCGGCGCGGTGATCCACGCGCCGGCCCGCCCCGACCGGCCGGAGGCGAAGCGGGCCTGGAGGCCCGCCCCGCGGCAGGGGAGGGGCGGGGGCTCCGAGACCCGTACGACCGGGGGCCGGAGCCGGGTTGCCGTCCTGGAGCCGGCCGTCCCGGAGCCGGCCGTCCCGGGGCCGGCCGTCCCGGAGCCGGCCGGGGTCAGCCGCCCAGGGCCAGCAGCATGAGCGGTGCGCCGGTCGGCTGCCGCGAGCCGCCCGACGGCTCCAGGGTCAGACCGACCGCCGTCGCCTGCCCCACGGAGCCCGTCAGCACGGTCGCGCCGTCCGAGCGGACCAGCCCGGCCGGCCGCATCACCGACCCATCGGCGAACCACAGCTGGTACGTCCGACCCGCCGGAGCGGCGGGCAGCCCGGAACTGACGAAGGCCGCCCGGTCGCGCGAGGCGGACACCACCACCTTGCCCGCCGCGCCGGACCCCGGTCGGGTGGTCACCGTACGGGCGTCCGGGGCCGAGAGCACCGCCGTCAGGTCCTGGAGGGCGATCGCCGTCCGCTGCGCCTGCTCGTGCTCGCGCAGCGCCGCCCCACCGAGGGCCAGCGCCCCCGCCAGGCAGGCCGCGAGGGCCAGCGGCAGGGCCCGGCGGCGCAGGGCCACGATGCTCCGCCGCGCCGGGGGCTGTTGACGCACCCCGTCGATCCGGGCGAGAACCGTGCGCCGCATCCCGGGCGGGGCGGGCAGGGCGACGGCGGAACCGAGCCGGGCCGCCGTCGCGGAGAATTCCCGTACGTCCTGGGTGCACAGGGCGCAGCGCTCCAGGTGCCGTTCGAAGGCGTCCCGTTCGCCCGGGTCGAGCGCGTTCAGGGCGTAGGCCCCGGAGAGCGCGTGGAGCTGGTCGGTGTCGGTGCTGGTGCGGCTCATGCCGTGACCCCCATGCAGTCGCGCAGCCGGATCAGTCCGTCGCGCAGCCGCGTCTTGACCGTGGGCAGCGGGGTGTTCAGCGTTTCGGCGACCTCGCGGTAGGTCAGGCCGCCGTAGTAGGCGAGGTTGACGGCCTGCCGCTGGAGGTCGGTCAGCCCGCGCACGCAGCGACGTACCTGCTCGCTCTCGAGGCGGGTCTCCACCTGCTCGCTCACCTCGTCGTACGGGCGGGCGTGCTCGCGCGAGGCGCTGTCCTGTTCGCGGGCGGTCGCGGCCTGCGCGGAGCGCACCCGGTCCACGGCGCGGCGGTGCGCGATCGTCAGCACCCAGGTCATGACGCCGCCCTTGTCCGGGCGGTAGCGCGGGGCCTGCCGCCAGACCTCGATCAACACCTCCTGGGCGACCTCCTCGGACTGCGCCCGGTCCCGCAGCACCTTGACGACGATGCCGTGCACCGGGCCCGCGATCACGTCGTACAGCGAAGCGAAGGCGTCCTGGTCACCGCGCGCGACGAGCTCCATCAGGGCCGGGAGATCGGGGGCGGACCGTTCCTGCGGGGCCCCGAAGGGGATCGGCTGCCTCACGCGCCTCGCCTCCGCCCGTGCCGTGCGGGGCGCGGTCGCGTACGGGTCATGGCAGGTCCTCCGGGTGGTCGACGGCGGCGGTCATGGAGGACTTCGGAGCCGGCGCCCTTACGGATTGGTTTCTTCCGCAGATGACCCGCGAGGGGTGGTCCCACCCCGCAGCATCTGGTAGGAAAGTTTCCTAACGGAATCGGAAAGCCTCAACCACCGTACGGAGGCCCTGTGTTCACCCCTCAGCGCAAGACGATGGCGATCGGCACCCTGCTCGGCGCGGCCCTGCTCGCCGCCCCGCTCCCGGCGCACGCCACGGCGGCCCCGGCCCCGGCTCCCGCTTCCGCGACGGCCGTCGCGGCCGCCGCCACGGGACTCGACGACCCGGCGAAGAAGGACATCGCCATGCAGATCGTCTCCAGCGCGGAGAACTCCTCGCTGGACTGGAAGGCGCAGTACAAGTACATCGAGGACATAGGCGACGGACGCGGCTACACCGCCGGGATCATCGGCTTCTGCTCCGGGACCGGGGACATGCTCGAACTCGTCGAGTACTACACCCAGGTCAAGCCGGGCAACGTGCTCGCCAAGTACCTGCCGGCCCTGCGTGCCGTCGACGGCAGCGACTCGCACGCGGGCCTCGACCCGAACTTCACCAAGGACTGGGCCAAGGCGGCCCAGGACGCCGAGTTCAAGAAGGCCCAGGACCACGAGCGGGACCGGGTCTACTTCAACCCGTCCGTCAAACAGGGCAAGACGGACGGCGTCGGCACCCTCGGTCAGTTCGTCTACTACGACGCCATCGTCATGCACGGCGACGGCACCGACTCCACCAGCTTCCGCAACATCCGCAAGCGGGCCCTCGCCAAGGCCAAGCCCCCGGCCCAGGGCGGCAACGAGACGACCTGGCTCAACGCCTTCCTCGACGCCCGCGTGTGGGCGATGAAGCAGGAGGAGGCGCACAGCGACACCAGCCGCGTCGACACCGCCCAGCGGGTCTTCCTGAAGAAGGGCAACCTGAACCTCAACACCCCGCTCGACTGGAAGGTCTACGGGGACTCCTTCCACATCGGCTGACCGGCACCGCAGTCACCCCCGCATCAAGGGCCCCGGCCATCGACCGGCGCCCCAACTCCCTTCAAAATCACGGGTGGTGGCCAATTCTTGCTCCCGTGAAATGGCTTGAGCACCTCGGGCCGAGGGCATAAATCCGGCCCGGCCCCTTCCGGTGGGCCGGGCCGTCGATGCCGTCCTTAGGGGGGACTCGTGAACTACTACGTCGACGTCATCAAGCGCTACGCGGACTTCAACGGCCGATCGCGCCGCCAGGAATACTGGATGTTCGTCCTGTGCACCATCCCCGTCGTCATCGTCCTGATGGTCATCGACTTCGCGCTGGGGAGCTACCCGGTCATCACCTGGATCTACACCCTGGCCGTCTTCCTTCCGACGCTGGGCCTCAGCGTCCGGCGGCTGCACGACACCGGCAAGTCCGGATGGTGGTACCTGGTGGGCCTGATCCCGTTCGTCGGATGGATCTGGATGATCGTCCTCATGGCCACCGAGGGCGACGCCGGCCCGAACGCGTACGGCGCGAGCCCCAAGCAGATCCACGCCTGAACGACCCGCTCTCCCGGCGCCGCCGCCGACTGGTCACAGTCGACGGCGGCGCCTTCGTCGTTCCCGCCACGTCGTTCCCGCGCCGGTCCGCCCGAAGGTGACACGCGTCTCGTTCGACTTGGGGCAGGGGGCTGTCCAGGCCGGCCCGATCACGAGATATCTTGATGTCGAGCAATGTTGCAGACGAGAGACGCAGACTGTGGAGCGGAGCATCCGGTGACTGACTCGACCATCATCTACACGCACACTGACGAGGCCCCGGCCCTCGCGACGTATTCGTTCCTGCCTGTGATCCAGGCGTACGCGTCGACGGCCGGTGTGAATGTCGAGACCCGTGACATCTCCCTGGCCGGTCGGATCATCGCCAGCTTCCCCGAGCACCTCGAGGAGAGCCAGCGGATCGCCGACGCCCTCGCCGAGCTCGGCGAACTGGCGAAGACCCCCGAAGCCAACATCATCAAGCTTCCCAACATCTCGGCCTCGATCCCGCAGCTGAAGGCCGCGGTCGCCGAGCTCCAGGCCCAGGGCTACGCCCTCCCGGCCTACCCGGACGACCCGAAGACCGACGAGGAGCGCGAGATCCGCGCCCGCTACGACAAGGTCAAGGGCAGCGCCGTCAACCCGGTCCTGCGCGAGGGCAACTCCGACCGCCGCGCCCCCGCCTCGGTGAAGAACTACGCCAAGGCGCACCCGCACCGCATGGGCGCCTGGACCTCCGAGTCGAAGACGAACGTCGCCACGATGGGCGAGAACGACTTCCGCTCCACCGAGAAGTCCACCGTGATCGCCGAGGCCGGCACCCTGCGCATCGAGCACGTCGCCGCCGACGGCACCACCACCGTGCTGCGCGAGTCCGTACCGGTCCTCGCCGGTGAGGTCGTGGACGCGTCCGTCCTGCACGTCGACGCCCTGCGCACCTTCCTCAACGACCAGATCGAGCGTGCCAAGGCCGAGGACGTCCTGTTCTCCGTGCACCTCAAGGCCACGATGATGAAGGTCTCCGACCCGATCATCTTCGGCCACGTGGTCCGCGCCTTCCTCCCGAAGACCTTCGCGCGCTACGGCGAGACCCTCGCCGCCGCCGGCCTCTCCCCGAACGACGGCCTCGGCGCCGTCCTGAACGGCCTGGCCGCGCTGCCCGACGGTGACGCGATCAAGGCCTCGATCGACGCCGAGATCGCCGAGGGTCCGGCCCTCGCCATGGTCGACTCGGACAAGGGCATCACCAACCTGCACGTCCCGTCCGACGTCATCGTCGACGCCTCGATGCCGGCCATGATCCGCACCTCCGGCCACATGTGGGGCCCGGACGGCGCCGAGGCCGACACCCTCGCGGTCCTGCCGGACAGTAGCTACGCCGGTGTCTACCAGGCCGTCGTCGACGACTGCCGCGCCCACGGCGCCTACGACCCGTCCACGATGGGCTCGGTGCCGAACGTCGGCCTCATGGCCCAGAAGGCCGAGGAGTACGGCAGCCACGACAAGACCTTCGAGCTCGCCGCCGCGGGCACCGTCCGTCTCGTCGACGCCGCGGGCAACACGGTCCTGGAGCAGGAGGTCGCCAAGGGCGACATCTTCCGCGCCTGCCAGACCAAGGACGCGCCGATCCAGGACTGGGTCAAGCTCGCCGTCACCCGCGCCCGCGCCACCGGCGTCCCGGCCGTGTTCTGGCTGGACGAGGGCCGCGCGCACGACGCGCAGCTGATCGCCAAGGTCAAGACGTACCTCGCCGACCACGACACCGACGGTCTCACCATCGAGATCCTCTCCCCGGTCGAGGCCACCGCGTACTCCCTGGAGCGCATCCGCCGCGGCGAGGACACCATCTCCGTCACCGGCAACGTGCTGCGCGACTACCTGACCGACCTCTTCCCGATCCTGGAGCTGGGCACCAGCGCCAAGATGCTGTCGGTCGTCCCGCTGATGAACGGCGGCGGCCTCTTCGAGACCGGCGCCGGCGGCTCCGCCCCGAAGCACGTCCAGCAGCTCGTCAAGGAGAACTACCTGCGCTGGGACTCCCTCGGTGAGTTCCTCGCGCTGGCCGTCTCCTTCGAGCACCTCGCGACCACCACCGGCAACGCCCGCGCCCAGGTGCTGGCCGACACCCTGGACCGCGCCACCGGCACCTTCCTCAACGAGGACAAGTCGCCGAGCCGCAAGCTGGGCGGCATCGACAACCGCGGCAGCCACTTCTACCTCGCCCTGTACTGGGCGCAGGAGCTGGCCAAGCAGACCGACGACGCCGAGCTGGCCGCCGCGTTCGGCGCCCTCGCCAAGACGCTGGCCGAGCAGGAGCAGACCATCGTCGACGAGCTCATCGCCGTCCAGGGCTCCCCGGCCGACATCGGCGGGTACTTCCAGCCCGACGCGGCCAAGGCCGCGGCGATCATGCGGCCGTCCGAGACGCTGAAGCAGGCGCTCGCGATCCTGGGCTGAGCCCGGAACCCGGCTCGCCCCGGGACCACCGCACACGGGTCCGCCCCGGCCGGCACCACGCCCGGCCGGGGCGGCCCCGTACCCGGAGCTTCGCGGAAACCCGGTTGTGGACGGGCGGGCGCTGCGGCTAGGAAGGCCGGGTGATCCGAGGAAAGCTGACCGGGCTGCGCGCCCGGCTCCCCGAAGACGTACCCGTGCTCCACACCGAGCTGTACGACGACGTCGCGACCCGCTCGCGCGCCGACTCCCGACCCTGGCGCCCGCTGAGCGCCGGCGGCGGGCACTCCCCGTACGAGCCGGCCGCCCCCACCGGCGACGCGGTGGTGTTCTCGGCCGTCGACCTGACCTCCGGCGAACTGGCGGGAGAGGCCCTCCTGTGGGGCATCGACACCCACAACCGCGGCGCTCACCTCGGCATCTCGCTGCGCCCGGGCAGCCGCGGCCGGGGCTTCGGCGCCGAGGTCGTGCAACTGCTCTGCCAGTACGGGTTCACCGTGCGCGGACTGCACCGGCTCCAGGTGGACACCCTCGCCGACAACGCGGCGATGATCGGCGCCGCCCTGCGGGCCGGCTTCACCCTGGAGGGGACGCTACGACGCTCCGCGTGGGTGAGCGGGGCCTTCGTCGACGAGGTGATCCTCGGGCTGCCCGCTGCGGAATGGCAGCCCGAACACTGGCAACGCTGACTCCGATCAAGCGCGTCGGTGCGCCCGCGCCCCGGGGCGGGCGCCCGCGACACCTGCCCGGGCCCGCGTCACGTCGGCCCGCGTACCGTCAAGCCGTCACGTCAAGCCTCGTCGCGTCAGCACACGTCTGCGCCGGCCGGCGCCGCGATTGCGGACGCCTCCGCAGTGGGTCGGAGGCGGGCGCCGGCCACGACGCACCACTCCCGCTCCAGGGGTATGAGGTGACCCGTCGTCGAGCGGAGGTCATCCGGGAGCCCGGCGCGGTCGAGCAGGGCCGGGAAGTGCTCCGTGCGGTACCGGTCGTGAGCGGCACGGCCCGACCAGAGGGTGGTGACCAGGTAGCGATCCGGCGCGAGCCGGGTGACCACTCCCGCCCGCATCCCGCTCGCCGCCGCCATGCCGGGCCCCCAGACGCGGCGCTGCACGTCGAGGAAGTGCTCCGCACGGCCCGGCAGCACGCGGCAATCGGCGACCCGGAGCAGCTCCGAGCCCTTCAGACCCGCCAAGGCCCCGGGGAGGTCCGCCACCTCGCCCGCCATGTCGAGGACGGTCCCACCAACTGCTGTGTCGATCGCGGTGAAGGAGCCCTTCTGGCCGCTCAGGGCGAACACCTCGTCGTGACGCTCACGCATGAAGCGGCCGTAGGACTCGGAGCCGCTCCACAGCCCCAGGAGCTTGGCGCGTCCGGTCTCCCGGTCCCACCCACCCACCTGCCCCACCAGCCCCTCGGCGTCACCGATCGCCGCCCAGGCCCGCTGACCGGACCCGAACCGCTCCCGCGACGCCACCGGCACCGTGCAGCCGATCCATTTCCCCCACATGCGCAACCGCCCCCTCCGTGGTCGAGCCGACCCCACGATCATCGCGCTCGACCCCTGGCAGGCGTCAATCGGTCCGAGGTATCAAGGCGCCCCCTACCTGCGACTTAGGCCGTCAGGGAGGCCGCCACCCGGAAGCCGATGTTGCCGGAGGAACTGTCGGGGGTGTTGCGGGTGCGGGCCGCGACGCGGTAGCGGTTGCAGTACGAGTCGTGGCACATGTGCGAACCGCCGCGCATCGACCGCTCCGGGCCCGCTGGTGCGAACCGGTCGGCGCACCACTCCCACACGTTCCCGACCGTGTTGTAGAGCCCGTACCCGTTGGGCCGGAAGGACTTGGCGGGCGCGGTGCCCGCGTAGCCGTCCACCCGGGTGTTGTGCCCGGGGAAGTCGCCGTTCCAAATGTTGCACATGTACCGTCCGTCCGGCCGGAGTTCATCCCCCCAGGGATAGCGGCGCCGCTCCAGACCGCCACGTGCCGCGTACTCCCACTCGGTCTCGGTGGGCAGCCGGGTCCCGGACCAGGCGCAGTACGCCTGCGCGTCGTTCCAGGACACGTGCGTCACGGGGTGGTCCTGGCGGGCTGCGAAGGACGTGCCGGGTCCCTCGGGCCGGCGCCAGTCGGCGCCGGACACCGCCCGCCACCAGGGAGTTCCCGCCACCGCCGGGGACACCGTGGCGAGTTCGGCGTCGAGGAAGCCCGCGAAGACGAAGCTGAAGCCGAACGACTCGGCCTCGGTGACGTGCCCGGTCGCCTTGACGAACGAGGCGAACTGCGCGTTGGTGACGGTGGTCGGGGCGATGCGGAACGCCCCGACCACCGCCTCCCGGACGGGCCCCTCGCCGTCCGCGGGGAACCCGTCCGGGTCCTCGGCCCCCATCAGGAAGCGGCCGCCCGGCAGGTCGAGGAGACCCCGCGCGGCCCGTCCGGCCGCCGGATCCGCGTGCGGCCGCGGCGGGGACGGGACCGGCGCCGAGTCGGTGGCGGCGGCTTCCCGGGCGGGGGTGCAGCAGGGCTTCGGCGGCATGGGGTCGGGTCTCTCCTGGGTGGGGCGTACGGGGGATCAGTGGGACCGGGCGGCGTCCGGTCGGGCGTCACCGGCGTCACCGGCGTCCGCGCGGGCGCCGCCGCCGGACACCGGTGACGTCCGGCCCGCCCGCCCTCAGCTCGCGCGGTCGGCGGCCAGCCGGGCCGCCAAGGCCGGGATGCCGAGGGCCTGTTCCTGCTGCGGGGTGGCCTGGTGGAGCAGGTTCCGCAGCTGGTGGGGGTCGGCGGCCAGGTCGTAGTACTCGCGGAAGGCGACCTGGCCGGTGCCGGAGACCGCCCCGGTGGCGTCGGTGTGCAGGTCGTAGTACTCGGTGTACTGCTTGTCCTTCGCCACGTACGAGGCCCAGGTCTTCGGCCCGGTCCCGCCCGTGCCCTGCTTCCACCACTGGACCAGCAGGTGGTCGCGGGAAGCGGTGCCGAGCAGGGACTGGCCGTCCTGGCCGGCGGGCCGCGCGACCCCGGCCGCGTCGAGGATCGTCGGCGCGATGTCGATGTTGGCGACGATCCGGCCGTCGGTGGTCCCGGAGTCGAGGCCGCCGGCCGGCCACGACAGGTAGAACGGCACCTCGTGGGCGGGGGAGTAGGGCACGGACTTCTTCAGCCAGCCGTGGTCGGCCCAGGTGTAGCCGTTGTCCCCGGTGAAGATGACGAGCGTGTTCGCCAGCTGCCCGGTCGCCGCCAGCCGGTCACGGATCGCCTGCACGGCGTCGTCCACCGACAGCAGGCTGCGCAACTGGCGCGTGCGCAGCTCCCGCGCGTCGTCGAGGGTGCCGGTCGCGTTGCGGATGTACGCCGGCTTGTCGGAACGGTCCGCCTCCGGGACGGAGGGACGACCGTTCCACGCGGGCACGGGCGTCTGCGCGTACTTGGGCGCCGGGACGTTCGGCGCGTGCGAGGCGTACGGGGTCACGTACGCGAACCACGGGCGGGAGTCGTCGGCCGCCTTGTCGATGAAGTCGAGGGTCTTGTTCCGGACGATGTTGGTGGTGTAGCCCTCGATCTGTTGCACGGCGCCGTCGACGTTCCAGCGGGCGTCGTTGTAACCGGGTTGGAGCAGGGCCCACTCCTCGAAGTGCGGCGGGTTGTCGGCCAGTGCCCAGGAGTTGAGGTACTTGCCGAACAACCCCGTGCGGTAGCCCGCCTGTTTCAGGTGGCGCTGCACGGTGGTGGACTGGTCGAGGCTGTGCGAGGCCGCGTTGTTGCGGACGCCGTGGTGGTGGGCGTGCTTGCCGGAGAACACGGACGAACGCGACGGCGCGCACAGCGGGGTCGCCGAGTGGCCGTGGGTGAAGGTGACGCCCTGGCCGCCGAGCCAGGCGATGGTCTTCGGGAGCGCCCACTCGGTGTGCTTGGGATGGTCGTCGGTGACGATCAGCAGGATGTTCGGCCGGGCGGCGGACGTCCCGGAGCCGGCCGGAGCGGCCTGTGCGAGGCCGGCCGGGGCCGCTGCGGAGGCGGCGACGGCGGCCGCGCCGGCGATGAAGCCGCGCCTTCCGACCGCGCCGGCGCGGGGCGTGCCGGCGCGGGGGGTGTCGGCGCGGGGCGTGCCGGCGTCGGGCGTGCTGGGGTGCTCGCTCACGAGGGTCTCCTGTACGTGCGGGGCAGGGTGACGTACGTACCGGGCTCGGGGCAGGCCGCAGCCGCCCCCCGAAACCCGCAGGTCAGACCCTAGGAGTCGGCCCCGCCGCACTCAATGGACCCCGCATGTCAGTGCCGTGGCAGTGCTGTGGCGGCAGTGTGGCGCGGGTGTGCCGCACGTGTGGCGCGCGTGTGGCCCCGGACGGGCCGAGGCCGGCCGGTCGCCCGCCACCGCGTCCCGAGGGCACGCCGTCGTCGCGGCCGGGTGCCGGGCCGGCCGGCTGGTCGGCGCGCTCCCGTCAGAGCCGGTGCACCCGGCCCTGGCCGACGGCGAGCGGGTTCCGTCCGGCGGCCAGTACGCGCAGTCCGGGCGCGACGGCAAGGAGCGCCCGCAGCCACTCCAGCGTCCGCGGGGCCAGCCGGTCGCAGTCGTCCAGGACGAGGAGCATGTCGCGTTCGGCGAGCCACGAGGTGGCGTTCGCCGTGCCGCAGGGGAGGAAGGGAATGCCGGGCAGGCAGCCGAGGGCGTCCACCAGTTCGCGGACGCTGCCGTCGTGCCGGACGGCGATGACGGCGGATCCGTCGCAGAAGTTCGAGGCGAGCCTGCGGGCGATGTCCCGGACCAGCAGGCTCCGCGGTTCGCGGAAGCGGCCCGTGACGGTGAGGACCCGGCCCCGTCGCACGGCGGTGAGCAGCACGGACAGCTCGGCGGACGTGGTCGGCAGTGTTCCGGCTGATCCGGCCGCGCCGGACGCCCTGGATTCCCCCATCGGCACGATGCCCCCCATTGCATGCGTGACCAGGCGCGGCAACAGGGATGCTTCGAGCCGCATGTCGACGATTATGCGCCAATTCCCCGGCGTCGCCAGGGGAATTGCGCATTCCGTCGAAGGTATGTACGGAGGCTCGCGGGGGCCCGGCGCAGGCCCGGGCCCGCACGCGCGGGCCCCCCGGCCGCAGCTGCCCCCGTCACCGTGACGCCCCGGTCTCGGTACGTGCCCCCGGTCGGCCGGATGGTGGAGTCCGGGTAGACGCCCGCCGGTGGCCCTCCCGTCGCCGCGCGGGCGACGCGCCCGGAAGGTCCGGACCACCGCGCCGACCACCCGCGCGACCCCCGCCCGGCCGGTCGGCTCCTCGCGGTGCAAAGCGTTGCGGATGCGTGCGCGCGACCCGACCCGTACGCCATCGCTCCGGCGTACCAAGGCCACCGGAATCGGGCGTGCATGAGCCACGGCAAAGCGGTCGGCGTAGTTCCTGTGGTCCCGGTGACGTACGTACCGGGCCCGGGCCCGTGGGGAACGGTTGTCCGGACGACGGGAATCGGCTCTACTGCTGTGCAGCCCCGTCGGCGGGGCATATTCCAGGGAGGGGCCCACCATGAGAGCGGACCGGCGAGCGGACCGGCGCAAGGACGGGCGGGCGCGACCCTTAGGGCACCGGCGGCGCCACGGTCGGCGGGGCCTCAAGGCCCTGCTGGCCCTCCTGCTGTCCGCCTTCTTCCTGGTCGGCGTCTGCGCCGCCACCGGCATCGCCTGGGACCCCTTCGCGGCGGGCGCCACCGAGCGGAGCGCGGCGCCCGACATCAACGTGCCCTGGTCCACCGGGCCCGGCGGCCCGGCCGACCCCGAGGCCTCCACCACGCCGGAGCCCGAACGGAGCCAACCCCAGGACGACGGCGGCACCCGGGCGGCCACGCCGCCCGGCAGCACCGGGGGACAGGCCGGCGCGGGCGCGGCGCGTCCCCCCGGCGCGCTCCCCTTCGACCTGCCGCAGCCCGCCGCCCTGCGCACCGGAGCCGCCGGCCGCAAGTTGGTGTTCGCCCACTACTTCACCCCCTACCCGCTCTCCCTGGACAACGCGAGCGCCGACGCCGACTACTACACCCGCAACTACCTGAACCCGGACGGCGAGAGCGGCAAGCACGAGCGCTACGGCGGCCTGCTGCGCGACCGCCCGCTCCCCGTCCAACCCAAGGAAGGCAACTGGGAGCTGACCAACCTCCGGCAGGAAGTGCGCACCGCCCGGGACGCCGGCATCGACGGATTCACCCTCGACATGCTCTCCCTGAGCGGAAAGAACTGGGAGCGGTCCAACCTCCTGATGGAGGCGGCCCGTTCGGTGGACCCCGCCTTCAAGATCATGCTGATGCCGGACATGACCTCGCTGAAGACCGACGACCCCGCCGTCCTCGCCGACGCCGTCGCCGCCCTCGGCAAGTCGCCCGCCGCGCACCGCCTCGGCGACGGCCGGCTCGTCGTCTCCCCGTTCAAGGCGGAGGCCAAGGACGTGGGTTGGTGGACCCGGGTCATCGACACCCTGCGCACCAAGCACGGCATCCGCACCGCCTTCGTCCCGCTCTTCCTCGACTTCGGCGCGCACAACGGCGCGTTCGCCCCGATCAGCTACGGCTTCTCCGAGTGGGGCAGTCGCTCGTACGTCGGCCAGGAGAGCTCCACCCGGGACGTCGACCGCGCCCACGGCCTGGGCAAGATCTGGATGCAGCCCGTGTCGGTGCAGGACGCCCGTCCCAACCAGGGCATCTACGACGAGGCCGGCAACACGGCCACCCTGCGCTCCACCTGGACCCGAGCCATCGAGGACGGCGCCGACTGGGTGCAGCTCACCACCTGGAACGACTACTCCGAGGGCAGCCAGTTCGCCCCGTCCCTGCACAACGGCCACACCTACCTGGACCTGACCTCGTACTACCTGACCCGGTTCAAGACGGGCGGTTGGCCCCAGGTGGTCCGCGACACCCTGTACATGACCTCCCGCATCCAGTTCGCCTCCGCCGACCCGACCGGCGACCAGTCGCTCGTGATGAACCTGCGCAAGGGCAGCGCCGCCCCCCGGGACGCGGTGGAGGTGCTCAGCTTCCTGAAGGAGCCGGCGACGGTCCGCACCACGGTCGGTTCCGCCCGGGACGAGCACCGGGCCCCGGCCGGCGTCCACGCGGAGCTGCTGCCGCTGAAACCGGGCATCAGCTCGGCGGAGGTCACCCGGGGCGGCCGGTCCGTGACGGAGGCCGAGCTGCCCTACCCGGTCGAGCACAAGGTGGACGTGCAGGACCTCCAGTACTACGCGGCGACCAGCGGCCGGGGGACGTAACCGGGCAGCCGGGGCGGGACTCCCGTACCGGACCGCCCGCCGGGACTCCCGGACCGGACCGCCCGCCCCGGCCGACGGCGCAGGCCACCTTGCCGGTATTGGCCTTTCGCGGGCGGGCGGATCCCCTGCATGATCCGGATGCCGCGCACGCCGCGCGCGCCGCACCCGACCGGAGGTACCCGTGACCGAGCCGTCCGCCCCGCCCGCCTTCCCCGACGGCCCGGCCCTCTTCCGGCTCGACCCCGCCGTCGCCCACCTCAACCACGGCTCGTTCGGCGCGGTCCCGATCCCCGTACTGGACGCGCAGGAGGCCCTGCGCGCCGAGGCCCACGCCGACCCCGACGCGTTCTTCGCCTCCGTCCCCGACCGGCTGGACGCGGCCCGGGCCCGCATCGCGGCGCACCTCGGGGCGGAACCCACGGGCATCGCCTTCATCTCCAACGCCACCGAGGGCGCCAACCTCGCCCTCGACGCGATCCCGCTCGCCGACGGCGACGAGATCCTGGTCACCGACCACGGCTACGGCACCGTCGTCGCGGCCGCCGCCCGCCGGGCCCCCGTCACCACCGTGACCCTGGACCCGTTCCTGCCCGACGAGGACGCCGTCCGCGAGACCGTGCTGGCCGCCCTGACGCCCCGGACGAAAGTGGCCCTGCTCGACCACGTCAGCTCGCCCACCGCCCGCCTGATCGCCGGCCCCCGGCTGCTCGCCGACCTCGCCGCCCGCGGCGTCACCACCGTCGTCGACGGCGCCCACACCCCGGGCATGCTGGCCCGACCGATCGCCACCGGCGCCGATTTCTGGTTCGGGAACCTCCACAAGTGGGGGTACGCCCCCTCGGGCAGCGCGATCCTCGCCGTCGCCCCGGCCCACCGGGCGCGGGTCCGCTCCCTCACCCCGTCCTGGGAGGACCACCGGGGCTTCCCGCTGTCCGTCGAGTACCGGGCCACCGCCGACTACACCGGCTGGCTCGCCGCCCCCGAGGGCCTCGACCTGCTGGAACGCCTCGGAGCGGCCGGCGTCCGCGCCCACAACCACGCCCTGGCCGCCTACGGCGCCGCCCTGCTCGCCGAGGTGCCCGGGCTCACCCCGCTCCCGTGGACCGAGGGCCTGCCGCTGCGCTCGTTGCTGCTGCCGCCCGGCACCGCCGAGACCCAGGACGGGGCCCGGGCGATGCGCGAGGAACTCGCCGCGAAGCTCCGTACGCGGGTCCTGGTCTGGCCCCGCCGGGGTGGCGGCGGGCTGCGCGTATGCGGCCAGATCTACAACCGCGCCGAGGAGTACGAGCGCCTCGCCCGGGCCCTGCCCGGTTACCTCAGAGGCGCCTGAGCAGGTAGGTGTCCATGATCCAGCCCTTGCGGGCGCGGGCCTCGGTCCGCAGCTCCTCGATCCGCCCGGCCACCTCGGCCAGCTTCCCCGAGACCAGGATCTCGTCCGGGGTGCCGACATAGGCGCCCCAGTAGATGAACAGGTCCTGGTCGAGGTGGGCGGTGAACGCGTGCCGGGCGTCCAGCATCACCACCACGTCGTCCACGTCCTGCGGCCAGCCCTCCGCGAGCCGCCGGCCCGTGGTGATCTGCACCGGACGCCCGACCCGGTTCAGGTTCGTCCGGTGTCGGGCCAGCAGCGCCGACACGCTGCTGATGCCGGGCACCACCTCGTGCTCGAACGCCACCCGCCCGTGCTCCAGGACCTCGTCGAGGATCGCGAGGGTGGAGTCGTACAGCGAGGGGTCGCCCCACACGAGGAACGCCCCCGTCTCGCCCTCCGCCAGGTCCTCGGCGATGAACCGCTCGAAGATCTCGGCCCGCGCGCTGCGCCAGCCGTCCACGGTCGGGGTGTAGTCGGAGGGGGTCCGGTCGCGGTCGGGATCGCGACCCTCGACGAGCCGGTGCCCCGGACGGGCGTGCGCGTCCAGCATCGCGCGCCGCAGCCCCGTCAGGTCCGACTTCTCCTCCCCCTTCTCCAGGATGAGGAACGCGTCCGCTGCGCCGATCGCCCGGACCGCCTGAAGGGTCAGGTGGTCCGGGTCGCCCGCGCCGATGCCGATCACTGAGAACTTCTTCACCCGGCTATTCTGCCCGTCATGCGTGCCGCCCTGTTCGTCACCTGCGTCAACGACGCTCTGTACCCCCGGACCGGCATCGCCGTCGTCCGTCTCCTGGAGCGCCTCGGCGTCGAGGTGGACTTCCCCGCGGCCCAGAGTTGCTGCGGGCAACCGCAGTACAACACCGGCTACCGGTGGGAGAGCGAACCGCTGCTGCGCCGCACCGCCGAGGCCTTCGCCGGTCACGAGTACGTGGTCACCCCCTCCGGCTCCTGCGCCGCGATGATCCGCGAGCACTACCCGCGCATCGGCCGCAAGGCGGCCCAGGAGGGCCGGGGCGACGCCCTGGCGGAGCTCGCCGCCGGGCTCGTACCGCACGTCTACGAACTCACCGAGTTCCTGGTGGACGTCCTCGGCGTCACCGACGTCGGCGCCCACTTCCCGCACACCGTCACCTACCACCCCTCCTGTCACGGCCTGCGGACCCTCGGCCTGGGCGAGCGCCCCCGCCGGCTGTTGAGCGCCGTCAAGGGCCTGGAACTCCGCGAACTGCCCGGCGCCGAGGAATGCTGCGGCTTCGGCGGCACCTTCGCCGTCAAGAACGCCGACGTCTCCGCCGCCATGGGCGCCGACAAGATCCGCAACGCCCGCGCCACCGGCGCCGAGGTGCTCTGCGGCGCCGACAACTCCTGCCTCGCCCACCTCGACGGCACCCTCCGCCGCGCCGGTGCCCCGCTGCGCGCCCTGCACCTGGCCGAGATCCTGGCCTCGACCGAGGAGGAACCACTGCGATGACCCGCCCCCCGGTCACCCACCTCGGCATGCCGGCCCTCCCCACCGCCTTCCCCGCCTTCCCCACGGCCGCCCGCGAGGCCGTGCGCGACGAGGTGCTGCGCGGCAACCTCCGGCACGCCACCCACACGATCCGCGACAAACGCGCCCGAGCCGTCGCCGAACTGTCCGACTGGGACCGGCTGCGCGCCGCCGGGAAGGCCGTCAAGGACCACACGCTGCGCCGGCTCGACCAGTACCTGCTGCAACTGGAGGCCGCCGTCACCGCCGCGGGCGGCACCGTCCACTGGGCCGTCGACGCCGACGAGGCGAACCGGATCGTGACCGACCTCGTCCTCGCCACCGGCGAGCGGGAAGTCGTCAAGGTCAAGTCGATGGCCACCCAGGAGATCGGCCTCAACGAAGCCCTGGAAGCCGCCGGGATCGCCGCCTACGAGACGGACCTCGCCGAACTCATCGTCCAGCTGGGCAACGACCGGCCCTCCCACATCCTGGTCCCCGCCATCCACCGCAACCGGGGCGAGATCCGCGACATCTTCCGCACCGAGATGGGCCGCCTGGGCCGCCCGGCACCGGAGGGCCTCGGCGACGACCCGCGCGAACTCGCCGAAGCCGCCCGCCTGCACCTGCGCGAGAAGTTCCTGCGCGCCAAGGTGGCCGTCTCCGGGGCCAACTTCATGGTCGCCGAGACCGGGACGATGGTCGTCCTCGAATCCGAGGGCAACGGCCGCATGTGCCTCACCCTCCCCGACACCCTCATCTCGGTCGTCGGCATCGAGAAGGTCGTCCCCACCTTCCGCGACCTGGAGATCTTCCTCCAGACCCTGCCGCGCTCCTCCACCGCCGAACGCATGAACCCGTACACGACCATGTGGACCGGACTCGGCCCGTCGAAGGGCGCCGACGGCGACGGCCCCTCCGCCTTCCACCTCGTCCTGCTCGACAACGGCCGCACCGACACCCTCGCCGACGAAACCGGCCGCCAGGCCCTGCGCTGCATCCGCTGCTCCGCCTGCCTCAACGTCTGCCCGGTCTACGAACGCGCCGGCGGCCACGCCTACGGCTCCGTCTACCCCGGCCCGATCGGCGCCATCCTCAGCCCCCAACTCCGCGGCACCGGCAGCGACATCGACGCCAGCCTGCCCTACGCCTCCACCCTGTGCGGCGCCTGCTACGACGTCTGCCCGGTCGCCATCGACATCCCCGAGGTCCTCGTCCACCTCCGCGAACGCGTCGCCCAGGGCGGCCCCGTCACCCGGGACGGCGTCCGCGTACGCATCCGCCCCGTCCGCGGCCACACCGCGCAGCGGGCCGCCCTGCGCGCCGCCCGCCTCCTCCTCGACCGCCCCGGCGCCCTGCGTGCGGGGGAGCGGCTGCTGTCCCGGGCCCGCCGGCTGCGCCCGCGCCGGCTCCCCGGACCCGGCCGCGCCTGGACCGACACCCGCGAACTGCCCGACGTCCCCGCGGAGTCCTTCCGCGACTGGTGGACCCGCGAACGGGAGACCCCGAAGCCGTGAGCAGCAAGGACCGCATCCTCGCCCGCATCCGCCGGGCCGCCTCCGGCCCCGACCCCACCGTCCCCCGGGACTACCTGCGCGCCCACGGCGTCCGCACTCCCGCCGAAACCGCCGACCTGCTCGCAGCGAACCTCACCGAGTACCGCGCCACGGTCCACCGCACCGACGCGGCCGGCCTGCCGCCGCTGCTGACCCGGCTCCTCGCGGGCGCCCGTACGGTCCTCGTACCGCCCGCCCTGCCCCCGCACTGGCTGCCCGCCGCGGGCCCGGACCTGATCGCCGACCGCGCCGAGTCCACGCTGCGGGAGCTGGACCGCGTCGACGCCGTCGTCACCGGCTGCGCCCTGGCCATCGCCGAGACCGGCACGATCGTCCTCGACGGGGGCCCCGACCAGGGCCGGCGCCGCATCACGCTGATCCCCGACCACCACGTCTGCGTGATCCGCGTCCCCGACCAGGTGGTGGACTCCGTCCCGCAGGCCCTCGAACTGCTCGACCCCACCCGCCCGCTGACCTGGATCTCCGGCCCCTCCGCCACCAGCGACATCGAACTCGACCGGGTGGAGGGCGTGCACGGCCCCCGCACCCTGGACGTCGTCCTCCTCGGCGCACAATAGGGCCCATGCCCTCCCACATCGCCCTCACCGCCCTCGTGGTCCACGACTACGACGAGGCCATCGACTTCTACACCCGGGCCCTCGGCTTCGACCTGGCCGAGGACACGGCGCGCCCCGACGGCTCCCGCTGGGTCGTCGTCCGCCCGCCGGGCGCCGAGGAGAGCGCGCTCCTGCTGGCCCGCGCCAAGGACGACGCGCAGCGCTCCCGCGTCGGTGACCAGACCGGCGGCCGCGTGGGCTTCTTCCTGTACACCGACGACTTCGCGCGCGACCACGCCCGGATGACCGCCGAGGGCGTCCGCTTCCTGGAGGAGCCGCGGCACGAGGCGTACGGTTCCGTCGCGGTCTTCGAGGACCTCTACGGCAACCGCTGGGACCTACTGCAGCCCGCCGCCGCGTAGCCGCGGGGCCTCCCGCGCGGCGTCCACGACGGCCCCGCCGGCCACCCGGTGGGCCAACTCCCCGGCCCACCGGACCAGCCCCGGCAGGTCCAACCCGTACTCCTGCGGCACACCGTCGAGGGACGCCGCGCCCCGCCGCAGCAACCGGGCCCCGCCGAGCGCGTTCCCCCGGGCCGCGTGCGTCAGCCCCACCGCCAGCTGCGCCATCGCCCGCCACAACGGGGCGGCGTCGGCGGGACCCGACTTCCAGGCGTCCTCGAACACCTCGTGCGCGTGGAAGGGCATCCCGGCGTCCAACAGCCGCTGCGCCTCGGCGACCGTCGCCGCGGGGGAGCGCACCACCCCCTCCGGCTGCCGCTCCACCCCGGCCGCTCCGTAGGGCAGTGGCCGCCCCAGTCCGTCCCTCGGCCGCGCACTGCGCGCCCGCCCCTCACCGTCCCGGTCCCTTGCGTTCACCCGACCATCCTCCCCCTCGCCGATTACCCGTGCACGCACACCCCTCAGCGTGGGGTAATGTTCTGCATGTGCCCGCCGCACGGGGGAAAACCCCAGGTGGAAGGCACAGTGGAAGCTGGAAGGATCAGCGGAAGCAACGGGACGTGGCGCAGCTTGGTAGCGCACTTGACTGGGGGTCAAGGGGTCGCAGGTTCAAATCCTGTCGTCCCGACAGTGCATGAAGCACGTCGGAGGTCGTTCTCTCAATACGAGAGAACGACCTTTCGTGCGTTACGGCTCCAGCAGTGGCCCGTGCGGGTGGCGGAGACCGGCCGGCGGCCCGGCCGGTTCGGGCCATCCCCTGGGTGCGTCGCACCCGTGACCGATGCGGCGCGGTCGCTCCGTTAACATGTTCGAGCCAACGGTAGGTGGCGGGCATGCTGACATCGGACAAAGCGGCTGGAAATTGATATCTAAGGTGTCGCGACTTCTCGCGCGAACAGAAGGCGGCACCGACTCCGCCGCGTGGCGTCGGCCGCAGGTCCTGCTGTGGTCCGGCGTCGGTGTGGTGGGCCTCGGTTTCCTCATCGCGCTGGAGATGGCCGCCCGGGGGTACGGCAAGCCCGGGCCGATCACCGTCCAGTGGCGCGAGGTGATCTTCGCCCCGCAGTCGGGGACCGTGCTGTACGCGGCCATGACCCTGATGCTGGTGGTGCTGACCTGGCGGCAGCGGTTCATCGCCGTCGGAGCCGCGATCGGCATCGACCTCGTGTTCTGGCTCGTGCGGTGGCTCGTCGGCGCCCCCATGATGTTCGGCAGCGGCGCGTTGTGGGTGACGCTCGCCTGCGGCGTCATCGCCCTCACGCGCCGAACCGGTCGTGAACGCCGCCTGCTCTTGCAGGGCGTCGGACTGGCCCTGCTGCTCGTGACCGGCCGCAAGACCGGCTACACCTGGCTGTTGATCACCTCCAAGACCCAGCCGATGGTGCTCGACCAGTACGTCGCGACCGCCGACCACGCGCTGGGCAACCCCTCGTGGGTGGTGGGCCGGATCGTCGAGGCGACCGGAGCGATCGGCGCCAACGTCCTCGAATGGGTCTACATCCAGCTCGCGGTGGGCGCGGTCCTCGTCGCGCTGTACCAGCTGCGCCACGTCGCGGCCGAGCGCCGCTTCCCCGGCCATCACCTGGTGCGCACGTTCCTGGTCATCGGCCTGCTCGGGCCCGGCATCTACATGATCTTCCCGGTCGTCGGCCCGATCTTCGCCTACGGCGCCGAGGGCGGGCGGTGGGCGTTGGCCGATCTGTGGCCCCACACGGCGCCGTCGTTCGGCACGCCCGTCCCCATGCCGTTCGACGAGTTCACCCCGCGCAACTGCATGCCCAGTCTGCACACGGCGTGGGCCACCGCGATCTTCATCCATTCCCGCAAGGGCCCGCGCGCCCTGCGCTACCTGGGCACCTTCTGGCTGATCGCCACCCTCGGAGCCACGCTCGGCTTCGGCTACCACTACGGCGCCGACATCATCTCCGGCATCGTGTTCACCCTCACGATCGAGGCGGCGCTGCGCGCCCAGGCCCGTGGTTGGGACCGGTCGGCGAGCCTGGTGGTCGTCCACGGGACCGTGGTGTTCGTCGCGATGCTGACGTCGTACCGCTACCTGCCGGTGCGGATGGCCGAGACCCCGTGGCTGTTCGGGCCGCTGCTGGTGCTGGCGACCGCTTCGGTGATCCTCGCCTACGTACGGACCACCCGGCGGTGGGACCGGGAGGCGGCCGTGGCCGTCGCCCCCGTACACCTGCCCGAGCAGCGGCGCGAGCAGCAGCCCGAGCTCGTCGGCTGACTCAGGGCGCGGGGGAGTCGCCGGCGGCGGGTGCGTCCGCCGCCGTGGGTACGGGCGGCTCGGCGCGGATGCCCGCGATGACCACCGTGATGAGGCAGAACGCGATGACCGTCTCCGCCCACAGGAAGGCGATGTAGTCCAGCAGGCAGCCGATCGGCGGGGCGCCGGGGGCGGTGTTGCGGAAGGCCGCCAGGGCGAACAGGGTGGCCGCCATCCAGCCCAGCGCGGGCCAGGTCAGGCCCTTGCGGCGGGTGACCAGGTACCAGCCGCCGATCAACACCGAGACGGCCAGCGCCCACATCGCGATCATCATGAACACCGCGAAGACGAGCACGCTGTTGGACCGGGCCAAGCCGATGTCGAGGACGGCGACGTCCTGCGCGGTCGAGGCGTCGACCGCCGCCGAGAAGAGGACGTCGTTGTTGGAGAGCGTGACGCGGACCGGCACCTTCTCCCCGCCGGCGGTCGCCCCGAACTCGACGGCCGCCTCGTAGGCGTCGAACGGATAGTCCGTGATCGAGCCGCCCGTCAGGGCGACCGGCACGTCCGTGGTCGCGATCCGCTGGTGCGCCTTGAACGCCAGGTCGCCCCGGGTGGCCGCCGAGGTCTGGACCGTGAGGTCCTCGGCGGGGGAGATCCCGCCCGCCTCTGCCAGGGCCCCCCGGGGCGTGACCAGCACCCGCAGCACCATTTCCCGGCCGGCGGCGTCGACGCGTTGGATGGTGGCGCTGATGTCGACGCGGTCCGGATCGTCGCGGCCCGCCGTGTGGACGGTGTCCAGCGCCTGCCGCTCCCCGAACTGGAGCCACGCCCCCACGGCGACCGCCGCCACGATGGCCATCACGACCAGGGCGGGCAGCAGCTTGAGGCGACGCGCGGACGGTGACGGACGAGGGGACTCGGTCACGGTGGCTCCGGGGTCCGGGGGTGCGGGGTGCGGGCTCGTGGGGCCCGGCCGACGGCTGCGGGCCGGGGGCCGGGGCCGTGCGGGATGCGAGGGCCGGTCAGGCCGGTTGCGCGGTGCGCGGTCCGATCAGGCGGCGGGCTTGCCCGGCTGGTCGTGGGTCGAACAGTGGATCCCGCCGCCGCCCGAGGCGATGGTGTCGATCTTCACCGGGACGACCTCCCGCTTGGGGAAGTGCTCCCGCAGGATGCCGCGGGCCCGGTCGTCCGCCTTGCGGTCCCCGAACTGGGGCATGAAGACCGAGTCGTTGGCGACGTAGAAGTTGGCGTAGGTGGAGACGAAGTCGTCACCCTCGCCCGTGATCCGGTTCAGGTCGGGCTGCGGCAGGTCGACGACCTCGAAGCGGCGGCCCCGGGCGTCCGTCGCCTTCGACAGGACGGACTTCGCCTGGTCGGCCGAGCGGGACCAGGAGTCCGCCGGCGTGCTCGGGTGCGCGCGGTCCAGCAGCACCACACCGGGCGCGGTGAACCGTACGAGGCTGTCGACGTGCGCGTCGGTGATGTCCTCGCCGCGCACCCCGGCCAGCCAGATGACCTTCTCCACGCCCAGGGTCTGCTTGAGCTCGGCCTCGATCGTGTCCCGGGACTTGCCCCGGTTGCGGTTGTCGTTGACGATCGAGCTCTCGGTGATCAGCAGGGTGCCCTCGCCGTCGGGCTCGAAGGAGCCGCCCTCGGCGACGAGCGGGGCCTGCACCCGGGGGATGCCGTACTTCTGGAGCAGGAGACGGCCGACCTGACCGTCGTTCTTGTGTTCCTGCTTGTTGCCCCAGCCGTTGAAGTTGAAGTCGACGCCGATGACCTTGCCGCCCTCCTCGACGAACACGGGGACGGTGTCGCGGGCCCACAGGTCGTCGACGGCCAACGGGATGACCTCGACCTGCGAGCCGCAGGCGCGCTGGGCCGCGTCGACCTGGTCGGGCCGGGCCATCATGACCACCGCCTCGAACTCGCCGACGGCCCGCGCGATCCGCGCGATGTCCTCCCGTACGTAGGGCAGGTCCCGCTCCCAGACCGAGGTGAGGGCGGGCCAGGACATGAAGGTGCGGGTGTGGCTCTCCCACTCGGCGCCGAGCCGCCGCTTCGCGGCGTGGCCGGGCGACCCGGAGGGCCGGGCGGAGCCGGTGGCGCCGGACTGCGCCCCGGATTCGGCGGGACCGCAGGCCGCCGCTCCGAAAACGGCGGCGCCCAGACCGGCGAGGGTCTGGAGGACGCTCCGGCGGGTGGGGGGAGTGAACGACACGGGGGGACTCCGATCGTGTGCTGGCTGAGCAAGAACGTTCGGCCAGGACGGGCACGGGAGGCGCGGCTGGGGCCGGCACGCCGGGCCCTACGACAAGGGTGCACGCTTTGCACCAAGAACGGCCTGTACGCACGGAATGTGGTGCGGCCGGTTCGTCCACTCTGACACTGACTGGAAATTCAGTCAATTTGCGAAATCGGGGAACCGAGCAGGCCGATTTCGACTCCGATCGCGCCGCGCATGAGGTCACGGGCGTGCCCGGCGGGCAGTAGTCCGCTCAGCCAGCGGCCGCTCAGACCCTCCAGGAGAGCGGTCAGGCGCTCGGCGGCGGCGGTGACGGCATCGGCGGGCGCCGCGGGGTGCAGGGCGCCGAGCAGTCCGGCGACCTCCTCCACCCAGGCGGTACCCGCCGCGGCCAGTTCCTCGCGCAGCTCGGGGTCGAAGATCGCGTGGGCCCGCAGCTCTCCCCAGGCGGTGCTGTTCTCGCGTACCTCGGGAAGGTCCTGGAATTCGAGCAACAGGGTGCGCTCCAGGAGTCCGCCCGGGTCCTCGGCAGCCGGTTCCGCCGCACCCCCGCGGGTGGCGGAACCGGTTCCGGTGTAGCGGTCGGCGCGGTCCCCGATGAAGGCCAGGGCGTGCCGCAGGATGCCGGTCCGGTCCTTGAAGTGGTAGTAGATCAAGGCGGTCGACACGCCGGCCTCGGCCGCGAGCTCGCCCACGCGGAGCCCGCGGACCCCGCGCCGCGCGATGACCCGGGCGGCGGCCTCCAGGATGGCCCGTCTGCGATCCGACACTGGGTGATCCTCCTCCTGGCGATGTGCGTCTCGCATTGTCACACATTGACTGAAAGTTTAGTTAGCGGCACGATGCGCCCCAGGTCATTGCCGCATCGTTGAAAGAGCCACCGCATGTTCGCTCAGCCTCCCGGCGTACAGCCCGCCCACACGGCCCTGTCCGCCGACGACCCCCACGAGATCGGCGGCTACCGCCTCCACGCCCGGCTCGGAGCCGGTGGCATGGGGGTGGTCTACCTGGCGTACACGCCGGGAGGCCGGCCCATCGCGCTGAAGGCGGTCCGCAGGGAGTTCGCGGCGGACCCCGAGTTCCGCGAGCGCTTCGCCCAGGAGGTGGCCAGCGCCCGCCGGATCCACGGCCTCTTCACGGCGCAGGTGGTCGACTCCGGGGAGGACGACCTGACGCCGTGGCTCGCCACGGCCTACGTGCCCGGCCCCACCCTGCACCAGGTCGTGCGACGGCACGGCCCGCTGCCGGTCCGTACGGTCCTGCTGCTCGTCGCGGGGATCGCCGAGGCGCTCCAGGCGATCCACCGGGCGGGCGTGGTGCACCGCGACCTCAAGCCGGCGAACGTGTTGATCGCCGGTGACGGGCCGCGGGTGATCGACTTCGGTATCGCGAGGGCCGCCGACGCCGCCGCCCTGACGGGCACCGGCCTGCGCATCGGCACCGCCGCGTTCATGGCCCCGGAGCAGGCGCTGGGTCGGCCGGTGACCGCCGCGACCGACGTCTTCGCCCTCGGGGCGCTCGCCGGGTTCGTGGCGTCAGGGGCCCCGCCCTTCGGGAACGGGCCGGAGTCCGGAGCCCTGTACCGAGTCGTCCACGAGCACCCGGACCTCGCCCCGGTCCCCTCCGAGCTCCACGACCTGCTGTCGTGGTGCCTCGCCAAACGCCCCGAGGACCGCCCCACGACGGGTGAGCTGATCGCCGCCGTCCACGGGCACCCCCTGGTGGGGTCCCGGCCCGGTTTCACGGACGGCTGGCTGCCCAGGCCGGTCCTCGCCGAGGTCGGCGGCCCCGCGGACGCCGGGACGCCGCCCCCGACGGGACCGTCCGGCGGCCCGGACCACTTCCGGCCCACCGTGGCGGCGACGGCGTACTCCGCTCCCGGCGCCGTCGTGCACACCCCCGGTGGCCCGTACCCGGCCGGTCCAGCGGAACCGGAGCCGGCCCGCGCCGCCGCCCGCGCCGCGGACCGGGGTGAGCGGCGGCGGCGGCGATCGCCGGTGGTCGGCGCCGCCGTCGTGGCCGTGCTGGCCTGCGGGGGCGCCGCGTACTGGTACGGCTTCCCCGAGGATCCGGCGGCCGGTTCCGGCCCGGGCCCCGCCGTCACGGGCTCCGTCACCGACCCCGGCGCGTCCACGACGAGCCCCGGCCCCTCCGGCGCGAACCCCGGCACGGATCCGCCCCGGCCGACGGGGGCCCCGTACGCGCCCGGCTACGCGCGGGCCCGGCTCACCGCGCCGGACTCCGGTTACGAGTTCGACCTGCGGGCCGGGAAGGTGGTTCCCGCCGAGACGGCCCCCTGGTACCTGGCGCGCGGAACCGACGCGTTCCTGCTGTCCGAGGAGTCGGATGCCTTCGTCCCGGACGGAAACGGATCACTCACCCCGGAGGACTGCGCGCGCGGGATCGAGACGCGGCCGGTGACGACCCTGCCGTTCAAAGCGCTCGCCAAGGAGCGCCCGTTCTGCGTGCGAAGCCCTGACCAGCGGGAAATCGTGATCGTGCGGCTCGTCGAAGCGGTCGCGGATGGGCCCGTCACCATCGTGGCCGACCACTTCCGGCGCAGCTGAGCGTCGGCCGATCGTCGAAGCGGAATCGGGTCGGCGGGTGCGGTGGACACGCCGGGAAGGTTGACTGAATTTTCAGTTAGGGGAAGGATGCCGTGCATCCCGCCCCTCCTCATCAGGGAGTCACCATGGATACCACCCCCCGCACCTCCCGCCGCCAAGTGCTCCGGTACGGCGCGGCGGCCGTGCCGCTGGCCGCCCTCGGCGCCGCCCTCCCGCCCCTGACGCAGGCCGCCTCGGCCGCGCCGTACGGCGCCGGCACGCTCCGCATGCCCGCCGAGACGGACCGGCACGTCCGTACGTACATGGCCTGGCCGGCACTCGCCTCGGTGTGGGACGGCAAGCTCGCAGCGGTGCGCCGGGACATCGCCGAGGTGGCGCACGTGATATCGCGCTACGAGCCGGTCGTCGTGCTGGCCCGCCCCGGTCAGGTCGCCGAGGCGCGCCACCAGTGCGGATTGGGCGCCTACTACGGCATCCAGGTCATCGACATCCCCAACGACGACCTCTGGATCCGTGACTTCGGCCCCACGTTCGTCGTCGCCCCCGGAGCGGTCGCCGGCGTGGACACCAACTTCAACGGGTGGGGCAAGACCGGCACCTCGTACGCCCAGCCCTTCGTGAACGACGCGGCGGCCGCCCGCACGCTCCTCGCCGAGTACGAGGTGAACCGGATCCGGGCCGGCTTCGTCGGCGAGGGCGGTTCGTTGGAGACCGACGGCGAGGGCACGCTGCTGGTCACGGTCAGCTCGATGGTGAACGCCAACCGGAACCCGGGCATGAGCCAGGGCCAGGTCGAGCAGGCCATGAAGTCGGCGCTCGGCATCGACAAGGTCATCTGGGTGCCCGGCCTCGCCGGGCAGGACATCACCGACTGCCACATCGACTGTCTGGCCCGGTTCGTCTCCCCGGGCAAGGTCATCCTCGACAAGCCCGGTCCCGGCGCGGACAAGAAGTGGGTGGCCGTCTACGAGGAGACCAAGCGCGTCCTGCGGGGCGCCACCGACGCTCAGGGGCGGTCCCTGGCCATCACCGAGCTGCCCGGACCGGACCGGCGGGAGATCAGCGGTCGCGGCGCCGAGTTCCTCTCCAGCTACACCAACTACTACACGGTGAACGGCGCCGTGATCGCGCCCCGGTTCGGCGACGGATACGCCGACGGCGTCGCCTACGCCATCCTCCAGGCCGCCTACCCAGGCCACCGCGTCGAGCAGCTCGCCATCGACGGCATCGCCTCGGGCGGCGGCGGCATCCATTGCGCCACCCAGTCGCACCCGGCCGTGCCCCCGGCCACCCGATGAACCGGCCGCCCCGGCCGGGCCCACCGACCGGGGCGGCCCCCGCGCAGCCCGTTCCCGCCGCCGCCGGTACTCCTGGTGACGGGCTGCGTACCGGCGCACCGGATCACCCGGGTAGGGTGCGGACCATGGCGTCTCGTAGTACTCAGATCCTCGAAGCCGCCGCCCGGGTGATCGCCCGGCGCGGCGTGCGTGGGCTGCGCGTGGAGGAACTCGCGGCCGAGGCCGGCGTGTCCACCGCCCTGATCTACTACCACTTCAAGGACCGTACGGGCGTCCTGCGGCAGACGCTGGAGTTCATCAACGACCGCGCCGAGCGCTACACCACCGACCGGGACCCGGACGACCCGCCGCTGACCCCGCGCGAGGAGCTGGAGGAGACCCTCCTGCTGGAACTCCAGGACACCGTCGACGTCCGGGAGAACAGCTCGGCCTGGGGCGAGCTGCGCGCGAGCGCGGTCTTCGACGAGGTACTGCGCGAGGACCTCGCCCGGGCCACCCTGGTCTGGGTCCAGGAGGTGGCGGCGCTGCTGGGTCAGGTCCGGCCGATGGCGCCCGCCTCCACGCTGGCCGCCGCCGCGGAGCGGCTCACGGCCCTCCTGGAGGGCCTGAGCATGCGCTGGCTGAGCGGCGGCATCCGAATCGGCCATGCCCGCGACCTGATGCGGGGCGCCGTCGAAGCCGAGCTCGCGGGGCTCGCGCGGGGCTGACGCCCGCCCGACCGGGGCCCGGCGCGGCCCCGGCCCCGTCCCTTCTCGCCGCTGCTTCCCCGCGCCGTCCCACCCGCGCCTTCCGGGGCGCCGTCACCCGGACGAACTCGCCCGTTTCCCTCGGCGACCAGCGGTGTTCACCCTCTTGACTGAATTTTCAGTCAATGCCAGAGTGAAGCTCCGAGAGCAGGGCGGAGCGCCGGCCTCCCGCACCGTCGGGCCGTCGATCGGACATGTCACCCCACACGTCCACGACCTCGCCCGACTCGCGCACCCGGATCGACGTCCCTTCCGAACGCACCCGCCGTGCCACCGGCCCCCGCCGTCGGCCCCGCGCGCGACCCATCCGAACGGACGGCGACGCCCGGGCCACCCTCGCCCGTCCGCCCAGGCGCCCCGTCCGATCCGGCTCCACATAACGACTTCGCTCTTGACTGAATTTTCAGTCGAGTGGAAGACTCCACCCCACGCAAGAAATGAGACACCTGATGACTGATTACCGTATGCCCGCAGAGTGGTCCGCCCACGAGGGCTGCCTGATGGCCTGGCCCACTCGCGTGGAGCTGTGGGGCAGTGTGCTCGCCGACGTGAAGGAGGAGTACGCCCAGGTCGCCCGCGCCATCGCCGCCTTCGAGCCCGTCACGATGGTCGCCCCGCCCGGCTTCGGCGACGACGCCCGCGCGCTGTGCGGCGACGGCGTCACCGTCATCGAGCTGCCGCTCGACGACTCCTGGTTCCGGGACTCCGCGCCCCTCTTCGTGCTGGACGGTGACGGCAACCGGGCCGGCGTGGACTTCCGCTTCAACGCCTGGGGCGGCAAGCACCACCCGTACGACGCCGACGACCGGGTCAGCGCCCTGCTGTTGGAGCACCTCGGGGTCGACCGCATCGCCTCCGACATGATCCTCGAAGGCGGGGCGATCACCGTCGACGGCGAGGGCACCCTGATCACCACCGAGCAGTGTCTCCTGCACCCCAACCGCAACCCGGGCATGACCCGCGACGAGATCGAGGCCGAGCTGAAGTCCCGCCTCGGGGTCACCAAGGTGGTGTGGCTCCCGTACGGCGGCTTCCTCGACACCGAGACCGACGGGCACGTGGACGGTGTCTGCGCCTTCGCCGCCCCGGGCACGGTCGTCATCTCCCTGCCCGACGACCCGGCCCACCCCGACCACGCCCGGATGCGCGCCAACCGGGCCGTCCTGGAGGCGACCACCGACGCCCAGGGCCGGCGCCTGGAGATCATCGAGGTCCCGCAGACGGCCTTCGCCGACCTGGCCGACGGCGAGATCGAGGTGTCCTACCTCAACTACTACGTCGCCAACGGCGGCGTCGTGGTCCCGGTGGCCGGTGTGCCCCAGGACGAGGAGGCCCTCGCGGTGATCGCGGCGGCCTACCCGGGCCGCAAGGTCGTCGGGGTGCGGGCGCTGGCCATCGCCTTCGGTGGCGGCGGGGTCCACTGCATCACCCAGCAGGTGCCCGCCGTGCCCACCGCCGTCTGACCCGGGAAACCGGCCGCTCCCGGCGGTCCGCCCCGGCGGACCGCCCGCTCCTCCACCGCATCCCTCACGGAACAGAGAGCGCGACGATGACCACCTCCCCACCCCGCACCCGCAGAGCCCTGCGCACCCGGCTCGCCTGCCGGGCCGCGATGGCGACCGCCGTCCTGACCTCGTGCGCCCTCCTCGCGGCCTGCTCCGGGCCGCCGAAGGACGGGTCCGGCGGCGGCGTCACCGACGTCAAGCTGGCGGCCACCACCCCCGAGGCCCGTGGCGAGATCGACTCCTTCACCTGGGCCGTCTACGCGGAGCCGCCCACCCTCGACTACACGGTGGCCTTCGACTACCCGCAGAACACCGTGCTGTCCAACGTGTGCGAGAGCCTCATGCGCTGGACCCCGGGCCTCACCACCGAGCCCGGTCTCGCCCGGCAAGCCTCCAACCCGGACCCCACCACCTGGGTCTACGACCTGCGCCCCGGCGTGCGCTTCCACGACGGCAAGGAGATGACCGCCGACGACGTGGTCTTCAGCCTCGGCCGGCAGACGGACCCCGACAACGCCGCCGCCTGGGCGCAGGTGTTCCAGAACGTCACGTCGATCACCAAGAGCGGCCCGCTCCAGGTCACCGTCAAACTGAAGAAGCCGGACTCGCAGTTCCCCCAGTACATGGCGACCGCCGCCGGAGTCGTCGCCTCCAAGGCGGCCGTCGAGGCAGCGGGCAAGGACTACGGCACCACCGGCGGCCTCGGCTGCAGCGGCCCCTTCAAGCTCGGCACCTGGAACAAGGGCCAGTCGATCGAGCTGGAGCGGTTCGACGGCTACTGGGGTACGAAGGCCAAGTCGAAGAAGGCCGTCTTCCGCATCCTGACGGACCCCTCGGCGCGGACGAACGCCCTGCTCAGCGGCGAGGCCGACGGCGGATACCTGATCCCCACCGAGAGCTACGCCCGGCTGCGCGGGAGCGGCGCGGGCACCCTCTACTTCGGCGAGGGCCTCAGCACCGTCAACGTCAACATCACCAACATGCAGGGCCCGCTCGGCGACCTACGGGTCCGCCAGGCCCTGTCCCTGGCCCTGGACCGCGCCGGGTTCGTCAAGGCGGGACTGGGCGGGGCCGGTACCGTCACCAACTCCCTGACCACCCGAGCCGCCTGGGCCGCGGCCCCCGAGCGGACCCTGAAGACCGCCTTCGACGGTCTGCCGCCCACGGGGCAGGACATCGAGAAGGCCAAGGCCCTGATCAAGGAGGCCGGCGCCTCGGGCAAGACCCTGACCGTCGCCACCAGTTCCATCGGCCAGGACGTCTCCCTCCTCGCCACCGCCGTGCAGGCGGCGGGAACGCAGATCGGCCTGGACATCCAGCTGAAGACGATCGCCCCGAACGCCTTCACCGCGCTGTTCACCGACCCGCAGGCGCGCGAGGGCATCGACATGTTCCCGCTCACCTACTACGACTCGATCACCGACCCGCTCGACCTGCTGACGAACTTCAAGACCGGCGCCTACCTGAACTTCGCCGGCCACAGCGACCCGGAGTACGACCGGCTCGTCGACGAGGCCGCCGCCGTCTACCCGACGGAACAGCGCATGGACATCGAGGCGAAGCTGCAGAACCACGCCTCCGGGCGGCTGCTGTGGATCCCCGTCGCCGAGTGGCCCACCGCCCTCTTCATGAACAAGCGGATCACCGGCGCCCCCACCACCATCTCGTACATGTACTACCCGTGGGCCGCGGACGTGGGGGCCGCTCAGTGAGTTTCGTCAGATTCGCCGTACGACGGGTGGCGGAGATGGCCGCCACCCTGCTGGCCGCGTCCTTCGTGGTCTTCGGCGCCATGTACCTGGCGCCCGGCAGCCCGGCGAGCTTCCTGCTCGCCGGCCGCTCGGCCTCCCCGGAGGCCCTCGCCTCGATCAACGCCCAGTACCACCTGAACGACCCGTTCCTCGTCCGCTACCTCCGGTGGCTGGGCGACGTGGTCCAGGGCGACTTCGGCCGGTCCATCACCTACCGCACCGACGTCTCCCGCCTGCTGGCCGACCGCCTGCCCACCACGTTGATGCTCATCGTGATGTCGCTCGCCGTGGTCGTCGCCGTCGGCCTCCTGCTCGGCCGGATCGCCGCCGTGCGCGGCGGTGCCACCGACTCCGCCATCCTCGTCACCACGACGTTCGCCGTCGGCACCCCGTCCTTCGTCGCCGCCGTCCTCCTCCAAGGACTGTTCGCCGTCAACCTCGGCTGGTTCCCCAGCAGCGGTGCCGGGGACGGGTTCGCGGACAAGGTCTGGCACCTGACCCTCCCCTCCGTCGCCCTCGCGCTCTACCTGATCGGCATGCTCGCCCGAGTGACCCGCTCCGCCATGCTCGAAGCCCTCGACAGTGACCACGTCACCGTCGCCCGCAGCCGCGGCGTCCCCGAACGCCAGGTCATCAGGCGGCACGTCTTTCGCAACTCGCTCGGCACCGTCCTGACGACCGGCGGCCTCATCGTCTCCACCCTGCTGGTCTGCACGATCCTCGTCGAGACCGCCTTCAGCATCGGCGGCATCGGCCAGCTCCTCGAACTGTCCACCACCACCAAGGACTTCCCGACCGTCCAGGCGATCTCCCTGATCATCGTCGCCCTCTTCATGATCGTGAACCTGATCGTGGACCTTTTGCTGCCCCTGGTCGACCCCCGGGTGACCCTCGGAACGAGGAGCACCGCATGAGCGCCGTCCTCACCCGCCGGCCCGGCCTCTCCCGGATCCGGGCGGCCGGATCCCCGCTCCACCTGGTCTGCCTGGCCCTCGTCGCCCTCGTCGTCATCGCCGCCCTGTTCGCACCCTGGCTCGTACCGCACGACCCCAACGCCGTCGATCTCGGCAACGCCCTCGCCGCGCCCTCCGCCGCGCATCCCCTCGGCGTGGACGCGGCCGGCCGGGACACCCTCTCCCGGCTGCTGCTCGGCGCCCGCACCTCGCTGCTCGGACCGCTCGGCGTCGTCGTCTTCTCCACCGTCGCCGGCATCGCCGTCGGCATGACGGCGGCCTGGCGCGGCGGCTGGCTCGACTCCGTCCTGTCCCGCAGCACCGAGCTCGTGTTCGCCTTCCCCGGCATGCTGCTCGCCATCCTGATCATCTCGGTGTACGGCGAAGGGCTGATCGCCCCGGTCATCGCCCTCTCCGTGGCCTACCTGCCCTACGTCAGCCGCCTCACCCGCGCCCTGGTCCTCGCCGAACGGGCCCGCCCGTACGTCAGCGCCTACCAGGTCCAGGGGCATTCGGCGGCGCAGATCTGCCTGCGCCACATCCTGCCCAACATCGCCCCCGTCGTCCTCGCCCAGTCCACCATCAACTTCGGCTACGCCCTGATGGACCTCGCCGGGCTGTCCTTCCTCGGACTCGGGGTACCCGCCCTCACCCCCGACTGGGGCCGCATGGTCTTCGACGGCCAGACCGCGATCCAGCACGGCTACCCGCTGTCCGCGATCCTGCCCTGCGTGTTCATCGTGCTGACCGTGGTCGCCTTCAACGTGGTCGGGGAACGCTGGGCCGACCGTGTCGCCAGGAGAGACCGATGAGACCACCGAACCCCACGCAACCGGTACCCACCCTCGACATCGAGGGCTTGCGGATCACCCTGCCCGGTACCGCCCGGCCCGTCCTCGACGGCATCGACCTGACCGTCGCCGCCGGTGAGACCGTCGCCCTCGTCGGCGAGTCCGGATCCGGCAAGAGCATCACCTCGCGCAGCGCCCTGCGGCTGTTGCCGCCCGGCGCCGTCACCGAGGGCAGCGTCAAGGTCGCCGGTGAGGACGTCCTGACCATGAACGCCGACCAGCTGCGCACCGTCCGCGCCGGCACGGTGGCCATGGTCTTCCAGGACCCCCGCGCCTCCGTCAACCCGCTGCGCCGCATCGGGGACTTCCTCACCGAGAGCGTCACCCTCACCAAGGCGATGACCCCGGTCGAGGCGACCGCACGGGCCGGCGAACTCCTGCGGGCCGTGGGCCTGGACGAATCCGTGCTGCGCAAGTATCCCGGGCAGGTGTCCGGCGGCATGCTCCAGCGCGTCGTCATCGCGGCGGCCCTCATGGGGGACCCCGCGCTCCTGCTGGCCGACGAGCCCACCACGGCGCTCGACGTCACCTCCCAGGCCGAGGTCATCGCCCTGCTCGCCGGACTGCGCGCCCGTTTCGGCACCGGCCTGTTGTTCGTCACCCACGACCTCGACCTGGCGGCGGCCATCAGCGACCGCGTCTACGTCATGTACGCCGGCCGGATCGCCGAGAGCGGGCCCGCCGAGGCCCTGTTCGCGCACCCCCGCCACCCCTACACGGCCGCCCTGCTCGCCTCCACCCCGCGCATGGACGGCCCTCGCGGCCGGCTGGCCGCCATCGAGGGGCAGCCGCCGGACCTGCGTCAGGAACTGCACGGCTGCGCCTTCGCGGCCCGTTGCCCGCTCGCCACCGAGGTCTGCGACCGACAGGTCCCGCTGCCGGTGGCCGCCCCGGCCCGGCCGGGCCACCTGGCCGCCTGCCATCACAGCGACCGGCTCGAAGGGAGTGCCGTCGATGCCCGATAACGCACTGGAGGTCGTGGGCCTGCACCGTTCCTACGGGGCCGTCCGCGCCGTCGACGACGTGTCCTTCGTCCTTCCCGAGGGCGGTTCGCTCGGAATCGTGGGGGAGTCCGGCTCCGGCAAGACCACCACCGCCCGGATCATCGTCGGTCTGGAACGGGCCGACGAGGGAGAGGTCCTGGTCGGCGGCCGGGACCGGACCGGGCGCGGCGCGGGCCGCGGCCGGGCCCGCCGGTTGGCCCGTGCCCGCGAGGTCCAGATGGTCTTCCAGGACCCGTACCTCTCCCTCGATCCGCGCACCAGCGTCGAAGCGGCCCTGCGCGAGACCCTGCGCCTGCACTTCCCCGGCCGGGACCACACCGCCCGCGTACGGGAACTGCTCGACCAGGTCGGCCTCGGCGGCCGGGCCGCCGACGCCCTGCCGCGCCGGCTCTCCGGGGGGCAGCGCCAGCGCGTCGCCATCGCCCGGGCGCTGGCCGTCGAGCCGTCCGTCCTGGTCCTGGACGAGGCGGTGGCCGCGCTCGACGTCTCCGTACAGGCCCAGATCCTCAACCTGCTCGCCGACATCCGGGAACAGACCGGCATCGCGTACCTCTTCATCACCCACGACCTGGGCGTCGTCCGGTGCGTCACCGACGAGATCGTCGTCATGCGGCACGGCCGGATCGTCGAGGCGGGCGCCACGGCCGGGGTGCTCGCCGCGCCGCAGCACGCCTACACGCGGCTGCTGTTGGAGTCGGTACCTCGCCCGGGCTGGGATCCGGAGGCCATCGCCGCCGCCCGCCGGGCGTTGTAGCGGGGGAGGAGCGCCGCCCGGCGCGGATCCCGCGCGACCGGCTCAGGCCCCGGCGGCGAGCGTGTGGACCAGGGTCCGCAGCACGGGCTCCGTACCGGCGCCGGTGCCCAGGGAGTCCATGGCCGCCAGCCCGTCGACGGCCGCGGCCACCGCCAGTCCGAGCGGGCGGGGGTCGAGGCCACCGCCGCGCTCGTCGGCCAGGACCTGGAAGAGGGCGACGAAGCAGGCGTGCCAGCGGCGGTACTCCGCTTCCAGGCTCTCCCGCACCCGGGCGTCGTTCAACGCCTGCCAGTGCAGGGCGGCGTGGAGGTGGGAGAGCTCGGCGCCCTCGGGCCGTCCGAGCAGGCCGATCACCCGGTCGGCGCGCTCGGCGAAGGAGCCGGGGGCGGACACCGCCGTCTCCAGCGGCGCGATCCACTCGGGGCGGATGTCCGCGATGACCGCCAGGACCAGGTCGGTCCGGTCCTGGAAGTGGTAGTGGCACATCCCGTGCGAAACGCCGCACAGCGCCGCGACGTTGCGGGTCGTGAAGCGTTCCGCCTGCTCGCCCGCGAGGAGGGTCCGGGCGGCGGCGATCAGCCGTGACCGGGTCTGCTCGCCCTTCGCCGAGGCCCGTGGCCGGCCGGCCCGGGCAGGGGGGACGGGGGCGTCCCCGGAATCCTTCGCGGAAGCTGCCATGGCGTCACTTTAGTCAGACGCCGGCGTGTCACCTGCGGTTTCTCGCGATCCGACGGAACGACCCCGTCCAAACTATTGACCGAGCGCTTGGTCAGTTTTAGCTTTCCGGCCAACCCCGTTGTTCCGGCGGGGCATTGGAGCATCGAAGGGAACCCCATGAACGATCACGTGGTGAACCGGCCCGCAGACGGTGGCATGGGCAGACGACGGTTCCTGGCGGCGGCGGGACTCACCGCCGCGGCGGCCGCGATCGCGGCGACGGAGGGACGGGCCCGCGCCGCGTCCCTGCCCGCCCCGGCGGCGGCCGGCGCGTTCCGCGTACCGATCGAGGACGTCCGCCACACCCGCACCTGGATGGCCTGGCCGGACAGCACCTCCATCTGGGGGAACCAGCTCGGCGGCGTGCAGTCGGACATCGCGCTCATCGCCCGCACCATCGCCAAGTACGAGCCGGTGTTCCTCTGCGCCAACTCGGGCAGCGCGGCCAAGGCCCGCTCGATGTGCGGGTCCACCGTCACCGTCGTCAGCACCATCCCCGTCGACGACTGCTGGATGCGCGACACCGGTCCCGTCTTCCGCACCGACGGATCCGGGGCCCTGGACGCCGTCGGCCTGAACTTCAACGGCTGGGGCAAGAAGCAGGCCCACGCCCGGGACAACCTGGTCGCCGGGCGGATCGCCTCCTACGTCGGCGTCCCGTTCACCTCCGCCGCGCTGGTGGGCGAGGGCGGCGCGATCGAGCAGGACGGCGCGGGCACCCTGATGGCCACCCGCAGCAGCCTCATCAACAGGAACCGCAACCCCAACAAGTCGCAGGCGCAGATCGAGGCCGCGATGCTGGCCGCCTACGGCGCCTCCAAGGTCATCTGGTTCGACGGCGTCGTCGGCCAGGACATCACCGACGACCACGTGGACGCGACCTCGCGCTTCCTCGCCCCGGGCCGTGCCCTCGTCCAGATGCCCCTGGCCTCGGACAACGACGTCTACGCCAAGGACGCGCGCAAGCAGTACCAGGTGCTGTCCGCGGCCACCACCGCGGGTGGCGCGCGCATGGTCGTCGACCAGCTCCAGGGCCCCGACTACAACAAGATCCGCTCCACCAACCCGGACTTCCTCGCCTCCTACGCCAACTACTACGTCTGCAACGGCGCCATCATCAGCGCCCACTTCGGCGACACCCGCCCCGACACCGCGGCGAAGACCGCGCTGGCCCGTCTCTACCCGGGCCGCACCATCGAGCAGCTCAACATCGACCGGCTCGGCGCCGGCGGCGGCGGGATCCACTGCGTCACCCAGCAACAGCCCGTCGCGTAACGCGAAGCCACCTCCAGGGGCGGGACGGCGTGGGCGGGGAGGCCCGCGCCGGCCCGGGCGACCCGTGCGGACCGCGACGTCCGCACGGGCCGCCCGGTGCGGGGCCCGAAAAGGTCGGCGGGTACGGTTCCGCATGAACGCGGCGCGTCGGCCCCCGGCCGGACAGGCCGGCTGAACCGTTCGCGGCACCCGCGGCACCGGTAGGAAAGCATCACCGTGAACACCATCAGGACCCTGTGCTTCGTCATCGCGGCGCTCTCGTCGTACGCCGCACTCGCCTACCGGCTCGGACAGGGGCGGCGCAGTTGGCGTGACGGGTCCTACCGGACGCTGATCACGACCCTGTTCTTCCAATGCCTCACCTTCACCATGGGCGCCGTCGCCATGCGCAGCGAGAGCTTCCTGGGCGTGGACAACCTCGCGATCCTCGTCATGCACCTGGCGGCGGTCGCCTTCTGCGTCAGCGCGCAGGTCATCTTCCTGTGCTGGGCGGCCGAAGGTGAGGAGGCGGCCCGCAAGACCCGGTTCTGGGTGGCCACCGGGCTCCTCCTCGACGTGCTCCTGACCGCCCTCTTCTTCCTGGCCGACGGACCCGCCCGGTGCGGGACGGAGTTCGACGGCAGCGGGGACCCGCTGCTGCTCACGTACCTGCTGGCCTTCATCACCTCGCAGGCCGTGCCCTGCGTCACGATCGTCCGAAGGTGCGGCCCCTACGCCCGGATGACCGACAACGCGCCGCTGCGGCAGGGGCTGCGGATGATGTTCCTCGGCGCGGTCGTCCTGCTCGTGTACGCCCTGGTGCGGATCGCCAACGTCCTCAGCATCGCGGCCGGGGTGCAGATCGGGCCGTGGCGGGAGGCCCTCGCCTCCGTCCTCGACGTGTTCGGCATCGTCGCCCTCTCCCTCAGCCTGACCACGTCCCTCTGGACGCCGTCGGCGGGCAGGTTCCTCGACTGGACCCGCACCTACCGGGCGTACCGCGCGCTGTACCCGCTCTGGCGGGACCTGTACGAGTCCTTCCCGGACATCGCCCTGGAACCGCCGGGCACCTCGGTCCGCGACCTCGACTACCGGCTCCACCGGCGGGTGGTGGAGATACGGGACGGGTGGCGCGACCTGCGCCCGTACATCGAGCGCACGACGGGCGGCGGCGCCGCTGTTCCGGCCGGGTCGAAGGCCGGCGAGGAGACCGGTGAGGAGGTCGGTGCGGACGCCGGCACGGAGTCCCGACAGGCCTTCACCGAAGCGGCGCAGATCAGGCAGGCCCTGCGCGCCAAACGGGCCGGCACCATCCCCCGCGACAACAAGGACGCGGGCGACTTCGAGGACCGTGACACGGACAACTTCCGTGCGGAAGTCGCCTGGCTCACGAAAGTCGCGGCCGCCTACAGTAGGCTCCGCAAGGCGAGTTGAGAACTCCCGCCCGGTTTGCATCCCCCGTCAAACCGGGCGGGTAACTCCCGTCCCCCGTTTCCCCCCGGACCCCGATGTCCGTCGGGTGGGGCGGGTGGCTCCCGTCCCGACCCTCCGACCGCGCCCCCCGAGGGTTGGTCGACCCCCTGCGCGACCGGCAACCGACCGGATGACCCCCGTGCATCCGGTGAGCCGACAGCTATCGGCGGGTCCCCACGGTGGCCGAATCCAGGCTGTTTGTCAACTGACCGCTATTATCGTGGCCCTCCCGCATAGCCAATGGCTATTTCGGCCCGACTTTCCTGGTGGCCCTCTCCCGCCCGCGCGCTCCGGCGGTTCGGGGTCCGGGCCGTGGTGATCCGGGCGGCCGGCACGGGCGGGGCCGACCTCCGTGCCGTCACCGACCTCATGGACCGATACCGGCAGGTGCGGGGCCTTCCGCCGGTCACGGAGCCGTCCGACCCCGAACGGGGGAGCGGCGCGGTGCGGGCTCCCGCGGTGGATGTGCCGTACACCTGGGCTGGGGCGGTACCGTCGCGGGCGTGGCGGAGCTGTCCGGTGGCGTGTGACCGGCGGGCCGGGACGCCGCGGGTGGCCGGAAAACGCGCATATCCCGCGATGACGCGGGCATGCGCAGCACGAGCAGGACGAAAAAGGGTGATGCCGGATGGTGCTGGGAACGGACAACGGGCGCTTCACCGTCGCGGTAAGGCCGGTCGACGGTGCGGTCCTCCTCACACTCGCCGGGGAGCTGGACCACGATACGGCGGCGCCCCTGCGGGACGCGCTGGAGGAAGCCGCCGCGGGCGGCGGGCGGCTGCTCGTCGACATGGCGGGGCTGGAGTTCTGTGACTCCACCGGATTGAACGCGTTGCTGCACAGCCGCATCACGGTGCAGGAGGCGGGCGGCACCCTGGAACTGGCCGGCCTCACCGGACCGGTCGCCCGGATGTTCCGCATCACCGGCGCGGACGGGGTCTTCCCGGTCCACACCGATGTGGCGCGGGCGCTGGAGCAGTCCTCGGGGTGACGGCGCGACCGGGCGGCGCGCGGCCGCGGGCCGGCCCGAGTGGACGAGGACGGAACGGCAGAAGGGATCGTAGGGCCATGGAGCAGCGAGCGCCGAGGGATCGGAACTGGCTCCTGGTCCTCGACGGTCTTCCCGACCCGGTGTCCCGCAGCCGTGACTTCGCCCGCAGGGCGCTGACCGCCTGGCACTGGCTGCCGACCGAACGACAGGCCGTGCGCGACGCCGCCGAGGACGTACTGCTCCTGGTGTCGGAGGTGGTGGCCAACGCCTGTCTGCACGGCGGGGGCCCCGGGGCCCTCGTACTGGACTGCACGGACGAGCGGCTGCGGATAGAAGTGACGGACGCGAATCCGCACCCGCCCGTGGCGGCGCCCACCGCCTCGGCCGATCCGGGCCGGCCCGGCGGGCACGGGTTGCTGATCGTGGACCGGCTGGCCCGCTCCTGGGGCTCGCGGCCCGGCGCGTCCGGCAAATGCGTCTGGCTGGAGGTGCCCTGCCCCCCGGGGGGCCTCGGCGCGCCGGCCCGGGCCTCCGGGGCCTGACCGGGCGCGATTTCTCGTATGCCGGTGGAGTGCGGGTGGAACGGATCCGTGCCGCGCGAGCGGGTGTCGCTCGGCATGTCCGGCCGGATCCGGGCGAACCAGACGGCCGCCGCGGGCGCGCGCGGGAGGGTGGCGGCGGGCGGGGTCGGCGGCCTCCCGGACGTCCGTCATCAGCGGGTGCGCGACGCGAGCGGTTCGGCATCGCCCCGTGGCCCGCGGCGGGTCCGCCGCGATGTCGGCCCGGTACCGCTCCGACGGGCGCCGGCCGGAATTCCCGATCGGGCCCGGCGAACATGCCCGCGGGGGACACCGGGGACAAAAGAACGATCTTGCGCACCGGTACAGAAGCTCCATACTGACCGGTGTGAATGCCGAAAAAGACACCGTTCTGACCGAGGTCCGAGGCTGTACGGGGGTGATCACCCTCAACCGCCCCGCCGCCCTGAACGCCCTCACCCACTCCATGGTGCTGGCGGTCACCGAGGCCCTCGGGGCCTGGGAGCACGATCCCCTCGTGCGGCAGGTCCTGGTCCGCGGTGCCGGCGAACGGGGCCTGTGCGCGGGCGGTGACATCCGCGCCATCCACGCCGACGCGTCCACCGGGGGCACGGCCTCGCTGGACTTCTGGCGCGACGAGTACCGGTTGAACGCGCGCATCGCCCGCTATCCCAAACCGTACGTGGCCTACATGGACGGCATCGTGATGGGTGGCGGCGTCGGGATCTCCGCCCACGGCAGCGTACGGATCGTCACCGAACGCTCCCGCGTCGCGATGCCCGAGACCGGCATCGGCTTCGTCCCCGACGTCGGCGGCACCTACCTCCTGTCGAGGGCTCCGGGAGAGCTCGGCACCCATCTCGCGCTCACCGGGGTCGCGGTGGGCGCCGCGGACGCCCTGCTGTGCGGGCTCGCCGACCACTACGTCCCCTCCGCCCACTTGGAGGAGCTCACCCACGGCCTCGCCGGATCCCCCGCGCGGGAGATCCTTGCCCCGTACGCGCGGGGCACCGTACCCGGCGGCGAACTCGCCGCCGAGCGGGAGTGGATCGACCGCTGCTACGCCGCCGACACCGTAGAGGAGATCCACTCCCGGCTGCTCGGCAGCGGCTTGGCGGCGGCCCGCGAGGCCTCCGAAGTGCTGCGGACCAAGTCGCCCACCGCCCTCAAGGTGACCCTGGCCGCGCTCCGCCGCGCCCGTGAACTCGCCTCCCTGGAAGCGGTGTTGGAGCAGGAGTACCGGGTCTCCGGCGCCGCGCTGACCACCCCCGACCTGGTGGAGGGCATCCGCGCCCAGGTCATCGACAAGGACCGGACGCCGCGTTGGTCGCCGCCCGCCCTGGTCCAGGTCCGACAGGCGCAGGTGGAGCGGTTCTTCGCCCCGACCGACGCCGCCGCCGGGCCGGTCTTCCCTCAGGAGTCTCCGCGGGGCGACGTCAGTCCCGCGTGATCCGGGTCGCCAGGCCGTCCAGGACCCGCTGGAGTCCGTAGTCGAAGTTCTCCTCGCGCACGCGCGCCGGGTCCTCGTGCGGGATCGCGGTGTGGCCCTGCGTCAGGGGGTGTTCGGCGAGCGTGCTCCGGTCCGCCGGTGCCAGGGAGCGCAGCCACTCCGCTTCGCTCCGTCCGCTGCGGGCGAGCAGCGAGAGGTAGGAGGCCTCGCTGGTCGTGGCGCCGCTGACGTACGAGATGACCGCCTTGATCGCGAGGTCCGCCTCACCGGGCGGGAACCCGGCGCCCAGGGTCAGCTCCAGCATCCGCTCCGACATGCGCATCAGGTTCGGGCCGAGGTGGGCCAGGCCGACCTGGCCGAGGACCGAGGCCACCCACGGGTGGCGCAGGATCATCGCGCGCAGGCTGTGGCCGCTGCGGGACAGGGCGGTGCGCCAGCCCTCGGGGCCGCCGGCCACCGGAAGTTCCAATTCGCCGTAGACCTCGTCCACGACGAGTTCGATCAGCTCGTCCTTGTTGGCGACGTGCCGGTAGAGCGAGGTGGCCGCCGTGCCCATCTCCGTCCCGAGCTTGCGCATGCTCAGCGCCTCGATGCCTTCGGCGTCGAGCAGTCGCACGGCCGCCGCGACGATCTGTTCCTGGCTGAGCGCCGGCTGTTCCTTCCGGCGGCGGGGCCTGGTCCAGACGGACGGTACGGCGGGGTCGGGGCTCTGCTGATCGGGTGAGGACATGCCCCCACCCTAACGGCATGCGCACGGTGTACGCAGGATGCGTACGGGCGGGCCGGCCGCGCTCGTGGGCGCCCGCACGCGCGTCCGGAGCGCGTCGACGGGCCGCCGGCCGGAAACCGGGCCGGTGACCCGCCCGCGCCCCGCTCACGCTCCGACGTACTCCCGCAAATGGCGGGCCGTCAGGGTGTCGCCCTCGGACACCAGTTGGGCCGGGGTGCCCTCGAAGACCGCCCGGCCCCCGTCGTGGCCACCACCGGGACCGATGTCGATCAGCCAGTCGGCGTGGGCCATCACCGCCTGATGGTGCTCGATCACGATCACCGAGTTCCCGTCGTCGACGAGCCGGTCCAGCAGGGCGAGCAGCTTGTCCACGTCAGCGAGGTGCAGGCCGGTCGTCGGCTCGTCCAGGATGTACGTCGAGGACTTCTCCGCCATGCTGATGGCCAGCTTGAGCCGTTGCCGCTCGCCGCCCGACAGCGTGCTCAGCGGTTGCCCGAGCCGTACGTAGCCCAGCCCCACGTCCGCCAGCCGGCCCAGGATGGCGCGCGCCTGACCGGTGGTGAAGAACTCGTACGCCTCCGCCACCGGCATGTCGAGGACCTCGCTGATGTTCTTCCCGTTCAGCCGGTAGGTGAGCACCTCCGGCGTGAACCGCCGCCCCTCGCACTCCTCGCAGACCGAGGCCACCGTCGCCATCATCGCCAGGTCCGTGTAGACCATCCCCAAGCCGTTGCACTTCGGGCAGGCGCCCTCCGAATTGGCGCTGAACAGGGCGGCCTTGACCCCGTTGGCCTTGGCGAAGGCGGTCCGGACCGGGTTGAGGAGACCGGTGTACGTGGCCGGGTTGGAGCGCCGCGAACCGCGGATCGGCGACTGGTCGGCCACCACCACGCCCTCCCGCCCAGCCAGGTAGCCGTGGATCAGCGAACTCTTCCCGGAGCCCGCCACACCCGTCACGACGGCCAGCACCCCGAGGGGAACGTCCACGCTGACGTCCTTCAGGTTGTGCAGGTTCGCGTCCTTCACCGACAGGTGCCCGCGCGGCGTGCGCACCGTCTCGCGCAGCCGCGCCCGGTGGCCCAGGTGGCGGCCGGTGAGGGTGTCGGAGGTGCGCAGCCCCGCCACGTCGCCGGTGTAGCAGAGCCGTCCGCCCCCGGTGCCCGCGCCCGGACCGAGGTCCACGACGTGGTCGGCGATCGCGATGACCTCCGGTTTGTGCTCGACGACCAGCACCGTGTTGCCCTTGTCGCGCAGCCGCACCAGCAGGTCGTTCATCCGCTGGATGTCGTGCGGGTGCAGGCCGGTGCTCGGCTCGTCGAAGACGTACGTGATGTCCGTCAGGGAGGATCCGAGGTGGCGCACCATCTTCACCCGCTGCGCCTCGCCGCCCGACAGGGTGCCGGACGGCCGGTCCAGGCTCAGGTAGCCCAGGCCGATCTCGATGAGGGAGTGCAGCAGCTCGCGCAGGCCCGTCAACATCGGCGCCACGCCCGGGTCGTCGATCCGGGCGATGACCGTGGCGAGGTCGCTGATCTGCATCGCCGAGCACTCCGCGATGTTCAGCCCGTCGATGCGCGAGGACAGCGCGGCCGCCGCCAGCCGGGTGCCGCCGCAGTCCGGACAGTCGGCGAAGACCACGGCCCGGTCCACGAACGCCCGGATGTGGGACTGCATCGACTCGCGGTCCTTGCCGAGGACGGTCCGGCCGATCTTCGTGATCAGCCCCTCGTAGGTGAAGTTGTTCGATCCGACCTTCACCTTCAGCGCGGGCTTGTGCAGGAAGTCCGCCCACTCCTGCTCGGTGAAGTCCTTGAGCTTGGTGTCGGGGGAGTAGAAGCCGGAGTTGGCCATGATCTGCCAGTACCAGGAGTCGACCGCGAAACCGGGGACCGTGATCGCGCCCTCGTTGAGGGACAGTTCACGGTCGACGAGCTGGTCGACGTCGACGTCGGACACCTGGCCCATCCCCTCGCAGCGGGGGCACATGCCGTCCGGGGTGTTGAAGCTGAAGGCGGAGGAGGTGCCGACGTGCGGCACGCCGAGCCGGGAGAAGATGATCCGCAGCATCGTGGAGGCGTCCGTGGCGGTGCCCACCGTCGAGCGCGATCCGGTTCCCATCCGCTCCTGGTCGACGACGATGGCCGCGCTCAGGTTGTGCAGCGCGTCCACGTCGGGGCGGCTCGGGCTCGCCATGAACGACTGGAGGAAGGCGGTGTACGTCTCGTTGATCATGCGCTGCGACTCGGCGGCGATGGTGCCGAACACGAGCGAGGACTTGCCCGAGCCGGACACGCCGGTGAAGACGGTCAGTCTGCGCTTGGGGATGTCCAGGGAGATGTCCGCGAGGTTGTTCTCGCGGGCTCCGCGGACCTGGATGTCCTGGTGGCCGTCTGCGGGGCGGGCCGGATTCACGCGTGTTCCCCCTGGGTGTCGATGTCGTTTCCGAGTTACTCTATACGCTGTACTCTGTACGGTGTAGCGAATTGATGGACGGGCGGAAGGGCGGAGATGGCGAAGGAACGCAGCGGCGCGGGCGACCCCGTCCGCACGCTGGAACTCCTGTGGCGCGAGCCCGGACAGGGGTCGGCCGGCGGGCGCCGCGGTCCGCGCCAGGGGCTCACCGTGGACGCCGTCGTCGCGGCCGCGATCGCCCTCGCCGACGAGGAGGGGGCGGCCGCGCTGACCATGCGGGCCCTCGCCCAACGCCTCGGGGTCACCCCGATGAGCGTGTACACGTACGTACCCGGGAAGGCCGAGCTGCTCGACCTGATGCTGGACGAGACCTACCGGAGGATGCGCCGCCGCGAGCCGTCCGGCCGGGAACCCTGGCAACTGAAGGTCACCCGGATCGCCGACGACAACCGGGACCTGCTCGAACGCCACCCGTGGATCGCGGACCTGGCCGGCACCCGCCCGCCCCTGGGTCCCGGAGTGATCGGCAAGTACGAGCACGAACTCGCCGCCTTCGACGGCATCGGCCTTTCGGACGCCGAGATGGACGCCGCCCTCACCCACCTCCTGGGCTTCGTCCAGACCAACGCCCTGGCCGCCGCCGATGTGGCCGAGCACCAGCGCCACCGGAGCGACGACGAGTGGTGGGCGCTGGTCGGACCCCTGCTGGAACGGGTCATGGACCCGGAGCGCCATCCGCTCGCCGGCCGCGTCGGAGCCGCCGTCGGCGCCTTCGACCCGCAGGCCGTCTGGGACTTCGGCCTGCGCTGCGTACTCGACGGCCTCGCCCGCCGGATCGGGACGGACTCCCCGTGAAACGCGCCACCTGCGTTTCGGGTCACGTCTCCTGACGTCTCGTCAGCGGTATCCGGTCGCGTCCGCCGGCCTGCCCGGATCCTGGACCTCGACCATGTACCGCCACGCGTCCGGACGGCTGCCGTCCAGGTCCGTGAAGCCGTAGACCCCGGCGAGCCCGCCGCTGGACAGCGACCGACCGTTCCAACGGGACACCTCGGGGTCGGCGGCCAGCGCCGCGACCGCCCGGCCGACGTAGGCGGGGGTCTCGGAGATCGCGAAGTGCGGCACCTTCTCCAGCGCGTCGCGCCAGTTCGCCTCCGTCACACCGAAGGCCTCCAGCATCATCTCCGAACGCAGCCACCCCGGAGTGAGCGCCACCGCGGTCGCACCGCGCGGCCCCAGCTCGTGCCCGAGCGCGAACGCCATCCGCAGCACGGCCGACTTGGCGATGTCGTAGAAGAACGACACGCGGTAGCGGTCCGTGTTGTAGTCGACGGTGCCGTCGGTCATCTCCACGACCAGCCCGCCCGGAGTGCGCAGCAGCAGCGGCAACGCGTGGTGACTGGTGATGGCGTGGGTCTCCACCGCGAGCCGCAGCAGCCGCAACCCGTTGTCCAGATCGTGCTCCCAGACCGTGCTGTCCCACTCGAAGAGCCGCTCACCGCCCCAGATGTCGTTCACCAACACGTCGAGACGGCCCTGCTCGGCGTCGATCCGCGCGACGAGCGCCTCCACCTGCGCGGGCACCAGGTGGTCGGCGACCACGGCCACACCCCGCCCACCGGCCGCCGTGACCAGCTCGGCCGTCTCCTCGATCGTCTCCGGCCGGTCGTACTCCGACCGGCCGGAGACGCTGCTGCGCCCCGACACGTACACCGTCGCGCCGCACGCGCCCAGCTGGACGGCGATGCCCCGGCCCGCGCCCCGCGTCGCACCCGCCACCAGGGCGACCCTGCCTTCCAGGTTCCGCTCGGATTCCGACATGGCCCGACCCTACGTCGCGCCCGTGGCGGCAGGTCTTGTACAACACGCCCCGCAAGCCCCACTGTTGACCGGACTTCTTCCACCAGGTCAGGAGAGCCGGCGTGTCGTCCCCCCAGCCGTCCGTACCGCCCGCGCAGCCCGTGTCACCCCTCGACGAAGCCCCGTACGTCATCGATCCGGCCGGAGGCTGCCCGCACGCCCTCAACGCCCGGCTGCGCGCCCGGGGCGCCGTCGCCGAGGTCGTCCTGCCCGGCGGGGTGCCCGGCGCGATCGTCCTCGGCCACGAGGCGCTCAAGGAGTTCCTCGCCCATCCCGACGCGGCCAAGGACCCCCGGCACTTCCCCGGGCTGCACGACGGCACCATCCCCGCCGACTGGCCGCTGCGGGTCTTCGCCAACGCCCAGGGCATGCACACCGCCGACGGCGCCGACCACCGCCGCCTGCGCTCCCTCGTCGGCAACGCCTTCACCGCCCGCCAGGTGGAACGGCTGCGCCCGCGCGTCGAGGAACTGACCGACACCCTGCTCGACGACCTCGGCCGGGCCGCCGACGCCTCGCCCGACGGCGTCGCCGACCTGCTCACCCACTTCGCCCTGCCGCTCCCGATGGGCGTCATCTGCGAGCTGCTCGGTGTGGACCCCGAGCACCGGGGCCGGCTGCACCGGCTGTCCCACACGGTGATCGTCTCGACCGACAGCACCCCGGCGCAGAAGCTGGCCGCCGTACGCGAACTCGTCGAGCTGATGGGCACCATCGCCGCCACCCGACGCCGGGACCCGGGCGACGACCTCACCAGCGCCCTGATCGCCGCACGCGACGGGGACGGCGACCGGCTCAGCGAGGCCGAACTCATCGGCACCCTGCGGCTGGTGCTCGTCGCCGGACACGAGACCACGCTGAACCTGATCAGCAACGCCGTCCGCGCCCTGTGCACGCACCGGGACCAGCTCGCCCTCGTCCTGTCGGGCAAGGTCGGCTGGTCGGAAGTCGTGGACGAGACCCTGCGCTGGGACTCCCCGGTCAGCTGGTTCCCGTTCCGCTACCCGGCCCGGGACCTGAGCATCGAGGGCACCGTGATCCCGCGGGGCACCCCCGTCCTCGCCGGGTACACGGCCGCGGGACGGGACGCCTCCTTCCACGGCGCGGACGCCGACCGCTTCGACGTGACCCGCCCCGGCGCCGCCCGCCACCTCGCCTTCGGGCACGGCGCCCACTACTGCGTGGGAGCACCGCTCGCCAGGCTGGAGGCCGGCGTCGCCCTGGAACGGCTCTTCGCCCGCTTCCCCGGCCTCGACCTCGCCGTTCCCGAGGCCGACCTCGCGCGGCAGCGCAGCTTCATCGGCAACGGCGTCGAGGCCCTCCCGGTGCGCCTCTCCCGGGAGTAGGTCGCCGCGCGGGCCGGTGGCGGCCCCCGGCCTTCCCGGCCTACGCCGGGAGGGCCAGTACCACCAAGGGGTCCGATGTCGGCGCCGGGGAGCCGCCCGCCGGTTCCAGCGTGACGCCGATCCCGGTCGCTCCGCCCACCGGTCCCGCCAGCAGCGCCGGGGCGTCGGGTCGTGCCGGGTCCATCAGTCCCGCCGGGCGCATGCCCTTGCCGGGGTCGGCGAACCACAGCTGGTACACCCGCCCCGGCGGCGGGGCCGTCATCCCGGAGGGCACGAACACGGCGCGGTTCCGGTCCCGGGAGACCACCACCGTGCCCGTTCCGCCGTCCGCGATCCGGCCGCTCGTCAGCCGGGCGTCGGGGGCCGACAGCACCTGCGTCAGCGACGTCGCCCGGGCCTCGGCCCGACGCGCCTCCTGCCGGGCGCCCTCGGCCTCCTGGAACTGCCACACGGCGACCCCGCCGAGCCCGGCGGCCGCCGCCACGCACGCCGCGAGGGCCCACCGTGCCCACGGCCGGCCGTCCCGGGCCGCATGTCGGGCCGCCGGCCCCGGGGCCGCGTCCGGGGCACGGTTCTCGTCGGCCCCGGCCGGCGCCTCCCGGATCCGGCGCAGCACCTCGTCCCGCAGTCCCGGCGGCGGCTCCACCGCCACGGCCGCGCCGAGGAGCGCCGCCGTCGCCGCGAATTCCCGTACCTCCCGGGCGCAGTCCGGGCAGGTGGCCAGATGCTCCTCGAACGCGGCGCGCTCGGCCGGTGGCAGGGCGTCCAGGACGTAGGCGCCCGTCTCCTCGTGCATGCTTTCCGTACTCATCAGCCGCTCACCCCGAGACAGTCACGCAGCCGCAGCAGGCCGTCCCGCAGGCGGGTCTTCACGGTGCCCAGCGGCACGGACAGCGCCTCGGACACCTCCCGGCAGGTCAGGCCCCGGTAGTAGGCCAGGGTCACCGACTGGCGTTGGATCCCGGTCAGTGAGCCCAGGCAGCGGCGCACTCGTGCCGCCTCGTCGCGCTCCAACGCCGCCTCGCTGACCTCGTCGAACTCGGGCAGGGCCGAGTCCAGCCGGGCGGCCCGTCGTTCCCGGTCGGTCGATGCCTGGGCCGACCGGACCCGGTCCACCGCCCTGCGGTGGGCCATGGTCAGCACCCAGGTCCGTACGCTGCCCCGGTCGCTGCGGTAGCGCCCGGCGGTGCGCCACACCTCGACGAACACCTCCTGGGTCACCTCCTCGGCCTGGGCCCGGTCGCGCAGGACCGCGAGCGTCACGCCCAGCACGCGCCCGCACACCGCTTCGTACACCGAGCCGAAGGCCGTCTCGTCACCCTCGGCGACCCGCCCGAGCAGGACGGCCAGGCCTTCGTCGGCCCGTGTCGCGTCATTCACGGACCGATCCTCCGGGATCCGCACCCATTCCCTCGCATCCACAGGTCTCAATGGCGATTCGGAGCCGATGGGCCGCCGGATTGGCCCCGTCGGGGCCGTCCGCCCGGCCCGACGGCCGCCGCTTGCGCAATTCCACCACGCCGTCGGCGAGCCGGTCCCACGGATCGCCCACCCGGGCCGGCGGCGCGCCGGCTCCGGACTGCTCCGGGCCGGTCTCGGACACCTCGGGCACGTCGCTCACGTCGGTGCGCTCCTGTCGGCCGGTCGGCTTCGCGGCCCGTTGACGTCGGAAAGGGGCGGGCACCGGATCGCTCCGGTGCCCGCCCCTGACCATGGCCGGGCCAGTGAACCCAGTGCCCCCGCGGCGCGGGCGGCCGTTCGCTCAAGGCTCCCCCTCACGGGGAACGTGATTCCCCCGGAAGGGTGATCAGGACCCGACGGGCGGGCCGGCGGACATCGGGTCGTGTACGGGCGGGGCGCGGCGGGTGGGCCCCGGTCGCACCCGCCCCTCGACCGTCAGACGGGCAGGGACCAGGCCTGGTCGGGCCGGTGGTCGCCGCAGTCGGCCAGCAGCAGCCGCTCGGCCGGCGCGTCGGGGGTCGCGACGGCCGGCGGAGCCGTCAGGCACAGCCCACTCGCGCCGTGGACCAGGGCCCCGTCGCGCCGGTGGTTCCAGCGCTGCTCCGAGCGGGGGCCGTCCCCGCACCCGGCCAGCTCGACGAGGCCGTTCCCGTCGGCCGTCAGGCATTCACCGGCCAGCAGCAGCCGGCCGTGCTCCCCGAGGCTCCAGCGCTGGTCGGCGCCGGCGGTGCAACCGGCCAGGACGAGCGAGCCGACGCCGGTGGTGTTGGCCCCGTCGACGCACTTGGAACCGGTTCCGACGACCTGGCCGGTCGGTACGGCGTCGCCGCAGCCGCGCGGGGTGAGCCGCCAGACGACGGTGTCGTGGGCGGCGAGGCGACCGGTCAGCGAGGTCGAGACCTCGGTGCTCTCCCCGTCCCACAGGTTCTTCGCGTCCACCGTGCAGGCGTGCAGACCGACATCGGCCAGCGGTACGGAGACGTCCCGGTCGGTGGCGGACCGGTTGAGCACCGCCACCGCGCGGTCACCGTTCGCCAGCGTCCGGGCCAGTACCTCGAAGGTGGCGTTGGAGGAGACCACCGCGCCCTGCCGGCCGAGCCGGTCCTGGTCCAGGGCGATCAGATCGGTGTTGCCGAGCGCGGCCAGCCCGGCCGGGGTGAGCTCCGAGACCTCGGAGGACAGGATGAAGGGGGCCGCCATCATGGCCCACAGCCCGACCTGGCTGCGGCTCTCCGCCTCGGTCAGCCCGGGGGCGCCCGCGATCAGGAAGTCGGGGTCGTTCCAGTTGCCGGGGCCGGAGTACCGGCCGAGCCAACGGTTGTAGCCGTAGTTGCCGAGGACCGAACTCCACCGCGAGGTGTCGGGGGCGGCGGGGTTGTAGACCTTGATGTCCCGGCCCTCACGCCACAACTGGCCCGTCCCGCCGACCCAGTCGAGCACCTTGTGCCAGTCGGAGCCGCCCCATTCGCCCTGCTGGAAGTAGGCGGGCGCGGAGGCCGAGAGCACCATGGGTCGGCCGCTGTCGCGCAGTGCCTTCGCGACGGCGTTGTACGCGTCCCGGTAGGCCTCCTCCTTGGTCTTGCCCGGCGGCACCCACAGGTTGCAGCCGTCCATCTTCACGTAGTCCACGTTCCAGGACGCGAACAGCCGTGCGTCGCGGGCGTAGTTGTCCTCGCCGCCACCGTTCGGGGTGCCGCTTCCCGGGTACTTCTCGCACGTCAGGTAGCCGGCGTCCTCGTAGATCCCGAACTTCAGCCCCTTGGCGTGCAGGTACTCGCCCAACCAGGCCATGCCGTGGGGGAACTTCTCCGTGTCGACGACCAGATCGCCCTGCGCGTCACGGCTCTTGAGCATCCAGCAGTCGTCGATGGTGACGGTGTCGTACCCCTTGGCGGCGAGCCCGCTCGACACGAGCGCGTCGGCGTTCGCGACGACCGTCGCCTCGTCGATGTCGCACATGTGGTGCGCCCAGTTGTTCCATCCCATGGGCGGGGTGAGTGCCAGCGGGGTGTCCGAGGTCGCGGTGGGGTCCGCCGGGGCGGTGGCGGCCGTCGAGGCGGAGGCCGGGGCGGGGCACAGGCACAGGGCGAGCAGGGCGGCCGCGGTCAGACAGGGGAGCGACGCACGCAGGCGAGGCGGCACGGGGTCTCCTTGACGTGGGGGACGTACCGACGGGCAGTCGTGCGCCCAGTGCAGCGAGGTGACTACACGCTGTCAATGCAAGTCGAGGCATATCGCGGGATGACCAGCAATATGGCCGCAGTCGCCATCACGCGAAAGAGGTGATACCGCGTATGTGACGACGGCTGATACGGTGTATCCCATGCCGAGAAGATCAGCCTCCCTCGACCGCGCGACCCCCGGGGCCATCGCCGTGGCCGCCCTGCGGATCCTCGACGAGGAAGGTCCCGGGCAGCTGAGCTTCCGCGCCCTCGCCGCCCGGCTCGACGTCTCCCACGCCACCGTCCAGCGCCGCTGCGTCGACCTCGCAGGCCTGCTGGACCTCTGCACCGAGCACCTCGCCGCCCAACTGCCCGACGTTCCCGCCGGTACCGGCTGGGCCGAGGCCACCGAACTGCGCTTCGGCGCCCTGTACCGGCTGCTCACCGCCCACCCCGGGCTGCTCGTCCTGCGCGGTGGCCGCCCCTGGCTCGGCCGGCAGCTACTGGCCCGGCTCGTCGAGCCCGCCCTCGCCGACAGCGTCGCCGCCGGGATGAGCCCCGCCGAGGCGATGACCGTCTACCGCCGCATGTACCTGCTGACGCTGGGCAGCGCGGCCTTCGTGGATCACCGAGACCCGGCCGCCGCCGTCGCGGCCTCCCGGACCGCGCTGGCGGCGCTGGATCCGGCGCAGTTCCCGGTGCTGGCGGGTGCGACGGCCGACGTACTGCCCCCGCTGACCGACCACGAGGTGTTCTACGGCGCCCTGCGCCAACTCATCGCGGCGGCCGAGCCGACCGCATCGACGGCGCCGATCGAACCCGGCGCGCCGACCGAACCCGAGGCACCGACCGAACCCGGCGCGTCGAGCGCACCGGCCGCAGCGACCCGCTGAGGGAAGGCGCCCGCGCGCCCCGGAACCCGTCATCAGAAAGGCAGTCAGCCATGGAACAGCAGCTCGACCACGCCGCCGTCCGCGCCGCCGCCGACCGGCTGGCCGGCGTCGTCCGGCCCGTAGCCGTCGTGCCCGCCGCCGAAGGCGTCTGGTACGCGCTGGAGTACCTCCAGCACACCGGCTCCTTCAAGGCCCGCGGCGCCCACAACTTCCTCGCCGCGCACCGCGCGGCCGGGACCCTGCCCGCCGCCGGCGTGACGATAGCCTCCGGAGGCAACGCTGGCATCGCCTGCGCATGGGCGGCCCGCGCCCAGGGCGTGCCCGCGACCGTGTTCCTGCCGGTCAACGCCCGGCCCGTCAAGGTGGCACGGCTGCGCGGCTACGGCGCCGACGTACGCCTCGTCGGCGACCGGTACTCCGAAGCGCTCGCCGCGAGCCAGGAGTTCGCGGCCGACCGCGGCGCCCTGGCCAGCCACGCCTACGACCATCCGTTGATCGCCGCCGGCGCCGGGACGCTGCTGGACGAGATCCGCGACGCCCTGCCCGGCCTGGACGCGGTCGTCGTCGCGGTCGGCGGGGGCGGACTCTTCGCGGGCGTCGCCACGGCCGCGCGCGAGCACGGAGTCCACGTCACCGCCGCCGAACCCGAGAACTGCCGGGCTCTGAACGCCGCCCTGGAGGCGGGCCGGCCGGTCGACGTCCCGGTCGAGTCCGTGGCCGCCGACTCCCTCGGCGCCACCAGGGTCTCGGCCGACGCGCTGGCCGCCGCACGACGCGGCGGCGTCGACTCGGTGCTCGTCACCGACGCGCAGATCATCGCTGCCCGGCGGGAACTGTGGGAGGAGCACCGGATCGTGGTCGAGGCCGGCGCCGCCACCGCGCTCGCCGCGCTGCGCACCGCACCCCGGCCGCCGGGCAAGCGGGTCGCCGTCATCCTGTGCGGCGCCAACACCGACCCCGCCGACCTGACGGCTCCCGTACCCGGGCAGGCGTAGGCGGCCGACGGCCGGTCAGGGGCGGTGACGGACCACGACGACACTGCCGGCCGCGTACTGGACGACCTGCTGGCTCACCGAACCCAGCAGCGCGCCCTTGATCCCGCCGTACCCGCGCGTGCCCACCACCGTCAGTTCCGCCTCCTGCGAGGCCTCCACCAACACCTGGCCCGGCGCGCCCCGCTCGACCCGTCGGAACACCGGCACGCCGGGCGAGGTGCCGACCGCCTCGGCGACGGTGTCCGAGAGCTTCTGCCGCGCCGCCTCCTCGGCGTGCACCAGATCGGCCTGCTCGGCGGTGCCCACCGCGAACGGATTCGTGTTCCACTCCCAGCTCATGACGGCGTGTACGCGGCCGCCGGTCGCCTTCGCCTGCGCGACGCCCCAGCGCAGCGCTTCCTTCGAATGGTTCGAACCGTCCACACCGACGACGATCAGAGGCTCGACAAGCTCACTCACAGGGGTTCCTCTCGTTTCGTCCGGATCGTCCTTCTCCTCCTGTATACACGCCCCCGGGAGCCCGACCGCGAACGGCGTCGACGAACGACGATCGTTGCGGCGGCCCGAGACTTTCGGGGACAGCCCGCCGACGCCACCGGCTGCGAAGGTCGGTACGTCACGGTGAAGGGCACCGGACACGGCGGACTCGGAGGAACGGGCGTGGCTCAGCGCAAGGGTTGTCTGATCGGTTGCGGCGTGGCGTTGGTGGTGGGCATCGGCCTCGTCGTGGCGGTCCTCTTCGGCGCCGGGAAGCTCCTCGACATCGCCGACAAGACCCTGCTCGACCCGAAGGTCTACGAGGCCGTGCGGATCGGCGACCCCGAGGCCGAGGTCCGCGCCAAGCTCCCGTCGGGCGACAGCTTCGTCAAGGACGCCCTCAAGGACGGCGGCCCGGCCGAGCCCGCCGGCAGCACCTGCGCCTGGTACCTCTCCAGCACCGACAAGAGCAGCTCCGACGTACTGCGCCTGTGCTTCAAGGACGGCAAGCTCGCCGACAAGGCCGCCTACCGCATGAAGTAGCCGGCGAAGGGGACGGGCCGAGGGACCACCGCTCGCGGCGGTGGTCCCCTCCGGTTGTCACGACGTCACGGGGCGGGCGCCTTCGTCGAACCGGGCCGCCGAGCGGTTCAGGCCGTCGGCGGCCGTGGCGCACCGCAGGGCCAGCTCCTCCACGCGGGCGCGGAAGGCGTCCGCCTGGGGGCCCTTCCAGTCCAGCCCGTCGCAGGCCCCGCGCAGCCGCTCCGCGCGCTCGCGCAGCGCCTCGGCGTGAACGCGCAGGCCTTCGGCCGGGCCGGCGGGACGCCGCCGGGCCGCGGGGACGGCGCTCAAGAGCGCTCCTTCCACGGGGCGAAGGCGTTGGAGACGCCGTCGAGGGCCGGTGCGAGCTCGGGATGGTGCCGCAGCAGCACCGTGACCATCGAGTTGCGGTCGACCCAGCGCAGCCCCTCCGCGGTGTACACCTCCGGCCGGTAGTCGGTGGTGAAGAAGCGGTCGCTCTTCAGTCGCCGGCTGGCCATCAGGATGAAGATGCGGAAGAGGGTGTCGCTGAACCCGAACCCCGCCGGGCGGGGTTCGGCGAGGTTCCCGACGAGCGTGTCGACCCGGTCCAGCCGGCCGTCGTACAGCTCCCGCAGCAGCGGGGTGTCGCCCGGGTGTCCGCCGGTGAGTTCCTCGAAGGAGGTCACCGGGCGCTTGCGCAGCATCTGCCGGTAGGCGTTGTAGCGCGGGATGCCGCGCTCGCGGTCGCGCAGGATGTCCACGGTCCCGAGGTCGATGCGCTCGCCCGACAGCCGGGTGAGGTTGCGCAGCGCGTCGGGGTGGTTGTGCAGGACCAGGGCGCCGGGGTGCGATACGCCGAAGGTGTACAGCAGGTCGCTCGCGCCGTACTCGTCGAGGGAGGTACGGGTCGTGGCGCCCTGCATGTCGTCGAAGCCGACGGCCTTGCGGACGCCGCCGCGCAGGTGGTCCCGGACGGTGATCTCGTCGGGGATCAGCGGGTGCAGCCGGTACGCCGAGACGAACTCCTCCGTCATCGAGAACGGCGCCGCGTGGTGGTCGGTGCGGGAGCCGAGGATCCCGCTGAGTGCCTCGCCGCCGATCCGCCCGAACCGGCGCGTCACCCAACGCGGCAGCAATCCGTGCCAGTTGGCGTTCATCGAGGCCTGGAGCAGGGGGGTGTCCAGGATGCCCGGGGTCCACTCCACGGTGTGGATCTTCGCCATCAGGGCGGTGTTCACCAGTCGCGCGGTGTGGAAGAGCCGCTCGTCGTCCCAGGTGGGACGGTGCGAGCGGAGCAGGTCGCAGATCGCGTTGTGCTCCTTGGCGAACAGCGTGTGCAGCAGGGACAGGCCGGCCCAGTAGTCGCTGTTCATGCCGGTCGCGTCGAGGCACTCCATCCCGGGGCGCGGGTCGGCGGGCAGCCTGCCGTCCGTCAGAATCAACTTGCCGTGCTCGCCCGTGCGCAGGGAGCGGCAGCGGGCCTCGTCCGATCCGTAGATCTGCGAACCGTCCCACCAGTGCGTGACGGTGTTCTCGTACGTGGGCGGCGCGTCCGGCGAGGTGTGCGCCACCGGGTCGGGGCGGGTCCGGTTCACCCGCATCGGACAGCCGCCGCCCTGCTCGGCCCAGTTGTCGTCGGCGGCGAGCGGGACGGTGAAGGGCTCCGCCTCCTCGTTGTCCCCGTGGTTGGCCCAGCCGTGGTTCTGGAACTGGATCCACGCCGCCGCCAGCAGGTTGAGGGTCGGCGCCGGCACGAAGCCGCGCCGGGCCAGCAACTGCCGACTGACCTCGCGCGGACTGGGCGCCATCAGGGACTCGTCATCGGGGAACGCCATGTGCAGCGGGGCGTTGCGGTCCAGCCGGGTGCCGACCCGCCCCATGTCCACGTCGCACGGGTCGTAGCCCGAGCCGTCGTACGAACGGTACGGGGCCGGCCGGACCGTCGGCCTGCGGTCGCGCTCGCCGCCCGCGCCGAAGGTGTCGTGCAGGTTGTGCCGGCGCAGGTCCTCGCGGAGCACGGCCAGGTTCAACAGACCAATGGGACCCGGCAGTTCGTGCCACTCGCGGACGCGGTTGATCCGCGCGAAGGCCGCCGACTCCAGCCGCTCCAGCAACCCCGCAGGGCCGTACGCGGCGGGCGGCGCGGGCGGCGGGCCGACGCGGCGCGCCTGAGGGGGCAGCAGCCGTTCACCCCCGGAGGCGTCCGGTTCGGACGGGGCGCCGGAAGGAGCCGGTGGGGGAGTCGACGGGGCAGTCGACGGGGCGATGTCGGTCATACGGGGTCCTCAGCGGTCGTGGAGGGTGAACAGGTGCGTACCGGTGACCCGGCCGCGGAAGGCCGCGAGCTCGGAATCGACGTGCTCGCGGGCGTGCGGCACGTCGTGTTCGAGGTTGTGCGCGTACCGCTCTGCGGCATGGCACAGCGGGAAGGCATGGGTGTCGTCGGTCCAGGCGAACTCGGTGAACCGCTCCGGGAGGGCGTACGGGGACACCGTCGAACGACCCTCCAACGTGGGCACGATGTCGTGCTCGTTGACGAGGGAGACCACCTTCGTCCGGGGATCCGCGGCCCGCTTGTGATCGATGGGCGAACCGATCGCGACGACGTGCGTCACCGTGTACAGGGCGTTGAAGTCCGCGCTCGCCGCCAGGTTCATCGCGGTGATCCCGCCCTGGCTGTGCCCGACCAGCGCCACCTCCGCGCCGGAGGGCACCAGGCGGCGCAGCGCCCGGCCCACCGCCCGGGTGTACGCGGTCTCGGTGGTGCCCACCGCGTTGAAGGCGCCCACCAGGTCCTGCGGGCCCTCCTCGTTGAACCCCTTGCCCATGCCGGCCAGTTGGATGACGAACCGGCGCGCGTCGTCAGGACCGTCGACCTGCTGCACCAGCATCAGGCCGCGGGTCCCGATCAGCCCGATGTTGCGGACGTACCCGACGATGGATCCCGAGGCGTCCAGGCCGCCCAGCAGTTCCGCCGGCGCCTCGTGGGGCTCGGCGCGACCGCGTCCCCGGTCGAGGAAGGCCCAGAAGCTGCCGCTGAGACCCGTCAGGAAGTCCGAGGTCAGCGCCTGGTTGGTGGCGACCTGCCAGCCCGCGTTGTCGTTGAAGGGGTTCTCGTCCGTCAACGCGTTCCAGGCCATGATGTCGGCGAACGACGGCGCGAGCAGGGCCAGGGCGTACTCGGCGCCCTTCTCCGTCAACAGCCCCTTGAAGACCCGGACGGCCTCGGCCTGTCGGTCCTCGTCGATGGCCCGCAGCACCCGCGACGTGGTCGGGTTCTCCAGGAGTTCCGGATGGCGTACCGAAGCGGCCCGGATCCGCGCCTTCAGACCCTCCACGGCCAGACTCACCGCCAGGCTCTCCCGGCTGGTCAGTACTCCGGCCAGCCAGACGGCGCCCGCCAGCGGCCCGCGCCCGTGCGCCGCCCAGCCGAATCCCCGCGGATCCATCAGCGTGGCCAGCAGCGCCCGTCGGGCGCCCCGCGCCCGGCGGGACCCCGGGGCCGGAGCCGGAAACCGGGAGCCCAGCGCGACCCGTGAGGCGTAACGCGTCGCCTCGCGCACGGCGTCGGCCGCCTCGGCCAGCTCACGGCAGACGTGGTGCAGGGAGGCGACGTCCGGTTCGGTGACGGACACGAGGGGTCCTTCCTCTCGGGGTTTCTCGGGGGTGCGCGGTGGGTGTCGGGGCTTCCCGGGAGCCACCGGTGCCCGGCTAGTCGGCCTGCGGCCGCAGGCGCAGCCGGATGCCGGCGGTGTCCAGGACGCCGGGCAGCGGACGGCCCACGTCGAGGACGGGACGGGCTCCGGTGATGCGATGGCTCCGCAGCACCTCGGCGCAGACCTGCGAGGTCAGCAGCAGGGCGACGTGTTCGCCGGGGCAGCGGGCGCCGCCGTGGCTGAAGGGGGCGATCCGGGTGTCGTCGTGCGCTCCGGGGACCAGCCAGCGGCCCGGGGCGAAGAGGTGCCCGCCGTCGACCCGGTCGGGATCGCGCTGGTGGAAGCCCATCGGAACCAGGACGTCCGTACCCGCCGGGTAGCGCACGCCGCGCCACTCGGTCTCGGTACGGGTCACCCGTACCAGGTCCGGGACGATCGGGTACAGCCGCGCCGACTCCTCCAGGCAGGCGCGCATGCGGGGCAGACCCGGGGCGGGGCTCGCCGCCTCCGTACGGGCCGCCTCCTGCTCGGCCGGATGGTGGGCCAGCAGCAGCAGGGTGCGGGCCACGACCGGGGCGGCCAGGTCGATGCCCAGCAGCCAGTGGTGGGTCTGGCCGAGCGGATCCGTGCCCTCGGGGGAGGGCTCGGCCAGCGCGCGGGCCGCGAGGGCGTGCGCCGGGGCGTCGGCCGCGTACCCGGCGATCCGGGCGGCGGCCTTCGCGTACAGGGCCCTGGTGGCCTCCGGCTTGCTCCGGCCCATCCAGTTGCCCTGACCGCGCAGGGTGACGAGCCAGTCCGACAGCTCCTGGTCGTCGGCCGCCCGGTCGCCGAGGACCACGCGCCGTGAGATGCGCGTCATCGTCTTCCAGAGCAGCGGGAAGTCGACGACGGGCCGCGCGGTGAGCCGCCGGCACTCCTCCTCGACGACCGTGCGGAACTCCGCGCACGACGGGTGCACGGGCTGATCGGAGGCCAGCGCCCGGTCGTTGACCCGCCGCCGGTCCTCGCGGACGGCGCCGTGGGAGCAGATCACCCCGGTGGGCTCGAACACGGACAGGCTGCGGTACTTGTCCGGGGCGTCCATCGCGAGGACCTCCACGGGCTCCGCGAAGAACCGGCGGATGTCCTCCTCGTCGAACAGCACGAGCATGTCGCCGGACAGGGCCCGGACCTGTACGGGCGCTCCGCCGTGGCGGGCCTTCAGCGCGCGCAGGGTCGCGTTCGACCAGCCCGGCTGGTTGATCCGCGCGTACGCCGCCATGACCCCGAAGCGGGGGTTGGCGACGCCCCGGACGAAGACGGGCAGCGTGTGGGTGGCGACGAAGCGCAGGGTCTCCGCCAGCCCGGCCCGGACCGGCGGCGGGCCGTACACCCGGCCGTCGAGGGCCTGCGGCGTCTCGGTGAACTGGCTCACGCGGTCACGACCTTCCCGGGGTTGAGGAGGTTCTTCGGGTCGAAGAGCCGTTTGAGGCCGCGCTGGAGTTCCAGGGACACCGGGCCCAACTCGCGCTCCAGCCACTCCCGCTTGAGGGTGCCGATGCCGTGTTCCCCGGTGGTCGTGCCGCCCAGTTCGAGGCCGGCCGCCATGATGTCGTCGTAGGCGGTGCGGGCGCGCTCCACCTCGTGCGGGTCGGCGGGGTCGAAGACGACGGTGGGGTGCAGGTTGCCGTCCCCGGCGTGGCCCAGCGTGAAGATCCTCAGCCGGTGCCGGGCGGCGATCTCCTCGATGAGGCCGACCAGGGTGGGCAGCGCCGAACGGGGTACCGCCACGTCCTCGATGAAGGCGGTCAACCCGCCGCCGTGGGAGGCCATGTAAGCGGCGATGCCCGTACTGACCAGGCGCCGGGCCTCGATGATCTCGCGGGCCTCCTCGCTGGTCGCCGAGGTCGCGATGTGGTCGGAGCCCGCCTCCTTGCAGAGCAGCTCCATGGCGCTGAGGTCCGCCGACGGGTTCGCGCTGTCGCTCTCGACGATCAGGGTGGCGGCGCTGCCGGCACGCAGCAGGGGGTGCCGGCCGAGGTCGACGACGGCCTCGGTGGTGGCGCGGTCGAGGAGTTCGAGCGCGGACGGGGTGTGGCCGGCCGCGGTGATCGCCGCCACGGCGTCCCCGGCGGCCGCCAGCGTGGGGAACTGGGCGAGGAGCGACAGCGCCGGCGGCCGCGCGGGCCGCAGGGCGAGGGTGGCTCCGACGACGACGGCGAGGGTGCCCTCGGATCCGACGACCAGGCGGGTCAGGTCGTATCCGGCGACGCCCTTGGCGGTGTCGCGGCCGGTGCGCACGCGGCGGCCGTCGGGGAGGACGAGGTCGAGACCGAGCACGTAGTCCGCGGTGACCCCGTACTTCACGCAGCAGATGCCGCCGGCGCCGGTGGCGATGTTCCCGCCGATGGTGCAGTGCTCCCACGAGGCCGGGTCCGGCGGGTACGTCAGCCCGTGCTCGGCGACCGCCTCGGCCAGCCGGCGGGTGGTGACCCCGGGTTCGCAGCGGACCAGCCGGTTGGCCGGGTCGACGGACAGGATCCGGTTCATCGCGGTGGTCGACAGCACGACGCAGCCGTCGACGGCGTTGGCGGCGCCCGCCAGTCCGGTCCGGGCGCCCTGCGGCACGACGGGCACGTCCAGCGCGTACGCGGTCCGCATGACGTGCTCGACCTGCTCGGCGGTGCGGGGTACGACGACCACCGCCGGGATGCCGCAGTCGGAGAAGGGCGCCGAGTCCCGGGAGTGCGCGGCGAGGGAGGCGGGGTCGGTCAGCAGGGCTTCGGCGGGCAGCGCGGTGCGGAGCGCGCGCAGCAGGGGGGTGTCGGTGGTGGTGGGGGGCATGCCGGCCTTCCGGGACGGTGCGGTGCGGGCGCGGGAGGGTCTGGAGCGGGAGGGTCTACAGGGAGGGGAGTTCGGTGGTGACGGGGACGTCGATGAGCACCGGTCCGTCCTGCTGGAGCGCCGACTCCCGCACCAGCTTCGTCAGTTCGCCGAATCCGGTGGCCCGGTGGGCGGGTACGCCGTAGCCGGTGGCGATCGCGGTGATGTCGAGGCCGGGGATGTCCAGGCCCGGAGCGCCCTGGGCGCGTTCCACCTGGGCGAACCACTGGAGGATCGCGTAGCGCTGGTTGCTGAGGACGACGAAGGTGACCGGGACCTTGTAGACCGCCGCGGTCCACAGGGCCTGGACGGCGTAGTGCGTGGAGCCGTCGCCGATGACGCAGACCACGGGCCGGTCGGGGGCGCCGAGCTGGGCGCCGACGGCCGCGGCGAGCCCGAAGCCGAGGCCGCCGCCGGCGGTGAACAGGAACGAGCCGGGCGTGGAGATCCGGGTCGTGTCGTGGAACTGCCCCAGGTTGGAAGGGGATTCGTTGATCCAGAGGGTGTTCTCGGGCGCGCCCTTGGCGACGGCCGTCATCGCGGCGAGCGGGGTGAGGACCCCGTCGAGGGTCTCGGTGGACTCCGTCGGCGCGATCCGGTCCGCCGCGACGGGGGCCTCCCGGCCGGGCAGCTCGGCGAGCAACGCCCTTACGGTCAGGGTGAGATCGGCGACGATCGCGTCGCCGACGGGGGCGCGGGCCGCCTCGTCGGCGTCGCGGGTCAGCTGCACCAGCTCCGTACCGTCGGGCAGGTAGGCGCCCGGGAGGTAGGGGTAGTAGCAGAACACCGGGGCGCCGATCACGAGGACCAGGTCGTGGCCCTCCAGGCAGCGGGACAGCGGCGCGATGGCCGGGGGCAGCATGCCCCGGTACCGGGGGTGCGACTTCGGGAAGGCGACCCGGCCCTCGGTCGGCGCCGACCACACGGGCAGCCCCGTCCGCTCGGCGAGCGCGACGACCGCGTCCCAGGCGCCGGCGGCGTCCACGTCGTTGCCGACGACCAGGACGGCGCTGCGGGCACCCGCCAGTCGTGCGGCGAGTTCGCGCACCGCCTCGCCGGAGGGGACGGCCGCGTGGGTGACCGTACGGGCGGCCGTCCGCTGCGCCGCCGCGTCCTCGGACGGGTCGAGGACCACGTCGAAGTCGTCCATCGGCAGGGACACGAACACCGGCCCCTGCGGCGGGGTTTCGGCGATCTGCGCCGCCCGGGCCAGGGCCGGCGCCACGTCCGCCGGGCGCGGGGGCTCGTACGCCCACTTCACCGCGGGCTGGGGGAGCAGCGTCGACTGGGGGTTGGTGAGGAGGGCCTCCATGGTGAGCATGGCCCGCACCTGTTGGCCCGCGGTGACCACCATGGGCGTGCGGTTGGCCCGTGCGTTGAGGATCGCCCCCATCGCGTTCCCGGTGCCGGGCGCGGTGTGCAGGTTGACCAGCGCGGTGGTGCCGGAGGCGAGGGCGAAGCCGTCCGCCATGCCGACGACCACGGCCTCCTGGAGCCCCAGGACGTAGCGGAAGTCGTCCGGGAACTCCTTGAGCATGGGCAGTTCGGTCGAACCGGGGTTGCCGAACACGGTGGTCATCCCGCGTGTCCGCAGGACGTCCAGAACAGACTCTCGGACCGTGCGCATGGAAGATCCTCCGGGAAGCCGATGGGAACGGTGCGTGATCAATGCATCACACCGTGTCGATCGGGATCAAATTCCATGATCCGTTCGTGTCGGCCTGCGGAGGGGGGTGGCGGACCGGCCCTATGGCGTGCTACCGCCCCGGCTCGGCCGGGTCCGTGACGCACGCGCGTACGAAGTCCGATGTCGTGCGCGTCCGGTTGACGTCGCGCCGAGGGTGCGGCCGGCCGGGATCCGCACGAGGAGCCGGCGGGTATGCGGGCGCCCCCGATAAACCGCATTAGTCCGGCTGCTTCCGGACCGTCGACAAGAGGTCAAACCGCGCCCGCAATTCACCCCGGTGAGCAAAACGCGGCAGGGCCGGGAAAGATCGGAACTAAAGCGCATCAGTCCAGGTGGATGGGGATCCGTGCGCGGGCCCGGGCCGGCTCGTGGCGCAGCCGGAGGGATAAGGGAAGCGCACCCCGTCGGCCAACGGGACTTCGGGCACATTGACGGACTTCGGGATTGCGGACAGCGTGGGCACCGCCCTCCGGCTGCGAGGCCGGAACTTCCCCTGAAGGCGGCGGAGATGAATCGTTCCCAGGCGGTGCGCACGGCCCTCACGACCCTGCTCGCGGGCGGCCTCCTCTCGCTGTCCGCGTGCGGGCTGGGCGACGGGGGAACGGCGGACGGCAAGGACGCGCGGCGGACGGGGACCGTGTCCGGTGGGATCACGTTCCGCACCCTCCAGCTGAAGCCGAAGTTCACCGGCTACGTCCAGGGCGTCATCGACTCCTTCGAGCAGCGGTACCCCGACGTCACGGTGAAGTGGGAGGACGTTCCCGGCGACGGCTACAACGAGAAGCTCGTCGCCGACGCCCGCGCCGGCGCCCTCCCCGACGTGGTGAACCTCTCCACCGACTCCTTCCAACTGCTCGGCGATCGCGGCATGCTCGCCGACGTCTCCCTCCTGGACGCCGAGGTCGCCCAGGAGTACGTGCCCGGCGCCTGGGAGCAGTTCGGACTTCCCGGTAGGGGCGACGGCGTGTACGCCTACCCCTGGTACGTGACCCCGGAGATCCTCACCTTCAACACGGACCTCTTCGAGAAGGCCGGTCTCGACCCCGCCCAACCGCCGACCAGCGTCGAGCAGTTCTTCGACCAGGCCGAGCGGATCGCCGCCCGCTCCGGCGGCCGGTACGCCGCCTTCATGGCCGACCCCAAGAGCCGGCTGCCCGGGGACTGGCAGAAGATGGGCGTTCCGATCCTCAACGAGCGGCGGGACCGCTTCACCTTCGACACGGACAAGGCCGTCGAGTGGGTCGACCGGATGAAGGACCTGTACGCCAAGGGCGCCATGCCGAAGGAGTCCCTGCTCAAGTCCGACGACATCAACCAGCTCTACGGCGCCGGCAAGCTCGTCTTCGGCCCCGGCTCCCCGGGCTTCGTCAAGGACATCCGGCAGAACGCCCCGCAGGTCTACGAGCGCACCCGGGTCGCCGGCGCCGTCACCGGCCGGCTCGGCCACATCGGCATCTACGCCCAGGCCCTCGGTATCCGCAAGGACACGGAACACCCGGACGCGGCGGCCGAGTTCGCGAAATGGGTGACCAACGGGCCCAATCAGGTGGAGTTCTCCCGCAAGGCCACCATCTATCCGTCCAACGCCCGGGGCCTGGCGGACCCGTACTTCTCCGACCGAGGCGACGGCAAGGACGCCGAGACGGTGGCCCGGGCCGTCGGGGCCGAACAGCTGAGGAGCGCCGGGCTCGACGCCAACACGCCCGTCCAGTGGACCAGTCAGGTCGGCGACGCGGTGGTGCGCGAGATGCAGAAGGCCATCCTGGGGGAGCAGGACCCGAGGACGGCGGTGCGCAGGGCCCAGGAGGAGGCCAACGCGCTCCTGTCGGCCGCGGCCCGCCCGTGACCGTCCGGGGGACCGCCACGGGACGGGACGCGGGAGGTGACGCCGGCCTGCCCCACCGAACCTGGTGGGCGCCCTACCTCTTCCTCGCCCCCGGGCTGGTCATGGTGGCCCTGTTCAGCGTCTGGCCGTTCGTCAACACCGTGATCCTGTCCTTCACCGACGCCCGGATCCTGCGCGGCGGCGGCTTCGTCGGCCTCGACAACTACACCCGCGCCCTCGGCGACCCGGACTTCTGGGTCGCCACCGGCAACAGCGTGCTCTACCTGGCCGTCGTCGTCCCCTGCCTGGTCCTGCTGCCGCTGGCCCTCGCGGTCCTCGTCCGCGCGCGGCTCCCCGGCATCGGGCTGTTCCGCTCCGCCTTCTACACGCCCGTGATCGCCTCCGCCGTCGTCGTCGGCCTGATCTGGCAGTGGGTGCTGCGCAGCGACGGGCTCGTCAACACGGTGTTCCGCGGGCTCGGTGTCGTCTCGGAGCCGGTGCCGTTCCTGACGGACAGCGCCATGCTGCTGGTCTCGGCGATGATCGTGACGGTGTGGAAGGGCCTCGGCTACTACATGGTGTTCTACCTGGCGGCCCTCGGGAACGTCCCCGGCTCCCTCCACGAGGCCGCCGCGCTCGACGGCGCCGGGCCCGTACGCCGCTTCTTCAGCATCACCGTCCCCCAGGTCAAACCCATGATGCTGCTGGTCGGCACCCTCTCCGCGATCTCGGCGCTGCGCGTCTTCACCGAGATCTACATCCTCGGCGGCGAGAGCGGCGGTCCCGGAGGCGGCGCCCGTACGCTGCCGTTCCTGATCCGTCAGGTGGGCCTCGGGTTCTCCGGCGAGACCGGCTACGCCTCGGCCATCTCCCTGCTGCTGTTCCTGCTGACCCTGGTCTTCAGCCTGCTGGGCCACCGCCTGTCGAAGGGGGACGAGGAGTGAGCGCCCCCACCGACCGCGCCCCGGCCGGCACCCCGGCGCCCGCGGCCCCCCGCCGCCCGCCGACGGACCCGCGCGTCCGCGCCGACCTGCGCCGCCGCCTCCTGGGCCGCACCGCCCGGTACGTGACGCTGCTGCTCATGCTCGTGGTCATGCTCGGCCCGATCGTCTGGCAGTTCCTGACCTCGATCCGCGGCCGCACCGAGAACGTGTACGACGGCCTGCTGCCCTCCCGGCCCACTTTCGACAACTACGTCCTGGTCGCCGAGTCCTTCCCCCTGCTCCAGTACGTCGGCAACACGCTGATCGTGGCGGCCCTGTCCGTCACCTCCAACCTGCTGTTCGCCGCCATGGGCGGCTACGCCCTCTCGCGGGCCGGTTGGAAGGGCCGCAGGAGCGTCTTCACCGTCCTGGTGGCGACCCTGATGTTCCCCTTCGAGTCCGTGATGATCTCGATGTTCCTGACGGTGCGGGGGATGGGCCTCGTCGACACCCTCATCGGGGTCTGGCTGCCCGGAGCCGTCTCCGTCCTCAACATCATGATCATGCGGGCGGCCTTCCTGTCCGTCCCCAGGGAGATCGAGGAGGCCGCGGTCCTCGACGGGGCGGGCGAATGGACCCGCTTCACCCGCGTCTTCCTGCCCTCCGCCAAGGGCGCCCTCGCCGTCGTCTGCATCACCAGCTTCATGGGCGCCTGGGACGACTTCCTGTGGCCGCTGCTCGTCCTCACCGACAGCGAGCACTACACCCTCCAGCTCGGCCTGAAGACCCTCGCGGGCGCCACGACCACCAGCGACCAGCGGACCATCGCCGCCGGCGCCATGGCCGCGCTGATCCCGATGATGCTCCTCTTCTTCGCCCTCCAGCGTTACTTCTTCAAGGGCGTGGCCGAGGGGGCCGTCAAGACCTGACGCCGCCCGCCGCCGCCCCCCGTCCCGCCGCCCCGCCCGTCCGACCAGCCCTCCTGGAGCCGCCGACATGCACGACGACCGCAGCATCGCCGAACACCGCCTGCGCCGCGTCCTCGCGGAGCGGATCAAACCCGCCGTCCGCTCCCGCTCGGTACCGCTCACCGTCGAGCGCTGGGAGGCCCCCGGCGAACCGGTGCCCGTCGCCGAGGGCCTGGCCGCCCCGTACGGGCCCTGCGCGGCCGGTGACGCGTGGGGCCCGGCCTGGGGCACCACCTGGTTCAAGGTCACCGGCTCCGTACCCGCCGACTGGGCGGGCCGCACCGTCGAGGCCGTGCTAGACCTCGGCTTCGACCGGATGATGCCCGGCTTCCAGTGCGAGGGCCTGGTCCACCGGGCGGACGGCAGCGAGGTCAAGGGGCTCAACCCGTACAACGACTGGGTCCGTGTCGCCGATCGGGCGACGGGCGGCGAGCGCGTCGAGTGGTACGTCGAAGCCGCGTCCAACCCGGTCCTGGTCAGCCACTCGCCCACCTACGAGGGTGACCGGCCGACCAGCGGGGAGCAGCCCCTCTACCGGCTCGCCCGGATGGACCTCACCGTCTTCGAGACCGAGGTCTGGGAACTCGTACAGGACCTCGAAGTCCTGCACGAGCTGATGACGCAGCTCGACGGGGCCGACGCCCGCCGGCACGCGATCCTGCGGGCCGTCGACTCCGCGCTGGACGAAGTGGACCTCACCGACGTCCCCGGTACGGCCGCCGCCGCCCGCGCGCTCCTCGCGCCGGTCCTCGCCGTACCGGCCACCGCGTCGGCGCACCGGATCAGCACGGTCGGTCACGCGCACATCGACTCGGCCTGGTTGTGGCCGCTGCGCGAAACCGTCCGCAAGGTGTCCCGGACCACCTCCAACGTGCTCGCGCTGATGGACGAGCACCCGGAGTTCGTCTTCGCCATGTCCCAGGCCCAACAACTGGACTGGATCAAGACCTACCGTCCCGAGCTCTTCGAACGGATCAAGAAGAAGGTCGCCGACGGCCGGTTCGTGCCGGTGGGCGGCATGTGGGTGGAGTCCGACACCAACATGGTCGGCGGCGAGGCCATGGCCCGCCAGTTCCTCCACGGCAAGAAGTTCTTCCTCGACGAGTTCGGGATCGAGACGAGGAACGTGTGGCTGCCCGACTCCTTCGGCTACACCGCCGCCATGCCGCAGATCGTGAAGCTCTCCGGCTCGCACTGGTTCCTGACGCAGAAGATCTCCTGGTCCCAGGTCAACAAGTTCCCGCACCACACCTTCTGGTGGGAGGGCATCGACGGCACCCGCGTCTTCACGCACTTCCCGCCCGTCGACACCTACAACAGCGACCTGGGCGGCGCCCAACTCGCCCACGCCGCCCGCAACTACCAGGAGAAGGGCCGGGGTTCGCGCTCGCTGGTGCCCTTCGGCTGGGGTGACGGCGGAGGCGGACCCACCCGCGAACACCTGGCCCGCGCCCGGCGCCAGCGCGACCTCGAAGGCTCCCCGCGCGTGGAGGTCGAGCGGCCCGACGCCTTCTTCGAGAAGGCGCACGCCGAGTACCAGGACGCGCCCGTCTGGGCGGGGGAGCTCTACCTGGAGCTCCACCGCGGCACCTACACCTCCCAGGCCAGGACCAAGCAGGGCAACCGGCGCAGCGAATCCCTGCTCCGGGAGGCCGAGTTGTGGGCCGCGACGGCCGCCGTGCGCGTCCCCGGCTTCGACTACCCGTACGAGGACCTGGAGCGGCTCTGGAAGACCGTACTGTTCCACCAGTTCCACGACATCCTGCCCGGCTCCTCCATCGCCTGGGTGCACCGCGAGGCCCGGGCGACGCACGCGGCCGTGCGCGAGGAGCTCCTCGCGATCACCGGGGCGGCGCAGTCGGCCCTGGCGGGGGAGGGAGCCGAGGAGCTCGTCTTCAACTGCGCCCCGCACACCCGGCGCGGCATCCCCGCGGGCGGCGCGGGTCGACCGCAGGACGTGGCGCAGCCCGTCACCGTCGAGGAGCGGCACGGCGGCGGGCACGTGCTGGCGAACGGCCGACTGCTGGTGGAGGTCGACGGGCGGGGTCTGCTCGTCTCCGCCTACGACCTGGAAGGGGGGCGCGAGTCCCTCGCCCCGGGGAGCGCGGCGAACCAGCTCCAGATCCATCCCGACTTCCCGAACATGTGGGACGCGTGGGACATCGACGCGTTCTACCGCAACAAGGTCACCGACCTCGTCGCCCTGGACACGATGGAGGTCACCGAGGACGGGCCGGACGCCGCGACCGTCACCGTCACCCGCTCCTTCGGTTCGTCCACGGCGGTGCAGACGATCACCTTGCGGGCGGGAGCCCGGACCGTCGACCTCGTCACGGACGTGGAGTGGCACGAGAGCGAGAAGTTCCTCAAGGCCGCCTTCCCCCTCGACGTCGCGGCCGAACGATCCGCCGCCGAAACCCAGTTCGGCCACGTCCACCGCGCCACCCACACCAACACCTCCTGGGAGGCCGCCAAGTTCGAGATCTGCGCCCACCGTTGGATCCAGGTGGAGGAGCCCGGCTGGGGCGTGGCCCTGCTCAACGACTCCACCTACGGGCACGACGTCACCCGGGACGTGCGTCCCGACGGCGGCCGGACCACGACGGTCCGGCTGTCCCTGCTGCGCGCGCCCCGCTACCCCGACCCGGAGACCGACCAGGGCCGGCACACCCTGCGGTTCTCCCTGGCACCCGGCGCGACGATCGGGGACGCCGTCCGGGAGGGCCACGCCCTGAACCTGCCCGAGCGGGCCGTGACCGGAGCGGGCCCGGTCGAGCCGCTGCTGGTGGTGGACGAGGACGCGGTCGTGGTCGAGGCGGTCAAACTCGCCGAGGACCGCAGCGGCGACGTGGTCGTCCGCCTGTACGAGTCCCGCGGCGGCCGGGCCACGGCGAACCTGACCCCCGGGTTCGCGATCACCGCCGCCGTCGAGAGCGACCTCCTGGAGCGGCCCCTGGCGGGTTCCGCCGTCGCCGCGCCGACCGCGGCCGGCCGCATCGCCCTGACGCTGCGGCCGTTCCAGATCGTCACCGTACGGCTGCGCCGCGCCTGACGGGCCGCGCGGCCCCGGTTCGCTCCGGGGCCGCGTCCCGCGCCCCGGGCACCGCCCGGGGGCCCGGACACCTCGTACCCGAGCGGCACCCCGTCCACCGTCGCCGTGCGCGGTTCCGTCGTGGCGGAGAGGCATCCGGGCCGTGAACTGCGCCACAGGGCGGGGCGGGCCGGGCCGGTGGGAGAGGGGGCGGCTGTCCGAACCGCCCCCATCTGGTTATGCACCTAGTTGCAAAAGCGCCCGACCCTCGCTAGAACATGTTCATCACCCCCGCGCGAGGAGGCGCCCCCCATGAGTTCCCAGAGCCGCTACCCGCACCTGATGAGCCCCCTGGACCTCGGCTTCACCACCTTGCCGAACCGGGTGATCATGGGCTCGATGCACACCGGCCTGGAGGAGCACGAGGGCGGCTTCGAACGCCTCGCCGCCTTCTACGCCGAGCGCGCCCGCGGCGGCGTCGGCCTCATCGTCACCGGCGGCATCGCCCCCAACGACGCCGGACGCCCCTTCGAGGGCGGCTCCCGCCTCACCACCGAGGAGGAGGCCGCCGAGCACCGGGTGATCACCGACGCGGTGCACGCGGAGGGCGGGAAGATCGCGATGCAGATCCTCCACTTCGGCCGCTACGCCTACCACAAGGACCTCGTCGCCCCCAGCGCCCTCCAGGCCCCGATCAGCCCGTTCGTACCGAACGAGCTCTCCGACATAGAGGTCGAGCGCACCGTCGAGGACTTCGTGCGGGCGGCCCGCCTCGCCAAGCTCGCCGGCTACGACGGCGTCGAGATCATGGGCTCCGAGGGCTACCTGATCAACGAGTTCATCGCGGCCGCGACGAACAAGCGCACCGACCGTTGGGGCGGCGCCTACGAGAACCGCACGCGCTTCCCGCTGGAGATCGTCCGCCGCACCCGACAGGCCGTCGGCGAGGAGTTCATCCTCGTCTACCGCCTGTCCATGCTCGACCTGATCCCCGGCGGCTCCACCCTGGAGGAGGTCGTCCGCCTCGCCAAGGAGGTCGAGGCCGCGGGCGCCACCATCATCAACACCGGCATCGGCTGGCACGAGGCGCGCATCCCCACCATCGCCACCTCCGTGCCCCGCGGCGCCTACACCTGGGTCACGAAGCGGCTGATGGGCGCGGTGAGCGTGCCGCTCGTCACGAGCAACCGGATCAACACGCCTGAGATCGCCGAGGAGTTGCTCGCCGACGGCCGCGCCGACCTGGTCTCCCTCGCGCGACCCTTCCTGGCGGACGCCGACTTCGTCGCGAAGGCCGCGGCGGGCCGGTCCGAGACCATCAACACCTGCATCGGCTGCAACCAGGCCTGCCTCGACCACACCTTCAGCGGCAAGATCACCAGCTGCCTCGTCAACCCCCGGGCCTGCCACGAGACCGAGCTCGTCCTCGCGCCCACCCGGCTCAAGAAGAGCGTCGCCGTCGTCGGCGCCGGCCCCGCCGGTCTGGCCTGCGCCGTCTCCGCCGCCGGCCGCGGCCACGACGTCACCCTCTACGAGGCCTCCGGCCACATCGGCGGCCAGCTCGACGTCGCCCGCCGCATCCCCGGCAAGGAGGAGTTCGAGGAGACCATCCGCTACTTCGGCACCCAGCTCGTCGACAGCGGCGTCGAGGTCCGCCTGAACACCAGGGCCGACGTGGAGGCCCTGCGCGGCTACGACGAGGTCGTCGTCGCCACCGGCGTCACCCCCCGCACCCCCGCCATCGAGGGCGTGGACCGGGACAACGTCCTCAGCTACCTCGACGTGCTGCGCGACGGGGCCCCCGTCGGTGAGCGCGTCGCCGTCGTCGGCGCGGGCGGCATCGGCTTCGACGTCGCCGAGTTCCTGACGGACAGCGGAGAGGGCGCGGCCCAGGACCCCGAGGTCTGGTTCCGGCACTGGGGCGTCGACACCTCCTACGCCGGCCCGGGCGGCCTGACCTCCCCCGAACGGCCCGTTCCGCCGCGCCGGGTGCACCTGCTCCAGCGCAAGACCACCAAGGTCGGCAGCGGCCTCGGCACCACCACCGGCTGGATCCACCGTGCGGAGCTCAAGCACCGCGGCGTGGTCTCGGTCGCCGGGGCGACGTACGAGCGGATCGACGACGAGGGCCTGCACATCACCGTCGACGGCGAGGCGCGCCTGGTCCCCGCCGACACGGTCGTCCTGTGCACCGGCCAGGAGCCCCGCCGCGACCTGTACGAGGAGCTCCGCGCGGCCGGCGTCGAGGCGCACCTCATCGGCGGCGCCGACGTGGCGGCCGAACTCGACGCCAAGCGCGCCATCCGGCAGGGCACCGAGCTGGCCGCCGGGCTCTGACCGAAAGCCCCTTCGCCGCAGCGGTGTTGTGGCGGCCCGGTCCGGGCCGCCACAATCCTCGGGTGACGCTGACACCGGCAGAAGCCGACAAGATCCTGGCCGACAACTTCGCGCCCTGGGTGCTGGCCCTGGGCCTCACCGTCGAGGAGACGGGCACCCGGCACGCCGTCCTGCGGCTGCCCTGGTCCGACGGCCTGGCCCGGGACGGCGGCGGGCTGAGCGGCCAGGCCCTGATGGCCGCCGCCGACACCGCGACCGTCGTGGCGATCTCCGCCGCCCGCGGCGGGTACGGGCCGATGACCACGGTCCAGCAGTCCACGAGCTTCCAGCGGCCCGTGATCGCCGCGGACGTGCTGATCGCCGTGAGCGTCACCAAGCTCGGCAAGCGGATGGCCTTCGCCGACGTCACCATGACCGCGGACGGCGCCGACGAGCCCGCCGCCAAGGCCTCGACGGTCTACGCCCTCCTCGGCTGACCCCCGACCGCGGGGTCGCCCCACGGGGCGACCCCGCGGCGGTCAGTGGTCCGCGGTGACGGCCCGGACGCCCGTGAGGCGTTCGGCGGCGTCCCAGAGTCGGGCGTTGGTCGCGCGGTCCATGGCCCGGCGGGTGACGCGGGCCGCGGTGACCGGGCCGACCAGTTCGAACGTCCCGCTCGGGCCGTAGTAACCGCCCGCGACCGCGTCCGGGCTGGTGGCGGCGTACAGGAGGGGCTCGGTGCCCGGGCCGACCTCCTGCTTCGGGAGGAAGTCGACGGAGCTCACGAGCCGGTGCAGGCGCGACGGCTTGCCGCGGCCCAGACTGGCTCCCGCGGTCTGCAGGTTCGTCTTCGTGTAGCCGGGGTGGGCGGCGGTGCTCCGCAGCGGCCACCCCTGGGCGGCGGCGAGCTCGTCCAGGTGCCGGGCCATCATCAGGTCGGCCAGCTTGGACTGGGCGTACGACAGCATCGGGTGGTAGCGGCGGCGCTCGTACTGGAGGTCGGCGAGGTCCAGCCTGCCGAAGTTGGCGGTGCCGCTGCTCATGGTGGTCACGCGCGGGGCCGGGGCGGCCAGCAGGGCGGGCAGCAGCCGTACCGTCAGGGCCAGCGGGCCGAGGAAATTGCTGCCGAACTGGAGCTCGAAGCCGTCGGCCGTGGTCATCCGGGTGGGCGGGGCCATCACGCCCGCGTTGTTCACCAGCAGGTCGAGCGGGGCGCCGTCGGCCAGGATCCCGTCGGCGAAGGCGGCCACCGAGGCGAGGTCGGCCAGGTCGATGCGGCGCACCTCCACCTGCGCGTGGGGGTGGCGGGTCAGGATCTCGGCGCGCGCCCGCTCGCCCTTGGTCGGCGTACGGACGGCCAGCACGACGCGGGCGCCCGCCTCGGCGAGTCGGCGCGCGGCCTCCTTGCCGGTGCCGCTGTTGGCGCCGGTGACGACGACGGTCTTGCCGGACTGGTCGGGGACGGCGTACATGACGGCTCCTTGGGGCGGCGACAACAGACCGACGGTCTACTGCTGTCGAAGTTAGCAGACCGCCGGTCTGATAACAACAGACCGCAGGTCTGTACGCTGGGCGCGTGTCCATTCCCAGTAAGTTCCAGCGGGCCCGCAGCGAGGAACAGCGTGCCGCCCGCCGCCGGGCGATCCTCGACACCGCGGCCGGCATGCTCGCCGAGATGCCCGTCTCCCAGGTCACCTTGAACGAGCTCAGTCGCCGGGTGGGCCTCGCCAAGTCGAACGTGCTGCGCTACTTCGAATCCCGCGAGGACGTCCTGCTGGAACTGCTGGCCACCGCCTCGGGCGAACTCGTCGACCATCTGGAGCAGACCCTCACCGACGCCCTGGACGCCGTCCCGCCCGCCGAGCGCCCCGACCGGCTCGCCGACCGCCTCGCCCGCGCCCTGGCCGAACGACCCGTCCTGTGCGACCTGATCAGCGCCCAGTCCGCCGTGCTGGAACGCAACGTCTCCCCGCAGGTCGCCGCCCAGTACAAGCGCGCCGCCATCGCCCACGCGAGCGCCCTGGCGACCCTGGTCGCGGCCCGGCTGCCCGCCCTGGGGGAGTCGGACGCCTTCCGGTTCGTCGCCGGCGCGCTCATGGTCACCGGCGCGGTGTGGACCCACGCCCACCCCTCCGCCGCCATGGTCGCGGCCTACGAGGCCGACCCGGCGCTGGCCGTGCTGCGCCTCGACTTCGCGGACACCCTGCGCGAGACGCTGGAGGTCCTGCTGTCGGGCCTGCTGGCGCGCGCGGGCGGGTCCGGTCTGGGATCGTGACCGCGTAGGAGAGTGATCGCGCAGGATCGCGATCACCTGGCGGACGAGGCGGACGCACGGCGAAGGAGTCTCACATGGGTGGACGGTTCGAGGCGACGGTCGAGATCGACCGGCCGGTCGAGGCGGTGTTCGCCTATCTGGCCGACGGCCGCAACGACCCCGAGTTCAGCCCGCGCGTCCAGCGGATCACGAAGGTCCCGGAGGGACCCACGGCCGTCGGCACGGTCTTCCGGAGCACCGTCAAGGACGCCGGGATGAAGACGGGTCGGGAGTTCCGCATCACGGCGATCGAGCCGCCGGGCCTGATCCGCTGGAGCGAGCAGAGCAAGAACCTCGTGACGGCCGAGGGCGGTTACGACCTGGAATCCCTGCCCGGCGGCCGCACCCGGGTCCGCGTCTTCAACACCCTCGAAGGGCACGGCGTCGGCAAGCTCCTCGTCGGCCTGGCGCTGAGCGCCGCCCGCAAGGACGCCCCCGCGTTCGGCGCCCGGATCAAAGCGGCGGTCGAGGCGTCGTCCCGCACGGTCTGAGGCGTCGTCCCGCACGGTCCGCGCCGTTGATCCGTACGGTCGTGCCGGAACCCCGTGCCGGAACCCCGTGCCGGAACCCGGTGCCGGGCACCGCCCGCGAGATCGCGGACGGTGCCCGGCGCGGCTGCGGCGGCTCAGAAGCGCCGCGGACCGTCCGGGAACGGGGACGGCGCGGGCAGTACCTCGCGGCGTTCCGTCGCGGGCGCCGGCTCGGTCCGGCAGGTGATGTCCCGCCCGGGCAGTCGGCCCGAGGCCAGGTAGGCGCTGACCGGGGCCTCCACACAGGAACCGCGCTCGACCAGGTACACGGAGTGCCCCTCGCCACCCTGCGCGAGGACCATCCGCGAGCCCTTCAGCGCGCGGTGCAGGCCCTGGCCGCTGACGAGCGGGGTCTGCGAGTCCCACTCGTTCTGCACGGTCAGGACCTTCGCCCGCTTCGTCATGGGGGTGGCTGCCTCCAGGGGCCGCTGCCAGAAGGCGCACGGCTTGATGTTGGAGGCCATGTCCCCGTACAGCGGGTACTTCGCCTTGTCCCGGGCCGCGTCGCGGGCGTACTGCCCGGGGTCGCGCGGCCAGGCGTCGGTGTCCCCGCAGAGCACCGCCCAGAAGACGGCGGTGCCGTTGTCCGTGGGAGGTTCGGGCGCGCTCGTACGACCGGTCGAAGCGGGCGCGACGGCGGGTGGGGCGGGCGCGGCGGCCTTGAGCCGGTCCGTGCCGAACACCCTCCCCGGGTCGGGTACGGCCGCCCCCCGCGGAAGGGGACGACCCTCGGCGGCGGCCTTCACCGCGGCGACCAGCGGCGCGGCCTGCGAGGGGGTGAAGAACACCGGCCGTGCGGAGCGGATGTCATCGCCCGTCAGTTTCAGGCCCGCGAACTCGATGGGCTCGCGATCGGCCCGCGCCACCAGGTCCCAGAAGGACGCCGACACCGCGGCCGGGGTGGTGCCGAGTCCGAACTCGGCGTCGCGTTCGGCCGTCCACCGCGTCCAGCGCGCGAAGGCCGGCTCGGCCTCGGTGGCCCACACCTGGAGCATGCCGCGCCAGGCCCGTCCGGGGTCGACCCCGCTGTCGAGCACGAAGCGGTCGGCGCGGTCCGGGTACATCTGCGCGTACACCGACCCGAGGTAGGTCCCGTACGAGTACCCCAGGTAGGAGATCTTCCGCTCGCCCAGGGCGGCGCGGATGACGTCCATGTCCCGGGCCGTGTTGCGGGTGGTGATGTGGGGGAGGACCGCACCGGCCTTCTCCCGGCACTTGTCGGCGATCGTCCGCGCCCACGCGATGTCCGAGGGGAAGGTCTCGGGGCGGTACGGTCGGTCGAAGTTCTGTTCGGCGTCGGTCATGCCACAGGTGATCGGGCTACTGGCACCGGCCCCTCGCGGGTCGAAGCCGATGAGGTCGTACTTCTCCCTGACCTTCTTGGGGAAGGCCGCGTCCATGTCCAGGGGCAGGCTGAGCCCGGGCCCGCCCGGACCGCCGGGATTCAGCAGCAGGACCCCGTGCCGCTTGGCCGGGTTCGCGCTCTTGATCCGGGATATCGCGAGGTCGATCGTGCGCCCCCGAGGACGCTGGTGGTCGAGCGGGACCTTGATGGTCGCGCACTCGTACGAGGCCGGCTGGTCGGGGCTGCACCGGTGCCAAGTCGGCTTCTGCGCACCGGGGGCCGGGGCGGGGGCGGCCGCCGCACCGGTGGTGGTGAGCAGGGGCAGGGCGGTGGCGAGGAGTCCGGCGGAGACGAGCAGGGGTGCGATGCGGTTCGTGCGCACGAAGAGCCGATCCTTTCGATGAGGAACGCGGTTCCCTGCACACCTTGGGGCAAGCGGCGGCCGGGCGAATCATCCCTCAGGGCGCCTCTTGTGCTCCTCGCGAACGAGCGGAATTCCGGACAACTGGCCGACACGCCACGCGGGTTGGTCGGTCGACGCGGAAGCGGGACGTGTCGCGCACGAGGACGGCCACGGGGGCGGGGCCGTCCCGCGGCGCCACCCGCCCGCGAGGAGTGGGCTACACCGCTCCGGCCAGGCCCTCCGCCAGCAGGAGCACGCCGATGGCAACGATCACCCAGGCCATCACCGCCGCCGCATGCGTCTCCAGCCACTCCTTGACCCGCGCCAGCGGCCCCAGGACGCGCGGACCGCCCACGGTGTGCAGCAGGACCGGCAGGGCGACCGTACTGGCCGCGACGGCCGTGAAGACGGCCAGCCCCGCGACCGCGCCCGCCGCCGACGGCCCGGCGGAACCCACGGCCAGCCCGGCCGCCGCCGACAGCAGGAAGATCTTCGGGTTGGCCAACGCCAGGACCACCCCGAGCCGAAGCGCCCGGCCCGGCCCCGCCTCACTGAGCAGCCGCATCCAACGCGGAGCGGGTTTGCCGTGCCTGACCAGCCACTGCCGGATCCCCAGCGCGACGAGGCACACCCCCAGCACGATCCGCGCCCAGTCCGTCCACGGCCGGTCCCGCTCGGCCAACGGGACCATGGAGGTCAGCACCGCGCACAGCACCGCGGGCACCGCCACACCGATGACCCACCCGGCCAGGAACGAGCCGCTGGTGACCTTGGCCCGCGGCGTGAACTGCATGAACACGGCCGGGATCACCGTGAACGGCGAGACGGCGATCACCACTGCCATCGGCAGGACCTCGCCGATCACCGCTGCCCCCGGCGCCGAGCCGGTTCCGGAGCGCGCATGGCCGCGTACCCTCTCCTCGTCCTGACCCCTGCCTCCATGTCTACCGGCCCCCGAGCGTCGCCGCGCCCCGTGTCCGCCCGCCGTCGGACGCGAGCAGGGCCGCCTCGTAGACCTCCATGACCTCGCGGGCGAACTCCAGCGTGCCGAGGCGCGCGGGCCGCCCCTCCAGGACGCACCGGCAGAAGTGGCTCAGTTCCGCGTGGACGCCCTGCACGAAGGGGGACTGGTTCTCCAGCGAGGACCTGCTGTGCTGCGGCTCCCAGCTGAGCATCCCGCCGTCCGTGCCCTCCGGCGCGAAACCGGTCGTCACGCCGTACTCGTAGGGAATGCCCCGCTGGAAGGTGACGCGACTGCCGTTGAGGATCTCGGCCGTGCCGTGCTCGGCGACGAAGGTGTACTGCTCGAACGGCTGCGACATGGAGAGGTTCTCGCTCATCTGGAGCACGCCGAGCGCCCCGCTCGCGAAGTGCAGGACGCACGCGCAGTCGCCCCGACCACCGCGGTGGACGTCGACCTCCGCGACCGGGCCGCCCGCCGCCAGCAGCAGGGACAGCGGATGGCAGCCCTCGGCCAGCCAGTGACTGGCCGCGCGCCGCTCCAGCAGCGCGCCGCCGTCCTCGGGGACGGAGAGCGCGTACCGGGCGTACAGGCTCGTCAGGCGTCCGGTACCGGGCCGCGCGAGGAGTTCGAGCGCCTTGCGCGCCGCGGGCATGAACACCTTCTTCAGGCCGACGACGACCACCCGGTCACCGCGTGCGGCGATGACGGGGTCCAGATCCGCGGCGCGCGCCGCGGGCGGCTTCTCCATCCACACGTGCACCCCCCGCTCCAGGGCCTCGATCGCCAACCGGGGGTGTTCCCGCGGGGGCACCGCGAGCAGGACGGCGTCGAGCGCGTGCTCCGCGAGCATGTCGGTCTGCGCGGTGCAGGGGACGGCGCCGTACTGGCGGGCCGTGCGCTCCGCCCGGTCGGCGTCGAGGTCGCACACGGCCACCAGGCGCACGGGCAGGGTGGTGAGCGCCGGCAGCAGCGTCCGGTAGCCGTGTCCGCCCAGCCCGACCACGCCCACGCGCAGCCGTCGTTCGTAGTCACGCTGACATGCCATCGTCTCGTCCTCTCATCGGGTCGTACGGGCGCGGCGGGCCCATCGGGGTCACCGGGTTCGGGGGTTCCTCACGCCGCGGTACGCGCCGCGCGGATCGGCTCCGGGCGTGCCGCGCGCACCCAGGCGTCCAGCAGCGCCACGTGGTCGATGCCCTGCCCGGCCGGGGCCGGGTTCGCCGCCCGCCCGTCGAAGTACCGCAGGATCCGGCCCAGGTGCCGGCCGAGGGGATCGTCGTGCACCGTGCGGGTCGGCCCGAGCGGGTGCCCGTCGCGCAGGACGGCCACTGTGCCCTCGTTGCGGAGCCGACCCGCCACCGGTTCGAAGGCGCCGGTGACGAGCCGACGCCGGCCCCGCCGGTCCACGGCCTCCACCTCGATCACCCGGTGGCGCAGATCGGACCCGTACGCGATCGCCCGCGGCCCCGGCGCCTGCCGGCGCGGGCGGCCCACCAACGAGGTGTACAGGACGACGTCGCACCCGGCAGCGGTGCGGTAGCGGACCTCGGCCCCCTCCTGGGGCGCAGCGCCGTCCGCGCCCCACGTCCCGTGGAACGAGGCCGCGACCGGGCCGCCCGGACGCAGGGGGACGCCGAGCCGTTGCCCGAGGGCGTCGAGGACGCCGAGCAGGTGCGGCCCCTCGTACCCGAGGGCGCCCAGCGCCCGGTCCTCGAACCGTCCGCCGTCCGCGTCCCGCCCGCGGTGCTTGGTCATCTCCACGGCGACGCGGGTCACGGTGAGCGCCCGCGCCGACAACACCCGCGCCACCTCCGCCAGCACGATGGAGGCCCCGTAGTGCTCGTCCACGGCGACGCGCCCGTGGTGGTCCGCCAGCAGACGGGCCATGCCGGGCAGGGCGGACGGCGCGCACACCGGCTTCTCGATGATCACGTCCGCCTCCGGTGCCAGTCGGCTGATCCGCCGGAACACCGGGGCGTGGGCGACCGTGGGCACGCAGATGCTCCAGAGGTCCACGGCACGGGGATCCGGCACCTGGTCGAGCGTGGCCACGACCCGCGCCCCGCACGGCAGGACCCGGCCCGCGGCGCGGGGGTCCACCACGGCCACGGTCCGTACGCCCAGCTCGGCGAGCTTCGCCCGGTGCATCCGCCCCATGACGCCGTAGCCGGCGATGGCGCAGGTCAGCGCGGGGGCGGGTCGGCGGCCCGCCGCAGTCCGGTCGTCCACGACCGCCACCCCTCTCGTCCGCGTGGCGTTGTCCCCGCCACCGTAGGGGCGGGAGCGGCGGCGGCCTGTCGTCCGATCGGCGGGGGTGGGGGAGGAGAGCGGAACCGTCGCGGTCGTCGGACCGTACGGGGCTCCGCCGCCCGCGCGGAGCCCCGCAACGGCTTCGCCGGATTCAGCAGATGCGCGGCAGCTGCTCCCCGATCGGCAGGTCCACCACGCGCGTGCCGCCGAGGCCGGTCCGCGCCACGACGAGCCCGGGATGCGCCTCGACGGCCTCCCCGATCACTGCGGCGTGGCGGCCCAACGGGTGGGCGCGCATGGCGTCGAGCACGGCCTCGGCGTGCTCCCGGGGCACGAAGGCGACCAGCTTGCCCTCGTTGGCCACGTACAGCGGGTCGAGGCCGAGGATCGCGCACGCGTTGGCGACGGCCGGGGGTACCGGGACCCGCGACTCGTGCAGGACGACGCCGGTGCCGGAGGCGGCCGCGATCTCGTTCAGGGAGGCCGCCAGACCGCCCCGCGTCGGATCGCGCAGGACGTGCAGGTCCGGGGTGACCGCGAGCATGCTCCGCACGAGACCGCCGAGAGCGGCGCAGTCGCTCACGACGTCCACCCCGAACTCCAGGCCCTCGCGCACGCTCATGATCGCGACCCCGTGCAGTCCGATCTCACCGCTGACGATCACCACGTCGCCGGGGACCACGCGCTGCGGACGCAGGTCCACGCCCGTCGGCACGAGCCCGATGCCGGAGGTGTTGATGTAGATGCCGTCGCCGTGCCCGGCCTCCACCACCTTCGTGTCGCCGGTGGCGACCTCGACCCCGGCCGAGCGTGCGGCGGCGCCCATGGCCTCGGCCACCCGCGCGACCGTCGAGATCTCGACGCCCTCCTCCAGGATGAACCCGCAGGACAGGTAGGCCGCCGTGGCCCCGCTCATGGCCAGGTCGTTCACCGTGCCGTTGACGGCCAGGTCCCCGATGCTTCCGCCCGGGAAGAACAACGGGCGCACCACGTACGAGTCGGTGGAGAACGCGAGCCGGACCCCACCGAGCCGGACGGCCGCGGAGTCCCCGAGCTGCGCCAGCACCTCACCGCCGAACGCCGGTGCGAAGAGGTGCTCGACGAGCTCGGCGGAGAGCGCGCCGCCGCCGCCGTGGCCCATCACCACCCGGGGGCGGTCGCGCAGCGGCGCCGGGCAGGTCCAACCCGCGACGTCGAGCACGGCCTCGGGCCGTACGCCGTCGGGTCGTGCGGTGTCGGGTCGTGCGGTGCCGGATGGTGCGGTCTCAGGCAACGGGGCTCGCCTCCAACGGGGCGGTCGGGGCGGCCGGTGCCGTCGGGAGGTCCAGCCGCCGGTACAGGTAGTACGCAGCGCACGCGCCCTCGCTCGACACCATCGTGGCGCCCAGCGGATTGCGCGGGGTGCACAGCGTGCCGAACGCCTCGCACTCGTGCGGCTTCAGCAGTCCCTGGAGCACCTCGCCGCTGCGGCACTCGGCCGGCTCCAGGGTGGTGATGCCGGTCACCGAGAAGCGGTGCTCGGCGTCGTACTCCCGGTACCGCGGCGACAGCCGCCAGCCGCTGTCCGGGATCACCCCGATGCCGCGCCACGCCCGGTCGGTGACCTCGAAGACGTCCTGGAGCATCGCGAGCGCCGCCGGGTTGCCCTCGGGGCGGACGGCGCGCGCGTAGGCGTTGTCCACGGTGTGCTCGCCGCGTTCCAGCTGCCGCACGGCGCGCCGTACGCCCTCCAGGATGTCCAGCGGCTCGAAGCCCGTCACCACGATCGGCACCCGATGGCGCTCGGCCAACTCGGGGTATTCGCCCGTCCCCATCACGCTGCACACGTGCCCGGCGGCCAGGAAGCCCTGCACCCGGCAGCTCGGCGAGCGCATGATCGCCTCGATCGCCGGAGGGACCCGGACGTGCGACACCAGCAGGCTGAAGTTGCGGATGCCGTGCTTCTTCGCCTGGTACACCGTCATGGCGTTCGGCGGCGCCGTGGTCTCGAAGCCGATGCCGAAGAACACCACCTCGCGCTCCGGGTTCTGCTGAGCGACCTTCAGCGCGTCGAGCGGGGAGTACACCACCCGTACGTCGCCGCCCTCGCTGCGCACCTGGAAGAGGTCCCGGCCCGTCCCGGGTACGCGGAGCATGTCCCCGAAGGAGCAGAAGATGACGCCGGGACGGGAGGCGATCTCCAGCGCCTTGTCGATGACCTCCAGCGGGGTCACACACACGGGGCAGCCCGGACCGTGAATCAACTCAACCTGTTCCGGAAGGAGTTGGTCGATCCCGTGGCGGATGATGGTGTGGGTCTGGCCGCCGCACACCTCCATCAGCGCCCAGGGGCGGGTCACGGTGGCGTGGATGTCGTCGAGCAGTTTGCGGGCGAGTTCCGGGTCCTGGAACTCCTCGATGTACTTCACTGGGGGATCTCCTCCTGCCGGGCCGCGCCGGCCGCCGCGTCCGTCGCCGGCTCGTCGTCGGTGAAGGGCCACGGAGCGCCGCCCGCCTCCGCCGCCATCTCCCAGGGGTCGCCGAACTCCTCCTGGAGCATGCCGAGTTGCTCGAAGAGCTCCAGGGTCTGCCGGGCCGATTCCTCGTCCAGGCGCTGGAGCGCGAACCCGACGTGGACGATGGCGTACTCCCCGACCCGGAGGTCCGGCAGGTACTCCAGGCACACCTCCTTCTGCACCCCGCCGAAGTCGACGGTGGCCATGCGGGTGCCGTCCTTCTCCGCGATCTCAAGCACTCTGCCGGGTACCGCGAGGCACATGGGCTTCTCCTTGCTGTGGGTGGTCCGTGGCGCGGGCGGCCCCCGCCACCACGAGCTGGCCGAGGGCCAGGCCGCCGTCGTTCGGCGGGACGCGGTGGTGCCGCAGGACGGTGAAGCCGCGCCCGCGCAGGTCATGGGCGCAGGCCGCGGAGAGCAGGGTGTTGGCGAAGACCCCGCCGGTCAGGGCGACCGTGTCCAGGTCGTGCCGGTCGCGGGCGAGCCCGCACAGCGTGCCGACGATGGCGGCGACCCCGGCGTGGAAACGGGCGGCGATCACGGGCCCGGCGGTGCCCGCCCGTACGTCGGCCACCACCGCGGCCAGCACGGGTGCGGGGTCGGCCACCACGGGGCCGTCGCCGCCCGCCGCGGGCGGGCGCAACCCGAAGGAGTAGCCGCGGCCGTAGGCCGTCCCCGCCTCCAGGGCGGCTCCCTCGAGCTCGATCGCGGCCTGCGCCTCGTACCCGGCGAGGTGGCAGACGCCGGCCAGGGAGGAGACGGCGTCGAAGAGCCGGCCCATGCTGGAGGTCGGTACGCAGTTCAGCTCCCGCTCCAACTGCCGCTCCAATAGGCGGAGTTCATCGGGCGGGCAGGCGGCCGTGCAAGGCAGGTCCGGGGCCCGCTCCAACCCGGCCGCCCGCAGGTGGGACAACGCCATCCGGTAGGGCCGCCGCACGGCGGCGTCGCCGCCCGGCAGCGGGACGTACGCCAGGTGCGCGAACCGGCTGAACCCGGCGTAGTCGGCGAGCAGGACCTCCCCGCCCCAGACCGCGCCGTCGTCCCCGTACCCGGTTCCGTCGAAGGCGACGCCGATCACCCGCCGGCGACCGTCGAGACCGTGCTCGGCCATCGCCGAGGCGACGTGGGCGTGGTGGTGCTGGACGAGCACCAAGGCGCGCCCGTCCGCGTGCTCCCGCGCCCACCGGCCCGAGCGGTAGCCGGGGTGCCGGTCGGCGGCGAACAGGACGGGACGTACTCCGGTGACGGACTCCAACTGCCGCTGCGCGCCCGCGAACGCGTACTGGGTGGCGAGGTCGTCCATGTCGCCGATGTGCGCGGACAACCAGGCCCGGCGGCCCTCGCCCAGGCAGAACGCGTTCTTCAGGTCACCACCCACGGCGAGGCTCGCCGGCACCTCGACCGGCAGCGTCACGGGCAGCGGGGCGTAGCCGCGCGAGCGTCGTACGGTCAGCTGCTCGCCCTCGCAGACGCGCACCACGGAGTCGTCGCACGGCACGTGGATGGGTCGGTCGTGCGTGAGCCAGGCGTCGGCGAGTCCGGCGAGCCGCTCCAGCGCCTCGGCGTCGTCCGTGACGATGGGCTCGCCGGACAGGTTGCCGCTGGTCATCACCAGCAGTCGGGGGCCCGCCGGGTCACCGGGCAGGCCGAGCAGCAGGTGGTGCAGGGGCGTGTACGGGAGCATCACGCCGAGGTCGGGGCTGCCCGGCGCGACCCCCTCCGCCACGCCCGCCGCTCCCGGCCGGCGGCGCAGCAGGGCGATGGGCCGGACCGCGCCGGTGAGCAGGCTCCGCTCCTCGGGGCCGACGTGCGCGAGTCGCTCGACGTCGGCGAGCTCCCGGGCCATCAGGGCGAACGGCTTGCCGCCCCGGTCCTTGCGCCGGCGCAGTTCGGCGACGGCCCCCGCGTTGCCGGCGTCGCAGGCCAGGTGGTAGCCGCCGAGCCCCTTCACCGCGAGGACCGCCCCCTCCATCAGCAGCCGGCGGGCCCCCGTGACGGGATCGGCGCCGGTGACCTCCTGGGCGGGCCTGCCGGACAGCAGCCGCAGGCGGGGCCCGCAGGCCGGGCAGGCCACCGGCTGGGCGTGGAAACGCCGGTCGGCCGGGTCGGCGTACTCGCGGGCGCAGTCGGGGCACATCGGGAAGCCGGCCATGGTGGTGTGGGCCCGGTCGTAGGGGAGCCCGGTGACGATGGTGAAGCGGGGCCCGCAGTGCGTGCAGGTGATGAAGGGGTGGCGGTGACGCCGGTCGGCGGGGTCGGCGAGCTCGGAGAGGCAGTCGGCGCAGGTGGCGACGTCGGGGGAGACGAGCGTGCGGGCAGGCCCCCCGGTGAGCGAGGCGACGATGGTGAACCCCGAGCCACCCGCGAGCGGCACGGCGCAGTGGTCCACGGCGTCCACGACGGCCAGCGGCGGCGCGTCCGCCGCGAGCCGTTCGCAGAACCGCAGCACCGCCTCCGCCGCGCCCTCGACCTCGGCGACGACGCCCTCGGGCGTGTTGGTGACGTGCCCGGCGAGGCCGAGCCCGGTGGCGCGGGTGTACACGTACGGGCGGAAGCCGACGCCCTGGACCACGCCCCGGACGGTGATCCGGCGGCGCTGCACGGCCTCCATCAGCGGGTCTGCGCCACGGAGTCGTGGGCGTGCGGGTGGACGTGCGGGTGGACGTGCCCGTCGGGACCGTGGAGGTGGTCCGCGTCCCCGTCGTGGTCGTGGTCGTGGTCGTGCGCGTGACCGTCCTCGTGGACGTGTCCGTGTCCGTGCTGCGTCCGGGCCATGACCGGTGTGTGCGGCGCCGTTCCCGTACCGACGGCCAGGGCCCGTTCCAGCAGGAGGCCCGCGCCCGTGCCCGCGCGGGCCGAGGTGAGCACCACCTCCACCCCCGGGTTGACCTGCTGGACGTTGCGGCGGAAGGCCGCCTCGTCGAACTCGACGGCCTCCGCGATGTCCGTCTTGGTGACGACCACCAGCTGGGCCAGCCCGAACGCCGTCGGGTACTTGAGCGGCTTGTCCTCGCCCTCGGTCACCGAGGCGAGCACCACCCGCAGGTTCTCCCCGAGGTCGTAGGAGGCCGGGCAGACCAGGTTGCCCACGTTCTCCACGAACAGCAGCCGGGTCTCCTCGGGCAGCCAGCCGTCCAGGTGCCGGCCCATCATCGCGGCCTCCAGGTGACACAACCCGTCGGTGAGCACCTGCTTGACCGGTACGCCGGAACGCGCCAGCCGCACCGCGTCGTTCTCGGTGGCCAGGTCGGCCGTCAGCGCGGCGACGGCCAGGCCCCGCTCCCGGGCCAGCAGCAGCTCGTGTTCCAGCAGCGCGGTCTTCCCGCTGCCCGGACTGGACAGCAGGTTCACCACGGTCGTTCCGCGGGCGGTGAGTTCGGCGCGCAGCACCTGGGCCGCCAGATCGTTCTTGGCGAGCACCGCCTGTTGCAGGTCCACCACTCGGCACATGGTTCAGGCCTCCTCGGAGATCGGTTCACGGGTACGGCCCGGGCCGCCGTCCGGGCCGTCCTCCCAGTTCACGCTGAGGATCCGCAGTTCGCGGCCCGCCACCAGCTCGACGCCGGCGGCCCGGCCGCACCCCGGGCAGCACAGCCGCGGCGGCATGCCGACCGCCCATTCGTCCGTACAGTCCGCGCAGTGGGCGCGGGCCGCCTCGGACACGGTGACCAGCTCGGCGCCTTCGAGGACGGTGCCGGCGCAGGCCAGTTCGAAGCAGAAGGCGAGGGCGTCCGGCACCACGCCGGCCAACTCTCCGACCTGGAGCCGGACCAGGGTGACGGCGCTCGCCCCACCCGCCTCGGCGGCCTCTTCCACCTGGCCCACGACGGCCATGGCGATCGACATCTCGTGCATCGGGACTCCGTCCTGCCGGGGCTCATTACAGCGCCAGGAGTCGGGAGCCGCCGTCGGGCACGCCGACGCCCCGCACGCCCCGTACGCCGTTCGGGTGCGCCGGGGCGGCCGGCCGGAAGGCGGTTGACGTCACATCCTGCGCAGCCGCAGGTAGCGCCGGATGTCGGGCAGCAGCTGGGTCAGCACGGCGACGAGCGCGGCGGCGGCAGCTCCGCCGACGAAGGCCTTCTTCATGGGGTCCTCCTCAGTTCGCGCGCGGAGTGCGCGGTGGTCTGCGCGTCCGGGTCCGCCCCGGGACGCGGGGCGTCCCGCACGAGCTCCAGGACCGTCCGTACGGCCTCCGGTACGGCGGCGGCCACCGGGGCGCTCAGCCCGATGCCCTCCTCGACCGAGGCGGGTTCGCAGCCGACGACCAGGGTGCGCCGCGGCGGGGTGGAGCCGGTGCCCGCGCACAGCGTGCCCAGCAGGGCCAGCACCGCGTCGGGCGACATGTGATGGCCGTCGAGCACGGCGCCGCCGCCGGGCGGGCCGGCGCCCGCTTCCCCGGCGTCGATCAGGTACACGGTGCCGGGGGCCCCGCCACGGGCGGTGGCGTCGATCAGGACGAGCGTGTCGTAGCCGTCCAGCAGTTGGTAGGCCAGGTGGACCCCGCGCACCCCGAAGTCCACCACCTCGACGTGGTCGGGCAACGGGTGCGCCGAGAGAGAGCGCACGACCTCGACGCCGAAGCCGTCGTCGCCGAGGAACACGTTCCCGATGCCCGCGACCAGCACGCCGCCGCTCACGCGTCCTCCAGGGGGCTGACCTCGTCGGGCTGGAAGTACAGGAACCGGCCCTGTTCGCGCCGGATGTCGGCGCCCGGGTCGCCCTCCACCGTGACGGCGAGGTGCACTCCGCCGTCCACGTCGTGCAGGACGGCCTCGACCAGGGCGGGCCGGTCCCGCAGGAACAGGTCCTGCGCGTCGGTGGGCCGCAGCCCGGGGCGCAGCAGCACCCGACTGCCGACACCCACCGTGACGCCGTCGATCGTGATCCGCTCCGGAACCGGGTCGAGGGCGTCCGGCCGGGCCGGGTCCCACCACGGGGTGTCCGGGCGGAACACCGCTTCCTCGGGCGGGAGTTCGCGGATCTCCGGTGGGCCTTCGCCGGTGACCTCCCGGAGCGCGCGGACGGCGCCGTGCAGCCGCTCCAGGACCTCGGGCGGCATGGACTCCGCGAGGTCGATCACCGCGGCCGCGCGCGGATCGGTGCCGCGGGCCTCGCGCTTCTCCTGGTCGGTGAGGGCCGCCGTGCGCAGGGTGAGGATCTCGTCGATCTCCAGGGCGTCGTACATGGCCCCGGCGCTCTCCGGCGCGATGGCCGGGTGGTCCTCCAGGATGATCGGCGAGGAGAGCGCCACGTCGGCGCGGCCCCCCTCGCCCGCGAGGACGGGCCAGGTGTGCTCGTTGACGCAGTCGGCGACGGCGCCCTTGGCCCATTCCGGCGGGTCGGTCATCGACAGGAAGGATCCGGCGTCGAGCCCCAGCAGGAGGTGCGCGGCGACGAGCGAGCGGGGCAGGGCGGCCTCGCGCGCGTCACGTTCACCGTCCGGGGCCCACGGGCTCGTGTTCTCCACGACCGCGGTGAGCCGCGACACCCGGTAGGGGCCGTCGAGCTCCGTGGTCCGGACGCGTACGAGACCACTGACGCGCTCGGTGCGCCGCACCAGCCGGCCCACCGTCCGGCCGTCGGCGTCCAGCACCTCCTCGGTGTCCTCGCGGGCCGGCCGTGAGAAGGGCAACACGAGTCCTTCTCCGGCGAGTTCGGCGACGGGGACCTCATGGACGACGCGTTCCTCCGTGCCCTCGTCCCACGGCACCAGCACCCGGTCCGCCAGGTGCAGTTCGTCGGTGTCGGTGAACGAGCCGTCGACCTGCGCCCGCTGGACGGTGCGTCGCTGCGCGTGCAGGAACCGCAGCTCCAGCCGGAGGGTGGCCGCGCCGCGCGGCTCCATCAGCATCTCGGTCCGCTGGAAGCAGTGTTCCTCGTGCGCCGGGGCCCAGGCCGGGGGCACGAGAACGCCGAACTGCCAGCGCATCCGGTTCTTCGCCGCCGACGCCCGGTACGGGTAGAGGACGTAGCCCTCGAACAGGACGGCGTCGGCCACCTGCCGGGCGGTGGCGAAGCGCCCTTCCCCGGCGGTGGCGCCGCCGTTCGCCGTCGTCGTGAGCGGGGTCGTCGTGGTCACGGGGCGGTCCTCTCCGTGGTGCGCGGGAGGATCGCGCCGGCCCAGGCGGGCCGGTCGGGCGCGCGCCCGACCGGCGGGGGAGCGTCGGCGGCCGCGTCGAGCAGTGCCCGTACGGTCGCCTCCCAGGAGGACAGCGCGTGCCGCGAACGGTAGGCGAGCAACTCGTCCATGACGTCACGCGGCAGCCGCAGCCAGCCACAGCCCGGGAAGTGCTGCTCGACCATCTCCCGCCACACCGCGACGGGCATCCGGTACGAGGCCTCCCGGTCCCAGGGCACCGGCTCGACCCGGAACCCGCCGTCGCCCGTGAAGGCGGTTCCGGAGAACAGCATCAGCAGCGGGGCCTCGCCGTCCTCCAGGGCGTTGAAGTAGCGGGTCGCCGCGATGTCCATGTCGTACGTGCAGGGCACCACCAGGTCGATCTCGGTCTCCCCGGTGAAGCTGGGCACCATCACCGGCACCTGCGCGAACTGCACGGGCTGGAGGGTGCTGCCCCACCGGGAGCGGGTGCCGAACAGGTCCGCCAGTCCCTCGGCCTCGCCGCTCGCGTACCCGCGACGGGCCGGCTCGATCCGCAGTTGGCAGCGCAGGGCCAGGGCGTGCACCCGAACCCCGGGACCGGCCGTGATGGCGAGCCGGAAGACGAGCGTGGGCCCGGCGGCGTAGCCGTCGGCCCGCACTCCCTTGCACGTGAAGGAGAAGTCCGTCGTCGCCGTCATGACCGCGACGCCCCTTCCCCGGCGGCCCCGGCCGGGACCTTCGCCCGCCGGGCGACCTGCGCGAAGAAGGCCTCCAACGCGGCCCGGGCCTCGGCCCCGCCGTCGAATCCCTGCCACAGCAGCCGCATCCGCCCCACCAGCTCGTAGCAGATGTCGATCGGCACCAGATGGCATTCGGTGCGCCCCTCGGAGCGGCGCAACAGCAGCGCCTCCACGTCCGGTTCGAGCAGCGCGGCCAGCCGACTGGAGCCGAGTACGGTCTGCCAGGTCTCCGGGTCCAGTTCGCTCTCGGTGGCTCCGGCCGGGCTCGGGTACAGGGCGACCAGCCGGTCGAGCGCGGCGTTGCGGAAGAAGAACGCGACGCCCACCGGGATCTGCAACAACTCCCAGGCGTTGTCGTCGAGCCGGTGCCCGGGATCGGTCAGGTAGCGGTCCGGGACGGCCCGGAACCGCCCGGTCACGGCGCCCGGACGGTCGAACAGCAGGGCGCAGCCGGTGCAGGCGCAGACCAGCGCCCGTCGCTCGGTCTCCACCAGGTGGCGGTGACCGTCCTCGGGCACCACCACCCCGCACAGTTCGCAGGTCTCGGGGCGGGGCGGACGGGGCCCGGCGAACCGGCGCAGGCCGCGCGGGGCGACCTGCGCCGGGCCGGCCGCGGTGGGCCCGCTCACGGGACCCGCGCCGGGGCCGGCGGGCGGGTGGAGATCTGGAGCAGGGCCGGCTGCGGCGCGGCGGCCGCCTCCGACTCCACCCGGGTCACCTCGGGCGCGAAGCAGGCGAGGGTGTCCTCGACCGTCCGCTGCGCCGCGCCGCCGGCCCCGGAGGAGCACCCGCAGCCGGAGTCCGCGGCCGCGGGGCGAAGCCGCAGGACCCCGGTGCCCTCGTCGAAGCCGATCAGCTCCACCGGGTCGCCCGCGTGGTCCAGGGCCCGCGCGATGCGGGTGTGCACGTCCTCCGGGTGCAGGTCGTGCAGGGTCAGCAGGCTCGCCACGAGCTCGTCGTCGAGCAGTTCGGCCGGCAGCCCGCCCGGCGACCCTCCCGCCTCGGCGCCGCCCGCGGTGCCGAGGCGTTCCACGATCCGGGCGAGCCCGGCCCCGTAGAAGTCCATGAGGACGCGCACCAGTTCCTCGGCCGCCGCGCACGCCTCCCGGTCCCCGGACCCGGCGAGCCGGTCGAGCACCTCGTCCACCCGCTGTCCCGCCTGCCGGGCGTCGGTCGGGGCGCTCATCCGCCCAGTCCGCTCAGGCCGGTGGGGACGTGCATCGTCTTGACGGTCTTGCCGCCGCCCACGTACATGTGGACCCCGCACGGCAGACAGGGGTCGAAGCTGCGCACGGCCCGCATGATGTCGATGCCCTTGAAGTTCTCCGGGGTGTTCTCCTCGAAGATCGGGGTGTTCTGCACCGCGTCCTCGTACGGCCCGGGCGTGCCGAAGGTGTCGCGGGTGCTCGCGTTCCACGGGGTCGGCGGGTACGGGTGGTAGTTCGCGATCTTGCCGTCGCGGATCACCATGTGGTGCGACAGGACGCCGCGCACGGCCTCGGTGAAGCCGACGCCCAGCCCCTCGTCCGGCACCTCGAACTTCTCCCAGGTCTGGGTGCGCCCGGCGCGGACCTCGGCCAGCCCCTTCTCCGCGCAGTGCAGCGCGATCGCGGCGGCGTACGCCTGGAAGTACGTACGGGCGCGGTTGCGCTCCAGCGCGTTGCTCCACTTCGGGATCTTCCACTCGAAGCGGGTCTCCGGCTTGGTCATCGTCCGGGGCAGGGTGATGACCACGCTGTGGCCGGTGGCCTGCACGTAGTCGGTGTGCACCAGCCCGGACAGGGCCGTGGACCACAGCCGGGCGAGGGGGCCGCCGCCGGTGTCCAGGGCGAGGTGGTCCTTGCCGTCGAACCAGCGGGGCGACATCACCCAGCTGTACTTGTCGTCGAAGTTCCGCTTCTGCGGCGCCGGGATGGTGTGCTGGTTCCACGGGTGGCGCGGGTCGACCGGATTGCCGAGCGGGTCGTGGGTGACGAACTGCTCCTGGCCCTCCCAGTCGTCGTAGTACGAGCTGCCCAGCAGGATCCGGATGCCGAGGTTGATCTCGGTGAGGTCGTTGGTGACCAGCTTGCCGTCCACCACCACGCCCGGGGTGACGAACATCTTCCGTCCCCAGTCGGTCATGTTGGCGTACGTGAAGTCGCAGTGCTCGGGGTCGTTGAGCGCGCCCCAACAGCCCAGCAGCACCCGGCGCCGGCCGACCTCCTCGTAGCCCGGCAGGGCCTCGTAGAAGAAGTCGAACAGGTCGTCGTGCAGCGGCACGACGCGCTTCATGAACTCGCAGTACCGCATGAGGCGGCTCATGTAGTCCGTGAACAGCTGGACCGAGGCGATCGTGCCGACACCGCCCGGGTAGAGGGTGGAGGGGTGCACGTGGCGGCCCTCCATCAGGCAGAACATCTCCCGCGTGTACCGGCTGACCTGCAGCGCCTCGCGGTAGAACTCACCCTCGATGGGGTTGAGGGAACGCATGATGTCGGCGATGGTCTTGAAGCCGTGTTCCCCGGCGTGCGGAGCGGGCGTGCGCTCGGCCAGCTCCAGGACGCCGGGGTTGGTCTCACGGACCATCTTCTCGCAGTAGTCGACCCCGACCAGGTTCTCCTGGAAGATGTTGTGGTCGAACATGTACTCCGCGGACTCGCCCAGGTTGATGATCCACTCGGCGAGGTGGGGCGGCTTCACCCCGTAGGCCATGTTCTGCGCGTACACCGAGCAGGTCGCGTGGTTGTCCCCGCAGATCCCGCAGATGCGGCTGGTGATGAAGTGCGCGTCACGGGGGTCCTTGCCGCGCATGAAGACGCTGTACCCGCGGAAGACCGAGGAGGTGCTGTAGCACTCGGCGACCCGCTTCTGCTTGAAGTCGATCTTCGTGTGGATGCCGAGACTGCCCACGATCCGGGTGATCGGATCCCAGGCCATCTCCACCAGACCGCTGCCGTCCGCGGCTGCCTTCGTCTTCGGTGCCATCGTCTCTGCCGTGACCCTTCTTCGGTGCGGAGTTCCTGAACGGGATGGGGAGTTGCCGGGTCGTCACCAGGATGGGCGATAGCCCGTGGTCAACTTCGCGCCGGTGTGGCGCCACTTCGGTTCCTGATCCACGGTGTGCGCCGTGATCGCCCGCAGCCTGCGCACGACCGCCCCGTACGCGCCGCTCGCCTTGCTGGAGACCTTCGCGCCGGGAGGCTCGTCCATGAACGGCATGAACTTGTCGGGGAAGCCGGGCATCGTGCAGGCGATGCAGATGCCGCCGACGTTCGGACAGCCGCCGATCCCGTTCATCCAGCCGCGCTTGGGCACGTTGCACTTCACGACCGGGCCCCAACAGCCGAGCTTCACCAGGCACTTGGGAGAGTCGTAGGTGTGCGCGAACTGTCCCTGCTCGTAGTAGCCGGCCCGGTCGCAGCCCTCGTGGACGGTCGCCCCGAACAGCCAGGTGGGGCGCAGCTTGTCGTCCAGCGGGATCATCGGCGCGGAGCCGGCCGCCTGGTACAGCAGGTAGGTCAGCGTCTCCGAGAAGTTGTCCGGCTGGATCGGGCAGCCCGGTACGCACACGATCGGGATGCCGGCCTTCGACTTCCAGTCCCAACCCAGGTAGTCGGGCACGCCCATGGCGCCGGTCGGATTGCCCTCCATCGCGTGGATGCCGCCGTAGGTGGCGCAGGTGCCGATGGCGACGACCGCGAGGGCCTTGGGCGCCAGCCGGTCGAGCCACTCGCTGGTGGTGATGGGCTGACCGGTCTCCGGGTTGTCACCGAACCCGCACCAGTACCCCTCGGGCTTGATGCTCTCGTTCGGGATCGAACCCTCCACGACGAGCACGAACGGATCGATCTCGCCGCGCTCGGCCTTGAAGAACCACTCGATGAACGTGTCGGCGCCGCCGACGGGACCGCACTCGAAGTCGATCAGGGGCCAGTGCACGGCGATCTTGGGCAGACCGGGCAGCACCCCCATCACGATCTCCTCGATGCTCGGCTGCATCGCCGCCGTGAGCGACACGGAGTCGCCGTCACAGCTCAGCCCCGCGTTGATCCAGAGGATGTGGATCGGGGGGTCCTCAACCGGGTCCTGCGTTGCTGCATCCACGGGGATGCCTCCTTGGGGCTCCTTGGGGAGAAGATCGGGGAGGGGGAGCGGAGGGTCCGGCCTCTCCGGATCCCACCTTTCTTGCTAACAGCCCGCCGGTCCGGGTGCTCCGTCTTGTTCGGCCAGTCCAGTGACGCGGGCGGCGCCGCGGAAGCCGGCAGCGCCGGTTCCGGCATCCGGCCGCGCGGGAGGCGTCGTGACGTGCCGGTCCGGTACGGGCCGTACGAGGTGCTCGGGCGTGGCCGCCGGGGTCTCCTTGCGCACGAAGGCCCGCCGCAGCGCGTGGTACGGCGCCGCCGGGTCGAAGAAGGTCCGGCGCATCACGGACAGCTCCGCCTCCCGGTACGCCGCCAGCGGCCGGGCCGCCTCGTCCCGCTCGCGCCGGCCCTTCTTCGCCGCGATCCTGGACTGGGTGGAGGGCAACGCGGCGAGCCGCGCCGCCAGCCGGGCCGTCTCGCCCGCGAAGGCCGCCGGGGCGCAGGGGAGCGTACGGTCCACCAGCCCGAGCCGGGCTGCCGCGTCCGCGCTCAGCGGGAGCGCCTGCGAGGTGAGCCGCTCCGCGACGGCCGCGCCGACGCGACGGGGCAGGGTGTACGTCCAGTACTCCGAACCGTGCAGCCCCATCAGGCGGTAGTGCGGGTTCAGCACGACCCCCGAACGGCACCACACCTCGTCGGCGGCGAGCGCCAGCATCGCCCCTCCGGCGGCCGCGTTGCCGCCGATCGCGGCGACGACCAGCCGGTCGGTGGTCGTCAGGACGGCCTCCACCAGGTCGTCCATGGCGTTGATGTTGGCCCAGGACTCCTCGGCCGGGTCCGGCGCCGCCTCGATCACGCCCAGGTGGATGCCGTTGGAGAAGAAGTCCCGCCCGCCGCCCAGGACCAACACGGAGGTGGGACGGGTGCAGGCCGTCCGGTACGCCGCCAGTAGCCGCCGGCACCGGTCCGTGCTCATGGCCCCGCCGGGGAACGAGAAGGACAGGAACCCCGTCTGCCCCTCCTCCCGGTAACCGATGTCGGACCACGTGCGCCGGCCCGGGTTGGTGTGCAGCGGCGCCGGGCGTTCGCGCAGCGCGGGCAGCCGGTCGGCCAGCGCGACGGTGGCGGGCAGCTTGACCTGCGCCGGGCCGCCGGGCGGCCGGACGGCCCGCAGCTCCGGGATCCACACCGCACCGTCCGTCGTGGCCCGGCACACCGCCCCCGACCGGGTCGCGAGCAACTCCCCGGGCCGGCCGTGCAGCCTGTCCTCCGGGTGGCCGCCGTGCAGGTACCACTCGGCGCCGAGGAGCTCGTCCCGTACGCCCGGCTGGGAATCGGCGGCCCGCAGCATGCGCAGCACGCGCTCGGTGGAGTCCACCGCCCAGTCGATGCGCCGGCGCTCCTGTCGCAGGTGGGGCCGGGTCCGGGCGGTCGCCGGGTCCTGCGGCAGCGGGGTGTGGGTACCGCAGGCGAAGCGGTCCACCGCCAGCAGGACGGCCTTCATGGCGGCGTCGGCGATCTCACCCCGGTACAGGTCGCTCTTGCCGACCGGCGGCACGGCGCACTCCACCGAGGCCCACACGTCACCGGCGTCCATCTCGGCCCCCGCCTGCAGGACGGTGACGCCCCAGCGGACCACCTGCTCCTGCACGGCCCGGTCCAGGGACGAGGGCCCCCGGTCACCGACCGGCCCCGGATGGACGATCAGACAGGTGTGGGACGCCCACACCTCCTCGGGCAGCGCCGTCCTGAGCATCGGCGCGATCACCAGGTCGGGCGCGTGGCGGCGCACCGCGTCCGTCAGCCGGACGTCGGGCAGGGCCAGCTCGACCGCCACCCGGTGGCCGTGGTCCCGCAGCTCGGCGTGGACGCGCTGCGTGAGGCTGTTGAACGAACTCGCGACGAGCAGGACGTACACGTGATCTCCCAGCGGCGGACCGACGCCGGGACGGCATGACGCCCGGCCTGATTCACGGTTCGTGACCGGAACATGACCGGCCGCCTGAGATGGTCGGGTACGGACCCGGCGCGGCGCCCGCAGCCGTGCGGGCGCTGTCACCCGAAAGCGCGCCCTCAAGGGGCCGCTCGGCCGCAGGGCGGGAGAACGCGGATCGCCAGGGGGCGGGGGCGGGAGGACGTGGATCGCCCGGGGGCGGAGCCGCAGTCGGGGCGAGCTCTCCTGCTCCGCTACTCCCGCTCCTCCACTACTCCCGCTCCTCCACGCGGATGGCCTGTCGCAGGTCCTCGTGCGCCTGGCCGCCCTTGCCCTCCTGCTGCTCCAGCAGCGCCGCGGCGATGGCGTCGAGCTTCTGCTGGATCGCGTGCTCGGCCCGGCGCTCGGAATTCTTCAACAGCGACAGCAGCAGCAAGGACACCGCCGCCATGGCGTCCCCCACCAAGTGCTGCCAGATCACCGGCAGGTGGAGGGCGTGGACGACGAGGAACGCCACCACCAGTCCGACGCAGAGCACGGAGAAGCCGGCTGAGCTGGTGAAGTTGGAGGCCAGCTCGGCCAGCTTCTCGAAACGGCCGAGCCTGCCTCTGCCGCCCTTTTCGGAGGGGTGTTCGAAGGTCATGGCGGGCGCCTGCCCAGACGCGGGCGCCCCAACCCTGCCCGGTGCGGGGCCGCCGGCGTGGTTCCCCCGCTCCGCCGGGGGCGCGCCGTACGGTGACCCCGTGGCGCAACGCACGGCAGACGAGGTGGACCCGAGCACGGCAGCGGCCCACCTCAAGGAACGGCTCTACGCGACGATCACCATGATCTCCGTCGTCGTCGGGCTCGCGGGCAGCGGCCACGTGGACGCCCTCGGCGCCGCCCTGACGGTGATCACGGCCTCGGCCGGCCTGTGGCTGGCCTCGCTCGTCGCCGACCAGCAGGCCCACCGGGTGACGCACGGCGCCCTCGCCCGGGGCCGGGAGCTGCGCACCATGCTCTTCGTCAGCAGCCCGCTCCTGCTGTCCGCGGTCGGACCGCTGATCCTGATCGGCCTCGCGGCCCTCGACGTGATGCACGTCGAGACGGCCCTCCTCACCGCGGCCGGGGTCAACGTCGCCACCCTCTTCGCCTGGGGCTGCTACGGCGGCATCCGCATGGGCGGCGGCACCGCCTTCGCCCTCCTGGCCGGCGGCATCGACGCCGCGATCGGCACGGCGGTCGCGGCGGTCAAGGTCGCCGCCGGCCACTGACCCCGCGCGGGCGCCGCACACCGTCCCCGCGGATCGGGGCCCGGCGCACGCGCACCCGGTGGTCGACCTTCGTCCACAGCGATCCCTGACCGGCCCGGGACACCGTCGGTCTCAGGGCGCCGGGATCCGGACGGGTGACGGTTCGGGGGCGGACAGCACGCCCTCGGTCAGCCAGTCCTGACCCCTGTCGTCGACGAGGGCCCCGGCCACCCGCAGCCGTTGGGCGATCTTGCGGCGGCACGCGGCGGTGTCCGCCAGCTGGATGAAGTTGCGGCCCGCCAGGTCGGCGATGGGACGGTGCGCGCCGACCCGGACGATCACCGTGCGCTCGGGGGCGTGGGCGAGGGCCATGCCCAGTTCGAGCAGGACGTTGGGGCGTGCCTGCATGCCGATCGAGGTCTCCTCCGGAGGATCGCCGGGGTCGCACAGCCCGGGGTGGAGCTGGACCACGTCCTCCGGCGTCAGCAGCACCACGACAGCGGCGGCCCGGCGGATGCCCTGCGCGACCACTTCCCCGAGGAAGGGGCTGCCGCCGCCGGTGGACTCCACGACGCTCTCCCATTCGAGCGGGTTCAGACCGAGGGAGCGCAGGAAGGCGAACATTCCGGCGCGCACCACGGACTCGCGTCCGTGGACGACGAACACGTTGCGGCGCGTTTCGTGCGGGTCGGGGCAGCCGGGGCTCCGCGGGGCGGCGGCCCCGACCCGGGGCGCCGGGCCGGGCTCGGGTGCCGTCTCCGGGACGCGGGGCAGTGGCACCGCCCCCGGCCCCGCTCCGGGCGTGGCCTCCCAGCGGTCCATGGCGTCCGTCAGGTAGCCCGTCTCGTCGTCGAGCGCCGCGAGCAGCCGATTCGCGAGCGCGTGGTCGTCGGCGAGGAAGCCCGCGTACGGTGGCGTACCGCCCAGGGACCGGGCCATGTTGTCGGCGGCGATGTCCACGGTACGGCGCAACGAGCGCAACCTCGGCAGGAGTTGGCGGGCCTCGGCGATCAGCAGGGCGGGGTCGCCCACCTCACCGCATCCCGACCGCCCCGCGGCGGCGCGTTCGGTGGCCTCCTCGATGAGCTCGCGCAGCAGCCCCGCCCGGCCGTCCCGGCGCCAGACGCGCAACTGGTAGCGCAGTTTGGCCGCGTGCAGGAGGTACCGGGCGAGCGGGGGCGCGCCGGTGCCGCCCGACGACCAGGCCCAGGCACTGGCCGGAGCCTCGTCGTCCGCTCCGGCCACCAGCAGGATGTCCCGTCGGGGGCGTTCGTCGGCGCCCGGATCGGGCTCCCACATGAACAACCGCTCGCGGACGACGGCCCCGCGCCGCTGCCACGCCGGATCGCGCGGGGGTTCGGGCAGCCGGGCGGCCGGCCCGGCCACGACCGCGACGGGATCCGCCGCGACCGCGCCGTCCTGGGTGACGGGCCGCGCGAGTCGGGCGAGCCGGACCCGGGTCTCCCCGATCAGCGGGGCGGTCCTGCCGTGGGAGACCGCGTTCCACTGACGTTCGAGCAGCCGCCACCCGGGCCGTTCCGTGCGCGGCGCCAGCGCCACGGAGAGGGACAGGACGTCGTGATGGCGGCGCAGTACGGCCTGGTAGTCGTCATCGGGCCGTTCCTGGGCGGCCACCGTACGGGTGCCCGCCGTGCCGGGTTCGGCCGGGGGCAGCTCGGCGGCCGTCGCGGGAAGGTCGCGGGGCAGCCCCGTGCCCGGGAGGGGCGAATCCATCGCGAACAGGTGCCGACAGGCCGTCCAGATGTCGGCCACCGCGCGGTAGGCCGCGGCGGCGTGCGGACCGTCGAGCGGGGCGAAGAGGTGCAGGACGAGGTGCTCGTCGAGGAGCTCCTCGGCTCCCGCCCCCGGGCGCACGCCCTCAGGCACCGACGGATCCGCCGGGACCGGGAGTCGACGGCCCGTCCGCCGGGTGCTGCGCGGCGCGGTGGACGAGGTCGTGCAGGAGCATGGTGACGCGCTCGTGCAGGTCCGGATCGGCGCCCTCCTCCTCGGGCGCCGATCCGGACCTGATCACCCGGGACGGCGCCGCGTCCTCCAGAGCGGTCGTGGCGTCCCTCAAGTCCTCGTCGGACCCGTCACGAAGGGCGCTCGCCAAGGCCTCCACGGCCCGCCGCACCACTGACCAATCCGCCCCGGGCAGCCGCCACTTGAGACAGCCGGCCAGCACCTCGATGGCGTCGGCGTAATCCTTCGATCCGCCCTGCGCCGCGGAGAGTTCGTCATCTGAGGACATCGTGCGGGGTCCCTCCCGTCCGTCCGGCCGAAGGCCTTCGATTCTCGCACCATCGGACTGCGCGCGGAGGAAATCCGCGATGGCGGCGGGCTCGATCCGTGCGATGTCGCCGGGCCGCACCACGAGGCGAAGTTCCGGACAGATCACGCCTCTTCGCGCGCGCGCCAAGAAGGAGCGCACCACCAACGTCAGGAGCTCCGGGGGCGTCGTGCCGTCGATGCGCGCCAGCCCGGATCCCACCAGGCCCATCGCCAGGGGACGACGCCGGCCGTGCCGGGCCGCGTGGTTCCACAGGCGGTCGAGGCTCGACCCCAGGTCCTCGAGGGACGAGGTGGCGACCAGGTCGTTGCCCATCCGGCTGTAGGCGACGCCGAAGACCTGCCGATCACCGGCCCACAGCGGGACGACCGTCCCGATCGGGTACCGGGTGAGCTTGCCGACCCTCTTGCGCGACCTCGGTTCCACCGAGACCCGGGGCAGGTGGCGCAGCCCGCGCCGCAGCTCGCCGTCGAGCCGGGTCCGGTCGTCGTCGAACAGGGCGTGCAGCAACTGGCCCTGGAGACTGTCCCGGTTGATCACCCGGTCGTCGGTGGCCGTGTCGAAGGTGTCGCTGAACCCGATCACGAGGTCGGCGTCCGACTGGTCGAACAGGTCGCCCGCGACCAGCGCCACCGCGGTTCTGAGGAGTGGGAACTCCCGCCGCAGCACGGCCTCGCCGGCCCCACCCGCCTCCCGCACCCGGTCGCGGAGGGCGGACAGCGTACGGCCCAGTTCGGCGTCCCCGGCGACGCTCTCGGCCAGCTCCTCGCCGACGGACAGGGCGGCCGAATCGTCCCCCACCTTCATGTAGGCCCTGAGCAGGTCCCGTTGGGCGGACTCCCGCAGGGACCGCAGGTGCCCCACCGGCTTCCGGGCGAAGTCGTACCCCTCGACGTCCTGGAGGGGGCGGCCCCGCCACAGGGCGAGGGCGTTCGCGAGGACGCTGACGGCCGAGGCGGCGGGCAGCCGTCGGCCCTCCGCGACCAGGGCCTGGAACTCCCACAGGTCGAGCTGTTCCGTCCGCAGGACCAACCGGTACGCGCTGGGCCGCCCCGGCTCGGTGACGATCACCTCGTCGCCGCGACCGCCGCAGCCGGGCCCGAGGAGTCGGCGCAGGGCGAGGACGTGCTTCTGCACGGCCACCCGGTCACCGCGCCGCGTCGGCACGTCGACGCCCCACACGTCGTGGGCGATCTCGTCCACCGACACCGGCTCGCCCCGCCCGAGGGCGAGCCGGGCCAGGACGGCGGTGGTCAGCGGGGGTGGCGCGATCCGGTCCTCCCCGAGGCGGACCCGGGCCCGTCCGAACAGTGTCAGTCGGAGATTCTCCACGTGGCCCTCGCCGCCATCCGTCCCAACTCCCTTGAACCTCACGCCAGTTTAACGAGCGGTCGGTGGCGGGGCGGGTGGAAGCGCGGAGGAAGCGGAGAGGAAGCGCCTCGGGTGCGGGACGGTCCTTGTGGGGGAAGCGCGCCGACGGGTCGAATCGTGGGGTCGACACACCCACCTCACCAAGGAGTCGAAGATGCCGGCGACTGAACGGCGAACCGAACTGGCTTCACACCTGCAGACCTTGACCGAATTCGCGGACGGCCCCGTCTCGGTGTCGGTCGCCACCGGGGAAGTCAGGTCCGTCGCGGACCGTGTGGAACGCATCCGTGCCGCACACCCGTCCGCGAGCCGCGGATCCTGCCAGTCGGTCTACTCGACCTGGGGCGACTGACAACCACCCGACCGCTGTCCCGGGACCGCGCCCCGAGCGGTCCCGGGACCCCCAGAACTGGAGTCCGCATGCTGACGACCGGGATCACCCTGTCCAACCGTTCCGCAGCGTTCCGTCCGTCGGACGTCATGATCAGTTCGGGTACGCGGCGGCTGGCCGGCCTCCCCGGCGTGGCGGCGGACCCGACGGCCGTCGTCCCGAGGGACGACTGGCGCCCCCTCGACAGCCGCGAGCGGGAGCTGCTCCGCGCCCGCCCCGGCACCCCGCTCAACCGGATGCTGACCGTACTGGGCCTCGACGCACAGTCCCTGATGCACTGTCAGAACCAGTTGCTGCCGCTGCTCGCGGCGGCCGGTCGGGGCGGGCCGGACGTGGGGAGCGAGCACCGCAGCACCGTCCTGGGGGAGGTCCGGGAGCGGATCCTCGGCGCCGTACTGCGCGATGTGGGGGCCGCCGGCACCCGGCAGGGGGCCGCCGACAGCGTCGTGCACCGGCCCGGCCTGGTCTCGACCGCGTACAACTACGAGCAGCGGACCTTCATGGGCCTGCACCTCGACAACCACGAGGATCACGCGCTGACCGAGCGGCACCGCTCGCTCCTGCTGACGGTGACCAACCTCGGCACCGCCGACCGCTGGGTCCACTTCGTCAACCTCCGCGCGGTCGACCTGATGAGGATGCTCGCCGACGCGGGCCGGGAGGTCCCGGACACCGGCCACGCCCTGAAGAACGCGTTCTTCGCCGCCTTCCCCTCCCAGCCGGTGCTGCGCGTGCGGCTCAGGCCCGGGCAGGCGTACCTCGTCAACACCCAGGACGTGCTGCACGACGGCGCCACGAACACCGAGGGCGCGGCGGACGTCTCCTTCCTGACGGCCAACAGGCTGTCCACCGCACTCGTGGGCGCAGGGGGCACACCGTGACGACGTCGGAGCCCGCCACCACCGCGCCGCCGGTCGGACCCATCCGTCAAGTGGTCCTCCAGGCCACGGGCTTCTGCAACATCGACTGCTCCTACTGCTACCTGCCCGACCGCCTCACACGGACCGTGATGCCCCTGGCCACCGTGCGGGCCACCGCACGCGCCCTCGCCCGGAGCGGGCTGCTCGCCGAGGAGGTCGAGGTCCGCTGGCACGCCGGCGAACCGCTCACCGCGCCGCGCCCGTTCTACGCCGAGGCGCACGCCGTACTGCGCCGCGAACTGGAGGGACGGACCCGGCTGAGCTTCTCCCTCCAGACCAACGGCCTCCTCCTCGACCACGCCTGGGTCGAGTTCCTCCGTACCGAACGGGTCCGGGTCGGCGTCAGCCTGGACGGGCCCGAGGAGGTCCACGACGCCTACCGGCGCACCCGCGCCGGACGGGGCACGCTGGCCCGGGCGCTCAAGGGGGTGGCCCACCTCACCGAGGCGGGGCTGCCCTACGACGTGATCTCCGTGATCACCCCGGTCACCCTCTCCCGGACCCGCGCGTACCTGGACTTCATGGCGGAGCTGGCCCCCCGCTCGCTCGGGCTGAACCCCGAGGAGACCGAAGGGGGCAACGCGTCCACCCTGCACCGGTCCGCCGGATTCGAGGAGGAATACCGGGCGTTCCTGCGCGAGGTCGCCGCATGGTCCGGGCGGACCGGCATCGACGTGCGCGAGCTCGTCCACATGCGGCGTCACGTCCTGGAGAACGACCTGCCCGTCCGCAACACCCAGAACGAACCCCTGTCCATCGTCACCGTGGGCGTCGACGGCAGGGTGTCCTCGTTCTCCCCCGAACTCTTCGGCTGGACCAGCGAGACCTACGGGGACTTCGTGGCCGGCCGGGTGACCGACCCGGGCTTCCGCTTCGACCACTGGCCCGACCCCTTCCGGCGGATGGCCTCCGACGTCGAGCGCGGCCGCGCGAACTGCGAACGGACCTGCCCCTACTACGCCTTGTGCGGAGGAGGCGCCCCGGCGAACAAGTGGGCCGAGACCGGAGACCTGGCCGCCACCCGGACCCGGTTCTGCTCCCTCGGGGTGATGGCCGTCGCCGACGTCGTCCTGGAGTCGCTGGAACCGGCGCCGCGGTGAACGACCGGTCGACCGGCGGCCCCCGGATCACGGTCCGCGGCCACTGCCCCCGGGGTTCCGAGGCGACCGTCCGCGCCGCGCTGGCCGGCGCACCGGCCGACGCCGCGTCCGTCGCGGCCCTGGCGGACCTGCCGGGGCACTTCGCGGTGACCGCCGAGTACCCCGACCGGGACCTCGTCCTCGTGTCCCGGTCGGGAGCCGTCGCCCACTTCTACGACACCCGCGCACCCCGTGCCCAGGGGGCCTGCCTGGCCGACGTACTGGCCGCAGCGGGGCGGGAACCGCGCTGGAACGCCGAGGCCGTCGCCGACCACCTGGTGCACGGGCACCCGCTCGGCGACGCCACCCTCGACGCCGATGTCCGCCGGGTCCCGGCCGGAGCCGTCGTGACCCTCCCGCACGACGCCCCCGCCCTGCTCACCCCACCGGCCGCGACCCGCCCGGCCGACGCCCCGGCGTCGCCCACCGACACCGCCCACCTCGCCCTGACCGCGCTGCGCACCGCCGTCCGCGCCGCGGCCGACGTCCCGTGCGCCCTGTCGATGTCGGGCGGCCTCGACGCCCGCCTGCTGCTCGCCGCCCTGCTCGCCGACGGCATCCGGCCGCGCCTGCTCATCTCGGGCGTGCCGGGCTCCTTCGACCGCACGGTCGCCCTCGCCATCGCCCGCGACTTCGGCCTGCCCCACCAGGTGCACACCGTCGCCCCGGGCCCGCTCGTGGCCGGGGCCGAGCGTACGGCGAGGGCGACGGACGGACTCCTGCCCCTGAGCAACTGGGCGGGCATGGCCCACGTGGCCGAGGACGCCGGCACCGAGCCGGTCCTCTTCGGCTACCACGGAGAGCTGGCCCGGGCCCATCACCTGCCCGCCATCGGCCGACGGGCCTGGCCCCTGTCCGTACGCCCGGCCCCGGAGGCGCCCCGATACCTGCTCGCGGCCGGCGGGGGCGACCCGTTCCTGCCCACCGAACACCACCGCCTCGCGGACGACCTCCGCGAAGCACTCCGTCCGCAGGCCCTGGAGGAGCGCATCCGATCGGCCATCTCCCGGGCCGTGGACCCCGATCCGGACTCCGACGCCGGGCGCGGAACACTGCTCGCCGCCACCGAGGCGTTCTTCCGCACGCAGTACGGCCAGCGCAAGATCGCCGTCAACCTGGCGGCCATCGGCACCTGCGCCCGCTGGCGGGTCCCGCTGCTCGACCCCCACTGGAGCGACGCCGTCCAGCGACTGCCCCGCCACTGGAAACTGGGCGACCGCTGGCACCGCTGGGCCACCGACCGCCTCCACCCGGCGCTCCTGCGCTACCCCGAGGAACGCTACGGCCCCACCACCTCCCGCCGGCCGCCGCCCCGCTACTGGCTGCGCGGACCGTGCCCGCCGGACACCCCGTTCTACGCGGACCAGGTGCCGCTCCGCACCGAAAGCCCACTCATGGCGGAGCTGGCCCGGGTCGATGCCGGGGGACTGGCCCCGTTCATCGACCCCTCACTGGTCGGGCAGTTGATCCGCGAGCAGGCCCGGTCCTCGGCGCGCCCCCACCTGTCCTTCGCCCTGGCCGCCCTGGCCGGCTGGTGCCGGAACCCGACCCGTACGGGTTGAGGACGTGAGGCGCCGCCGCGCGCGGCGGGCCCGACAGGGGGCCTGCCCCCGAACTCCCGGGGAGCTGACCGGGACGGGCGACTCGTTGTAGGCTGCGGAGACCGCCCTTGACCTGCGGAAAGCGGGCAGGGAGCAGACAATCCGGGAGTTTCCGCATGCTTCGTACCATGTTCAAGTCCAAGATCCACCGGGCCACGGTGACCCAGGCCGACCTGCACTACGTCGGGTCCGTCACCATCGACGCCGATCTGCTCGACGCGGCCGATCTGCTGCCCGGGGAACTCGTGCACATCGTGGACATCACCAACGGGGCGCGGCTGGAGACGTACGTCATCGAGGGTGAGCGCGGCTCGGGCGTCATCGGGATCAACGGGGCCGCCGCCCACCTGGTGCACCCCGGAGACCTGGTCATCCTGATCAGTTACGCGCAGGTCGAGGACGCCGAGGCGCGGGCGCTCGTGCCGCGCGTCGTTCACGTCGACGCCGACAACAGGATCATCGAGCTGGGCGCGGACCCGTCCGCCCCGGTACCGGGTACGGAGCAGCGGCGCAGCCCGCACGCAGTGGCCGGCTGAGGGAGCGGGGAACGATGACGATCGAACTGCGGGACGAGCGCGCGGCGGGACGGCTGCTGGCCGTCGAGGGCGGCGGGACGGTCGGGCACATCGCCTACTTCGTGCTGGCCGACGCGCCCCACGCCCTGGTGGCGGTGCACACCGTGGTCGAGGCGGGCCACGAGGGCAAGGGCATCGCCGGGCAGCTGGTGCGGCACTTCTACGGGACGGCCGCCGCCGAGGGCGTTCCGGTCGTGCCGCTGTGCCCCTACGCGGCGAGCTGGGCGGCCAAACACCCCGACGAGGCGCCCGAAGCCCCCGCCGAGGTCGTCGCGGCAGCCAAGGCGCAGCTGAAGGGTGACCCCGAACTGTGGTGAAACGGCTGACACTGCTGCACACCTCACCGGTCCACGTCCCGGTCTTCGACGCCCTGCGCGAGCAGGACCATCCGGAGGCCGCGCTGCGGCACCTGGTGGCCCCGGAACTCCTCGACCGGGCCCGGGCGCACGGTCCCGGGGCGGTGGTCGAGGACCTCCTGGCGCGGCTCCGGGGCGCCGACGGGCCGGTGTTGGTGACCTGTTCGACGATCGGGGCGGTCGCGGAGTCCCTCGCCCCCGCGCTCGGCGTCCCGGTGCTGCGCGTGGACCGTCCGATGGCCGCCGAGGCCGTCCGGATCGGCCCGCGCGTCGCCGTACTGGCCACCGTGGAGTCGACGCTCGCCCCGACGGCGGAGCTGCTGGCCGAGGTCGCGGCCGGCCGGCCGGTGTCCGTCCGCACGCACCTCGTCGACGGGGCCTGGGCGCTGTTCGAGGCCGGCGACGACGCCGGTTCCGCCGCCGCCGTCGCGGCGGCGGCGGACTCCGTCACCGATGCGGACGTCATCGTCCTGGCCCAGGCCTCCATGGTCGGGGCCGTGCCCCTGGTACGCACCCGGCTGCCCGTGCTCACCAGCCCGCGCCGAGGCCTCGCCGCCGGTATGAGCCTGTAGGTCGCGCCGAAACTCCGGCGGATTCCCCCGTTCGGGTGAACGTGGACGGGGGATCCGGTCGGGGCCGCGTCGACCGCGCCGGTTCGCCGCGGATTCGGGGGGCGTGCCTCGCCGGATCGGGGGAAGGTGGGACTCATGGTGCGCAACGCAGAGCAGACCCAGCCCCCCGTACCCGGCCCCGACCCGGTCCCCGTGCCGAGCCCGCCGGTCCCCGGCCCCCCGCCGATGCCGCGCCCGGCACCCCCCGTGCCGGGGCCGGTCCCCGAGCCCGACCCGGTGCCCCCGCCGCCCGGGCCCGCGCCGATCCCGCAGCCCGGTCCCTTGAGCTAAGCGGCCGGAGCGGCCGGCCGCGACGCGCCGCGACGCGCACGGCCGGTCGGAGGTCGGTCGGAGGTCGGCCGGAAGACGTACGGACGAAAGCCGGACGGAGCCGGAGGTAGCGGTCAACTTCCCCTTGAGGGCGGCCGGTTGTGGCCCTTGTCAGGAATGTGGCACGCCGTTAGGTTGTGCGGTTCCTGATGTCTTCGAGGGGGCTCCCCATGGGTGTACGGGGCCGGCACCGCCGGTATCAGCCGAGCAGCATCAACCGGGCCTCGCTCGCCGTCACCGCCGGTGGCGCCGGGATCGCCCTACCGCTGATCGGCGCCGGAGTCGCGAACGCGGCCTCCGTGGACACGTGGAACAAGGTCGCCCACTGCGAGTCGACCAACAACTGGAAGATCAACACCGGGAACGGCTACTACGGCGGGCTCCAGTTCAGCCAGAGCACCTGGCGGGAGTTCGGCGGCACGGTCTTCGCGCCGCGCGCCGACCTCGCCACCCGGGAGCAGCAGATCGCGGTCGCCGAGAAGGTCCTCAAGGGCCAGGGGCCCAAGGCCTGGCCGGCATGCGGCCCGCAGGCGGGACTCAGCCGCAGCGGCCCCGCGCCCGTCCTCGGCTCGACGGCCACGCCGCAAAAGCCCGTCGCACAGAAGCCCGTCGCACAGAAGCCCGCCGCACAGAAGCCCGCTCCGCCGAAGGCGCAGCAGTCGCAGGCCCCCGAGTCCCAGGCGCCCAAGGACCGGATCCAGGCGACCAAGGCCACCACGGGCCCGCCGGTCGCCCTGCCCCGCCCGACCGGGACGTCCGTCCTGCCGAACCCGTACGTCGTCGCGCCCGGCGACTCGTTGTCGGCCATCGCCACCGACCAGCGCGTCGAGGGCGGCTGGCAGGCCCTGTACGAGACCAACCGGGCCACCGTCGGGGGCAACCCCAACCTGATCTTCCCCGGGCAGCGGCTCACCCTGCGGATCACCACCGCCCCGCCCGTCCAGAACCCGGAGAAGCCGCCGCGCACCGCGGAGCCCGTCAAGCCCGTGGAGCCGGCAGCGCCCGCTCCGGAGCAGAGCAGGCCCGCGGCCAAGCCGGCGCCGAAGCCGACCCCCGAGCAGAGCAAGCCCGCGGAGAAGCCGAAGCCCACCGAGAAGCCGAAGCCCACCGAGCAGGCCAAGCCCGCCGAGAAGCCCAAGCCGGAGCCCGTCTCCAAGCCGGCCGCGAAGCCGGTCCAGCAGCCGGCCGCCGGTGGATTCTCCGCGCCGGTCGACGCCGGCCTCGGCACCGCCTACCGGGTCGCCGGATCGTCGTGGTCCAGCGGCTACCACACGGGCGTCGACTTCCCGGTGCCGACCGGCACCACCGTCAAGTCAGTGGGTCCCGGCACGGTCCTGTCGGCGGGCTGGGCCGGCGCCTACGGCTACCAGGTCGTCATCAAGCACTCCGACGGCCGGTACTCCCAGTACGCCCACCTCTCCGCGCTCGGTGTGAAGGCCGGGCAGCAGGTCTCCGGTGGCCAGCGCATCGGCCGCTCCGGTTCGACGGGCAACAGCAGCGGCCCCCACCTGCACTTCGAGATGCGTACGGCTCCCGGGTACGGCTCCGACATCGACCCGTTGAAGTACCTGCGCGGGCACGGAGTCCGCATCTGACCCCCGCACGTGCGGCGGCACGGCCGTGAGCAGGATCAGGCCGGCCGTCGCCAGCACACCGCTGGCCGCCGCGGCCAGCACGCCGGCGGCCCCGTAGCGGAAGCCCTCGTCGAACAGGGAGATCCCGACCGCCGCCGCGACCACCGGATTGACGACCGTCACGGTGGCCAGCGGCGCGGTCAGCCCGGCGCCCCGGTACGCCGCCTGGGACAGCAGCAGTCCGCACGCCGCCAGCAGGGCGATCGCCGCCAGGTCCGGCCACAGCACGGCCAGGGCGTCCGGAGCGAAGCCCTCCGCCACCGACTTGGTGAACACCGATCCCATCCCGAAGGCCGTACCGGCCGCCGCGGCCAGCAACACGCTGCGCAGCACCGGCCGGACCACCCGGTGCGCGGCCACGAACAGCGCCGCGACCGCGGTCCCCGTCACCATCAGCAGCAGAAGCCGTTCCCCACCGACGAAGGCCTGCCGACCGGCGCCGTCCCCACCCGTCAGGGCGAGCAGCCCGGCCAGGCCCGCCGTCGCCATGACCGCGCCCCGCCACGCCGCCGCACCCGCCCGGCGGCGTACGAACACGGCCGCCATCGGCAGCGCGAAGACGATCGTCAGCGCGCCGAGGGGCTGGACCAGGCTCAGCGGGCCGTACGCCAGGGCCATCACGTGCAGCAGCGCGCCGAGACCGTTCAGCCCGACCGCCACCCACCACCCGGCCCGGCGCAGGGGCGCGTAACCACGGCCCGGCGAGGTCGCCGCGACACGTTCCTGGACGATCGCGCCGCCCGCGTACGCGACGGCCGACACCAGGCAGAGCAGAACCGACAAGGCCAAGGCACTCATGAGATCCACCATGCCTCAGCCCGACGGCCCGTTCATCCGCCCAGAGGTGTCATGATCGCCGTCCGAGTCATCCTCCGGGTATACACCAGGAGGAGTACGCCGAGTCATCGCTCATACGCGAGCAGTACGTACACGGGCTCCCGCACGCCCCCGCCTCACGGCCGGAACGCGACCTCCCGGTGTCCGGGTCGAACCGGGCCCCGACCACCAGGGCCGGCCCGAGGGGCCGGTCCGCGTGCGGCGCCCGGCGCACCCGGTCCAAGTGCGCGGCGACCGTGTTGTCCACCCGGTCACCCTCGGGGGCGCGCCACCTGCGCCGCGGGCGCCAACTCGTCGATCATCCGCGCCAGGTCGCCGTGCACGACCTTCCCGCCGCGCACCCCTCGGCGCCGGGCGAGAAGCCGCCCCGAGGCAGGGCGCGCGCGTGGTCGCGCTCGACGACGCGGGGGATGCGGAGCGTCATGAAACCATCCATATCGTGACGCTCCGCTCGCGGTGCGTGAGGCGCACGGGCGCGGGTTTGGTTCCCGGCGCGTCGGCTCCGTACAGTGGCGGTTTTGGGGACTTCCGCAGCACGCGGACGCGGACGAACGAGGAACGGCAGCGGCCATGACGGTGACCGAAGACAACCACGCATACGGGCCGGGCATCGACCCCGAGCGGCTTGCCCTCTGCCTCGGCGTGATCGACGAGCTGGACAAGCTGGACGTCGACCACCCGGACGCCATCACCGTACGCCGCGCCACCGCCGGCCTCTACCGCACGGTCAAGCAGCGCCGCCGCCAGGAGCGCCGCGCCGCCAAGACCGCCAACGACAAGGCCGTCACCGAGTCGACCGCGACCGGTTCCGCCGAACGGATCGACGACGAGACCCAGGGCAACGCCCTGACGACCGCCACCAAGGGCCCGATCGCCGGAATACTCCAGCGACCGCGGTCCTGCTACATCTGCAAGACCCGCTACGTCGAGGTCGACGCGTTCTACCACCAGCTCTGCCAGGACTGCGCCGCCTTCAACCACGCGCGCCGCGACGCCCGCACCGACCTGACCGGCCGGCGTGCCCTGCTCACCGGTGGCCGCGCCAAGATCGGCATGTACATCGCGCTGCGGCTGCTGCGCGACGGCGCGCACACCACGATCACCACGCGCTTCCCCAACGACGCGATCCGCCGCTTCAAGGCGATGCCCGACAGCTCCGAATGGCTGCACCGCCTGAAGATCGTCGGCATCGACCTGCGCGACCCGGCCCAGGTCGTCGCGCTCGCCGACTCCGTCGCCGCCGAGGGCCCGCTCGACATCCTGATCAACAACGCGGCCCAGACCGTACGCCGTTCCCCCGGCGCCTACAGCGAGCTGGTCGCGGCGGAGAACGCGCCGCTCCCGGCGGGCGAACTGCCCTCCGCCGAGGTCATCGGCACCTTCGGCAGCGGCACCGTCGACCGGGTGGCCGCCCTGACGTCCGGCTCCGGCGAGAAGCTCAGCGCCCAGGACGTCACCGAGCTCGCGCTGGTCTCCGGCTCGGCCTCCCTGGAGCGGATCGCGGCGGGCACCGCCATCGACGCGGGCGGCCTCGTCCCCGACCTGCACGACACGAACAGCTGGATCCAGACGGTGTCCGAGGTCGACCCCGTCGAGCTCCTCGAAGTGCAGCTCTGCAACTCCACCGCGCCGTTCATCCTCATCAGCAGGCTCCGGCCGGCGATGGCCGCGGCCGAGGCGGGGCGACGCTACGTGGTCAACGTGTCCGCCATGGAGGGGGTGTTCAGCCGCGGCTACAAGGGCGCCGGTCACCCGCACACCAACATGGCGAAGGCCGCGCTGAACATGCTGACGCGCACCAGCGCGCAGGAGATGTTCCAGAAGGACCAGATCCTGATGACCGCCGTCGACACGGGCTGGATCACGGACGAGCGCCCGCACCCGGACAAGATCCGTCTGGCGGAGGAGGGCTTCCACGCCCCCCTGGACCTGGTCGACGGCGCCGCCCGCGTCTACGACCCGATCGTCCGCGGCGAGCTCGGCGAGGACCTGTTCGGCGTATTCCTCAAGGACTATTCCCCCGCCAACTGGTAGACCGACCGGACCTGTGGGGCCCGCCGTCCGGCGGGCCCCACAGGCGTCTCCCGAGGTGCGTGGTCAGCCCGTCCCGCGCACGCGCGCGGCGAGCAGTTCGATGACCGGACGCCAGTCGTCCATCACCCCCGCGTCGAGGCCCGCGGTCGCCGCGTTCTCCGAGGCCTGGCGCAGGGTCTCCACGTCCGGGGCCGGGCGCAGCCGGGCGAGGCCCGCCACGCGGGCGCCCAGCAGCGGCCGTACCTCACCGGCCAGGCCGTGCAGCAGTCCGGCCACCTGGAGTTCCTTGTCGGACGGGTGCGAGCGCCGCAGCAGCGCCGCCGTCCGCAGCCCGTGATCGCGGCCCCGGTGCGTGTCCAGCAGCTCCATCAGCTCGTCGACACTGCCGATCTCCGGCACGTCCGCCACCGTCACCGCCGCTCCTTCCGTCGTTCCCGCGCCCGCCGTCGAGCAGATCGGTCCGGGGCGACTCGCCGGCGTACGACTCACTGAACTTTGGGCGAAAACATGCGGTCCAGCGTGGATTTTACCCTTCCATCGAGCGGGGCCCCGCTCATATGTGTAACCTAATCCGCAAGGAGCCCCACCCGGGCACCGCTCCACCAAGGCGCCACCGCGTCCGGAAACTCTTATATTTCCCTATCTCCGGCGTGCGGTAGTGCTCGCCGGGTTACGCGACACAAGGGAGTGCGCGGTGACTGAGACGAAGAAGCCCGAACAGACCATGGAGCGAACGGGTCGGGGGGCGCACACGAAGTCCGACGAACTCGGCAGCCTCGAGGTGTGGGCACGCTCCGCGCCGATCAGGCTGGCGGGCTACGAGGACGACCTGGCCGAACCCCACATCCTGCCCGGCATCGACTAGATCGCCCCCGACCGGGGCACCGGTCCGCGCCCCCGCGCCGATGAGCGACGGGGGCGCGGCGCGAGTGGAGTTCCCGTTCCGCGTCCGCCCTGGGCGTGATCGCTGATGGCGATCACCACTTCCCCGGCCGACCTTCGCCCGTGCAGTCTCGATCCATGAAACTGCTGATGCTGGGTGGTACCGAATTCGTCGGGCGTGCGATCGTCGAGGACGCCCTCGACCGGGGTTGGGACGTGACCGTCTTCCACCGCGGTCAGCACGCCGCTCCGCCGCGCACGACCGCGCTCCACGGGGACCGTACGACCCCCGACGGGCTCGCCGCCCTCGCCGAGGGCGAGTGGGACCTGGTCGTCGACACCTGGAGCGGCGCCCCCACCGCGGTGCGCGACAGTGCCCGCCTGCTGGCCGGCCGGGCCGGGCAGTACACGTACATCTCGAGCCGTTCGGTGTACGTCTACCCCTCGCCCGCCGGACTCGGTGAGGCCGGCCCGGTCGTCGAGGGATCCGCGGACGCGGACGCCATCGCCTACGCCGAGGACAAGCGCGGCGGCGAACTGGCCGCCGAGGCCGCCTTCGGGGACCGTGCGCTGCTGGTCCGGGCGGGCCTGATCATCGGCCCGTACGAGAACGTCGGCCGGCTGCCCTGGTGGCTGAACCGGGTGGCCCGCGGCGGCCCGCTGCTGGCCCCCGGCCGCCCCGATCTGCCGCTCCAGTACATCGACGTCCGCGACCTCGCGCGCTGGACCCTGGACGCCGCGGCGGCCGGTCGCGCCGGTGCCTACGACCTGGTGTCCCCGAGGGGCCATGCCACCATGGGCGGCCTCATCGCGGCGTGCGCCGCCGCCACCGGCGGTACGGTCGAGCCTCGCTGGACGGCGGACGCCGTGATCGAGAAGGCCGGCATCGAGCCCTGGACGGAGCTGCCGATCTGGCTTCCCGAGGGCGAGCTGCACGACTTCATGTTCGGCGGGGACGTCACCAAGGCGCTCGACGCGGGCCTGACGTGCCGACCCGTCGAGGAGACGGCCGCGGACACCTGGGCCTGGCTGCGGAGCATCGGCGGCGTCGCCCCGCACCGGCCCGACCGCCCGAACAAGGGCATATCCGCCGAGCGGGAGGCGGCCCTACTCGGGCTCTGAGAGGGCTGCGTCCGTGAGCCGGGTCGGTGGCAGGTACTCGCGCACCAGCGTGCGGTGCCACCACGCGCCCGTCTCGTGGAGCTCGCGCCGGGTGGTGAACCGGTAGCGGTACAGCCGGGCCCGCACGAAACGGGGCGGGGCGTCCGGGAAGGGATTGTGGCGCAGCAGCCGCAGCGTGTCCCGGTCGCCCGCGAGCAGCCGCTCGACGAACGGCCCGAACCAGTCCCGCGCGTAGCCGGGGGAGAGCGCCGCGAACCACATGAGCCAGTCGAGGCGCAGGTGGTAGGGGGCGAACTGGCCGGGGATCCGCCGGAGTTCACCCGGCTTGCCCTTGAAGCCGTATTCCCGCCACGCGCCGTCCTCGCGGGGCGTCCGGTCGTCGGTGCCCTCCACCACGACCTCCTCGCGGATCCGGCTGACCGAGCCGAAGGCCCCGTAGGTGTTGACCAGGTGGAGTCCGTCGTAGGAGCGGTTCATCACCTGGCGGCGCGAGATCATGTTGGCGACCGGGTGCCGACTCAGCACCAGGACCAGCACGGTCACCACGCACACCAGGACCACGTACCAGATCGGCGCTCCGCGCGAGGCGGCGGCGGGCGGCGCTCCGGTGATCCGGGTGAAGTCGAGAGCCGACAGGGCCAGCGTGATCGTCAGCCAGTTCAGCCAGGCGAAGTTGCCGGACAGCACCAGCCACAGCTGGGTGGCGATCATCACGGCAGCGGCGTACGAGGCCACCGGCCGGGGTGTGAAGAGCAGGAACGGGACGACGAGTTGGGTCACGTGGTTCGCGGCGCACTCCACCCGGTGCAGCGGCTTCGGCAGGTGGTGGAAGAACCAGCTGAGCGGGCCCGGCATGGGCTGCGTCTCGTGATGGTGGTAGAGGCAGGTGAGCTTGCGCCAGCAGGCGTCGCCCCGCATCTTGATCAACCCTGCACCGAACTCCACCCGGAACAGCACCCACCACAGCAGCCACAGCACCAGGACGGGCGGCCCGGTCCGGGTGTTGCCCAGGAAGACGGCGAGGAAGCCCACCTCCAGCAACAGCGACTCCCAGCCGAAGGAGTACCAGGTCTGCCCCACGTTGACGATGGACAGGTACAGCAGCCACAGGACGGCCCACATCGCCATGGCCGCGCCCAGCGGGACCCTGTCCCCGGCCCCCGCCGCGAGCGCCGCCGCGAGGAGCGCGCCGGCCCAGGCACAGCCGGCGAAGAGAGCGTCCGAGTAGCGGAGTTGGAACAGGCTCGGCGCGTGGCGGAAGGGCACGTACCGCACGTATTGCGGGACGGGCAGCATGCCGTGGGCCCCGATCAGCGCCCGGAACTGCAGGGCGGCCCCGACGAAGGCGAGGACGTAGACGCCGGCGAGGGCCCGTTGGAAGACGATCCGGGCCGGCCAGTATTCGGGAGCGGTGAACCAGTCCATCCCCTCCAGTATCAGCCGGTCGCGGCCAGCCTGCGCAGGTGGCGGGTCAGCAGCCGGGCGTAGCCGCGCTGGAGGACGGGGACGAGCCGGCCCGCGAGGCGGGTGTACCAGAGGGCCGGTCGGCTGAAGGCGGTGACCTCGAACCAGACGCTGCCGTCCTCGGCGAGTTCCACCAGGAACGATTCCTCGCCGCTCTCGGGGTGCCCGGTCCGGGTGCCGTAGGCGAATCCGGCCCGGTCCGGGGCGTCCGGTACCCAGATCACCTCGCAGGGCACGGTGATGCGCAGCGGGCCGACGCCGACCCCGATCTCCACGCGCACCCCGGGGGCGGCGGGTCCGTCCGTCCTGACGCGGGCCCCGGTCGCCCGGTGCATCGCGAACTCCGACACCGCCCGGCCGGCCGCCTCGAACACCTCGCGACCGTGCCCGATGCGGGCCCGGTGGTGCAGGTGGTGGTAACCGGCGGGCAGGGGGCGGCGCAGGGTGGCGCCGCGGTCGGGGTAGTTGAGGGCGTCCCGGCCGGTGCTGATGAGGCGGGTCATGGCGTGGTCTCCGTTCGGTGGTCGGCGGTCAGCGGGTCGCGGCCCGGGAGGGCGGGGTCGCCGCGGGGCCGCTCGGGATGGGTGCGATGGTCGGAGCGGTCGGAGCGGTCGGGGCGGTCGGGATCGCGGTCAGGCGGCGCCAGGCGAGCAGCGAGCAGAGGGCGAAGCCGAGCGCGTTGCCGAGGCCGTGCGTCGCGGCCATCCAGGTCAGGGTGGGGTGCGCGATCCCGGTGGCCTCGCCGACCGCCCACCACAGGGCGAGCAGCATCGTGGCGACGAGTACGGCCGCCGATACCGCCAGCAGGGCGCCGGTGGTCCGGTCGCCGGCGGCCGGTCGCAGATCGCGCCAGGTCACCAGGGCCACCGCCCACATCCCGGCCGTCAGCACCACCGCCCCCAGCAGTTCGGCCCAGTCGTCCACGAAGTATCCGAGGAGCACGAGCAGCGTGCCGGCGGGCACGCTGTACGCCGCCCAGCGCGCCCACCGCCGCGCACCCGCCGACCGGCACACCAGCCCGGCGACCAGCGCCGCCGTGAACCCGGCGAAGTGGAAGTGGGGGACGGTCAGGGCCAGGATGTCGAGGTCGAAGCCGAAGAGCCGGTACCCGGCCCGCTCGGCGACCAGGGCGGTCCCGGCCACCGAGGGCGAGACCAGCGCCGTGAGCGCGGCCACCTCGGCGGGGGCGAGCGAGCGGGTCCGGAGCAGTCGGGCCGGTGCGTGGGCCGCCAGGGCCAGCGTCGCCACGGCGTACAGCGCGGCGAGAGCCGTGGCTGCCGCGCCGCGCGGCAGCCACAGGCACAGCGCCCCGGGGAGGGCCGCGAGCGGCCACAGCCGGGCGGCGGTGCGCAGCCGGGCGGGGTCGATGAGGAGCAGGCCCACGGGGACGACGTAGAACATGCCCAGGGTGACGATCAGGTTGACGAGTACCGTCACGGCCCACTCCTTTGAACGCGTTCAAGTTACGGTCGTGACCCTACGGGGTCTATTGAACATGTTCAAGGTGGCGTGGAGTGCGGGCGCCCGCACCCACTCGCGGCGCTCCACTTGCGGGGCCCCGGAACATGCGGCAGACAAGAGGTGACAACTCGGGGCGAACAGGGAGATCAGCGTGAAAGACGTGAACGACGCAGCCGCACCGATGACACCCCGTCATACGTCGCGCCGTCACCTACCGACCTGCACAACCCTCTTCGCCCTCGTCGGACTGCTCGCCGCAGGATGCACGGGCTCGCCGCCCGAGGTGACGAAGGGTCCGGCCGCGGAGAGCAAGGAGGTCCAGCTCCAGCCCGTCGGCGCCGCCGGCACCGCGCCCTTCACCGCGTCGTTCGCCACCCGGGAGTCGGCTCCGGTGCAACCCCCGCTGCCGAACCGCAGCGGCCGGGGCATCCGTACGATCGGTGCGGCCACGCCCGGCCTGTACGGCGGCACCCAGCGGTTCGGCAGCTGCGACGTGGAACGACAGGTCGGCTACCTCGTCGCCGACGAGGCCAGGGGCCGCGCCTTCGCCTCGGTCGCCGGAGTCGAACAGGCGAAGCTCCCCGAGTTCCTGCGCGGGCTCACCCCGGTGGTGCTCCGCGCCGACACCCGGGTCACCAGCCACGGCTACAAGGAGGGCCACCCCGAGGACTTCCAGGCCGTCCTCCAGGCAGGCACGGCCGTGCTCGTCGACGAACACGGCATGCCGAGGGTCCGCTGCGGCTGCGGCAACCCGCTCGTCGCACCGCGCTCCGCGAACGGCAGCCCGGTCACCAAGGGCGACCCCTGGCAGGGCTACCAGGCCAACCAGGTCGTCGTCGTCGAACCGAGCGCCCGGCCCCTGGACAACCTGCTCATCGTCAACGTGGCCGACAACACCTGGATCGAGCGAAGGACCGGGGACGACGGCGCCCAGGACAAGACCCCGCGGGTGCTGCCGCCCTACGACCCGGCGGACGGGATCCCCGACGGGCCCGCCATCCCGCCCGGGACCGCCTCCGATCCCTGCACCGCGGCCGACCCGAACAGCCTGGAGCGCACCAAGCCGCCGGTGTCCCCGACGGCGCCGCCGGCCGGGCCCCCTTCCGACGTCACGGGGGGCCTGCCGGGGGACGGCCCGTACGACGCGCCGTCCGACGTGCCGTACGACGTCACCGGGGAGGCCCCGGGGAGCCTGCCGTCCGACCCGGCGGCCGGGGCCGTTCCCGGGCAGGCCCCGCTCGACCCGTCGACCGGTACGCCTCAGGCCGGACCCGACGAGCTCGCCGGCGGCTTCGCGGACGACTTCGCCGAGGACTTCGACGCCGGCCCGACCGGCGGCCCGATCGGTGGTGCGGCCGGCGGGTCGACCGCGGGCTCGACCGGCGGCCTCGTCGACGGCTTCACGGCGGACCCCGGTGCCGGCACGGGCACCGGCACCCGTCTCGGGGACGTCGACGACCTCACCGGCGACCTGTCCGGCGGCGCGCCGCTCGACCTGCCGTCGGCCTCCGCTCCGGGGGCTCCGGGAGCCCCCGGAGCCCCCGGCCCCCTTGCCGAGGGCCCTTCCGGCGCCCCGGGCAGTACCCCCGGCGGCGTCCCCGGTGAGGCGGCGGCCGGAGTGCCCGCCGACCCGTTCACCGACCCGTTCACCGACCCGTCCGCCGGCCTCCCCCTGGCGGGCCCGCAGGCGCAGCTGCCCGGGGCGGGCACCGCACCCCCGTGCCCGCCGGCCGCGGACACCCTGCCCGGCAAGCCCGCGCAGCCACCCGTGACCCCGCAGTCGCCCGGGACGCCGACCCCGGCCCGGCCCGCGGACCCCGCGCCGAACGCGCCCACCGACGTACCCGGCGACGTACCGTCCGAGCCGTCCGGGCAGAACCCGCTCGACCCGGCCCTGCCCGGCGACCCGGAGGACGACGCCCTGCAGGACATGCTCGACCCGTTCCTGCCCGACGTCCCCTACGACGTCCCGGACCCGCTGACCGAGGCGTCCGATGAGGCCCAGTACCTGGAGAGCGCCTGACCCCCGGCTGTGTCATGGTGGACCGGTGCCGAGCACCACATCGCTGCCGGACGATTGGCCCGCACACGCGGACCGGTCGCTGTCACTGAACCGGATGGGCAGTTTCGACTGGGACCTGGTCACCGGGCTCATGCACCTGGACTCAGCCGCCCTCGAAGTCTTCGACACCACCCCCGACGCCTACGACGGACGGCCCGAATCCCTCGCCCCGCGCGTCCCGCCGGCCGAGTCCACCCGGCTGGACGCGCTGGTCTCCAGCGCCCTCAAGAGCGGCGTCGACAGCTACGGCGCCTACTTCCGGATCCGCTGCCGCGACGGCGAACTGCGCTGGACCCACACCCAGGGCCGCGTCATGCGGGACACCGACGGACGCCCGTACCGGATCATCGGCATCGTCCGCGACGCCACCGAGGAACTCAGCCATTCCGCCGAACGCCTCGGTCTGGACGACGAACGCCGCCGCCAGACCTCCGTGGTCGAGAGCACCACGGCGGCGCTCGCGCACGCCCGGACCGTGAAGGACGTGATCGACGCCCTCGGTGATGCCCACGGCCTGGAACGGCTGGGCTCGATGGGCATGGTCATGGGCCTGGTCGAGGCCGGCCGCATCCACCTCGTGGCCGAAGGGCCCCAGGGCAGTTTCGTGCCCGGTACCCGCTACACCCGCATCGACGAGCCGTACCCGATGAGCGAGGTCGTCCGCTCGCTCCAGCCGCGCTTCCTCGACTCGGCGGAGGAGTTCGCCCACGGCTACCCCGGGCTCTGGGCGAAGATCTCTCCCATGCGGATCTCCGCCGCCGCCTACCTCCCGCTGATCGCGCAGGCCCGCCCGATCGGCGCCATCGGACTCCTCTACCAGGACAAGGACGGCTTCACCCAGGACGAACGGAACCTGCTGGTCGCCCTCGGCAGCAGCATCGCGCAGAGCCTGCAACGGGCCATGCTGCTGGAGCAGGAGCACGACCTCGCCGAGGGCCTCCAGCAGGCCATGCTGCCCCGGCGCATCCCGGCCGTCCCCGGCGCCCGGATCGCGGTCCGCTACCGGTCCGCGCGGATGGGGCAGGACATCGGCGGCGACTGGTACGACGTCATCCCGCTGCCGGGCGGCCGGGTGGGAGCCGTCATCGGCGACGTCCAGGGCCACGACACGCACGCGGCCGCCGTGATGGGGCAGCTGAGGATCGTCCTGCGCGCGTACGCCGCCGAGGGGCACTCGCCGGCCACGGTGATGGCCAGGGCCTCCGTCTTCCTGCACGAACTGGACACCGACCGGTTCGCGACCTGCACCTACGTGGAGGCGGACCTCGCCACCGGGGTCCTGCAACTGGTGCGCGCCGGCCACCTCGACCCGCTGCTGCGCACCCGCGACGGGGACTGCCGCCGGCTGCCGGTGGAAGGCGGGATGCCGCTCGGGCTGTCGGCCGAGTTCGGCCGCCTGGAGTACGCGGTCACCACCGTGGAACTGGATCCGGGAGAAACGCTCCTGCTGTGCACCGACGGGCTGGTGGAACAGCCCGGAGCCGACCTCGACGACGGCATCCAGTTCCTCACCGCCCTGGTCCGCAACGGGCCGGCCGACCTCCAGCTCCTGGCCGACCGGCTGTGCGAGGTCGTCGACGACCGGGGCGGTGACGACGACATGGCGCTGCTCCTGCTGCGCCGGCTGGGCGAGGAGGCCCCGCAGGGCGGCGGCCGGCTCCAGCAGCACGTCGCCCCGGGGGACCCCGAAGCCCTCGTCGCGGCCCGGCACATGATCGGCGCGGCGGTCCGTGCGTGGGGTGCGCGCAACCGGGCCGACGAGATCGAACTCGTCGCGGACGAACTCATCGTGAACGCCCTCATGCACACCGACGGCCCCGCCATCGTGACCCTGCGCGTGCTGACCGGCCCCGAGCGGCGGCTGCGCGTGGAGGTGGAGGACCGCTCCAGCGCCCTCCCCAGGCGCCGCGAGGCGGGCGAGTCCGGCGTCTCGGGCCGCGGCCTGATGCTCGTCGACCGACTCGCGGACGTCTGGGGCGTGGAGCCGAGGGGCAGCGGCAAATGCGTCTGGTGCGAGTTCGTCATGTCCTGACCCCGGCGTTCCACCGGCCGGACGGCCGGTGGAACGACCCGGCGAACGGCACGGCGGTGATCCTCGCCGGCGGCGCCCCCGGGGCGGGCACGGGGGCCGGGTCGCGGTTCGGGTGGGGTGGCGGCAGGCTGGGAGGATGCCTGAGCTGCCCGAGGTCGAGGCCCTGCGGGAGTTCCTCGACGAGCACCTCGCCGGGCGGGTGGTCGAACGTGTCCTCCCGCTCGCGGTCAGCGTGCTGAAGACGTACGACCCGCCCCTGACCGCCCTGGAGGGGCTGACGGCCGGGCCCACCGCGCGCCACGGCAAGTTCCTCGCCCTGCGGATCGGCGACCTCCACCTCGTCACCCACCTGGCCCGCGCCGGCTGGCTGCACTGGCGGGACGCGTTCCCCGCACAGCCGCCGGGTCCGGGGAAGGGGCCCCTCGCGCTGCGCGTCGTACTGGAGGAGGGCGGCGGCTTCGACCTCACCGAGGCGGGCACCCAAAAACGCCTCGCGGTGTACGTCGTGCGCGACCCCCAGGAGGTTCCGGGCATCGCCCGGCTCGGCCCCGACCCGCTGGCGGAGGGCTTCGACCGGGACGCCTTCGCCGCGCTGCTGGTGGGGGAGCGCCGGCAGATCAAGGGAGTGCTGCGTGATCAGGGTGTGATCGCCGGGATCGGAAACGCGTACAGCGACGAAATCCTGCACGCGGCCCGGGTTTCGCCGTTCAAGCTGGCGGCCTCCTTCGACGAGGCCCAGGTCACGCACCTCCACGAGGCCGTTCAGGACACGCTGCGCGGCGCCGTCGAGCGTGCTCACGGCGTGGCGGCGGGGAAGCTCAAGGCCGAGAAGAAGAGCGGACTGCGGGTCCACGGCCGGACGGGCGAACCCTGCCCGGTGTGCGGGGACACGGTCCGCTCCGTGTCCTTCGCGGACTCCTCGCTCCAGTACTGCCCCACCTGCCAGACGGGCGGCAAGCCCCTCGCGGACCGCCGGCTCTCCCGCCTCCTCAAGTAGCGGGGCTCCGCGAGGAGCGGGCTCCGCGTAGACTCCGCCGCCATGGCCGAGCCGCAACACCCGCCCCGGCGCGAGACCGTCACCGGCGTGCCCCGGGGCACCCGCCGGCGGCCGCCCGCGCACGCCCCGGCCTGCTCCGAGATCTCCGAGCACACCACCCTCGGCACGACCTACGTACGGGCCCTGATGCGCAGCCAGCTGCGTGCCGGCCTGGGCGCGCTGGCGGTGCTCGCGCTGCTGCTGGTCCTGCTGCCGCTGGCGTTCCTGCTCCCGCGGTCGACGGCCGGCCCGCTGGTCTGGATCGCGCTGGGCCTGGCCGCGTACCCGGCGATGTGGCTCATCGCCCGCTGGTACGTGACCCGGGCCGAGCGCAACGAGGCCGACTTCACCGGCCTGGTGACCGACCCGGCCGACACCGCGTAGGCGCCGAGCCGCCCACGGCGCTGCCCGCGCCCGGAACAGCCCGCGGCGCTGCCCGCGCCTAGAACAGGTGCATCGCCAGGTGCCCCAGGGGGAGGCCGAGTTGCCAGGCGGGTGTCCAGACGCGGGCGTTCTCGTCCAGGGCGGGCGGGGTGTCGGTGTGGTCGTGGCGGCCCGGGTCGAGGTTGGTGGCGAACAGCTCGGTGTGGTCGAGCCAGCGCCAGGCCGCCCGCGCCAGTTCGAGGTCGGGGTCCTCCGCGTCGCCGCGTTCGCGGGCCTCCTCGCCCAACGCGAGGAAACGGGTGTGGACCCAGTCGCGCCAAGGGTGCCCGTAGGCCGTCAGGGAAAGCCACTCGTCGAGCTGCGAGACCACCCGGATGCCGGAGAGCTCGCCCGCCGCGTCCGAGAGGTAGATCGTCAGCGCGAGCGTGTCGCGTCCGGCGCGGAACTCCAGGGTGCTGACCGGGATCAGCCGGCCCGTGCGCAGCAGCTCGTCGGCGATGTACTCCGCGTAGAGCCACGCCATGGGCACTGCCAGTCCGCCGTCACTGGTGCCGTTCGAACCCTCGGGCTGCACCGTTCCACCTCTCCCGCGCGTCAAGCTTCCCGTCGTCACCCCCGAGCCTTCACCGCACGACTCGTGGAGCGGGGGATGTTTACTCAACTTGAACGCTCTGATGCCGCAATCGATGCGCTCGCTGTCCGGTTCGTGCGCATGCCGGGCGATCCTTGAGAGTTTCGCCGGCACCGTTCGAGGGCGGCGGGCGCGTGCGGTCCGGCTGTCAGGCGCCGAGGCCGTACCCCTGGAGGTCCTTCCGCAGGGCGCGAAGGGCGTAGTACGTCCGTGATTTGACCGTTCCGGCCGGGATGCCGAGCTCTGCGGCGGCTTCGGCCACCGAGCGGTCCTGGAAGTAGACCTGGACCAGCACGTCCCGGTGTTCCTGCCCGAGGCCGCGGACGGCCCGCCTGATGTCGATCGCGGTGACCGAGCCCGCCACCGCGTCCTGGGGCTCGGGCGCGTGTTCCAGGCCGTTCGGCTCCACCTCCAGCGGGCGGGCCAGGCGGGCCCGGCGGGCGTCGATCGCCAGCCGCCGCGCGACCGTGAACAGCCACGGCCGCATCGACTCGTGACTGCTGCTCAGTACTTCCGGATGCTGCCAGGCCCGTACGAGGGTCTCCTGGACGAGGTCCTCGGCGCGCTGGGCATCCCCTGCGGTGAGGCCGACCAGGAAACCGAACAGGGCCCGTGCGTGGTCGCGCTGGAGTTCGGCGAGGGCCTCGGGTTCCGTGTGCTGGAGGGTGGGGGAGGGCGGCACGGGTGGCTCCTTCCGGGGGGCCGCTGGGGTCTCGGATCCCGCGTGGGGGATCGACTCGCTCACCCTGACCTGCACGGAGCTCTCCCGGAACCGTCCGGCGCCGCTGTTGCGCCCAAGCATCCGCGTCGTCCGGTGGGCGGCCGAGCCGGACGACGAACGGTCGAACGGCGCGACGAACGGACGGGGGGCCGTCGGAGTGGGACGGCTCGGGCGGACGGCACCGTTCCTTGACTTCGCGCGTCTTCTCCTATGGATTGCGGATCAGATGATCCGATAGTCATACAAAAAGGAGCCGGCGCAGATGAGCACACGTACCCGACGGGCACTCGCACTCCTCTCCGCCCTCCTGCTGCCGGTGGTCGCCGCCGGCTGCTCCGGCGGCGGACCCGCCCCGGCCCGGCTCGGCGCCGCCGGCCCGTCGTCCGCCACGCCCGCCCCGACCGGAACCGCGGCACCCGGCGCCGCCGAGAGGGGTTTCACCCTGGTGGCCAGTGGCGACGTACTGCCGCACACCTCGGTCATCAAACGGGCGGCGGCGGACGCCGGGGGCGACGGGTGGGACTTCCGCCCCATGTTCGCCGCGGTGAAGCCGGTGGTCTCGGCGGCCGATCTCGCGCTCTGCCACATGGAGACCATCTACGGCGAGGACGGCGGACCGTTCAGCGGCTATCCGGCCTTCGTCTCCCCGCCCGAGGTCGCCGACGGGCTGAAGGCCGCCGGGTACGACGGATGCTCCACCGCCTCCAACCACACCCTCGACGACGGGGCGGACGGCATCCGACGCACCCTCGACAGGTTCGACAAGGCCGGGCTGGGCCACGCGGGCTCCGCGCGCACGGCCGCCGAGGCGGCCCGGACGACGATGTACAAGGCGGGCCCCGCCAAGGTCGCGCACCTCGCCTACACCTACGACACCAACGGCTACCCGATGCCGGAGGGCCAACCGTGGGCGGTCAACGAGATGAAGCAGGACCGGATCGTCGCGGACGCCCGGGCGGCCCGCAAGGCCGGCGCGGACGTCGTCCTGGTCAGCCTGCACTGGGGCACGGAGTGGGAGACCGATCCCGACGCGACGCAGGTCTCGTTGGGGAAGGCACTGACCGCCTCGCAGACCGACGGCAGACCCGACATCGACATGATCCTGGGCACGCACGCGCACGTCCCGCAGGCCTACGAGAAGGTCAACGGCACCTGGATCGTCTACGGGATGGGCGATCAGGTCGCCGGCGAGATGTTCAACCACTCGGGCGCGCGCGACCTGCGCGGCAACTACGGCTCGATCGGCCGCTTCACCTTCGCCCCGCCGGCCGCGCCCGGGCAGCGCTGGCAGGTGACGAAGGCCGAGTTCATCCCGCAGATGATGGACCTCGGCCCGGGCCGGGTGGTCAACCTTCCGGCGGCCCTCGCCGAGGACCCCGGCCGGGGCGACTACGAGGAGGCCCAGGAGGCCGTGACGGAGGCCGTCCTCAGCCGCGGCGCCGCCAAGGACGGCCTGAAAGCCGCCCGCTGACGTTCCCGGTCACCGGCCACGGCTCGGGGCACGGCCACCGCCGGGGTCGCGGCTACGGCACCACCGTCACCGGCCAGCGGCCCGCCTTGACCAGGCGGACGGCGACCGAGCCCACGATCCGGTGACCCGCCCGCTCGGACGCGCCGACGACGACGGCGTCCGCCGTCAGCTCCTCGGCGGCGCTCACGAGCCCGGCGTACGGGTCCCCGCGGAAGGTGTGGAACTGCCAGCGGACGTCGAAGACGCCCTTCAGGCGTTCCGCGGCGTCGCGGATCTCGGCGACGATGCCCTCCGCGATCTCCCCGGTGGTGTCGGCGACGGGCGCGCCCATCGAGGCGCCCGCCGGGATGACGGGCTGGACGTACACGAGGGCGAGGAGTGCGTTCTGGCGGCGGGCGAGACCGGCGGCGTACGCGGCGGCCCGCAGGGAGGAATCGGATCCGTCAACTCCGGCGAGGATGACCTTCGGTCCGTCGGTGCCGCGCTCGAATCCCGTGTTCACGTGCTCTGTCACCCTCCCGAGGGTATGCCGTCTCGCCGCGCGGACCGGCGCGGCCCTCCTTACAGTGCGAACCATGAGTGCCACAGTGGAGGAGACCGGTGGGACCCGTGGGAGCCGTGCGACCCACCGCCGGTTCCTGAGCCGGGTCCCGGACGCCTTCGGCGCGTTCTTCGGAACGCTCGGGCTGCTGTGCGCCCTGCTGGCCCTCTCCCCGACGCTGAGACGGCTGCTGAGGCCCATCGTCCGCTTCCTGGACCAGTTCGTGGTGCCCGTCAGCGAGAACCTCGCCTACGCCGTGTTCCTCTTCCTGCTGGCAGCCGCCCTCGGCACCCGGAAGAAGATCGCGTGGTGGATCGTCGTCACCTATCTGGCCCTGCTGATCCTGGTCGACGTCCTGATCATCGCCGACGGGGACTACTGGATCGGCGGCCCGTCCATGGCCGTCGCCGTCGCCGCGATGATCGTCCTGATCGCGGCGCGCGGCGAGTTCTACGCCGCCTCCCGGCACGGGGCCGTCTGGCGCGCCATGCTCGTGCTCGGCCTCGGACTGCTCGCCGCGGTCCTCCTCGGGTGGGGGCTCGTCGCACTGTTCCCGGGGACCCTGCCCAAGGGGCAGTGGCTCGACTGGGCCGCGAAGCAGGTGTTCGGCGGGCTCTTCTCCGCCCGGCAGTTCGACGGGCGCCCGCCCCGCCCGCTGTACTTCCTCCTCGGTCTCTTCGGCGCCCTCGCCCTGCTGAACGCGGCCACGACCCTGTTCCGTTCCCAACGACTGACCGCCGCCCTGCACGGGGACGAGGAGCCCCGCATCCGGGCGCTCCTCGGGGCGTACGGACGCAACGACTCCCTCGGATACTTCGCGACCCGCCGCGACAAGGCCGTGGTCTTCGCCCCGAACGGCAAGGCGGGCGTGACGTACCGGGTGGAGGCCGGGGTGTGCCTGGCGAGCGGCGACCCGGTGGGCGATCCCGCCGCCTGGACGCCCGCCGTCGACGCCTGGCTGGCCGTCGCCCGCCGCTACGGCTGGCAGCCTGCCGTCATGGGCGCCTCCGAGGACGGCGCGACCGCCTACGCCCGGTCCGGACTCAGCGCGCTCCAGCTCGGCGACGAGGCGATCCTGCAGGTCGCCCACTTCGACCTCGACGGCCGCGACATGAGGGTCACCCGACAGGCCGTGAACCGGGTCCGGCGGACGGGGGCCACCACCCTCATCCGCCGCCACTCGGCGCTGTCCGAGGACGAGATGCAGATGATCGTCGACCGGGCCGACCGCTGGCGCGACACCGAGACGGAACGCGGCTTCTCCATGGCCCTCGACCGGCTGGGGGACCGCGCCGACGGCGACTGCCTGCTGGTCGAGGCCTTCGACGAGAAGGGCGAGCTGATCGCCCTGCTGTCCTTCGTCCCCTGGGGCAAGGACGGCATCTCCCTCGACCTGATGCGCCGGGACCGCTCCGCCCCGAACGGCGTCATGGAGTTCATGGTCGCGCAGCTGTGCGCCGCCGCCCCGGGCCTGGGCGTACGCCGGATCTCCCTGAACTTCGCGGTGTTCCGCTCCGCCTTCGAGGAGGGCGGCCGGATCGGCGCCGGACCGGTCCTGAAGCTGTGGCGCAAGCTGCTGCTGTTCTTCTCCCGCTGGTGGCAGCTGGAGGCGCTGTACCGCTCGAACGTCAAGTACGGCCCTGAGTGGTACCCCCGGTTCCTCTGCTATCAGGACGCCGGGTCACTCGCCCGGGTCAGCCTCGCCTCCGGCATCGCGGAGGGCTTCGTCTCCGTACCGAGCCTGCGCACCCTGTGGGGCAACGGCCACCCCAGGGGCCTCACCAACCCCGCCACCACCGAGGGCCTGCCGTCCATCGACTCCATGGGCCTGGACCTCGTGGGCGAGGACGGGGAACGGGCGCGGGCCGAGCGGCTGCCCGACCAGGTCCGGGTCCGGCACGCCAAGATGGAACGGATCCGGGCGAGCGGTACCGACCCCTACCCCGTCGGGATCCGGCAGCGCACCCACACCGTCGCCCAGCTGAAGGCCGCCCACCCCGGCTACCCGCCGGGCGCCCGCACCGGCGAACAGGTCACCCTCGCCGGCCGGGTGATGGTCGTGCGCGACCTCGGCGGCGTGGTCTTCGCCGTGCTCCGCGACTGGACCGGCGACACCCAACTGATGTTCACCCGGGACGAGGCCGGTCCCGGCGCGCTGGAGTCCTTCACCACACAGGTCGACTTCGGCGACCACGTGGTGGCGAGCGGCGAGGTCGGCACCAGCAGGTCGGGCGCGCTGTCCGTGGTCGTCTCCGACTGGCAGCTCACCGGCAAGTGCCTGCGGCCCCTCCCGGACAAGCGCAAGGGTCTCGCCGACCCGGAGGCCCGGGTCCGACGTCGCTACCTCGACCTGGTCGCGAGCCCCGACGCGCGCGACGTCGTCCGGGCCCGCTCCAGCGCCGTGCAGGCCCTGCGCCAAGGGCTGCTGGACCGCGGCTACCTGGAGGTCGAGACGCCGATGCTCCAGCAGATCCACGGCGGCGCGAACGCCAGGCCGTTCCGTACGCACATCAACGCCTACGACCTCGACCTGTACCTGCGCATCGCACCCGAGCTGTACCTCAAGCGGCTGTGCGTCGGAGGCATGGAGAAGGTCTTCGAGATGGGCCGCACCTTCCGCAACGAGGGCGTCTCCTACAAGCACAACCCCGAGTTCACGATGCTGGAGGCCTACCAGGCCTTCGCCGACTACGACGTGATGCTCGACCTCACCCGCGAACTCATCCAGGGCGCCGCGACCGCCGCCTACGGCTCGCCGATTGCCCACAAGGCGGGTCCCGACGGCAAGCTCGTCGTCCACGACATCTCCGGCTCGTGGCCCGTCAAGACCATGTACGGGGCGATCAGCGAAGCCCTGGGCGAGGAGGTCGACGCGGACACCGAGGAGGACGTGCTGCGCCGGCTCTGCGACCGGGCGAAGGTCCCGCACGCGCCGGAGGACACCCGCGGCGACGTCGTCCTGGAGATGTACGAACGACTGGTCGAGGAGCGGACCAAGCTGCCCACCTTCTACAAGGACTTCCCGACCGACGTCTCCCCGCTCACCCGCCAGCACCGCAAGGACCCGCGCCTGGCCGAACGTTGGGACCTGGTGGCCTTCGGCACCGAACTGGGCACCGCCTACTCGGAGCTGACCGATCCCGTCGAGCAGCGCCGCCGCCTCACCGCGCAGTCCCTGCTCGCGGCGGGCGGCGACCCGGAGGCGATGGAGCTCGACAACGACTTCCTGGACGCCCTGGAGTACGCCATGCCGCCGACCGGCGGCCTGGGCATCGGAGTCGACCGGCTGGTCATGTTCCTGACCGGCCTGACGATCCGTGAGACGCTCCCGTTCCCGTTGGTGAGGCGCGGCTGAACGAGTGAGCGAACGGGGGCGCGTCCGCGCCTCTCGACATCTGCCGGGATGTCGTTGATACGTAGTAATAATGAAAAATGACGAGCCGACAGTAGGGCGACGCGTGCTCCTGCGTACCGCCGTCTTCCTCGGAATCGCCGCCGCGTCCACCCTGGTCACCGCGGGCGAGTCACAGACCCCCGTCCCCGGCGCCGCCGGTCCCGCCCCGGCCGGCGGACCGCCGCCCGCCGGGGCCGCCGGAGCCCCCGGCCTGCGGCCCGCGGGCCCGCCCGAAAAGTCCTACCGACTCCGGCCGATGACCGCCGAGGCGCCCCTACGGCCGCCCCTCGTCAAGCCCGCGGTCCGGGCCCGGCCCATCCTCGGACTCCCCGACGACGCCGCCCACGCCAGCGCCATGGCCCTCACCTTCGACGACGGCCCCGACCCCCGCTACACCCCCGCCATCCTCGACACCCTCGCCCGGTACCAGGTCCGAGCCACGTTCTTCGTCTGCGGGGAGATGGCCACCGACCACCGCGACCTGCTGCGCCGGATGGTCACCGAAGGGCACGTCATCGGCAACCACACCTGGACGCACCCGCTCATCCCCAAGCTCGGCCGACCCGCCCTGCTCTCCGAGATCGGCCGCACCAGCGAGGTCGTCCAGCAGACCATCGGCGAGGCGCCCCAGTGGTTCAGGGCCCCGTACGGCGCCTGGAACCGGGCCGCCTTCGAGATCGGCGCCGACCTGGGCATGGAGCCCCTCGCCTGGACCCTGGACACCCTCGACTGGAAGGAGCCCGGGACCGCCGCCATCGTCTCCCGCGTGCAGGCGGGCGCCGGGCCGGGGGTGATCGTGCTCAACCACGACGCGGGCGGCAACCGGGCGCAGAGCGTCCAGGCCCTCGCCACCTACCTGCCCCAACTCCTGGCGCGCGGCTACCGGATGACCCTGCCCACGCTGCCGCCCCGCTGAGGAGAACTCCCTCGGCGGGGCGGCGGTGGGTCGGACGTCGTGCTGTCGGCGGGGCGGCCGGCGGCCTCTGGGCGACCGGCCGCGGCTCCGTCAGCGGGAGGCCACCATCCGGGCGAAGACGACCACGTTGCCGTCGTAGCCCTTGTCCTTCGAGTAGCCGCCGCCACAGGTGATCACCCGCAGCTCCGGGTGCCCGGTGTCCCCGTACACGCGGGCACCGGGGAAGGACTCCTTGGAGAACACCTCCACGCCGTACACCTCGAACACGGCCGTGCGCCCGTCGTACCGCTCCACCTCGATCCGGCTGCCCGGCTTCGTCGACCCGAGGCCGTAGAAGACGGCCGGACCCTGCGCGTTGTCCACGTGACCCACGATCACCGACGATCCCTGCTGGCCCGGCGAGATGCCGTTGAGGTACCAGCCGGCGAGGTTGCGGTCCTGCGGCGGAGGGGCGTCGATCCACCCCTGCGCGTCCAGCCCGACCGTCATCACCGGCGCGTCCACGCTGATCGACGGAATCCGGATGCGCTGCACCGACGAGTGGTCCAGCACCTCCATGTCCGACGGCGGCGTCGGCGGGTTCGCCGTCAGCTGGTCCGGGCGCACGGCGACCGCCGCGGCCGCGGTGGGCTGCGGCGGCCCGTCCTCGATGTTCGCACCGTTGCGCATCATGGCGAGGCCGCTGAGCATGACCAGCGCGAGCACGCCCCAGGGGGAACGTCTCCTCGGCCGCTGCTCACTCTCGTCCTCGGTCATGGCTCTCCCTTCCCGACGCGGGGGTCCCGACCCGCGTTCCAGTCCCACCCCTGTACGCCCTACTTCACGCACGCTAAGGGCGCTCGGTCGGGACGGCGATCGGGGAAGGGCGAACGGGTGGTGGGGCCGGAAGGGGTGCGCCCATCCAGGTAATCGTCACATAAATGCCTGACGCCCCGTGACCTGCGGATCCGTCAGATTCATTTCGCGATCTTCGGCGTGTCGATCAACCGGCCGGCCCAAAGGTGGACATGCGCTGGTTGCGGACCGGCCCGAGGGTTCGTGATGGGAGGCGTTCTCGTCGATCTGCCCGGAGCCACCGCCCCGGGGCGCTTTCCGCTGGAGGTTCCACCATGCGTGTTTTCCGCGCTCTCACCGTGACCGCGGCTGCTTGCGCCGCGATCGGTCTCAGTGTCACGTCCGCTCAAGCGAACCCGCAGGGCGGGGGCACCGGTCCCAGCAACGTCACGGTCAACCCGTACTCCGTCCACCAGGGCGCCTCGATGCAGGTCAGCGCGGCCGGCTGCCGCAACGGCGGCACCGTCTGGTCGCACGGCAACTTTCCGCAGACGAACCTTTCGTCGGGCCCCATCGGCTTCGCGACCGTCCGGATCTTCAACCACGCCTCGCCGGGCCACCACACGCTGTCGGTCAAGTGCCACGACAACAACCTGGTCGCCACGCACCGCTTCACCATCCTTCCGGGCCGCGGCGCCCAGGGCGGCATCGGCGGGTCCTTCGGCCCGTCCACCGCCGAGACGGCCATGGGCGCGGGTCTGATCGGTGCCGCGGCACTCGGCGCGGGCGTGCACGTGATGCGCCGCCGTCGTCCCGTCCCGGCGGGCCGGGCCTGACCGGGCCCGCCGAGCGGGCCGGTAGCCCGCCCTGACGATCCGCCGGTCGCCCCGGGCCCGCACGGGCCCCGGGGCGACCGGCGGTTTCGCGGGTGGGACGGGGAGCGTCGGTCGGGTGCGTGGGCGCGGCGGGCCGCAGTCCTTGCGGGGTGTGGTGTGTGGGGGCCGTCGGGTCGTGGGAACGGACGGGGCCGGCCCTACGGGGCCGGGGGCCCCGGCTGCCCGCGGCACGGTCCGTCGGGTCAGTGCCCGTTGGCCGACCGGCGTCGGTACAGGGCGTACGCGGTGCCGCCGGAGGCGAGCAGGAAGAGGCCCGCGCCCGCGCCGAGTTCGAGCGCGTCCATCCCGGCGACGCTGCCGCCGAGCCCGCCCCGGACGCCGAGGGTGGCAACCGCCGAGGCCGTGGGGTTGCCCGTCACGGTGCCCGTCGTGGTGCGCGGCGTCGGCGGCGACGTCGTGCGGGGCGCCGCGGGTGCGGTGGTGGTGCGCGGGGGGACGACGGCGGCCGTCGTACGCGGCGGGGCCACCGCGGCGGCGGAGGTGGGCGCCGCGGGGGAGACGGGGGCGGCGGTGGACGTCGCGGGGGAGGCGCTCGTGCGGGGGCCCGTGGTCGAGCTCGTGGTGGGGGTGCTCGTGGCGCCCGCGACCGTCACGTCGGCCGAGCCGGTCTCACCGTTGCAGGTGAAGGAGACGGAGTACTGGGCTCCGCGGCGGGCGTCGCGGTCCACCGTGACCCGAACGGTCTGGCCGCGCGCGATGCTCACGGTGTCGAAGATCCCGGAGGAGGCGGTGGCGAAGGCGGCGTCGCAGCCGGTGACGGAGAGCACGGTCTGCCCGCCGGGGGCCACCGTCGAGGGGGTGATGGCGAAACCGAACGAGGTGATGGGCGCCGCCTCCACCGCGAGGGCGACGGGCGCGCCCAGGGCGCCGAGTACGAGGGCCGCGCCCGTGGCGCCGGTGCTGAACAGGGTGGTGACGGAGCTGCGTATCGCACCCATGGCTGGTTCTCCGGATCCCCGAGGAGCAGCCGCGCAGCGTTTCCGCACGTGAGGGGTCGTGCACCTCGATGTCCGCCACGCTAGGTGCGGGACCGGTGACCCGCGATCAGGAACGGGCGAATGGGGCACACCGGTAGGCCGAACCGGGGACGTACGGCCCGTCGCCGGTTTGTGCCCGGCTCGTCGCGGGCTTGTCCGGCGGGGCGCCGTCGCCCGCGCCGGGCGCCCGTTCCTCCGGGCGCCCGGCGCGGACGTTCAGTCCCCCAGTCCCAGATGGGGGAACTGCGCGAGGAAGGGTTCGGCGGTCGCCGAGATGCCCCGCCCGAAGGGCGCGTCGAAGTCCCAGATCAGGAACAACAAGAAGGCGATCAACGCGCTGAACAGGCCGGCGAGCAGCATTTCGCGGAACGATCGCCGGATCTGCAGGGTGAAGATCAGCCCCACCGTCACCAGCGCTCCCGCGATCAGCCCGAACCACACCACCCCGGGCATGGTGGCCCCGGCGCTCTGCCCGCGTGAGTTGCGGGCGTCGTCCACCATCGCCGCCTGGTCGACCAGCGGCTGGTAGGCCTGACCCTCATGGTCGGTCTGCGGTTCGTAGTCCGTCACGTCACGGCGGATACGTTCCAGCAGCTCGCCGCCGCGGTCGGTCAGTTCGCCGTTCTCGGCCATCTCCTTCCACTCCGTGTCCACCACGTACGTCACGTACGCGTCGACGTCCGAGCGGATCTTCTTGCGGACCTCGGCCGGGTAGACCTCGGAGCGGACACTGATCTCGTGCAGGGCCTGGGCCTCCTGGCGGACGTATTCCTGGGCGGCCCCTCTGCCTTCCCAGACGCCGGCGATGGCGAGACCGAGCACGATGGCGTAGATCACCCCGATCATCATCGTCATGTACTCGATGACGTCCGGGGTTTCGTTCGGATCGTCGTCCTCGCCGATCCTGCGGTGGTTGAAGAAGGCGATGGAAAGGACCACGGCGCATGCCGCGGCCATCGCGAGGGACAGGACGAGCCATTCCGACAAGATGACTCCCAATCGGTGATCACAGGGGAAGAGGAAGAAAGTGCGCGCGGCTGCTCCGGTGAACCGCCGTTCCGGCGCGCGGGCGTGCCCGGGGCGGTCGGTCGGCTTCGCGCGGTCAGCGCGGGCGCAGCGCGACGATCGCGAGCACGGCGGGAGCCGCGGTCATGAGCGTGAAGGTGACTGGCGAAATGTGACGCTCGGCCGGTTTGCGGGCCGGCGCGTGGTAGCTGGGGCGTGCCACCGGCTTGGGGGCGGGAGGCGGCGGGGTCACCACCGGGGGAGGCGTCGGCTTCGGCGCGGGCCTGGGAGGCGGCGGAGCGGGCGCCTGGTACACCCGGGGCGGCGGAGGCGCCGCCACGGGCGGTTTCGGCACCGGTACGGGAGCAGGCTTCGGCGGAGCGGGGGCCGGCTTCGGGGGTGGGGTCGGCTTGGGCTTCGGTGGTGGCGGGGTGGGCGTCGGGGTCGGAGGCTTCGGGGTCGGTGTGGGCGTGGGCGTGGGCGTCGGGGTGGGTGTGGGCGTGGGCGTGGGAGTCGGCTTCGGTGGTGTCGGGGTCGGTTTCGGTGGGCACGGCGGGGGAGGCGGCGGGCAGTGGTGTCCACCGTGTCCGCCGTGGTGCCCTCCGCCGTGGTGTCCGCCGCGGTCCTTGCAGTGCCCCTTGCCGTGATGTCCGCCACCTCGAATGGCCACGCTCGCGCCGCCGCCGGCGGTCGCGAACACCGTGAGGCTCGCTCCGCCGTCGCCGGCTTCGATCGTCGCGTATGCGCGGCTATCGGCCACGGCCGGCGTGACGGCCAACGCCGCCCACAGCAGGACCGGGACCGCCAGCAGGCGCCTGGCACAGGCTCTGTTCACCCGGGGAGCATGGGCCCGCGCGCGCCCGCGCACGTGGGGGACGAGCTCGGTTCGCCTGAACGGGCGGAGTTGGGACCGTAGAGGTTTGAGCCAGTCGATGACCGTGTCCGATCAGTGGCTGTGCAATTCCCAAAAGGTATTTGTCGGATTCCGAGCCTCCCCTGTTCGGACCCGGTCGGCCCTTTGGTGTGTGACCAAGAACGGACCGCCAATTTCCGCTTTTACTCGCTCGGTTGGGCAATGATCAGTACATTCGGCTCGGACAGGAGTCCGACCCCCGTCCCGCCCCCCGGACGGACCACGACACGACTACGGCTTGGAGACCCCGATGGAGCGCCCCGCCTGGGCCCCGGCAGGCATCGACATATCGGTGCCCAGCGTGTCCCGCATCTACGATTACTACCTGGGCGGCTCCCACAATTTCGAGGTCGACCGCCAGGCGGCCCGCCGCGCCATGGAATTCATGCCGGGACTCCCCAAGGTCATGCAGGCCAACCGGGCATTCATGCGCCGCGCCGTCCGGCACGCCGTCGCCGAGGGCATCACGCAGTTCCTCGACATCGGCTCCGGCATCCCGACCTTCGGCAACGTCCACGAGATCGCCCAGGCGGCGAGCACCGAAGCGAGCGTCGTCTACGTCGACCACGACCCGGTGGCCGTCGCGCACAGCCGAGCCGTCCTCGACGGCGACGAACGCACCGGCGTCGTCGCGGCCGACCTGCGCAAGCCGCAGGAGATCCTCGCCGCCCCCGAGGTCGGCCGACTGCTGGACCTGAACCGCCCCGTCGCACTGCTGCTCGTCGCGGTCCTGCACTTCATCGAGGACGCGGACCAGCCGTACGCCGCCGTCGCCGAACTGCGCGACGCGCTGGCACCGGGGAGCCTGCTCGTCCTCACGCACGCCTCGTACGAGGGCATCCCGCTCACCCAGGAGGTGGCGGGCGGCGTCGTCACCGTCTACCGGGACATCCGCAACCCCCTCGTCATGCGCACCCGGGAACAGGTGGGCGGCTTCTTCGACGGCTTCGACCTACTCGAACCCGGTCTCGTGTCCATGCCGGACTGGCGCCCGGACCGCACCGAGGCGCTTGCCGAAGGCGACGAGCCGGAGGACCCGTACGCCTTCTCGGGCTTCGGCGGCGTGGGACGCAAGGCGTGAGACTTCCCGCTCCCACACCGCCGCCCGCCCCTCCCGGCCGGGCCTTCCCGGAGGCCGTCGCCTTCGGGACCGCCCCGGACCAGGCCGGTGCCTCCACGCAACAGACCGGCCCCGTCCCGGGGCGGGAGCAGTTGCGCGAGCTGCGCAGCGGGCTGGAGGACCGGATCGCGCGCTTCGCGACCATCTGGGGGCGGGCGATCTTCCCCGTCACGGCCACGTCACTGACCCGGCCCGAGTTCGAACAGCACCTCGTCCCCCTCACCCGCACCCTCACCGAGGCCCTGCACGCCCGACCCTTCGACGCCTCGGTCGCCCAGCGGGTGGGCGCCGATCTCGTCGCCGTGCACTGCACCGACCCCGAAGCCCTGGCCGGCACCCTCGGCGTGGTCGAGTCCTACCTCGTGCTCTACTGCGGACCCGACGGCTCCGGTACGGAGGGCACCGAGGAGTACCGGTCCCGCTGCGCCCGCCTCCAGCACGGCATCGCGGCCGGATTCGCCCGCGCGCTGCGCGAGCGGACCCTGAAGGAGCAGGAGGCCATCGCCCGCTCCGCGCTCACGGCCCGCAGCGACGCCCAACAGGCGCTCCACGCCAGCGAGGAACGCTTCCGGGCGGTCTTCGAGGGCGCCGCCATCGGGATCGGCATCGCCGACCTGGAAGGCAACGTCCTGGAGGTCAACGACACCCTGCTGCAGATGTTCGGCGGCCTGGAGGGGCACGTCCGGGGCCGCAACGTCAGCGAGTGGGGACACCCCGACGACACCCCGCACGTGTGGCGCATGTACGGGGAACTGGTGCGCGGGGAGCGCGAGCACTACCGGGTGGAGAAGCCGTACTACCGGCACGACGGCACCGTCCTGTGGACCAACCTGACGGTGTCCCTGCTGCGTGACACCGACGGCACCCCGCAGTACCAGCTGGCCCTGATGGAGGACACCACCGAACGCCGGCTGCTGAACCTGCGGCTGCGCTACGAGGCGACCCACGACGCGCTGACCGGACTGCCCAACCGGACGCTGTTCTTCGAGCGGCTGGAGAAGGCCCTGAGCGCGGGCGGAGCAAGCCGCTTCGGCCTGTGCTACCTCGATCTCGACGGCTTCAAGGCGGTCAACGACAGCCTGGGTCACTCGGCGGGCGACCGACTCCTGGTGGAGGTCGCCGACCGGCTGCAGAGCTGCGCGACCGGACCGGGCGAGGTGGTGGCCCGGCTGGGCGGTGACGAGTTCGTGGCCCTGACCACCGGCCCCGCCGCCGAGAACGAGGAGAAGGTGACGGACCTGGCGGTTCGGATCCTGTCCGCCCTGTCCACGCCGATCCGGCTGGAGGGCCGGGAGCTGACCGTGCGGGGCAGCATCGGCATCGTCGAGGGCCGGGCCGGCGAACGGACCGCGGCGGAGGTGCTGCGCAGCGCCGACATCACCATGTACCGGGCCAAGGCGGCGGGCGGGAACCGCTTCGAGTTCGCCGACGAGGAGGCCGACGCCCGCGCCATCACCCGGCACGGCCTGACCAACGCGCTGCCCGCAGCGCTGGAACGCGGTGAGTTCTTCATCGAGTACCAGCCGCTGGTGCACATGCACGACGGCAGTGTGCGCGGTGCGGAGGCGCTGGTGCGTTGGTCGCACCCGCAGTACGGGGTCCTCGGCCCCGACCGCTTCATCCCGCTCGCCGAACGGACCGGCCTCATCGTGCCGCTCGGCCGGTGGGTCCTGGAGGAGTCCGTCCGGCAGGCCCGGAGCTGGCAGCTCCAGTACGGCGGCTCCAGCCTGCGCGTCAACGTCAACCTCTCCCCGACCCAGCTCCACCATCCCGGCCTGGTCGCCGACACGGTACGGGTCCTGGAGAGCTCGGGCCTGGCCCCGGGTTCCCTGTGCCTGGAAGTCACCGAGTCGGCGTTGATAGGGGCCGACGACGAGCTCCTCGAACCGTTGCGGCGGCTCGCCGCCCTGGGCGTGGACATCGCCCTCGACGACTTCGGCACCGGCTATTCGAACCTCGCCAACCTGCGCCGCCTGCCCGTCAGCGTCCTGAAGCTGGACCGCTCCTTCACGCAGGGGATGCAACAGCAGCCGGCCAACCCCGTCGACGTCAAGATCGTGGAGGGCATCGTCGCGCTGGCCCACAGCCTCGAACTCGCCGTGACGGTTGAGGGAGTGGAGACCGGCGTCCAGGCGGCCCAGCTCCGCGACCTCGGCTGCGACACCGCCCAGGGCTGGTACTACGCCCGTCCCGGTTCCCCGGACCGCATCCATACCCTCTCCCTCTCCGACGCGGTTCCGACCCCCACCTGATCGACTCCGAGCCGGCTGGGGCCGGCGCGGATCCGGTGAACCGCCGTCCCCGGGCGGCCGGGGGGCGGCGTCGGCGTGGTCGGTTGGCAGGTGTCGAAGTTGCCGGTGAGGGCGGGGCCCACGGAGAGGGCGGCCGTCGGGATGGCGGGTGAGGGCCGTCGGTGAAGGCGCCCGTCGGGATGGTCGGTCGGTGTCGGTCAGCGCAGGCCGGCCTCCGTTCCGCGGCCCGGCTCGCGCACCGCCGCGAGGACCCGCTCCAACCGCTGCGTCGTGTCGGCCAGCAGCTCGGCGGCAGCCGGCAGCCGCTCCGTCTCGTACCGGGCGAGCAACTCCTCCCGGGTGGGTCCGGACGGCGCGCTCAGGGCGCTGGTCAGGGCCCGGCCGAGGACGGCCGCGTCCGTTATCCCGGTGTTCATGCCCCGTCCACCGGCGATGGGCTGGACGTGGGCCGCGTCCCCGGCGAGGAAGACGCGCCCCTCCCGCAGCCGAGCAGCCATGCGGACGTTGACCCTCCAGGTCGACATCCAGGTGGGATCCGCCAGTTCGATCCCCGGCATCCTGGCATGCCGGTCGAACAGCCGCTGGAAGCTTTCGAGGGAGGGCGGCAGCGGCTCCCCGTCGGCGTCCAGCTCGCGCGAGGCCTGGAGCTGGAAGGAGTCGGTCCCCGGTATCGGACAGAGCAGCATGGCCGCCCCGTCCGAGGTGAACCACTGGTGCCAGAATTCGCGGCTCAATCCGGGAGCGCTCACGTCACCGAGGACCATCATCGACCGCTCCTCGGTGCTCCCCTCGAAGGGGATGCCGAGCAGCTTGCGCGTCGCGCTGCCTCCGCCGTCGCACCCCGCGAGGTAGCGGCTCCGGATGGCCGGGCCGGCAGCGGGCTGCGCCGTCACCGCGTCCGCTTCCTGATGGATCCCGGTGATCCGGGTCCCGTACTCGACCCGCACGCCGAGCTCCGCGAGCCGCTCCCGCAGCACTTCCTCGATCTGCCACTGACCCATGAACAAGACGTCGGTGAAGGGTGTGTCGCTGATGTGGGCGCCGTCGAAGTACTTGCGGAACACCAGGTCCGCGTTGCCGAGGGCCGTCATCCTCGCGGCGACCCCCAGCTGTTCGAGGACCCGCAGGCTGCTCGAACTGAGGCTCTTCCCCCGGGACTCGCGGTGCGGGCCGGGGCGTTGGTCGACGATGCGCACGTCAACGCCGTGGAGGGCCAGCCCGCAAGCCAGGGTGAGCCCCGTCGGGCCGGAGCCCACGATCAGTACGTCGGTCATCGGAAGTCCTCTCGTTGTCGCCGGGTTCCAGGAAAGCGCGTCCACGAAGAAAAAGCAACCGAGTCAGAAAAGTTACTGGGTCATGATTGCGTGGTACGGTGTGGGCATGGAAAACACGACGGGTCTGCGCGAGAGCAAAAAGCTGCGCACGCGCCGCCAGCTGGCGGCCACGGCGCTGGAACTCTTCCTGGAGCGGGGCTTCGACGCGGTATCGGTGGCCGATGTCGCCGCGGCGGCGGAGGTGTCCAAACCCACCCTGTTCCGGTACTTCCCCAGCAAGGAGGACCTGGTCCTCGACCGGTTCGCCGACCATCAGGACGAGGCGGCACGGATCGTGCGCGAACGGCCCGCCGGTCGAAGCCCGGTCGGGGCGGTTCACGACCACTTCCTGGCCGCCCTAGGCGAGCGGGACCCGATCACGGGGCTGTGCGACCACCCGAACGTTCTCGCTTTCCAGGGGCTCCTGTACGCCACTCCCAGCCTGGAGTCCCGGCTGGCGCACTACTCGGACCGAGAGGTGGAACTCCTGGCCGCCGTCCTGGAGGCGGAGTCCGCGGCGCCGCTCACCGCGCGGCTGGCGGCGATCCACCTGGTGGCGGTGCGTCACGAACTGGGTCGGGAGAACTGGCGTCGGATCGCCGCCGGTCAGAGTGCCGACGAGGCGTACCCGGCCGCGGTGACCGACGCCGACCGCGCCTTCGCGATGCTCGCCGAAGGCCTCGACGCCGCTTTGCCGATACGACCGGCCTGACGGGGTACCGCGGGAGCGCCGGGGGGAGGTGCTGCGAGGCCGGGTGTCCCGGATGGCCCCGGTGGCCGCTCCCGCCGGGGTGGGTCAGGCCAGGAGGAGGCGTTTCAGTTCGCGGGCCGCGCGTGGGGGTGCGACGTCCGTGCGGTGGGCGAGGGCGATCGTGCGGCGCAGGGGGGAGCCGGCGAGGCGGGTCGCGCGCAAGCCCGGGCCGCCGTGTTCGACGACCATGGCCGGGACCACCGCGATCCCGAGCCCGGCGCGGACGAAGCCGAGGATCGCGTCCATCTCGCCGCCCTCCACCGTGAACGTCGGCTCGAAGCCCGCCGCCCGGCAGGCGCCCACGGTGAGGTCCCGCAGGTCATAACCGTGGCGGAACATCACCATCGGCTCGTCCCGCAGGTCCGCGATGCTCAGCTCGCCCCCGCCCGCCGGGGGCGGGAGGTCCGCGGACGAGACCACCAGAAGGTCCTCGGTGAGCAGCTCCACGGTGGTCAGGGCGGGTGCCGACGGCGGCAGGGGCAGTGTGATCAGGGCCAGGTCCAGGAGCCCGCGCGCGAGCTCCCGTACGAGGTCCAGCGAGCCGCTCTCCTCGATCAGCAGCTCGATGCCGGGGTGCGCGGCGTGGAAGGCGCGCAGCACGGCCGGCAGCATGCCCGTGCACACGCTCGGGGTGGCCCCCAATCGGACCCGTCCGCGTCGCAGCTGCGCGAGCTCCTGCACCTCCAGCCGCGCCGTGTCCGCGTCGGCCAGGATCCGGCGGGCCAGCGGAAGCAGGGCCTCGCCCGCGTCGGTCAGGGCGATGTTGCCCCGCACGCGGCTGAAGAGTTCGGCCCCCAGCTCCCGTTCCAGGGCCTTGATCTGCTGCGACAGGGAGGGCTGGGCCACGTGCTCCCGTTCGGCGGCCCGGGTGAAGTGCCGGGTCTCGGCGACGGCCACGAAGTACACGAGCTGCTGGAACTGCATGCCGCCAGACTAGACCCGTCGATAGGGAACGCCTATCGCGATCAGCTCGACCATGTCTTGGACCTTTCGGGACCTAAGTCCTTACCGTCGACGTCATGGCTCTGGCAACGCGGACGGATCGACGGCCGTCCATCACGCGCACGCTCTGGGACTCCACCGTCGGCAAGAAGTCCGTGATGGCGGCATCGGGCCTGATCATGCTCGGCTACCTCGTCGTGCACATGCTCGGCAACCTCAAGATCTTCTTCGGGGCGGACGAGTTCAACGGGTACGCCCACTGGCTCCGCACCCTCGGATCCCCCTTCCTGCACCACGAGTGGGCCCTGTGGATCGTCCGCGTCGTGCTGGTCGCCGCGGTCGTCGCCCACGCCGTCTGCGCGTACCAGCTCAGCCGTCGCGACATCAAGGCGCGCCCGGTGAAGTACGCCCACAAGCGTCGGCGGGCGAGCTACGCCACCCGCACCATGCGCTGGGGCGGCATCATCCTGGCGCTCTTCATCGTCTGGCACCTCCTCGACCTGACCACGCTCACGGTCAACGAGCGCGCCTGGGCCGGCCACCCGTACGAGAACGTCCTCGCCACCTTCTCCACCTGGTACGGCAACACGATCTACCTGGTCGCGATGGCCGCGCTCGGGCTGCACGTCCGCCACGGCTTCTGGAGCGCCGCGCAGACCCTCGGCGCCGGCAACGCCCGGCGCGACCGGACCCTGAAGTTCCTGGCCAACGCCCTGGCCCTCGTCCTCTTCGCGGGCTTCGTGTCCGTCCCCGTCGCCGTCATGACCGGAGTGGTGAGCTGACCATGAGCGCACACGAGACCCCCGCGCACACCGGGGCCCACGAGTCCTACGACTCCCAGGACACCCACGACACCCACGACACCCACACGTCGTACGCGGACTACGTCACGGGCGATCCGATCGTCGACACCAAGGCCCCCGAGGGCCCCATCGCCGAGCGCTGGGACCGGCGCCGCTTCGAGGCGAAGCTGGTCAACCCGGCGAACCGGCGCAAGCACCGGATCATCGTCGTCGGCACCGGCCTGGCCGGCGGCGCGGCCGGCGCGACGCTCGCCGAGCAGGGTTACCACGTCGTCCAGTTCTGCTTCTCCGACTCCCCGCGCCGCGCCCACTCCATCGCCGCGCAGGGCGGCATCAACGCCGCGAAGAACTACCGCAACGACGGCGACTCCGTACACCGCCTCTTCTACGACACCGTCAAGGGCGGCGACTTCCGCGCCCGCGAGTCCAACGTCCACCGCCTCGCACAGATCTCCGTCGAGATCATCGACCAGTGCGTGGCCCAGGGCGTGCCCTTCGCCCGCGAGTACGGGGGCCTCCTCGACACCCGGTCCTTCGGCGGCGTCCAGGTCTCCCGCACCTTCTACGCCCGAGGCCAGACCGGTCAGCAGCTCCTGCTCGGCGCCTACCAGGCCCTGTCCCGGCAGATCGCCGCGGGCAACGTGGAGATGCACGCCCGCACCGAGATGCTCGACCTGATCACGGTGGACGGCGTCGCCCGCGGCATCGTGGCCCGCGACCTGATCACCGGGAAGATCTCCACGTACTACGCGGACGCGGTGGTCCTCGCGAGTGGCGGCTACGGCAACGTCTTCTACCTCTCCACCAACGCCATGAACTCCAACGCGACCGCCATCTGGCGGGCGCACCGGCGCGGTGCCCACTTCGCCAACCCCTGCTTCACCCAGATCCACCCCACCTGTATCCCTCGCACGGGTGAGCACCAGTCCAAGCTCACGCTGATGAGCGAGTCCCTCCGCAACGACGGCCGGATCTGGGTTCCCAAGGCCCGGGGCGACACCCGCCCCGCCGTCGAGATCCCCGAGGCGGAGCGCGACTACTACCTGGAGCGGATCTACCCCTCCTTCGGCAACCTCGTCCCCCGCGACATCGCCTCCCGCGCCGCGAAGAACGTCTGCGACGAGGGCCGCGGCGTCGGACCGGGCGGCCAGGGCGTGTACCTGGACTTCGCCGACGCCATCCGCCGCATGGGCAAGGACAAGGTGGCGGAGAAGTACGGCAACCTCTTCGAGATGTACGAGCGGATCACCGCGGAGAACCCGTACGAGGTCCCCATGCGGATCTACCCGGCCGTCCACTACACGATGGGCGGACTGTGGGTCGACTACGACCTCCAGACCACCGTCCCGGGCCTGTTCGCGATCGGCGAGGCCAACTTCTCCGACCACGGCGCCAACCGCCTCGGCGCCTCCGCCCTCATGCAGGGCCTCGGTGACGGCTACTTCGTGCTGCCGTCCACCATCAACGACTACCTGGCCCGGAACCCGCACCACGACGAGGTCGACGACGCTCACCCGGAGGCGGCGGCGGCTGTCCGCGAAACCCGCGACTGCCTCGCCAAGCTGCTCGCCGTCGACGGCGACCGCACCCCCGACTCCTTCCACCGCGAGATCGGTGAACTCATGTGGGAGTACTGCGGTATGGCCCGTACGGAGGAGGGCCTGCGCAAGGCCCTCGCCCGGATCCCCGAGATCCGCGAGGAGTTCTGGCGGCGCATCAAGGTCCCCGGGAGCGGCGAGGAGTTCAACCAGTCGCTGGAGAAGGCCAACCGGGTCGTCGACTACCTGGAACTCGCCGAGCTGATGTGTCTCGACGCCCTCCACCGCGCCGAATCCTGCGGCGGTCACTTCCGCGTCGAGTCCCAGACCCCGGACGGTGAAGCGGCCCGCCGCGACGAGGAGTTCGGCTACGCGGCCGCCTGGGAGTACCGGGGCACCGGAGCCGCACCCGTCCTGCACAAGGAAGACCTCGTCTTCGAGTACGTCCACCCCACACAGCGGAGCTACGCATGAAGCTCACCCTGCGCGTCTGGCGCCAGCGCAACGCCGGCGCCCCCGGCGCGATGGCCTCCTACGAGGTCGACGGCATCTCGAAGGACATGTCCTTCCTGGAGATGCTCGACACCCTCAACGAGGAACTCATCCTGCGCGGTGAGGACCCGGTCGCCTTCGACCACGACTGCCGCGAGGGCATCTGCGGCGCGTGCAGCCTCGTCATCAACGGTGACGCCCACGGCCCGGAGCGCACCACCACCTGCCAGCTCCACATGCGGTCCTTCGCCGACGGGGACACCATCGACGTCGAGCCGTGGCGGGCCTCCGCCTTCCCGGTGGTCAAGGACCTCGTCGTCGACCGCAGCGCCTTCGACCGCATCATCCAGGCCGGCGGCTACATCACGGCGCCGACCGGCGCGGCCCCCGAGGCGCACGCCACCGCCGTGCCCAAGCCCGACGCCGACTTCGCCTTCGAGCACGCCGAGTGCATCGGCTGCGGAGCCTGTGTGGCGGCCTGCCCCAACGGGTCCGCGATGCTGTTCACCTCCGCCAAGGTCAACCACCTCAACGTGCTCCCGCAGGGCTCGCCGGAGCGCGAGACCCGGGTGCTGGACATGGTGGGCAGGATGGACGACGAGGGCTTCGGCGGCTGCACGCTGACCGGCGAATGCGCCACGGCCTGCCCCAAGGGCATCCCGCTGCCGTCGATCGCCGCGATGAACAAGGAGTGGCTCCGGGCGGTCCGCAAGAGCTGACCGCCCCCTCCGCCCCCGCGGCCTCCACCCCCGCCGCCTCCGGCTGCGCGCGGCCCCGCGCCGGGTGCCCCACCCCGGCGGGCCCGACGCGGCCGGCGCCCCACGCCCCCGTACGGGCACCCGGACCCCCGTTCTGGGCCGATCGGCCGAGTCGATCGCCCGACCGGGCGCTCGTACGGGCCGTACGACGCGCCGCGCCGCGGCCCCGCCCGGGCGGTCGGCGACAGTGGCCCCATGCCACAAGCCCCCGCCGGGACCGGACCGCGCCGCCGCACCGTACTGGCCGCCGCCCTCGCCCCCCTCGCGGTGGCCGGCTGCTCCGGGCGGGAGGAGCCGACCCCGCCGGCCCCCGGTCCGCCGTCCCCCGCGAAGGACGCCCTCGTCATGGTGATCCGGCACGCGGAGAAGCCGTACGCCGGGGACATCGGCGAGGACGACGAGGGCAACGAGGACCCCGGCTTCCTCGCCGTCCGCGGCCGGCGCCGCGCCGAGGAACTGCCCCGCCTCTTCGCGCCCGCCCGCAGGGCCTCGCTGCCCCGGCCCGCCGCCCTGTTCGCCACCGGCGGCCCGGCGACCGCGCCCGCCCGCTGCCGTCAGACCCTCGCGCCGCTGGCCACCGCCCTGAAGACCCCCGTACGCTCCGGGTTCGCACTCGGCGCGGAACCGGCCCTGGCACAGGCCGCGTTGGCCGCCCCCATGCCGGTGCTCATCTGCTGGGAACACACCGGACTGCCCGCCCTGATCCGCGCCCTCGGCGCGCAGCACGTCATCGGTGTTCCCGCGACCTGGCCCGACCGCTACGACCTGGTCTGGACGTTCACCCGCAGCCGCGGCGCCTGGTCCTTCCGCGAGCACCCGCAACACCTGCTGCCGGGCGACGTGTAGGGCGCGCCCACGGGCGTCTCCGTCAGCCGGACGCCCTACCGGCCCAGCGCGCGGGCCAGGTAGGGGGCCGTCCTCCCGGTGGGGGAGTCGGCCACCTCCGACGGGGTGCCCGCGGCGACGATCCGGCCGCCCTCCGCGCCGCCGCCCGGACCCAGGTCGACGACCCAGTCCGCGCCCGCCACCACCTCCATGTCGTGCTCCACGACCACCACCGAGTGCCCGGCGTCCACCAGCCCGTGCAACTGCCGCAACAGCACCCGCACATCGGCCGGATGCAGCCCCGTCGTCGGTTCGTCCAGCAGGTAGAGCGTGTGGTCGCGACGCACCCGCTGGAGCTCCGTGGCCAGTTTGATGCGCTGCGCCTCGCCGCCCGACAGTTCCGTCGCGGGCTGACCCAACCTCAGGTACCCCAGCCCGATGTCCTCCAAGGCCCGCAGGGCGCGCGCCGCCGCGGGAACCTCCGCGAAGAAGACGCCCGCCGACTCCACGGTCAGGCCCAACACCTCGGCGATGTTCAGACCGTCGTAACGGACCTCCAGCGTCTCGGCTTTGTAGCGGGCGCCCGCGCACTGCGGACACGGGGCGTACGTGCTGGGCAGGAACAGCAGCTCCACCGATACGAAGCCCTCGCCCTGGCAGGTCTCGCAGCGACCGCCGGACACGTTGAAGGAGAACCGGCCCGCCTTCCAGCCCCGCGCCCTCGCCCCGGGGGTGGCGGTGAACAACTTGCGCACCACGTCGAACAGACCCGTGTACGTGGCCAGGTTGGACCGCGGCGTGCGCCCGATCGGCTTCTGGTCCACCTCCACCAGCCGCCGAACCGGGAAGTCCGGCTCCGTCAGTCGCCCGGCGACCTCCTCGGCCAGTGCCCGTCCGACCAGCGTCGACTTCCCCGAACCGGACACCCCGGTCACCGCGGTGAAGACGCCGAGCGGGAACTCCGCGTCCACCCCCCGCAGGTTGTGCCGGTCCACGCCCGTCAGTCGTACGGACCCGGTCGCCGCCCGTACCGGTCGGGGCTCGGCGGTCCCGCGTTCGGCGAACAGGTGCCGGGCCGTCGCCGAGTCGCCGACTCCGGCCAGATCCCGGGGCGGGCCGCTGTACAGCACCCGCCCGCCGTGTTCCCCGGCGAGCGGGCCGACGTCCACCAGCCAGTCCGCGTGCCGCACCACGTCCATGCTGTGCTCCACGACGAAGACGGTGTTCCCGGCCGCCTTGAGCCGGTCCAGCACGGTCAGCAGCGCCTCGGTGTCGGCCGGGTGCAGCCCCGCCGACGGCTCGTCCAGGACGTACACCACCCCGAACAGCCCCGACCGCAGTTGCGTGGCGAGCCGCAGCCGCTGGAGCTCGCCCGCCGAGAGCGAGGGCGCGGTGCGGTCCAGGCTCAGGTAGCCGAGCCCGAGTTCGGTGACCGGGGCGATGCGCGAGCGCAGGTCCTCGGCGAGCACCCGGGCCGCCTCGTCGCGCAGATCGGCGTCGGCCAGTACGCCGTCCAGCTCGGTCAGTGCCAGCGCCGCCAGCTCCGCGATCGTACGGCCCGCGAACGTCACCGCCAACGCCTCCGGCCGCAACCGGCGGCCCGCGCACACCGGGCACGGCGCATGGGTGAGGAACTTCTCGGCGCGCGCCCGCAGGGTGGCGCTCTTGGTGTCGGAGAAGGTCCGCATCACGTACCGGTGGGCACTCATGTACGTGCCCTGGTAGGGCCGTTGGATCCGTTCGGCGTCCCGCACCGGGTGCACGGTGACCACCGGCTGTTCCTCGGTGAACAGGATCCACTCGCGGGCTTGCGCCGACAGCTCCCGCCACGGCGCGTCCACGTCGTATCCGAGCGCTTCCAGGATGTCCCGCAGGTTCTTGCCCTGCCAGGCGCCGGGCCACGCGGCGATCGCCCCCTGACGGATCGACAGCTCGGGCTCGGGTACGAGGAGTTCCGCGCTGGTGCGATGGATCCGACCGAGGCCCTGGCAGGAGGGGCAGGCCCCGGCGGCCGTGTTGGGGGAGAAGGAGTCGGAGTCGAGCCGCTCCGCCCCCGGTGGATAGCTGCCCGCCCGTGAGTACAGCATCCGCAGGGAGTTCGACAGCAGGGTCACCGTCCCCACCGAGGAACGCGACCCCGGTGAGGATCGCCGCTGCTCCAGCGAGACTGCGGGCGGCAGCCCGGTCACGGAGTCCACCTTCGGGGCGCCGATCTGGTGGATCAGCCGCCGCGCGTACGGGGCCACGGACTCGAAGTACCGACGCTGCGCCTCCGCGTACAGGGTGCCGAAGGCCAGCGAACTCTTCCCGGAGCCGGAAACGCCGGTGAAGACGGTCAGGGTGTCGCGCGGGATGTCCACGTCGACCCCGCGCAGGTTGTGCTCACGGGCACCCCGCACCCGTACACAGGGGTCGGGCGCGTCCGGCGTCGTACGGGTCTCGGGACCGGGGGACTGGTGCATTCGCCCCAGTTTAGAGGCCCGCGATCCGGGCCAGCCTCTCGAAGGTGTCCAGCAGGGCGGTGCGGTCGTGGGTGGAGGTGGTGACCAGCAGCTCGTCGGCGCCGGTCTCCTCGGCGACCCGGGCCAGCTCGGCGGCGACCTGCTCCTCCGTGCCTGCGATGTGCCCCGCGAGGGCGCCCTCGTACAGCTCCCGCTCCTTCGGGGTCATCTCCAGCGCCTCCACCTCCTCCGCGGGCCGCAGGGGCGGAAAACTGCCACGGGTGCGCGAATGGGCCGCGGCCCACGCCTCCGGGAGCAGCACGCGCCGCGCGGCCTCCTCGGTGGCGGCGACCGCCACCGTCCCGGAGACCACGACGTACGGCTCGCCGCCCGGTGCGGACGGCCGGAACTCCTCGCGGTACCGCTCGACGCTCTCCACGAGCCGGCCACGGCCGCGCAGGTCACCCACGACCATCGGCAGCCCGGCCCGGGCGGCGATGCCGGCGCCCTCACCGGTGGCCAGGACGAAGGCCGGGATCCGCAACCCCTCGGCCGGTCGGGCGTGCACCTCGGGGTGCGCCCGCTGCGTGCCGTCGATCCAGCCGAGCAGCTCGGCCAACTGTTCCTCGAAGCGGTCGGCGTCGGCGGTGTCGCGGCCCAGGGCCCGGCGGATCCCGTTGGTGAAGCCCACCGAACGGCCGAGGCCCATGTCGATCCGACCGGGGAACAGGGCTTCCAGCACCCCGAACTGCTCGGCGACCACCAAGGGCTGGTGGTTGGGCAGCATGACCCCGCCGGTGCCGACCCGGATGCGCCGGGTGGAGGCGGCCACGGCGGCGGCCAGGACGGTGGGCGCGGAGCCCGCCACCCCGGGCACGCTGTGGTGCTCGGACACCCAGAACCGGTGGTAGCCGAGCCGCTCCGCGGTGCGGGCCAGCTCCACCGTGTCGCGCAGGGCCTGCGGGGCCGGGTGTCCCTCGCGGGTGCGGGACCGGTCGAGTATCGAGATTCTTGGGATCACACAGGTCTCAACACCGGGCGGCGGTCAGGATTCCCCGCCCGCCCGCCCGCCCGCCCGCCCGCCCGCCCCGGCCCGCTCAGCCCCCGGTCGTCGCCGGAGGCCTCCGAGCTGTCGTGGGGGAGGCCTAGGCTGCGGCCATGACCGAGAACGCGTCCCACCGCCCGCTGGCCGTCTTCGACCTCGACAACACCCTCGCCGACACCGCGCACCGGCAGCACTTCCTGGAGGGCCGGCCCCGGAACTGGGACGGGTTCTTCGGCGCTGCCCCGGCCGACCCGCCGCTCGCGCGCGGGGTGGCGCTGGCCGTGGAGAGCGCGACCGACTGCGAGGTCGTGTACCTGACGGGCCGGCCGGAGCGGTGCCGGGCCGACACCGTCGCGTGGCTGGCCCGACACGGGCTGCCCGAGGGTCGGTTGTGGATGCGCGGGAACCAGGACCGCCGCCCGGCGCGGCAGACCAAGCTGGAGGTGCTGAAGCGGATGGCCCGCGGCCGCGAGGTGCGGATGCTGGTCGACGACGACGAGTTGGTCTGCCAGGCGGCGCGCGCCGCGGGTTTCCGGGTCGTCCTGGCGAACTGGGCGGCGGACGCGCCGGAGCTGAAGGCCGCCCAGGAGGGCGAGGGCCGCACCTGAGCGGGCCCGGTACCGCCGCCCGCACCCGAGCGGCCGGGCACAGCCGCGTCCGTCCGCCCGCCCGCCCGGCCGCCCGCGTCACCCTGCCCCGGCCGCTCCGTCAGCCTGCCCCTGCCGGTCCGCCCGCCGATCCCGACGCCCGCCGGCAGACGTCCGCCCGCCCCGGCCGCCGGACCCGCCTTCCTCGCGCCCTCACGCCTCCTCGTCGTCGAGGCGGAAGCCGACCTTCAGGCCGACCTGGTAGTGCGCCACCTCGCCGTTCTCGATGTGCCCGCGCATCTGCGTGACCTCGAACCAGTCGAGGTGGCGCAGCGTCCGGCCGGCGCGCGAGACGCCGTTGCGGATGGCCTGATCGATGCCCTCGGTGGAGGTGCCGACGATTTCGGTCACCCGGTAGGTGTGGTTGGACATGGGTTCTCCCGCCAGTCGTCTGTTGCCTTGTTCCAAGGTGCCCCAGTAAGGGCGGGTCCGCGAACTTTGTGTGAACAATCCCGGGCGAAAGGCTCTTGACCCACCCATTGGTCTATGCCAATTTCAAGCCATCTGAGAACAATCCCCAGAAGGTGACCCCTTGAAGATGCGCTTCCTTGCCGTGTGCACCGCCCTCGCGGCCGCGACCGCCCTCACCGGCTGCAGTTTGGTGGGCGGATCGGCCGAAGGGTCCGAGAAGGTGACGCTCTGGCTGATGAAGGGCAGCGCCTCGGAGGACTTCGTCACGAAGTTCACCGCCGATTTCGAGAAGGGGCATCCCGGCATCGACCTGGAAGTGAAGATCCAGGAGTGGACCGGGATCGGCGACAAGGTCAACGCCGTGCTCGCCGGCAAGGGCAAGGAGAGCGCCGACGTCATCGAGGTCGGCAACACCCAGGTCGCCCAGTACGTCGAGACCGGCGGCCTCTCCGAGCTGACCCTCGAAGGCCTGCGCGAATGGGGCAGCAAGGACTGGCTCAAGGGACTCTCCGACCCGGGCAGCGTCAACGGCGCCCAGTACGGGGTGCCCTGGTACGCGGCGAACCGGGTGGTGATCTACAACAAGGACCTCTTCGCGAACGCGGGGATCAAGGCCACCCCCAAGAACCGGCAGGAGTGGATCTCGGCCACCCAGAAGCTCGACAAGGGCGAGCAGCAGGGCATCTACCTGCCCGGCCAGAACTGGTACGTCCTCGCCGGCTTTATCTGGGACGAGGGCGGCGAGCTCGCCGTCGAGACCAGCGGCCAATGGGTCGGCGCCCTCGACGACGACAAGGCCCTCGCCGGAATGGAGTTCTACAAGCAGCTCCAAGGACTCGGCGACGGCCCCAAGGACGCCGACGAGGAGACGCCCCCGCAGTCCGACGTCTTCGCCCGCGGCCAGGTGGCCCAGATCATCGGCCCGCCCGGGCAGGCCGCCCGCATCGAAGCCGCCAACCCGGAGCTCAAGGGCAAGCTCGGCTTCTTCCCGATACCCGGCAAGACCTCCGAGAAGGCAGGCGCGGTCTTCACCGGCGGCTCCGACCTGATCATCCCGGAGCGGACGAAGAACCGCACCCGGGCCGTGGACCTGATCACCGCCCTGGTCAGCGAGAAGTGGCAGACCGAGCTCGCCCGCAGCATGAGCTACGTACCGAACAAGACCACCCTCGCGCACGTCGTCGAGGGCAACGAGGGTGCGACCAACATGGCCCCCGGCGCCGCCCAGGGCCGGGCCACCCCCAAGTCCGCCCGGTGGGCCGAGATCGAGGCCAAGAACCCGATCAAGCCGTACATGACGGCCGTGCTCACCGGCCAGGACCCCAAGGAGGCTGCCAGGGCCGCCTCGGACACGATCAGCCAGGTGCTCAGCTCCGACCGCTGATCGCCGCCGGTGAGCGCTGAGTTCAGCGTCCGCACATCCAAGGGCCGCTGAGCGGTCATGTCGAATCCAGCCGGTCACGGAAGAAGTAAAGGAGCCGGGTCCGCCACCTGCGGCCCGGCACCCCGTGCCCGGATCAGGAGCAGCCATGACCATCGCCCCCCTGTCCCCGTCCCCCCTCGCACCGACCGTCGACGCCCCGCGCTACACCGTCCGCCTCGCCCGCGACGAGGACGAGGTGCGCGCCGCCCAGCGGCTTCGCCACCTGGTCTTCGCCGGAGAGCTCGGCGCCCGCCTGGACGGGCCCGAGCCCGGCCTGGACTCCGACGCCTTCGACGCCTACTGCGACCACCTCCTCGTCCTCGACGAGGAGAGGGAGCAGGTCGTCGGCACCTACCGGATGCTGCCCCCGGAACGCGCCGCCGTCGCGGGCCGCCTCTACTCCGAGGGCGAGTTCGACCTCTCGGCGCTCGCCCCGATCCGCCCCGACCTGGTCGAGGTCGGCCGGTCCTGCGTCCACCCCGACCACCGCAACGGCGCCGTCATCGCCCTCGTCTGGGCCGGGCTCGCCCGCTACATGGACCGCGCCGGCCACAACTGGCTCGCCGGCTGCTGCTCGGTCCCGCTCTCCGACGGCGGAGTGCTGGCCGCCGCGACCCGGGAGACCGTCCTCGCCCGCAACCTCGCCCCCGAGGAATACCGGGTCACCCCGCACCTGCCCTGGACCCCCGAGGGAGTCACCGTCCCCGGCCGGATGGAACTGCCGCCGCTGCTGCGCGGCTACCTGCGCCTCGGTGCCTGGGTCTGCGGCGAGCCGGCCCTCGACACCAACTTCGGCTGCGCCGACCTGTACGTCCTGCTCTCCCTGCGCCGGACGAACCCGCGCTACCTGAACCACTTCCTCTCGCTCGCCCCGGGCGCATGAGCGTCTGGCTGCCCACCGGGCCCTGTACCCCCGCTGCCTGCGCCGCCCACACCGGGGCGGCCGCGGGCGTGCCGCGCGCGGTGCTGCGGCTGGCCGCCGCCCTCGCCCTGCTGGTGCTCGGCGTCCTGACGGCCCCGCCGGTACGGCTGCTCCCGGCCCGCTCGCGCCACGCGCTGGTCCGCGCCTGGGCGACCGTCCTGCTCCGGTCCCTGGGCGTACGGATCACCGTGCACGGGGCTCCCGGGCCGGACGGGGGCCGGCTGATCGTCGCCAACCACATCTCCTGGCTCGACATCCCGCTCGTCGCCGCCGTCCTGCCCTCCCGGATGCTCGCCAAGAGCGACATCCGCGGCTGGCCGGTGATCGGCGGGCTCGCCGCCCGGGCCGGCACCCTGTTCATCGAACGCGACCGGATCCGGGCCCTGCCCGCAACCGTCGACACCCTCACCCGGGTCCTGCTGGGCGGGGACCGGGTCACCGTCTTCCCCGAGGGATCCACCTGGTGCGGGCGCGCCCAGGGCCCCTTCCGGCGGGCCGCGTTCCAGTCGGCGCTGGACGCGCGGGTTCCCGTACAGCCCGTACGGATCGGGTACCTGCTGGCGGACGGGGAGCTCGCCGGGGCGCCCGCCTTCGTCGGCGACGACCCGCTGACCGCCTCGCTCTGGCGGATCGCCCGGGCCCGCGGCGTGCGGGCCGAGGTGTGGCTGCTGCCGCGGATCCCGGCGGGCCGGTACGCCGACCGCCGGGACCTCGCGGCGGCCGCCCGGCTCGCCGTCCTCGCCGGGACGCCGCAGCGGGCCGGGGAGCCCGTCCTCGCGGACGCGCCGGTCCCGCGCGCGGTCCCGGTGGAGCGGCCGGCGCCGACGCCCCTCCCGCAGGACCTGTCCCCAGCTCCGGAGTCGCCGCCGAACCGGCCGCCGCTGCCCGGGATCCCCGCACAGCCGCGGCCGGCCGGCCGCTCACCCGGTGGGCCGCCCCACCGGACGGATCAGCCCGCGATGCCGTCCACCACCGACAGGGACAGCGCGAAACGTCCCTCCGCGTCCGTCCACCACTGCGTCAACTCGAGCCCCGCCGCGGAGAGTTCCTTGCGGACCCCCTCCTGACGGAACTTCGCCGACACCTCCGTCAGGATCTCCTCGCCCTCCTCGAACGGCACCACCAGGTCCAGGGCCCGGATCTTCACCGTCACCGCCGACCGGGCGCGCAGCCGCATCTCGATCCACTCCTGCTCCCGGTTCCACACCGCCACGTGCGCGAAGTCGGCGGTGTGGAAGTCCGCGCCCAACTCCCGGTCGATCACGGCCAGCACGTTCTTGTTGAACTCCGCCGTCACCCCCTGGGCGTCGTCGTACGCCGCCACCAGCACGGCCTCGTCCTTCACCAGGTCCGTGCCCATCAGCAGCGCGTCCCCGGGCGACAGCATCGCCCGGACGGACGCCAGGAACGCGGCCCGCTCCGCCGGCCGCAGGTTGCCGACCGTCCCGCCGAGGAACACCACCAGCCGCGGGCCCTGCGACTGCGGAAGCCGCAGCGGCCGCGTGAAGTCCGCCAGCAGCGCGTGCACGTCCAGGCCCGGATGCTCGGCCAGGAGCGCCTCGGCCGCCCCGGCCAGCGCGCTCTCGCTCACGTCCACCGGTACGTAGGTCCGCAGCGCGGGCATCGCCTCGATCAGGTGCCGGGTCTTCTCCGAGGAACCGGAACCCAGCTCCACCAGCGTGCGCGCCCCGCTCGCCGACGCGATCTCCTGGGCCCGCTCCAGCAGGATCTCCCGCTCCGCACGCGTCGGGTAGTACTCGGGCAGGCGGGTGATCTCCTCGAACAGCTCACTGCCCCGGGCGTCGTAGAACCACTTGGGCGGCAGCTCCTTGGGGGACGCGGTCAGCCCCCGCAGGACGTCCGTGCGCAGCGCCGACTCGGCGGCGTTCTCGTCGAGGGTCCGGGTCAACTGGAAGTCGCTCACGGGGTGGTCTCCTTGAGTGGGGTCAGGGCGACCCTCGTACGGGTGGCGGTCAGCAGGGTCCGGTCGGGCACTTCGCACCACCGGGGATCGTCGTCGTACGGCTCGGACGCCACGACCGTGCGGCCGCCCGGCGGATCGGACAGGTACCAGAGGGAATCGCCCCAGGCGGTCGCCGCGATGGTCGTCCCGTCGGTCAACAGCAGGTTCAGCCGGGAACCCGGAGCGGCCGAGGACACCTCGCGCACCGCCTCGGCGAGGGCCGTGCCCAGGTCGTCGCCCTGCCGCAGCCGGTGCAGGACCAGCGCCCACACCAGCGCGGAATCGGTGCGGGCGGCCAGCTGGAGCAGCTCGCGGGGCGGCAGCGCCGCGGCGAGCGCGGCCACGGAGTCGGGATGGTCGCGGACGGCTCCGTTGTGGCTGAACAGCCAGGGCCCCGAGGCGAACGGCGCCGCCGCGGCCTCCCCGTCCGCGCCCGGGAACGTCGCGTCGCGTACGGCGGCCAGCACCGCACCGCTGCGCACGACGCGGGCCAGGTCGGCGAAGGTCAGGTCGCCCCAGACGGGCCCGGCGCGCCGGTAGCGCGCCGGTACCGGGTCGCCCGGCGCGTACCAGCCGACGCCGAACCCGTCGGCGTTGACCGTGCCGTACCGCTGGCGGCGCGGCGCCCAGGACTGCCGTACGAGGGAGTGCTCGGGCTCGTCGAGCAGCCGGCCCAGGGCCACCTCCGGCCCCAGGTATGCGAGGTGACGGCACATCAGGCGTCCCTCGCGGTCCGGAAGCCGGAGAAGATCTGCCGGCGCACCGGCAGGTCCCAGTTGCGGAAGGTGCCCCGGCAGGCGACCGCGTCCACGGCGAAGGAGCCGCCGCGCAGCACCTTGTGCTCCGGGCCGAAGAACACCTCGGAGTACTCCCGGTAGGGGAAGGCGCTGAAGCCCGGGTAGGGCAGGAAGTCCGACGCCGTCCACTCCCACACGTCGCCGATCAGCTGGCGCACGCCCAGCGGGGACTCCCCGGCCGGGTAGGCGCCCGCCGGCGCCGGGCGCAGGTGACGCTGGCCCAGGTTGGCGTGCGCGGGCGTCGGATCGGCGTCGCCCCACGGATACCGGCGGGACCGCCCGCCGGCGGGGTCGTGCCGGGCGGCCTTCTCCCACTCGGCCTCGGTGGGCAACCGACGCCCCGCCCAGCGGGCGTACGCGTCCGCCTCGTACCAACTGACGTGCAGCACCGGCTCGTCACCGGGGACGGGCTCGGTCACCCCGAACCGGCGGCGCAGCCACTGGCCGCCCTCCCGGTGCCAGAACAGCGGCGCCACGATGTCGTGGGCGCGGATCTGCTCCCAGCCCTCGGGAGCCCACCAGCGGGGCTCCCGGTAGCCGCCGTCCGCGATGAAGGCCTGGTACGCGGCGTTGGTCACCGGAGTCGTGTCGATCAGGAACGCGGAGACGTCGCGGACGTGCGCGGGGCGTTCGTTGTCCAGCGACCAGGGCTCCGTGGACGTTCCCATGGTGAACGGCCCGGCAGGTACGAGGACTTCGACCGCGCCCGGGGGCGGGCCCTGCGGCGGGTCCGGCTCCGGGGCCGTCAACACCGGGGCGCCCGCTCTGAGCTGGTGGGTGATCAACATCGTTTCGTCGTGCTGCTGTTCATGCTGGGCGATCATGCCGAAGACGTAGCCGTCGGTCAGGAGCCCGGTGCCCTCCAACGGGACGTTCTCCAGCAGGTCGAAGACCCGGCCCCGCACCTCGGCCGCGTACCGGCGGGCCTCCGCCGGCCCGAGCAGCGGCAGCTTCGGCCGTTCGGAACGGGGGTGCTCGAAGGCGTCGTACAGCGGGTCGATCTCCGGGCGCAGGGACTCGCGCCCGGCCACGTGACGCAGCAGCCAGAGTTCCTCCATGTTCCCGATGTGCGCCAGGTCCCACACGAGCGGCGACATCAAGGGGGAGTGCTGGGCGGTCAGGTCCCGGTCGTCCACCGGGTCCGTCAGCGCGGCGGTACGCACCCGCGCCGCGGTCAGGGCGGCCACCGCGCGCTCGCGCAGGGCCTCGGGGTCGGTGCTCCCGGGCGGGGCGCCGACGCTCCGGCCCGGGTGGTCGGCGCTCCGGTGCGGGCTGTCGATGCTCATGCGCGGTATCCCTTCCCGGCGGGCTGCCACAGGTCGTCCTCCTCGGCTTCGTCGGCCGGACAACGGCCGCGCAGGACGTAGCGCTCGGTGAAGGCACCGACCGTGTCGCGTACGTGCGTGCTCGCCCCGAGGCGCGGCAGCGCCTCGCGGGCCGCCAGGAAGCACGCGGTGGCGGCCGACCGCAGGTCGGGATCGGCGAGCCCCTCCCGGGCGGCGGTGCGCCACAGGGGATTGCGCGGGGCGGCCCGGCCGCCGTAGGCGTCGGCCAACGACTTGGACACCCGGTACGCGGTCTCCGCGGCCTCCGGGTCGTCGAAGAGCGCGTGCACGACGGCCGCGGGCACCAGCCAGCCGTCCGTGCCGGGCTGCGCGTCGATCATCCTCAGCTCCAGGTGGCCGCGCGGGCGGACCGGCGGGAAGAGCGTGCTGAGGTGGTACTCCAGGTCCCGCGCGGTGGGCGGACGCAGTCCGCCGGGGCGGGCGTCCGCGGGCACGTCGCCGCGCAGCCAGTCCCGGAAGGTCAGCCCGCTCGGCACCGGCCACGGCCCGTCGCCCTCGGACCGTACGCACATCACCCCGGTGTCCAGGGCGTGCCGGGTCCACCCGGCCCGTGGCTCGGCGTCCAGCGGCGGGGCCAGGGAGCGTCGCGCGTCGATGTCTTCCCAGATCCCCTGGCGGGCGCACCGCCACCCCCGGTACGGGCCCTCGCGCGCCGGCGAGTTGGCGAACGCGGCGACCAGCACCGCACCCAGCAGGTGGGCCAGCCGCCAGCGGCGGCCGTAGCCGAGGGGCCCCGGCTCCTCGTGACCGGCGTCCACGCAGACCTGGACGGAGGCGGAGGAGCGCATCATGGCCCGGCCGGCGGGGCCCGTACGGTCGAAGTAGGCCTCCATCGCGTCGTAGCGCGGGCTGCTCAGCAGCCGTCGCAAGGGGCGGCGCGGGTCCTGGCCGGCGCCCCGCAGGACCAGCCCCTGGGCGTCCAGGGCGGCGCGTACTGCGGTGAGGTCTTCCTGGAGGTCGTCCACGCACGCGGTGAGGGAGGCGGCGGGCTCCGAGCTGAGCTCCAGCTGCCCGCCCGGCTCGACGGTGATCCGCGAGTGCAGCGGCAGGGCGTGGGCGGCTTCGTGGGCGGCCGCCAGTCGTTCGGGCGGCAACGGTTGCCAGGGTCGTTCGGCGTCCAGCACGAGCCATTCCAGCTCGGTGCCGATCAGTCGGGGCGGTCCGGTCTTGAAACATATGCCGTGCACCAGGTGCTCGGCGGCGGGCTCCGTGAGGGAGGCGTGGTCGAAGTCCTGGGCGAACGGATCGGGCGGGATTTCCGGCATCACCGTTTCCTCGTCTCCTGTCGTCGGCCTTGATGTCACCCGTGCCTACCCGTCCTCGGGACACAAATTCCTTTGCTTTGCCCCGGGCGGCGCCCGAAGCTTTGCGGCGTGAGCAGATTGCGTGAGATAGCGCGGGAGAACGCGCTGATCGTGGCGGCCGGCGCGTACCGGACGCGGTCCGGGCGGCAGGTTTCCCTGGCCGCCGCCGTGGCGGAAGCCAAGGCGGGAACCACGATATACGGCCCAAACCGGGTCATTCCAGACGAAGGGCCCGTCGGTGGCGGAGCCCGGACGGTCATCGAGGTCACGGGGGAGAGCAGTACGGTCGCCGCCCGCCGGCTCGCCGCCGTCGACGCGGAAGCCGCCCCGGTGGCGGTCCTGAGCTTCGCGTCGGCCCGCAATCCCGGGGGCGGCTACGTGCGCGGGGCCAAGGCCCAGGAGGAAGCGCTGTGCCGCGCCTCGGCGCTCCACGAGACCCTGCTGGAGGCCCGCGCGTACTACGAGGTCCACCGCGCGACCGAGAGCACCTTCTACACCGACCGGGTGATTCACTCGCCCGGCGTCCCCGTCTTCCGCGACGACCGGGGCGAATTGATGGAGACGCCCTTCCGGGCGGGCTTCCTCACCTCCCCGGCGCCGAACGCGGGCACGATCCGCCGACAGGAACCGGACCGCGTCGCCGAGATCCCGGCCGCCCTGGCCCGACGGGCGGAGCTGGTGCTGGAGGTCGCCGCGCTGCACGGATACCGGCGTCTGGTCCTCGGCGCCTGGGGCTGCGGGGTCTTCCGGAACGACCCGGCCCAGGTCGCGGAGGCCTTCCGGGCCCTGCTGGCCGAACGCTTCGCCGGGACGTTCGAGCACGTCGTGTTCGGCGTGCTCGACCGCGACCCGGCGACCCGCGAAGCCTTCGCCCGCGCCTTCGGTACACCGCCGACGGGCTGATCGAAAGGGGGCCGGCGCAAGGGCCCCGGCGGACGGCCGCCCCGGGGGAAAGGCCCCGTCGGGAGGGCCCGGGCGGAAGGGGCGCCGTCACTGCCAGCCGTAGAGCTCCCGCAGACGGTCCACGACCAGCCCGAACCGTGCCCGGTCCAGCGCGCACGCCTCGCGCCGCATCCCCGACTCGTGCACCCGCAGCACCCGGTCCAGATCGACCCAGGACTCCCGCCCGGCGGAGTCCCACGGCCCCGAGCCGATCGGCACCCACTCCCGGTCGGCGTCGTGCCGCTTGCTCGACAGCTGGACGGCGAGCAGCGTCCGCCCGCCCGCCTCCCGGGCGACGACCAGGACGGGGCGGTCCTTGCCCCGGCCGTCGTTCTCCTCGAACGGAACCCAGGTCCAGACGATCTCCCCCGGGTCCGGATCCCCGTCCTTGTCGGGCGCGTACTCGGTGCGCACCGGCCCCGTGGCGCGCGGATCCGCCTCCGTGGTGGCGGTGACCCCGTCCCGTCCGGGCTGCTCGACGTGACTGTTGCCGTGATGCGAAAGTGCCGTCATTCGGGCGAGATTACTGGCCCCGGAACCCCGAACGGGAACACGCCCGCTCCGCGACCGCCGGGATGCGCCGACGCGGGCCCGGGGTCGCGCCGCCCACGCACCCCGCCCCGTCCCTCCAACGGGCGACGGGCGGGGGCCGCCGCGAAACCCCGAACACCACGTGGCTCAGAGGGCGGGCCAGTACGCCGACCAGTCCTCCGCCGCCTCCAACTGCGCGGCCAGCGACAGCAACCGGGGTTCCGCGTCCGACGGTCCCAGCAACTGGGCCCCGAGCGGCAGGCCGTCCGGGGTGAAGCCCGCCGGGACGTTGACCCCGGGCCAGCCCAGCACGTTCCACGTCCAGGCGTACGGGCACGCCGCGATCATCGCCCGGTCCGTGGCCATGGCCCCCAGGCCCGCCAGGGCGCCGATCCGCAGCGGGGGAGTGGCCGTGGTCGGCGTGAGCACCACGTCGAAGCGGCCGAATATCTCCCCGACCCGGCGGCGCAGCGCCACCTCGGCCCACCGGGAGACCCGCAGCGCGGGCCCGCCCAGCAGGCGCCCCGTACGCATCGCCTCGTGCGTCCGCGGATCCAGCAGCGCGGGATCGGGCACCCGGGCCGCCAGCTCCCGTACGCCCACGGTCGCGCGGGGCACGAAGGTCAGCCCGATGAGGCCGTAGCGGGGATCCTCCGGGACCACCTCGTGGCCCAGCGACTCCAGCCGTCCGGCCAGCCGTTCCACCGCCGAACGCACCACGGGGTCGAGGGACTTGGGCGTCGCGGTGAAGGCGGTCCCGTAGGACAGCGCGATCCGCAACCGCCCCGGCGGGCGCAGTACGGCCTCGGCCGCGGGGATGTGGGCGGGCCGGTGCAGGTCGCCCGGGTCGGAGCCGCTCGCCGCGTCCAGCAGTAGCGCGGCGTCCGCGACCGTACGGGCCAGTACGCCGTTGACGGTCAACCCGTGGAAGGACTCGGGCGCGGGCCAGGTGGAGATCCGCCCGCGCTGCGGCTTCACCCCGACGAGATGGGTCCAGGCCGCCGGGATCCGTACCGAACCCGCCCCGTCCGAACCGAGTGCGGCGGGCACCAGCCCCGCGGCCACGGCCGCCGCGGAACCGCCCGAGGAACCCCCGGGGGTGTGGTCCGGGTTCCACGGGTTGCGCGTCGCGCCGAAGGCGTGACCCTCGGTGAACGGCCATTGACCCAGCTCCGGCGTCTGCGTCTTGCCGACGATGACCGCCCCCGCCGCACGCAGGCGCCGGACCGCCTCGCTGTCGGCGTGCTGCGCCGGGAAGTCCCCCGCGCAGCCGAAGGCGGTCGGCTCGCCCGCCACGTCCATGTCGTCCTTGACCGCCACCGGAACGCCCAGCAGCGGCAGCCGTTCCCCCCGGGCGAGGCGCCGGTCCGCGGCGGCGGCCTCGGCGAGCGCGGCCTCGGCGCGCACGATGCGGAAGGCGTTGAGCGAGGGCTGCGCCGCCGCGATCCGGTTCAGGCATCCCTCGACCAACTCCATGGAGGTGACCGAACCCTCGGCGAGCCGCGCCACCATGTCCCGCAAGCCCGGGGCCACTTGACCCCCCGGCGGTCGCGACGTTCCCGGCGATCCCGCCACATCCAACGAACCCGCCACCGGACCTCCCCTACTCGTCGGTAGCAAGACGGTAGCGGGGGAGGCGGCCGGTCGGACAGCCCCGGGCGCTCCTATATCCAGCCCTCCAGCGAGGCCATGAACCCCTCGAAGTCGTCCCGGTGGATGGTGTGTCCGGCTCCGGCGACCGAACGGACCTCGAAGCCGCGCTCCGTGAGCCGCGCGGCCCGCTCCTCGGATATCAGGAAACTGGGATCGGCGAGCTGTACCAGGGAGGGCACCACCGGCGCCGCCGGCAGCAGGTCCCGACCCTGGAGCGGGGCGAGGCTCAGCGCGGTGGCCTCGTCCCACACGGCGAGGGTCGCCGCCTCGACCTCCACGTCCGCCTCCTCCCAACGCGGGTTCATCGCCCGGATCTGCTCCTTGCCCGCCGACTTGAACCGCGCGAACGCTTCCGCATCGAAGCCCTGTTCGGGACCGGCCAGGTGCCAGGCGGGGTCCGAGTACACCGCGCGACGCGGCTCCAGCCGGTCGACGGCCAGCGACAGGGTCAGGCCGCCGAGCGAATGGCCGATGGCCAGCTCCGCGCCACGGGGGAGCGTCTCGACGACGTCGTCCGCGAACAGTTCCGGGCCGTACGGGCCCCGCCCGCTGGCTCCGTGACCGCGCAGGTCGACGGCGACGACGCGGTAGCCGCGGTCGGCGAGGGCGGGTCCGACCCGGCGCCAGGTGCGGTGGTCGGCCATGATGCCGTGGATGAGGACGGCGAGGCGCTCGCCTTCGCCCCAGGTGCGGGTGTGCAGCTGCACGGTGATGCCTTTCGAGGAGGAGAGGGGGTGGGGAGTCGAGAAGGCGCAATGGGGTGCGTGGGGGAAGTCAGCGGACGCCGCGGATCGGCCGTACGGCCAGGGCCCCCGCCACGGCCAGCACGGCCGCGACCACGAACAGTGCCGTGTACCCGCCGGTCAGCGACACGACCACCGAGGCCACGAAGGGCGCCACGATCTGCGGTCCGGCGTTGGCGATGTTGAGCACGCCCATGTCCCGGGCGGCGTCCTCGGCCTTGGGCAGGACCATCGTGACGAGCGCCGTGTCCACCGCCATGTAACAGCCGAACGCGAGCCCGTTGACCACGGCGAACGCCAACATCGCCGACCAACTCGCCGACACGGCCGGGATGACCAGGGCGATCGCCGAGAGCAGCGCGGAAGCCCCGACGAACAGCTTGCGCCGGTCGAAGCGGTCCGACAGGTAGCCGCCCACGACGGTGGAGACGACCATCGCGACGCTCGTCACGGGCATCAGCACGGCCACCGCCGCCTCCGGCTCCAGCCCGTCCGGCAGCACGGTGTGGTCCTGGAGGATGTAGAGCTGGTACCCGCTCACCGCGAAGTACCCGAGGACCAACAGCGCCCGCCCGATGAACGCCCAGCGGAAGTCGTGGTCGCGCAACGCATGGGTGAAGGCGGCCAGTTGGCTCCGGACGGGCATCGGGGCACGCGCCGGGAGCCGCCGCTCGCGGCCGCACGCGGTGAACAGGACGGCGGCGCCCGCGACCACGGCGCCGAACACCAGGTAGCCGGTGCGGTAGTCGTCGGAGAAGGCCGCGCCCACCAGCGCGCCGACGGTGGAGCCGAAGGGCAGGCCGAGGCCGACGGCCGCCGAGGCCTTGCCGCGGGCGGTCATCGGTACCCGGTCGGGCACCACCGAGGTGATGGCCGCCTGGTAGACGTTCATCACGGCCTGGCCGAGGCACCAGGCGATGGTGATGAGCAGGATCGTGTCGGCGAGTCCGAGCAGGAACATCGCGGGCACGGCGGCGAGCCCGCCGCCCAGGATCCACGGATCGCGGCGTCCGCTGCGGTCGGAGAGGGCGCCCGCGACCGGGTTGAAGACCGTCGCGAAGATCGCGGAGACCCCCGCGATCAGGCCGAAGTTGGCGACCTTGTTCGCCGGGTCCACCTGTTCGACCTGGAGCGCGAGCAGGATGCCGGCCACGCCGATGTACAGGGCGTACATGGCGGTGTTGCCGAGGAGCAGCAGCGGGAGCAGGCCGCGACCCGGCGGGGGCGCGGCCCCGGGGCCGGGCGAGGGGTCGGCGCCGCCGGGTGCGGTGGGCGCGCCGGGAGCGGTGCCGGAGTCGGGGGAGGAAAGGGCCACGGTGCCCTCCTGGGCAGGGGATCCGATACGAGGTGAGGGGTGCGCGCCGCCCCGTCGCGACGGCGGGGGTGCGTCGGAGCGCGACGGGACGGCGGCACGGTCGGACACGTGCGACATCGCGCACCCAGGGGGTCGCGATGCGGCGGTTACACGTGTCAATGAATCGTGTAACCACTGTGTAGCATCCGTTTCAGGCCATCCGCCAGCCCCCGGGCGCAACAGGTCTGGAAAGATGCGACGGCAATGTCTCAGTCACCGAAATCGCCGAACGTGCCGACCAGCGCGGACGTCGCCCGCCTCGCGGGCGTGTCGCGCGCGACGGTCTCGTACGTGCTCAACAACGCGGCAGCCGTGCGGATCAGCGAACCGACCCGGCGCAAGGTCCGGGAGGCCGCCGAGGAACTCGGCTACGTCCCCCACGCCGCCGCGCGCAGCCTGCGGGCCGGGCACACCCGGATCGTCCTGCTGCCCACCTCCCACGTGCCGGTCGGCCCGCTCTACAGCGCCTTCCTCAACGAGCTGCAGTGGGCGCTGCGCCGCCTGGACTACACCGTGGTCCAGTACGGCAGCCTCGGCCTGAACGGGGACGAGGCCGCCCGCGCCTGGGCCGAACTGCGGCCGGTCGCCGTGATCTCGCTCGGAGAGATCGCCCTGTCGCCGCACAACGTCGCCACCCTCAAGCGGGCCGGCGCCCGCGCCGTCATCACCCTGGGGCCCGCCGGCGTGCCCGGCGCGCACGGGCTCGTCATGGACCAGGCGGAGATCGGCGCCCGCGCCGCCGCCCACCTCGTGGAGCGCGGCCGTCGCCGGATCGGAGTGATCGTCCCCCGGGAGGCGGGACTGGAACTGTTCTCCGGGCCCCGCCTGGCCGGAGCCCGGTCCGTCGCGGGCGCGGAGGTCCAGGAGGTGCCCCTGGCCCACACCGAGGAGTCGGCGGCGGAACTCGTCGCCCGCTGGCCCTCGCTCGGACTCGACGCGGTCTTCGCGTACAACGACGAGTACGCGATGCTGCTGATGCGCGCCCTGCAGGACGCCGGCCTGCGGATCCCCGAGGACGTGGCGGTCATGGGGGCCGACGACCTGCTCATCGGCCGACTGCTGCGGCCCCGACTGAGCACGGTCCGGCTGGAGCTGCCGACCGGGGACCACCTGGCGTCGCTGGTGGACCGGGCGGTGCGCGAACCGTCGGAGATCACCGAACGGCACGACCTGATGGCGGCCCTGGTGGTACCCCGCGAGTCGACCTGAGGCCGCGGCGGGCCCGCCCGGCGCCCCGCCGGCTTCCGGGCGGCCGTTGACAGGCGACGACGGTCGGGCGGAAACTGCGGGCGCGCCCCACCGGGCGTGCCCGGCGGCGTGCCCGGTGCCGAAGCCGGCCCCGATGCGCCGCCGCCCGTACGGATCCGCCCAGGAGAGACCCCATGAGCATCCGCACCGTCCGCGACGTGTACGTCGTCGACGCCGTCCGCACCCCGATCGGCAAGTTCGGCGGGGCACTGGCCGGAATCCGGCCGGACGACCTGGCCGCCCATGTGGTGCGCGCGCTGGTGGACCGTACGCCGGACCTCGACCCGGCCCGCATCGACGACGTCGTCTTCGGCGACGCCAACGGCGCCGGTGAGGACAACCGGGACGTGGCCCGCATGGCGGTGCTGCTCGCCGGCCTGCCCGTCACCGTCCCCGGGGTCACCGTCAACCGGCTCTGCGGCTCCGGCCTGGAGGCCGTGGTCCAGGCGGCCCGCGCCATCGCCCTGGGCGACGCCTCCGTCGCCATCGCGGGCGGCGTCGAGTCGATGAGCCGTGCCCCCTGGGTGGTGCAGAAGCCGGAGCGGGCCTTCCCCGCAGGGCACCAGGAGATGTGGTCCACCACCCTCGGCTGGCGGATGACCAATCCCGCCATGCCCGCCCAGTGGACGGGCTCGCTCGGCGAGGGCGCCGAACTCGTCGCCGAGAAGCACGGCATCACGCGCGAGGCGCAGGACGCCTTCGCGCTGCGGAGCCACCACAAGGCCGCCGCCGCCTGGGCCGCCGGGCTGTACGCCGACGAGGTCGTCCCGTACCCGCGCGTGGACCTCGCGCGCGACGAGTGCATCCGTGAGGGCTCCACCCCGGAGGCCCTCGCCCGACTGAAGCCCGCGTTCCGAACGGACGGGTCCGGTACGGTCACGGCCGCCAACGCCTCCCCGCTCAACGACGGGGCAGCCGCCCTGCTGTTGACGGACGAGGCCGGGCTGGCGGCGACCGGACGTGAACCGCTGGCCCGGATCAGCGCCAGTGCCGTCACCGGGATCGAGCCGCAGCTCTTCGGCCTCGGCCCGGTCGACGCGGTCGAACGGGTCCTGGGCAAGGCGGGCCGTTCGCTGACCGACCTGACGACCTTCGAGCTCAACGAGGCCTTCGCCGCACAGGCGCTCGGCTGTCTGGCGGCCTGGCCCGAGCTGGACCCGGACGTGGTCAACCCGCGCGGCGGGGCCATCGCCATCGGCCACCCGCTCGGCGCCTCGGGAGCCCGACTGGCCGGTTCGGTCGCCCACCAACTGGCTGCCGCGGGTTCGGGTACGGGCATGGCGGCGCTGTGCATCGGCGTCGGGCAGGGCATCGCGCTCGTCCTGGAGCGCTGAGTCCGGCCCCGCCGTGGCGTCGGCGCGTTCGCGGGCTGTCGATCGTTTCCAGACATGACAGCCCGTCAACTGCCCAATAACTGAACAGAAGTGGTGTCTCCGGTCTGGCACGATGGCGCGTGCTGCCGCCCCCCGCCCCGCACCATGCCCTTCCGGAGGCCCCGCGTGACGCCGCTCCTCGACCCGACGCTCTGGCAGGACGGACCCACCCTGACCGGCGGCACGGCCCCGGTCGTCGAACCCGCGACCGGGCGCACCCTGGCCACGCTCGACCTCGCCGCCCCCGCCGACGTGGCCGAGGCAGCCGTACGGGCCCACGCCGCGCAACGGGACTGGGCGCGCGCCACCCACCCGGAGCGGGCCGCCGTACTGCGCCGCGCCGGTGACCTGTTCGCCGCCCACGCCGACGAACTGCGCGAATGGCTGGTCCGGGAGTCGGGTTCCATCCCCGGCAAGGCGGACTTCGAGCTGCACGTCGCCGCCCAGGAGTGCTACGAGGCCGCCGCCCTCGCCTCCCGTCCGACGGGTCAGGTCCTGCCCACCGAGGCGCCCCGACTCTCCTTCACCCGCCGGGTGCCGGCAGGCGTCGTCGGGGTCGTGGCCCCCTTCAACGCGCCGCTGATCCTCTCGATCCGCTCGGTGGCCCCGGCCCTCGCGCTCGGCAACGCCGTCCTGCTCAAGCCGGACCGTCGCACCGCCGTGTGCGGCGGTCTCGCCCTGGCGGCCGTCCTCGCCGCCGCCGGACTGCCGGCCGGGCTGCTCCAGGTCCTGCCCGGCGGGGCGCAGACGGGGGCGGCGGTGGTGGCCGACCCGCGCGTGCGCGTGGTGTCGTTCACCGGCTCCACCGCCGCGGGCCGCGCGGTCGGCGAGCTGGCCGGCCGTCACCTCAAGCGCGCTCACCTGGAACTGGGCGGCAACTCTGCGCTCGTCGTGCTCGCGGACGCGGACGTCGAGGCCGCCGTCGCGCAGGCCTCCTGGGGCTCCTTCTTCCACCAGGGGCAGATCTGCATGACCACGGGCCGGCACCTCGTCCACGCCTCGCTCTACGACGAGTACGTCGAGCGCCTCGCCGCGCGCGCCGAGGCGCTGGCCGTCGGCGACCCGTACCGCGAGCGGGTGCACCTGGGCCCGCTGCTCGACGAAACCCAGCTGGAGCGGGTCCACGGGCTGGTCGAGGCCAGCATCGGACAGGGCGCCAAGCTCGTCGCCGGAGGCACCCACCGGGACCTCTTCTACCGGCCCACCGTACTGGCGGGGGTGGCCGACGACACGCCGGCCTACGCGCAGGAGGTCTTCGGCCCGGTGGCGCCCGTACGGTCCTTCGTGACGGAGGACGAGGCCGTCGAGCTGGCCTCGGCGGGGCCCTACGGGCTCTCGCTCGGCATCATCACCCGCGACGCGGCGCACGGCATGGAGCTGGCCGATCGGATACCGACCGGCATCGCGCACATCAACGACCAGACCGTGAACGACGAGGCCGTGGCCCCCTTCGGCGGGGTCGGCGCCTCCGGTACGGGCGCCCGCTTCGGCGGTGAGGCGAACCTGGACGCCTTCACCGAACTCCGCTGGACGACGGCCCGGACCAGCGCGCCCGGCCACCCGTTCTAGGGGTCCGGTCACTCGTTCGACGGATCCGTGGTGAGTGCGGAATTCGACGGGTGGGTCGGTCGTTCACACAGGACACGCACCAAACAGGAGGTCTGGACCCGTGGCTACAGTCGAGCTCACCAAGGAGAACTTCGACCGGACGGTCAGCGAGAACCCGTTCGTGCTGATCGACTTCTGGGCGGGCTGGTGCCGCCCCTGCCTGCAGTTCGCCCCGGTCTACGAGAAGGCCGCGCAGGACCACCCCGACCTGGTCTTCGCCAAGGTGGACACCGAGGCCCAGCAGGAGCTGGCCGCGGCCTTCCAGATCACCTCGATCCCGACCCTGATGATCGTCCGGGACCAGGTGGCGATCTTCTCGCAGCCCGGAGCCCTGCCGGCAGCCGCACTGACCGACCTCATCGGGCAGGCCCGCGCCCTCGACATGGACGAGGTCAGAGCGAAGATCGCCGAGTCGGAGCCGTCGGCCGGTCCGGCGGCCGACCCGCGGCCCGACGAGACCCCCGGCACGCCGCAGCCCTGACCTTGCCGGCCGCGGCCCGTCCGCTGCGGAGACACTGGTCCCCATGACTGAAGCGATGGAGTACGACGTCGTGGTGCTCGGCGGGGGACCGGCCGGCGAGAACATCGTCGACCGGACCCGGGCCGCCGGGTTGACCACGGCGCTGGTGGAGAGCGAGCTGGTCGGCGGCGAGTGCTCGTACTGGGCCTGTGTGCCGAGCAAGGCCCTGCTGCGACCGGCGCTGGCACGGGCCGAGGCGCGGCGGGTGCCGGGGCTGGCCGGTGCCGTGGCGGGCCCGCTGGACGCGGAGGCGGTGTTCGCGCACCGTGACTACGGGACCGGGAACTGGAACGACGAGGGACAGGTCGGCTGGATCGACTCCACGGGGGCCGATCTCTACCGGGGTCACGGCCGGCTGTACGGCATTCGCAAGGTGGCCGTGACCAGCCCGGAGGGGGAGCACCACATCCTGTCCGCCCGGCACGCGGTGGTGGTCGCCACCGGCACCCGCGCCGTGGTGCCGGAGGTCCCCGGGCTCGCCGAGGCCCGGCCGTGGACGAGCCGCGAGGCCACGTCCGCGCGGGAGGTGCCGGGCCGACTGCTGATCGTCGGCGGTTCGGTCGTGGCCGCCGAGATGGCCACCGCCTGGCAGGCGCTCGGTTCCCGCGTGACCTTGCTGGTACGGGGATCCGGGCTGTTGCCGCGGATGGAGCCCTTCGCCGGGGAGATGGTCGCCGACGCGTTGCGCGAGGCCGGCGCGGTCGTCCGTACGGGGGTGGAGGTCGAGGCGGTCGAGCGCGACGGGTCGACCGGCCCCGTCACGGTGGTGCTGGCGGGCGGGGAGCGGCTGGAGGGCGACGAACTGCTGGTGGCGACCGGCCGGGCCCCGCGGACCGAGGACATCGGGTTGGACACCGTGGGCCTGACCCCGGGTGACTGGATCGGGGTGGACGAGAGCTGCCGGGTGCCCGGCAGCGACTGGCTCTACGCCGTCGGTGATGTGAACCACCGCGCGCTCCTCACCCATCAGGGCAAGTACCAGGCCCGGATCGCCGGCGCTGCCATCGCCGCCCGCGCAGCCGGGACCGGTGACATCGACACCTCCCGCTGGGGCACCCACGCGGCCACGGCCGATGCGCGAGCCGTGCCGCAGGCCGTGTTCACCGACCCGGAGGCAGCCGCCGTCGGGCTCTCCCTCGCCGAGGCCGAGCGGGCGGGCCACCGGGTGCGGGCCGTCGACCACGACATGGGGAAGGTCTCGGGCGCGGGCCTCTACGCGGAGGGGTACCGGGGTCGCGCCCGGATGGTGGTCGATCTCGACCGGGAGGTCCTCCTCGGGGTCACCTTCGTGGGCGCGGGCGCCGCCGAACTCGTCCACGCGGCCACCATCGCCGTGGTGGGCGAGGTGCCGATCGACCGGCTGTGGCACGCGGTTCCGGCGTTCCCGACCATCAGCGAGGTCTGGCTGCGGCTGCTGGAGGCGTATCGGGGCTAGCCACTTCGGCCGGCGGTGCCGGGCGGTGGGGGCGCGGTGTGGCGGGTGGAGGGAGCGGGACCGGCCAGAGGAACGGAAATCGGCCAGAGGGCGGGAAGCAGGCTCAAGGTCGAGAAGTCTTAGGTTAGCCTAACCTAAGTCGATCAAGTCCGTTCCTGGAAAGGCGTTCTGCCATGCGTGTTGCCCACCTGCCCCGCGTCACCGTCCGGCTCGCCGCCCGCGCCGCCTTCGCCGCGACCGCCGCCGTGGCCCTCGCCCTCGGCACGGCCGGCTCCGCCAACGCCGCGACCTCGACCCGCACGGTGACGGACGGCGGCGCCACCTTCAACCTCAGCGTCACCGCCCCCGGCACGGCCGGCGCCGCCGGGCAGAACGTCACGGTCACGGGCAGCGGGTTCAACTCCGCCAAGGGCATATACGTGGGACTCTGCGCGGTGGACGGCGCCCCCGGCCAGTACAAGCCCACCCCGTGCCTAGGCGGTTCGGACCAGGCGGGCACCACCGGCGCCTCGCACTGGATCAACAACACCTTCGGCGGCACCCTGCCGAACACCTCCACGTTCGGCCCCGGCGGCACCTTCGGCGTCACCCTTCACGTCAAGGCCGACCTCGGCAACGGGAACATCTGCGGCGAGACCGTCGAGTGCGCCGTCGTCACCCGCGCCGACCACTTCAACTCCACCAGCCGCACGTACGACGTCCACGTCCCGGTGACCTTCAACTAGGGACCCCTCGGGCGGCCTTGCCCCACGGATCAGCCCCGGACCAGCGGTCACGTCGACGAGGAAGTCATGACACCCCAGTACCCCAGCACCCCCGCCCGGGCGGGCGCGGCCTCCGCCGCACTCGCGCTCGTGCTCGTCTCGGCAGCACCGGCGGCCACCGCCGGTCCGGCTGCGACCGGGCCCGGACGCACCGTATGGGGCTCGGGCGGACAGCAGTTGACCGTGTCCGTCGCGTCCGGTCCGGATCCGCTCGGCCAGACCGTACGCGTCACCGGTGCGGGCTACGACGGGGCGAAGGGCATCTACGTCGCCTTCTGCAAGGACAACGGGGACAACCGGGTGCCCGCTCCCTGCGTCGGGGGCGCCGACATGACGGGCGGGTCCAAGGCCTCGCAGTGGATCGTGCCCCGGGGCGACGCGCACGCGGGGGAGTTGGGGATCCCGTACGGCGAAGGAGGCCGCTTCGAGGTGGAGTTGAAGCTCACGGCGAGGAACGAGGGGCTGGACTGCACGCAGGTGCCGTGCTCCGTCGTCACCCGGGTCGACCACCGGGGCGCCGGCGACCGCTCCCAGGACGTGCGGGTCCCCATCGCCTTCCGGGGCCAGGATCCCGTCGGCCCCGGAGGCGAGGGAGTCGACGTACCGCAGGGCTCCGTCGCCTACCGGCCGGTGGCGGAGTTCACCACCGCGGGCAAACCGCGCGACCTGATGTTCCACCCCGACTCCCGGAAGCTGTACGTCGGTTCGGACGACCTCCCCGACACGGCCGACGTCAACGAGAGCGGCCTGCACGTGCTCGATCCGGCCGACGGCAAGCTGCGCAGCACCGTCAACCGGGCGCCCGGAGCCAACGGCACGCCGGGCCGGCGGGCGGTGCGGCAGATCATCGCGCCGCTCCCCGGCGACGGGGTCGTCTTCTCCTACCCGCTGCGCGGCATCGGCACGGCCAAGGACGGCGACCCCGTGGCGGCCGGCGCGTGGGTTCCCGGCGGCGCCGTCACGGACACCGGGCCGGGCGTCGCCCCGGGGACGGTGTTCGTCGCACAGGGCTCCGCCTTGTCGGAGGTCGACGTCGCCACCGCCTTGGTGAGGCGCACCGTCACGCCGGCGGGCGGCGACGGGTTCGCCGTGGACCCCGTGCGCAAGGCGATCTGGTTCCCCGACGCGGCCAACGGGCGGATGTACCGGATCGACGCCACCACCCTCCAGGTCACCGCCACCGTCGAACTCCCCGCCGGCGAGGACTACGTCGGATTCGCCGAGGTGGATCCCCGAACGGGTGCGGTCTGGATCGGCATCGGCACCTCGGTCGTCGTCCACGACGCGGCGGGCAAGCGGCTGCGCGTCCTGACGGGCGCCGACCTGCCCCGGGCGGCGAGGTTCGACCCCCTCACGCACGAGGCGTACGTCGTCCGGCAGGACCCGGGCGACCCCTCGCAACCCGGCAGCGACAACAACGGCAGCCTGACGGCGTACCGCACCACCGACTTCCAGGAGGCAGCGAAACCGGTCGTACTCCCGGGAAACCAGGGACAGTTGGGCTTCGCCTCACTCGCGGTCGAACCCGGCGGCGGGACGGTCTTCGTCTCGAACCCCGCCGAGGGCCGCATCACCCGGCTGCAACGCTCCGTCTCACCGAAGGTGACGCAAGGCCCCACGGCCCAGACCGTCACGGAGGGGGCCGAAGCCGTGTTGAGCGCGCGCGCCGACGGGACCCCGGAGCCCGCCGTCAGCTGGCATGTCAGTGCCGACGGGGGCCGGACGTGGAAGGCGGTCGCGGGGGCGAACGCCCCGGTGCACGCCTTCACGGCCCGGGCCTCCGACAACGGCCACCGCTTCCGCGCCGAGTTCAAGAACGAAGGCGGCACCAGCCGCACCACGCCCATCACCCTCACGGTCGGCCGGGCCGGCACCACGGGCGGCGGCTCGGGCACCACGGGGACGAGCGACGGCACGTCGGGCGGTGACGCGGGCGACACCACGACCGGCGGTACCACCGGCGACGGCACGTCGGGGGCGTCCGGCACGGGCGGCGTGCCGGACTCGGAGGGCTCCGTGGGCTCCGCGGGTTCCGTCGGTGCCGGCGGCTCCGCCGGTTCCGCCGGTGCGTCCGGTTCAGCCGCCGGCACCGGATCCGGCGGCACGGTCGGCGGTTCGGGCACCACGACCACGGGCGGCGGCGCCCTGGCCTCCACCGGCACGGCGGTCGCCGGCCTGGCCGGGAGCGCGGTCGCCCTCACCGCGGCCGGCTGGTTCCTGGTCCGCCGCAGGCGCGCGGGCGCCGCGGCCTGAGGAGGGCGCGGAGCCCGGGGGGAGGGGCCCGCGGAACCCGCGGGCGGGCCCTGTTGAATGGGTCGCGCGCGTAGCCACCGGCGGCCCACGACCGGCGGCCGCGGTGACCGAAGGAGCAGCCACCACCGTGATCGTGATCGCCCACCTCAGCGACGTCCACATCGACGGCGGCTCACGCGCCGCCGACCGCACCCGCGCCGTCATGGCCTACCTGGACGATCTGCCGTACGACCTCGACGCGGTGCTGGTCAGCGGCGACGTCGCCGACACCGGCGCGCCCGCCGAGTACGAGGAGGCCCGCGCCCTGCTCGCCTCCCGTCATCCCACGGTCATCTGCCCCGGCAACCACGACGATCGCATCGCTTTCCGCCGGGTCCTGCTGGAGGAGGAGGAACCGTCCGGGCTGCCGGTGGACCGGGTGCTGCGCGCCGAGGGGTTCGTGCTGGCCGTGTGCGACTCCTCCGTACCCGGCGAGGACCACGGGCTCCTGACGGAGTCGACGGTGGCCTGGCTGGACGGCGTACTCGCGGACACCCCGTACGAGGTGCCCGTCCTGGTGGCGTTCCACCACCCGCCGGTGCCCCTGCACACCCCGTACGTGGACGGGATCAGGCAGTTCGGAGAGGAACGCCTCGCGGAGCTGGCCGGACGCCATCCGCACCTGCGCGCCTTCCTGTGCGGGCACGCGCACACGGCGGCCGCGACGACCTTCGCGGGCCGGCCGCTGCTGGTCGCGCCCGGTGTGGTGTCCACGATCCGGCTCCCGTGGGAGAGCGCGACGGGACCCGACCACCACGTCCACCTCGACGAGCCGCCCGCCGTCGCCTTCCACGTGCTGGGCGACGACGGGCGGTTGACGACCCACTACCGGGTGGTCACCGGACGGCGGTAGCGGCTGCCGTCCCGGGTCCGGGTGAGCCGGCCCGAGGTGATCAGGTAGCGCCGGAGCGCCGAGCAGTCCTCGTGCACGGTGCGCAGCGCCTCGTTGACCTCGGGCTCGGTGTAGTCCCGGTCCTGCGCGAACAGGGTGTCGGCGAGGTGCGCGAGCAACTGCTCGCGCCGGGCCGCCTTGCGCGGGATCGCGAGCAGCCGCCCTCCGGAGAAGAGGTCCTCCACGCCACGCCCGTGCCGGACGGCCGGTACGGAAGTGGGCGTGGAGACGGTTCCGGAGGAATCGTGATGCTCGGTGCTCTGTGACATGTCAGCGAGCTTCGCCTGTCGCTTCCCTCCGGAGCAACGCAATTTCCACCGCGCGGAGGGACGGGACGGCTCTCGCCGGACCGAAACGCTCCGTTCAGGGACCGACGGTGATCTGCTGCGCCGGGTTCGTGGTGTCGGTGACCTTGTAGACGGCGTTGAAGGTGGAGGTGGTCGCGCTCGTCGGGCAGCCGAAGCCGCCGGTGACCGTGACCGGCACGGTGGCGTTGGTGAAGGTCAGGCTGGGCGGTGCGCCGTTGGTCCAGGTGCCGTTGACGCCGGCCGGGGCCGTGGGCGCCGTGGTGACGACACAGTTGGCCAGGCCGGTCGTGGTCACGACGAGCCCGCCGACCGGGACGTTCATCGTCGCGGTGATCGGGGAACCGTGCTGCATCGATACCGACCAGGCGCCGCTGGTGGTGACCGTCGGGGTCACGCCCCAGACGCTGGAGGTACAGGAGCTGTAGGTCGGCGGGGTGATGGGCGAGGAGACCGGCCCGGCCGGGTTCTGGTTGCCGGGGGCGGCCGGCACCGTACCGGTGGACACGGAGACCGTGCAGGTCACCGTGACCGAACCGGCCTTGAGCGTGGCCTTCCCGCTGAGGGTGGCCTTGAAGGCGTGCCCGGCCGGGGTGACCGTGGTCGACCCCGCCAGCGGTAACGGCGAGGCGGTGGCGGTGGCCGAGGCCACCGTCAGGGCGGCCGCGGCCGCCATCCCGAGGGCGAGCGCGGTGCGCGTACGGCTCATGGCTGAGCTCCTTGGGGATCGTGGTGCGGGGTGGGAGCGGGGGGTGTGTCATCCGCCCCGGGGGCGGCGGAGCCCCCGGGACGACGGGCCGCGGACGGCTGCCAGGCGAACATCAGGCCGCCGCCGAGGATGCCGAGGAGGGTGCCGATCAGGAACCCGCCGAGATTCGACAGGACCAGCGCGGCGGTGGCGATGAGCGTGGTGAGGACCCCGGCGAGGGAGCGTTGCTGGGGGGAGAACCAGGCGGTGACCCCGAGGACGATCATGACGATCCCCATCAGGACGGACGGAATGCCCGCCACCCCCTGCTGGAGCATGATCTTCAGCGGTGCCAGGGGCAGGACGCAGATCCACGCTCCGGCCAGGACGGCGAAGAGCCCGCCCCAGAACGGCCGGCCGCGCCGCCACCGCCGCCAGCGGCTCAGAAGCATTCCTTCTTGCCCTTGCTGACGCTCATGTTCAGCCCGGACAGCTTGAACGTTCCGGCGTTGGTGGCCCACGCCGTCTGCTGGAGACCGGTGATGCTCACCGTGTCCGCCTGCTGGGCGAACAGGTCCTGCATGCCCTGCGCCTCCGCGGGCCCCTTGTCCAGGGTGGAGGCGTCGCGTCCGATCTCGATGTTCGTGAAGACCGCGTCACCCGAGAGCTGCGTCGCGTCGACGAACAGGTTCGTCGCCTCGACCGGCTTCTTCTGCCCGGCGGTCAGGTTGAGCGAGATGTCGCCGATCATCGGAAGGGTGGTGACCACCGACTGGCACAGGCTGTTCAACTTCGCCTCCCTGATGGCGGTGACCGCCACCGGGATCAACTCCTCGCGGGCGTTGACGTCGACGCTGCCGTACTGCGCGAAGCCCTCGCCCTCCAAGCTCTTCGCCGACACCTTGAACTGCTGCCCCGACACCGCGAAGGACGCGGCGAGCGCCCCTTGGGCCAGGGCGATGCCGAGTCCCGCCGTCACGGCCACGGCCGGCACCGTCAGCAGGGCGAACCGGCGCCAGCGCACCCGCCCTTCGCCTCTGCCCGCGTCGCCCGTTCCGTCCCCGCCGGTCGTGCCGGGGGGCTCGGATAAGTTCGGTGAATCCGCCATGAGATCGTCCCTTATCTCGGCTGTGCACCTTTGTTACCGACGAGTTGAATGTAAGAGTGCCAATGGTGGTTGGCAAGGTTGTGCGAGTGCGCCTTTTGAGCCGACTCCTACTGCTCCGTACGCAGCAGTTCGGCGACCTCCGCCTCGACCCGACGCGCCATCGCCCGGGCGAACTCGGCGGCCACGACCTCGCCGGCCACCGGTCGGAGCGCCGCCACCGCCTCCCGTACGTGATCCAACTGGGTGGCCGAAAGTGGCTCAAGGCCCTCCGCGCCGATCACATGCCGGCGGAAAAGTCCGACGAAGCGGTCCGCGAGCGCGTCCGCCTGGATCTGTACGAAGTCGCCCGCGTCCAGGATGTCCCCCAGCGGCACCCCCTGCCGCACCAGCGCCAGCGTCGCCTCCAGCAGCCGCCGGTTCGGGTACGTCACCAGGTCCCCGTCGACCCGTACGTAGCCCAACTGCGCCGCCCGCCGGGTGTGTTCGGCGGTCGCCTCCGGGCCGAACAGTTCGCGCAACTCGGCCCGGGTCATCGTCACCGGCTCCTCGTGCACCCAGTCCCGGGTCATCTCGCGTTCCAGTCCGAGGAGTTGGGACAGGCCGCCGCCCTGCTCCCAGGCGGTCAGCAACTCCCCGATGCCCTTCACGGTGTACCCGCGCCCCAACAGGTCGCTGATCAGGCGCAGTCGGGTCAGGTGATCGTCGGAGTACCAGGCGATCCGGCCCTCCCGCCGCGGCGGCGGCAGCAGCCCGCGCTCCTGGTAGTAGCGCAGGTTGCGCACCTTCACGCCGGCCGCGCGGGCCACGTCCTCCCGGCGGTAACGCCGCCCCGGGTCCCCGCCTGCGGTCATGCCCTCGACCGTTCCGTCCGTCTGCACCTGGCTGCTCACGCGGCCGAGTGTAGGACGTACCGGCAGGTCACATGGGGCGCGTCCGCTCCTCGCGCTTGATCGCCCGCAGCACCACGAACTTGGGCTCGCTCGCGGCTACTTCACTGTTGCCGAAGAGCCGGCGCAGATGGGTGTGGTAGCCCATGTGGCGATTGGCCACCACCCAGAGCTCACCGCCCGGCCGCAGCACCTTGCGCGACTGCGCGAACATCCGCAGGGCCGTCGCGTCCGTCGTCGCCTGGTGGGAGTGGAACGGCGGGTTGCACAGCACCAGGTCCACGGAGCCGGGCGGCAGCATCGCGACGCCGTCGCCGACCAGGAACTCCGCCGTACGCCGACCCGCCGGCACGTTGGCCTCGTACGTGGCCCGTGCGGAGGCGACCGCCTGGTACGACTCGTCCGTGAAGACGACCTCGGCGTCCGGGTCGGCGACCGCGACCGCCGTGCCGACGACGCCGTTGCCGCAGCCCAGGTCCACGACCCGGGCCCCGTCCGTGTTCGTCGGGATGTTCTGGAGGAAGAAGCGCGTCCCGATGTCCAGCCGGTCCGCGCAGAAGATCCCCGCGTGGTTGACGACCTTCAGGCCGGCGCCCGAGCCGCCGTCCTCGTCCACCGTGTACGTCAGCGGCCACGGACCCGGGGTGGTCGGTCGCGCGGCACCGGGATTGCCCGGCGTGCAGAAGATCAGGCGTGCCTTCTTCTCCGCGAGCGAGGTCTTCGTCGGGCCGAGGATCTTCTCGAAGAGGCGCAGCGTCGAGGTGTGGATCTCCTTGACCATGCCGGCGCCCACGACCACGGTGCCCGCGTGCACGTGGGGAGCCACCCGGTACAGCTGGTCCTCCAGCAGCGCCAGGCTCTTCGGCACCCGCACGAGCAGGACGTCGATCCGCTCCGGTGGCGCGTCCTGCGTGGTCAGCAGGGACACCGTCGCCTTGGACGTACCGATCCCGGCCCGGTCCAGGTTCGCCTCGGTGGCGGCCCGGGTCAGCGAGGAATCGGTGATCTGCGTCGGACGGTACGAGGCCAGGGCCGTCGTCAGGGTTCCCCAGCGGTCACCGAGTACGGTGATCTGCCCGGCGGCGGCCAGGTCCACGGGGCCCCGCTCGCCGGTACCGGCGTCGAGATGACGCAACAGGTACTCGTCGGCGGCGTCCCAGGCCTGGAGCCGGTCGCGCGGGTCCGCGGGGAAGCGGGTGAGTTCGTAGGAGCCGAAGGGCGTGGTCAGGCGGTTCATATGGAACCCAGGCTATCGGAGTCGGCCGCCCGGCCCCGCACACGCGGGGCCGCAGGGACCGCACGACTCGGAGAACGCACCCGACGGCGCGCGTTTGCGCAGGCGGGAGCGCTGCGCGGGCCGGCCGTGGCTCGTGGCGCCCGCGCCGCCGGGCGGGGGCGTCCGAGGGCCCGCCGAGGCCCGGGCGCGGGGGGACGCGGCCGGGGCGGACAGGTCTGCCCGGGGAGGCTGCTCCCGAAGGGTCCGGGTCCGGGTCCGGGTCGGGTCCGGGTCCGGGTCGGGTCCGGGCCCGGCCCAGGGTCCTTCGGGGGGCCGCCGGATCGCCTACTCGGGGAAGTCGCCCGCCATGGCCGCCGCGATGCGCAGGTGCGGGGCGGCCTCGGCTGCCCGGCCCTGGCGCTGCAGGGTGCGCCCGAGCAGCAGCTGCGCGTAGTCCTCGACCGGCCAGCGCTCCAGGATCGCGCGCAGCTCGCGCTCCGCGCGCGACAGCTGGGCCGAGTGGTAGTAGGCCCGGGCCAGCAGCAGCCGGGGAGCCAACTGCTCCGGAGCCTCGTCGGCGAGCGTGACCAGGACGCGCGCGGCCGTCGCGTACTCCTTCGCGTCGAAGAACAGCCCGGCGCGCTCCCAGCGCTCCGCCGCCGTGCCGTGCTCGTGGTATGCCGTCGGCGCGTTCATCGCGTCCCTTCCGCTCGCTCCCGGTGGGTGTCGGTCCGTCCAACACGCCCTCCCGCCGGAACATTCCAGGCACAGGACCGGCCATACGGCCGCCGACCGGGACTAAGTTGTCCAACATGAGCAATCTCGATCGCCAGCCAGCTCTCTCCGCCTGCGGCGGCCGCGGTTTCGTCGTGGCCGAACCGGTACGCGAGCTCCTCAGCCCGCGCACCGTCAAACTCGGTGAATCCACCGAGGTCCGCCGACTCCTGCCGAACCTGGGCCGCCGCATGGTCGGCGCCTGGTGCTTCGTCGACCACTACGGTCCGGACGACATCGCGGACGAGCCCGGCATGCAGGTCGCACCGCACCCCCACTCGGGGCTGCAGACCGTGAGCTGGCTGCACGACGGGGAGGTGCTGCACCGCGACAGCGAAGGCAGCCTCGCCACGATCCGCCCCCGCGAACTGGGCCTGATGACCTCCGGCCGGGGCATCAGCCACTCCGAGGAGAGCCCCCGCCCGCACGCGCGCTTCCTGCACGGTGCCCAACTGTGGGTGGCCCTGCCCGACGCGCACCGGAACGTGGCCCCCCACTTCCAGCACCACCCCGAACTCCCGCAGGTCACCGCCCCCGGTGTGACCGCCACGGTGATCCTGGGCAGCCTGGACGGGGCAACCTCGCCCGGTACCGCGTACACCCCCATCGTCGGCGCCGACCTCACCCTCGCCGGCGGCACCGAAACCCGGCTGCCCCTCGACCCGGACTTCGAGTACGCGGTCCTGTCGATGTCCGGCGAGGCCCACGTCGACGGCGTCCCCGTCCTGCCCGGCGCCATGCTCTACCTCGGCTGCGGCCGCACCGAACTCCCCCTCCGCGCAGCCTCGGACGCCGGCCTGATGCTGCTGGGCGGCGAACCGTTCGAGGAGGAGATCGTGATGTTCTGGAACTGGATCGGCCGCTCCAACGAGGAGATCGTCCGGTTCCGCGAGGACTGGACGAACGGCACCCGCTACGGCGAGGTGAAGGGCTACGACGGCCCTCCGATTCCTGCCCCGGAACTTCCCCCAACTCGCTTGAAGCCCAGGGGTAGAACGCGCTGAACAGTGCTGATGCCATCAAGGGTGTGGGCTGCACGTGGCGGCTCCCATCGTTCCGCTTCTGGGCGGTGGAGCCGTCCCCGATCGGCCGCATGACGCTGCCGGGGGCCTCCGGGGCCTCCGGGGTGTCCCCGCCCGGCCCGGTACGACGGCCGCCCTGGTGCGGGCGGCCGTTGGGGTGTTCCGGTCGGGTCAGCCCGCGGAGCCGGCGCGGCGCATGCGCGCGGCGAGCAGGAGGCCCGCGCCGGCGACGAGAGCGGTGCCCGCGCCTCCGGCCATCATCCCCGCGTCACCGGAGCCAGTGGCGGCGAGGGGCGCGCCGTTGCCGCCCTGGGCGGTGACGGCGGTGTTGCCGGAACCGGCGCCCGTGTTGGCGGCCGGTCCCGTACCGGTGCCGGTGGTCTGACCGGGCTTGGTGTGGCCCTGCTGGCCCTTGCCCTTGTCCTGCTCGGCCTTCTTGTCCTTGGCGGCGGCCTCGTACTGGCCGGTCGCCAGGAAGGCGACGCGGTCGGCGGGGGTACCCGCCAGCGCGGCACGGCCGGCCTTCACCACTTCCGGGCCTCCGCGCTCGACGATCCGGGCGACCTTCAGGGTGTTGTCCTGGTCGCGGAGTGTGTGCTGGGTCACCTCCAGGAAGTGGCGCAGCTGGGCGGGAGTCGCGGAGCCCCGCAGCAGTTCGCTGATCGCCTCGCTGAGGATGGGTCCGTCCCAGCCCTCGTCGATGCGGGCGAGCTCGACCCGGTCGTCCTCGGCCTGGGCGTGGTACCGGCCCTTCTCCAGGAAGGCGGTGCGGTCGGCGGGCGTGCCCTTGAGGGCCTTCTTTCCCGCTTCCTTCACCCCGGGGCCACCGGTGTTGATGATCCGGGAGATCTCGACCTGGTTGTCCTCGTCACGCAGCTCGTGCTGGGTGACCTGGTAGAAGTGCCGGATTTCTTCCAGCGTCACGTTGTCGCCGTTGAAGATCTTCTTGATGGCGGCGCTCAGCGCGGGACCGGCCTTGTGCTCGAGCCTCGCGATCAGGATGCGGTAGTCGTCGAGACGGATCCGGTGCTGGTCGGTCTCGATGAACTTGCGCATGGCCGCGGGGCCGTCGGCGATGGCCTGGTTGCCGGCTTCCTTCATGTACTCGCTGGCCATCGGGTCGCCGATGATCGCGAGGATGGTCTTGCGGTCCTGCTCCGACTGGTCCTTGCCGGACTCATCCTTGCCGGGCTGATGCCTGCCGGCCTCGCCCGGCGCCGCCTGGTCGGGTGCGGTCGGGGACGGCGGGGTGGCGGACGTGGTGCTCTCCCCGTCGGCGGCGAACGCCGACGACGAGAGGAGAACGGCCGGAGCCAGTGCAGCGGTGGTGACGGCTGCGGCAATCCGGGACAACTTCACAGAAAAACCCCCATGGAAATGATCATTACGCCATGTGTGACCCACCATCGAAGGGAATGGTTGTACGGGTGGTCGCGAAATATCGGACGTGCCGGCGAATTGAACGCGACCCGGGGCGAACCGGTCGGCGATCTTCGCCGCCGACCGGACCGATGCGGGGCAGGCGAACTTTCGCAGCGGCCGGTCGCGTGTCTGGCCGGACCTCGCCGTCGGCCGGCGCGTTCTGCCCGCTGCCTCGCTCGCGCACACGAGCCCTTCTCCCTCCCGCCAGTTCGGGGGAGTCGGTGGACGGCCCGATCGCACAGCGATGTAGAAAGAGACCCTCGTGCGCCCTGGCCCAGGGCGCACACATTTCTGGGGGAAACACGACCATGCACATCCGCGCGCTCCGCAGAGCGCTGATACCCGTACTGGCCGCCTGCGCCGTGACCGTCCTGATCCCGGCGGCCGCTTCCCCGGCAGCCGCAGCCGGCCCCGGTGAGTGCCGCAGCACCGGAAGCGGCGAATTGGCGTTGATTTCCGCCGGCCAGAGGCTGGAGTCGGGTTCCCGACTGGTGGACAAGGTCAGCGCGGCCGAACTGGTCATGCAGCCCGACGGGAACCTGGTGCTGTACGCCCTCGGCAACCCGGGCGGCTACAAGCTCCCGCTGTGGAACAGCGGCACCTACGGCAACCCCGGCGCCTACGCCACCATGCAGGCGGACGGCAACTTCGTCATCTACCGCAAGGGCGGCAGCGCCCAGACCGGCGGCGGCATCTGGCACACCGCCACCTACGGCACCAGTACCGTCTTCACCCCCCGGGCCTACCTCCTGGCGGGCCGGTTCATCGTCGAGGGACGCGGCAGCAGCGCCGCCACCAATAGGTGGTCCACGGCCAGCCTGGAACAGATGAACCAGCTGTGTTCGGATTACGAGTCGACGCTCGGCTGGTGGGCGGGGTCCTGGGCCCAGTCCGCCAGCGTGTGGCTGGTCCTCCAGAGGGACAACAACCTGGTCATGTACCGCAAGAGCGATGGCAAGGCGATCTGGAACAGCGGCACCTACGGGGGCAGCACTCCCGTGACCCTGCAGATGGGTTGGGGGGACACGGGCGACTTGACCATCAGGCAGGGCGACGGCAACGGAGCGGTTCGCTGGCGTACCGGTACCTCCGGCCATCAGGACGCCTGGGCGCTGCTCCAGGACGATGGCAACTTCGTCGTCTACAAGAAGACCGGTGGCCCCGACAAGGGCGGCGCCCTGTGGAGCACGGGCACCTACAACAAGATCTGACCGATCCGCGCAACGGACGCAACGGACGCAACGGACGCGCCGACTGCGCCCGCGCGGGACGCTCGGACTGCGGTCAGTACCCGCAGGCGCCCGGCCGGAGTTTTCCCGGCCGGGCGTTTGGCATGGGCGTCAGTTGCGGTGAACGGCCAAGAGGCGTCCCGGTGACGTCCACAGATCCGTCTGACCCATGTCCTTCGTCCCCTGCCGGCCGCCCCGTGGCTATCAGGCCCTCTGTGCGACGACCCTTGGTGGTAGCGGGCGGTCATCAGGGCGAGGGTGTCGATCACTCGTCGGCGAACGGCTTCGGGGGCCAGCACCTCGGCGGCGGCGCCGATCTGCAGGACGCGCTCGACCGCGTCACCGACCGACTCGAAGGGCACGGCGATCCGCAGCCACCCGGGGTCGTCCGGTGGCGATACGCCACGGATCGGGAAGCCCGGGCCGCGTGGTGACGGCCGAGGTGCTGCTGTTCTGACGGGTATGCGGCGACGGACACTCCGGCCGTGCGGAACAGCCCCCTTTTCGAGAGACCGACGGGTGGAACCTCAGGGACAGGACAGGACAGGACAGGACAGGACACGACAGGCCCGGCCCGGCAGCGCAGCCGTGGATCGTGTCGGCTCCGAGGGACGGGAGCGGGAAGGATCCGGCCTTCGCATCTGTTCGGGCCAGTAGTGATCCCGAGGTGAGTAGAGGGGCGGGGCTGTGTCAGAGCTGTTCAATGAGGAGACGCGCAAGTTGTTGGACGGGAGGAACTTCGCCACCGTCGCGACTCTGAACCGGGACGGAGGGCCGCAGACCTCGGTGGTCTGGATCCTCAGGGAGGGGGATACGGTGCTGTTCTCCACGACGGCCGGGCGCCAGAAGGCACGGAATCTCGCCCGGGATCCACGGATCAGCCTCACGGTCTTCGACACCGCGAACCCGTACCAGTCCGTCGACATCCGCGGCACCGTCGAATTGATCGACGACGTGGACAAAGCGCTGCCGCGCGAGCTCTCGCAGAAGTACCTGGGCGAGGACCCGCCGGCCGAGCCGGAGGAGACACTCCGGCTGATCGTCCGGGTGACCCCGCAGAAGGTCACAGGCTTCTCCGTCTGAGGCTCGCAGACGCCCGGTCGCCCGCCACGCTCAGCACGGCGGGCAACCGGGCAGAACCGGGACGGGCTTGGCACGCGCCGATCGGCTGCACTCATGCGCGATCACGCTCTACGGCCGGACAACCGGCGGCCGGTGGCGGCGTGCTCCGCTCGTTGCGCCGGGGACGGCGAGCGGAGCCGGCCCCGGCCTGGCGAGCGGAGGAGCACATGAGGATCTTCGGAACAGCAGCGGGTGCTTGTCCAGCCGGCGTCGACACGCTTCCGGCACTCACGCAGCTACGGTCATGGGGCCCGCGTTCGCATCCGACCCCCACATGCGGCGAGTGGGTCAGGTGGTGACGTGCGCGGGTGTCGAGGGGGTGCCCGGCTGTTCGGGGATCTGCGCCGTGATGCCGTTGATGAGGGCGTCGGCGGTGGCGGAGTTCAGGGCGATGGGGATGTCTTCGAGCACCAGGGCGCCCTTGCCGACAGGCGGCGAGGCAATCAGCTCCAGCTCATCCGCACGCCACATCACCGGCTCACCTGTCTCGCGCCACGCCACGCCCTGGTACCACTCGGGCATAGCGACCCCTTGCAGCACGGCGGCGGCCTCGGTCCCGTTCCAGCCCTGCGGGCCGATCCGCTCGAATCCCCGCCGCTCGATCCGCACCCACGTCCCCCGCTGCGTACGGCCGCCCAAGGAACGGCGCTTGCGTACCAACGCTTGACGATTCAATTGGACATGCAGGGCCTTCTCCACGCGTTCCAGTACCTCTTCCACTGGCTGACGGCGCAGATCCACTTGGGCAGCAACGGGCAGGGATCCAGTCATCACGACCTCCTCGGCGAACGGGCGACCGTAGCAGAGGGAGACCCACTGGCACGTTCCGTCCGTCAACATGGAGCCCGTCAACCTCCGCTCTACCGCTGACCGTTGCAGAAACGGAGAAGGGACGGTTGACGTCTTCTTCAACGAGGCCCGGGTCCCATCGCTGCGTGATCTCCCGCGGAGGGCTGCGATGCCCATCTGGTGGACCCCGTGCCGAAGCATGTGAAGCAGAATCGCGAGAGGGCGCTGCCCTTGCGTGGCTACGCAAGGGCAGCGCGCCAGCTGGATTTCTCGGCCTACAGCTTTGATGCAGTGCTGCTCTTGGGACCGCTTACCGCCTGGTGGAGCATGCAGCGCTGAGAGGGGCTCGACGGATCGCGGTACAGGGCGGTGTCGTGGCAGCGGCGGGCCTCTCGAGCTACTCCCTGGTGCAGGACTGCACCGTCAGCGCGGGCCTGTCCCCGGAGCTGCTGGCCGGCGAGGTCTCGGAGGTGGTGCGTACCGGTTCCTACGAGGGCTGTTCACGAGTGCCTCTGGCCTGAGCCAATGCGACGCCTTGAAGATCGCTGCCCGGCTCCAGAGTGATCGTTTCCCGACAGGGTCAGGGTCAGTCCCACCAGAATTCCCAGCAGTGCGTGTCGATGAGTCGCTCGGCGTACGCCGCCAGGGTCTGGGGCCGAGGGCCCTGCCAGATGTTGTCGGGGCAGAAGGCGAAGTGTTCGGCCGCGATGTACAGGGCGTCTTCCCTGCTGGTCGGGGGCGTGGCGATGCTCAGGTGGAGGGTGTCGGAACCAACGGCGACCACGCATGCGCCGAAGCGTCGTTCCCAGTCGGTCACCACGGCGGAGAACGTGGCGGTGTCGTTGTCCCAGTTGGCGGGGCCGTCCCAGCCGACGAGGGTAAGGGCCTCGGCGCCGGAAGGTGCGGCGACCAAGCCCAGGCGTGACTGCGGCCGCCTCAGGGCGAAGTGTTCTGCGTACTCAGCGGCAAGCCGGATGCGATCCGCCGTGTCTTCACGGCCGGGCGCGAGGCCCGGCCAGGTTTGACCGAAGGGGGCCGTGATGGCCAGCCGCTTGTCGGGTGACAGCATGTCGTCGTCCTCGTCGACCGCGGTGTATGTCGCCCACCACTTCGCAAGCAGATCGGCCGGGTCGTGATCGCCGGGTGATGACATCTGCTCGGGGAAGAGCTCGCCGGCGCCCCAGGGCCGGAAGTGGCTGTCCTCGGGGTCGCGCGAGTCGAGAAGCAGGGGCCACACCCCTGAGCGGGGATGCTCGTCGCGGATCCGCTTCCACAACTCCGCGGATGCTGCGCCGTCGCTCAGCCACAGGGCTTGGACGCCTCCGTCGCCTTCATCGGACGTGATCAACCGTCCAGGTGGGAGGGGGACAGCAATGTGTGACAGCAGCTCAGGGTTCACGGGCGGATGCTAGCCGTGGGCTCTGACATGACGGCGATTGCCCGCTCAGCCTCGGCGGTTGGAGTCCAGCCATTCGTCGCTGTTCCACATGACGGGCATGGCACCGACCGGGTCGAATTGGATGTCGGGGTCGTTGCTGTGGACCAGGCAGATCAGCCGGCGTTGAAGTACGGCCGCGTGCCGGGCTCGGTCGGCGATGATGTCGAGCACAGCTTGCGCGGCCCGCGGGCAGACAGCTGTGAACCGGTCGTAGTCGGTGAAGGCGAGGACCAGTCCAGCGCCTTCCGCTGAGTCGTCGTAGGGGCCGTAGCCGGCCACATCGCCGAGGCAGTCGTTGAGTGCGTCAAGGTTGTGGCCGTAGTAGTCGGGGAACTGCAGGGCGGCCGCGATGGCACGGTGCATGTCCTGCTCCGTGGTCCATTGGCCCGCTGACAGCCGGACGACCCGGAAGTCGCGGTCTTCGAGACGCTGCACAGCCTGGTTGAGAAATCGCTGGCGCCAGAAGAGGGTGACGAACGTGTTGCCCATGTATTCGATGCCGGGGAAGCCGGCCGTCGACGTGCTCGGCGTCGGCTTCGAGGCGGCGTGGCGGCGGTAGTCGTCCAGTAGTCGGAAGAACTCCTCGACGGGGTTGGAGTCCGCAGGCGTGGTGCGTTCGATTTCGGCAGCCCAGCTGAGGGAACTGGATGTCCCGCGGCTCTCGTGGAGCCATTGCGTGAAACGCTCTTCGGGCCAGAAATCGAAGGGTTCGTCGATTGCGTGCACGCCCAGTGCGACGCGGTAGCCGGTGAGGAGCGCTTCCAGATGACGCAGTGAGTGACCCGGCAGCCACATGCCGGGGCGGAGGCGGATCTGCTCGAGGAAGTCGTACACGTCCGTGCAGTCCTGCCAGTGCTTGACGGTGTTCTGCGGGCTGTCCTCATTCGGCATGGGGTGAGCCTACGGGGCGGGCAGGAGTGGTCTTTCAGCGCAGGGGCGGACCCGAGGCGGGCGAGGGCGGTCGTTCGGGAGCATCTGTGGTCACCCTCTGGATCTTGTTGCGGCTCGCCCTACGTTTGGCTGGGGCTTCCAGTGCCGCGAGGTCCCGATGCCGGCTGGGTGAAGGCAGGGCTGCGATGACGTCGCTCTTCGAGCGTCTGGACAGGGAAGAAGCCATCGTCCGCGGGGAGCTGTCTTCACTTCGCGAGAAGATCGCGACGACGGAGGAACGGAGACCGACGGCGAAGGCCGCCCAGTCGCGTCCGTCGATCAGCCTGCGCCCCGTGCTCCCGCGCCCCTCCGGAAAGCCACCAAAGGAGCCCAGTCGAACGTCCCAAAATCGTCGAGACGTTCGGCTGGGCTGAAATGCCACGCCACATGGGCGATTCACCCAGCGGATGAGACGCCCCTCAAGCGGTGTGGGGCTCGGGCGGCTAGCGTGATCGATGTGGCGGCCGACAGGTCGCTTTCCCCACAGATGAAGAGCGAGGCGTTACTTTCATGAGCCTGAGCATCCGCAACCAGATCCCCGGCACCATCACCTCCGTCACGGCCGGCGAGGCCATGTCCACGGTGAAGGTCCGTCTGCAGGGTGGCCAGGACATCACCGCCGCGATCACCACCGAGGCGGTCAAGGACCTCGGCTTCGCCGAGGGCACCGCCGTCAAGGCGCTCGTGAAGTCCACCGAGGTCTCCCTCGCCACCGGTCCCGTCGAGGGCATCTCCATCCGCAACCAGATCGCGGGCACCGTCACCGACGTCGCGACCGGCGGCGCCATGGGCTCCGTCAAGGTCTCCGTCGAGGGCGGCGAGCTGACCGCCGCCATCACCAAGGACGCCGTCGAGGCCCTCGGCCTGACCGCCGGCACCTCCGTCGTCGCGCTGATCAAGTCGACCGAGATCTCCCTCTCCGTCTGATCAGCCGCGCACCACGCCCGAGGGCCCCGCACCGAATCGGTGCGGGGCCCTCGGGCTTACCGGACCCATCGGGCCGACAACGTGGAACGTTGGCCGCGAATGAGCGCGAGCCTCGCATGCACAAGGAACTCAGTGCACGCACGGTGTGCGGCCCTGAGCGCACCACGCGCCCCGACGGGTCCGCGCGGATCCCGAAGACGCCCTCCGCGAGGTTCCTGATCAGGGTGTCCACCTGGTATTCGGTACAGGACTTGGAGGCCTTCGTGGCTTTCGGCCACCTCGACCACCTCGACGTCGCCTTCTCCCGAGACCAGCGCAACAAGATCCACGTCCAGGACCGCATGCGCGAGCACGGCCCGCGCCTGTGGAGGTGGCTGGAGGACGGCGCCCACCTCTACGTCTGCGGCGACGCGGGCCGCATGGCCAAGGACGTGGACCGGGTCCTGCGCGAGATCGTTGCCGCGCACGGCGGATTGGACGCGGACTCGGCTGCCGCACACGTGTGGCAGTTGGCGGGCGACAAGGGCTACGTCCGGGACATCCAACGACCACAGCCCCGTCCGTCCCGCGCGCAACGGGAGCGACGTGAGATGTGGTTGCAACCTGGACACCGGTGATCGGATTGCATTTGCTAGGTTGTGAGGGCTGTCCCTCGTCGGCAAGTACTCCAGGAGGTTCCGCGCATGGCCCGCTCGGCTCATCACCAGCTGTTCTCCTACGGCACGTTGCAGTCCCGGGAAGTGCAGCTCGCCCGGTTCGGCCGGTTGCTGGACGGCACGCCCGACGCGCTGCCCCGGTACCGGATGACCTACATCGAGATCACCGACCCCGATGTGATCGCGGCCAGCGGTACCAACAGCCACCCCCTGCTCGTGATCTCCTCCGAGGAGACCGATGTGGTGGAAGGCACCGTCTTCTCCCTCACCGACGACGAGCTCGCCGCGGCGGACGACTACGAGGTCGACGACTACGCCAGGACCCAGGTCGTCCTGCGTTCGGGAACACAGGCATGGGCCTACCTCGGAGCGCAGGCGGCGGAGGAATCCGGCGGCCGCTAGCGCGTGTCTCTCCCGCGCGGTCTCACGGGAGGTGAGCACGTCTTCCCTGCGCCCGAGGAATCTGATCGAGTCGCTGTCGCTGTCGCTGTCGCTGTCGCTGTCGCTGTTCGTCGTCACGGGTTCGCGCGGACGATGACGAGCGAGCCCTCGTAGGTGGGCTGCGTGCGGAGGTGGCCGAAGCGCTCGTCCCATGCCCCCGACTCCAGATCCCGGCTGAGGCGTTCGTCGAAGCGCTCGCGGACGCCGTCGTCCATGAAGCTCCATGCCGAGCAGGCCTGACGGACGGCGGGGTCGAGGAGCATGTCGGGCCGGCCGTAATAGGCCTCGTTGAACCCGTCGGTGCAGTCCAGGGGGATCGGGACCGTCTGCAGGGTGCCGGCGCCGCCGAGTGCCGCGGCCATGTCCTCGATGGGCGGGAAACGGCGCGCTTCGGTGTCGAGGACCTCGGGGGCGTACTCGTACAGCCAGAAGTCGCGTACGAGCTTCGGGTCGCAGGTCAGGACGACGACCGGGCCGCGTGTGACGCGCCGCATCTCGCGCAGGCCGGCTGCGACGTCGTTCCACTGGTGCACGCTGAACAGCGTCATCGCCGCGTCGAACTCTCCGTCGGCGAAAGGCAGGTCCTCCGCGAAGGCATCGACGGCGCGGGCGAGACGGGCCGGGCGCCGGGCACGCATGGACTCGGACGGCTCGACGGCCGTCACGGAGCGGGCGGCGCTCTCGTAGGACCCGGCGCCGGCGCCGACGTTGAGGACGGTCCGCGCACCGTCGAGGGCCTCGGCGATGAACTGGGCGATGCGCGTGTCGGGTTGGCGGTAGGAGGCGTATCCGGTGCCGATGGCGTCGTAGCCGATGTCGCCGGCGCTGCCGTCGCGGGTCCGTGTGGTCATGGGTCCTTACCTCGCCTCGTGAGCAGGAACAGGGGATGTGATGTGCCCGCCCCGTGCCGGTGGTGGCGGCGCACGGGAGCGGGACGGGTGGCGCTACGACCAGAGCCGGAACCGTTCCCAGCCGGTGGCGACGCGTTCGTAGCGCAGCCGGGTGTGGACGCGGCTCTTCGCGGCCTGCCAGAACTCCACTTCGGTGGGGGCCAGGGTGTAGAGGGTCCAGGCCGAGTCGACGAGCGAGGGCTCGCGCTCGATCAGGGCCAGGGCCTTCTCCAGCGCTTGGTCGCGCTCGGCCGGGTCCATCAGGTACTGGCTCCGGCGGCCCAGCAGGGACTCCGCCCGGGCGGTGGGGGAGCGGTCGAGGAAGTCGGCGGCGTTGTCCTCGGCGGAGCCGGGCGTCACGGGCCCGCGGATCCTGACCTGGCGGCCTTGCTCCGGCCAGTAGAAGGTCAGCGCCGCCCGCGGGTGGCGGACGAGCTGCCCGCCCTTGGGGCTGACGGCGTGCCCGGCGAACTGCCATCCCTCCGGGCCGACCCCCTTGAGGATCAGCACGCGCGCGTCCGGGTCGCCGGCGGAATCCACCGTGGACAGCGTCATCGCGTGCGGATCGCGCACCCCGTCCGCCACGGCCCCGACCAACCAGGACAGGAAGAGCCGCACCGGATCGGCCGGAGCCCGCTCCGGATCGAACTCCGGCAGCGGCCCGGCCAAGACCTCGAGGCCGCGCAGCCACTGCCGCGTGCCGTCCACCCGCTCCGAGCCCGCTGCCATCCTCGGCTCCCTCAACTCATTCGGACCACGACAACCTCACGACAACATCTTGCATCCGCAAGGTTGTATTCGTGTATCAGCCGGCAAATGCTCGTTGAATCAACCAGCAGGCTCAGAGGTGCGGCCTTGGATGATGCGCTCCCCCGGCGCGCGGGTCCCGTTCGGCGTGCCGCCGGTGGGAGGCGAACTGCCCGGCCCGGTGCACGCCACGAGTGGGCCACGTTTCGTCACGGACGCTTCCGCACGGGGAACCGGACCCGGTCATCCGCCCCACCGATGGGCGCTGCCCGGACCTCGGCACTTCGTTCCTGTTCGTGAGTGCCGCGCTGCGACACTCCCTGGCGTGACCATCGCCGTGCCGGCCGGGGTGAGGAACCTGCCGAGCCAACCACCGTCCACGGCCGCGCCCGCGAGGTCCGCTGGACGGCGAGTTCCACGGGGGAGGCAGAGGTCAGGCCGTTGCCGGCGGCGATGTGGACGGCCAGGACCCTCGCCGCCCGCGCCCTTCTCGGCGAGGCGGGCCGCGCGGCGGATGAGCGTACGGCCCTCCGGGCCGCCGGTCAGGCCGACGACGATCCGTTCGCGGGCCTGCCAGGTGGAGCCCCGGTACTCGATCTCGCGCGGTTCGACCAGTTCCAGGCCGTGCAGCATCACCTCGGCGCGGGGCCTGGAGTGGTGCTCGACGAAGCCGACGACGCAGTCCGTGCCCCGCTCGATCCAGCGGTGCGCCTCGGACAGCATGGCGTACGTCTCGCCGACGCCCGGCGCCGCGCCGAGGTGGATGCGGAGTACGCCGCGTCCCATGTTCCGTCTCTTCTCCTGCCCTGGGTGATCAGACGACCGGGGTGGGTGATGAGGATCTCCAACAGGTGCCATTCGGTCGGGGTGAGCCGCACATGTCGGGCACGCCGAGGTCCAGCACGATGACGTCCGGCTTGCGCGCCGCCGCGAGCCGCAGGGCCGATCCACCGTCGCCGGCCTCCTCGACCTCGAACTTGCGCGCCTGGAGATTGATCCTCAGCGCGCGGACGAGCTGGGGATCGTCCTCCACCACCAGCACCCGGGTCATCGGTGTGCAGCCTTTCCTTGGGTACGGGCACGGCGGGAGCCGACGGTGCGTTGCCGGCCCCCGGCCGAGGGCCGGGGGAGCGGCGCGCTCCGCCGGCGCCCGGAGACGTGCGTGGTGGAGCGTCAGCTCTTGGAGAGCGCCTTCAGGGCGGTGTTGAGTTCGAGGACGTTGACGCGCGGTTCGCCCATGAAGCCGAGGGTGCGGCCGGTGGTGTGGTCGGCCACGAGCTTCTCGACCTGCTCGACGTCGAGCTTGTTCTGCTCGGCGACCCGGTGGACCTGGAGCTCGGCGTACTCGGGGGAGATGTTCGGGTCGAGGCCGGAGCCGGAGGAGGTGACGGCGTCGGCGGGGACGTCCTGAGGCTTGACCCGGTACCCGGCAGTGGAGTTGTCCGCGATGACGGCTTCCTTGGCGGCGACGACCTGGGCGCAGAGGGTGCCTTCCTCGGCGTCCTTGGTGCACCGGCCGTTGACCGCGCCGTTGTCGGCGGACCGGTTGGTGGCTCCGGACAGGATCAGCGAGTACTGCGTGTTGACGCTGTTGCTGCCGAGGCCGTTGGAGGGGCGGGGCTGGAACCACTTCAGGTCCGGCCGGGCCGCCTCCTCGGCGTCGTTCGGATCGTTCTTCGGGAGGTGGTACGTCTGCCCGATGAGGGAGGAGCCGACGACCTGGCCGCTCTTGTCCTTGATCTCGGAGCCGTTGGCCTTGTCGTTGAACAGGGCCTGGGCGATCCCGGTGACGGCGAGCGGGTAGATGACCCCGCAGATCACGGTCAGGACGAGCAGGGCGCGCAGGCCCGCCCCGAGCAACCGTGCCGCGCTTCCTACTGAGTTGTTCATCGCAGATCAGCCGATTCCGGGGATGAGGGAGATGAGCAGGTCGATGAGCTTGATGCCGATGAACGGGGCGACGAGGCCGCCGAGTCCGTAGATCCCGATGTTGCGGCGCAGCATCTTGTCGGCGCTGGTGGGCCGGTACTGGACGCCCTTGAGGGCGAGCGGGACGAGCGCGATGATGATCAGCGCGTTGAAGATGACGGCGGAGAGGATCGCCGACTCCGGCGAGTGCAGGCCCATGATGTTGAGCTTGTCGAGGCCCGGGTGGACCACGGCGAACATGGCCGGGATGATCGCGAAGTACTTGGCGACGTCGTTGGCGATGGAGAACGTGGTCAGCGCGCCGCGGGTGATCAGCAATTGCTTGCCGATCTCCACGATCTCGATGAGCTTGGTGGGGTTGGAGTCGAGGTCCACCATGTTCCCGGCCTCCTTGGCGGCCGAGGTACCGGTGTTCATGGCGACGCCCACGTCCGCCTGCGCGAGCGCCGGGGCGTCGTTCGTACCGTCGCCGGTCATCGCGACGAGCTTGCCGCCGGCCTGTTCCCGTTTGATCAGCGCCATCTTGTCCTCGGGCGTCGCTTCGGCGAGGAAGTCGTCGACGCCCGCCTCCTCGGCGATGGCCTTCGCGGTCAGCGGGTTGTCGCCCGTGATCATGATGGTTTTGATGCCCATGCGGCGCAGCTCGTCGAACCGCTCCCGCATGCCTTCCTTGACGACGTCCTTGAGGTGGATGACGCCCAGGACCCGGGCCCCGCGCTCGTCCTTGACGGCGACGAGCAGCGGGGTGCCGCCGGCTTCCGAGATCCGGTTGGCGAGGAGGTCGGCGTCGTCGGAGACCCGGCCACCCTGTTCCCGTACCCAGGTGATGACCGATCCGGCCGCGCCCTTGCGGGTCTGCTTGCCGTCCACGTCGACACCCGACATACGGGTCTGGGCGGTGAAGGCGATCCACTCGGCCTGCGCCAGTTCGCCCTGGTGGCGCTCGCGCAGTCCGTACTTCTCCTTCGCCAGGACCACGATGGAGCGGCCCTCGGGGGTCTCGTCGGCGAGGGAGGACAGGTGGGCGGCGTCGGCCAGTTCGGCTTCCGTGGTGCCCTTGACCGGGACGAACTCGCAGGCCTGGCGGTTGCCGAGGGTGATGGTGCCGGTCTTGTCGAGCAGCAGGGTGGAGACGTCGCCGGCGGCTTCCACCGCACGACCGCTCATCGCGAGGACGTTGCGCTGGACGAGCCGGTCCATGCCCGCGATGCCGATGGCGGAGAGCAGCGCGCCGATCGTGGTCGGGATCAGGCAGACCAGCAGGGCCGTCAGCACGATCATCGACTGCTCGGCGCCCGCGTAGATCGCGAACGGCTGCAGGGTCACCACGGCCAGCAGGAAGACGATCGTCAGCGAGGCGAGCAGGATGTTCAGCGCGATCTCGTTGGGCGTCTTCTGCCGGGCCGCGCCCTCCACCAGTGCGATCATGCGGTCGATGAAGGTCTCGCCGGGCTTCGTCGTGATCTTGATGACGATCCGGTCGGACAGGACCTTCGTACCACCGGTGACGGCCGAACGGTCGCCGCCGGACTCGCGGATGACCGGCGCGGACTCGCCGGTGATGGCGGACTCGTCGACGGACGCGACGCCTTCGACCACGTCACCGTCGCCGGGGATGACGTCCCCGGCCTCGCAGACCACCAGGTCACCGATGCGCAGCTCGGCTCCCGGGACCTGTTCCTCGCTCCGGCCGTCCTTGCTCAGGCGGCGCGCGACGGAGTCGGTCTTGGCCTTGCGCAGGGTGTCGGCCTGCGCCTTGCCGCGGCCCTCGGCGACGGCCTCCGCAAGGTTGGCGAAGATCGTGGTCAGCCACAGCCAGCCGGTGATGGCCCAGCCGAACCAGTCCGTCGGATCCTTGATCGCCAGGACGGTCGTCACGACCGAGCCGATCAGGACCACGAACATGACGGGGGACTTGATCATGACCCGGGGGTCGAGCTTGCGCACGGCGTCCGGGAAGGACTTCAGTAGCGCCCCGGGGTCGAACAGCCCCCCGCCGACGCGGCCGGCAGGCGGCTTGTGGCCGGTGGGCAGGTCGTCGTGCGGAGCACGGGTCGGGGTGGCGGTGCTCATGAGGCGAGCCCTTCGGCGAGCGGTCCCAGCGCGAGGGCCGGGAAGTAGGTCAGACCGGTGATGATGAGGATCGTGCCGACGAGCAGGCCCGCGTAGAGCGGCTTGTCGGTGCGCAGGGTGCCGGCCGTCTCCGGTACCGGCTTCTGCTCGGCCAGCGAACCGGCGAGGGCGAGGACGAACACCATGGGAAGGAAGCGGCCCAGCAGCATGGCGATGCCGATGGTGCTGTTGAACCACTGCGTGTCCGCGTTGAGGCCGGCGAAGGCGGAGCCGTTGTTGTTGGCACCCGAGGTGTAGGCGTAGAGGATCTCGGAGAAGCCGTGCGCGCCCGAGTTCGTCATCGAGTTCGCCGGGGTGTCCAGCGCCATGGCTGCCGCGGTGAAGCCGAGGACCAGGGCCGGGGTGATGAGGATGTAGCAGGCCGCGAGCTTGATCTGCTGGGTGCCGATCTTCTTGCCCAGGTACTCGGGGGTCCGGCCGACCATGAGGCCTGCGATGAACACGGCGATGATCGCCATGATCAGCATGCCGTAGAGGCCGGAGCCGACGCCGCCGGGCGCGATCTCGCCGAGCTGCATGCCCAGCATCGCGATGCCGCCGCCGAGGCCGGTGTAGGAGGAGTGGAAGGAGTTGACCGCGCCCGTGGAGGTGAGGGTGGTCGCGACGGCGAAGATCGACGAACCGCCGACCCCGAAGCGCGTTTCCTTGCCCTCCATGGCCCCACCGGCGACGTCGAACGCCGGGCCGTGGTGGGCGAACTCGGTCCACATCATCAGCGCGGTGAAGGCGATCCAGATGATGCCCATCGTCGCGAGGATCGCGTACCCCTGGCGCAGGTTGCCGACCATGCGGCCGAAGGTCCGGGTCAGGGCGAAGGGGATCAGCAGGATCAGGAAGATCTCGAAGAGGTTCGAGAAGGGGGTGGGGTTCTCGAAGGGGTGGGCGGAGTTGGCGTTGAAGTAGCCGCCGCCGTTCGTACCCAGTTCCTTGATGACTTCCTGCGAGGCCACGGCCCCGCCGTTCCACTGCTGTGTGCCGCCCAGGAACTGGCCGACCTCGTGGATGCCGGCGAAGTTCTGGATGGCGCCGCAGGCGACCAGGACGATCGCGCCGATCACCGAGATCGGGAGCAGGATGCGGACGGTGCCGCGGACCAGGTCGGACCAGAAGTTGCCGAGCTCACCGGTACGCGACCGGGAGAATCCCCGTACCAGGGCCACCGCGACGGCCATGCCGACGGCGGCGGAGACGAAGTTCTGCACCGCCAGGCCACCGGTCTGTACGACGTGGCCCATGGCCTGCTCGCCGTAGTACGACTGCCAGTTGGTGTTGGCGACGAACGACGCGGCGGTGTTGAACGCCTGGTCCGGGTCGATCGAGGAGAAGCCGAGCGAGCCCGGCAGGCTGCCCTGCACGCGCTGCATCAGGTACAGGAACAGGACGCTCACGGCGGAGAAGGCGAGGACGGCGCGCACGTAGGCGGGCCAGCGCATCTCGGCCGACGGGTTGGCGCCGATGGCTTTGTAGATCCACTTCTCCGGGCGGTAGTGCTTCTCGGAGGAGTAGACCTTGGCCATGTGGTCGCCCAGCGGGCGGTAGGCCAGCGCGAGCGCGGCGATCAGCGCGAGCAGCTGGAGCACTCCAGCGGTTACGGGGCTCATGTCAGTGCTCAGAACCTCTCCGGGTACACGAGGGCGAGGACGAGGTAACCGAGCAGGGAGACGGCGACCAGCAGGCCGACGATGTTCTCGATCGTCACAGCTTGGTCACCCCCCGGGCGATGAAGGCCACCAGCGCGAACACCGCGACCGTGGTGACGACGAAGGCCAGATCGGCCATCGCGAGCTCCTGGGTGAAGAGGGAAGTAAGGAATCGGCCAGACGGCCGATAACGAGATAACCGTGTCTTCAGCCCGGCGTTAAGACGTCTTGACGGGCTCCATACGGACCCCGGGGAACTCTTGATGCCGTCCTGACGCGAGGGGCCGTGAATCGCCGCTCAGCCCTGGTGGGACAGGCCGGCCGTGTCCAGGGCGGCGCCTGCCTGCGAAGCCAGGGCGACGGACACCAGGCGGGCCTCTTCGGGCGGCAGCGGGCGTCCGGGGAGCGGGTCGCGGCGGGAGAGCTCCGTGCGCAACGGTACGAGCGCGAGCGCCACGAGGAAGGGGGCCACGAGCCCCGCCAGTACGGCGGCGGGGTCGTGGAGTCGGTAACCGGACACGTGATGCCTCCTGTCCGGAGGGCAGAGCCTCGGATCAGAACTTCTCGGGCCTGATCAGAACTTCTCGGGCCTGATCAGAGCGGCCACGAGGTAGCCGAGCAGGGCGAGGGCGACGATGAGCCCGACCACGTTTTCCGCGTCCATCCGCTACTTCTCCTTCGATGTGTGCGCTCGGGCTGCGTCGCCCACGTCCAGCGTGCCCCCGGACGCCGGCGCAGCCCCGCACCCTGGCGGGCTCTTGACGGACCTCATACGGCATGAGGGCCCCGGTGTCAGGAGCGCGTGAAGAGTGGGCCGGTGGGCGTATGGATCGCGCCAAGCGCTCTGGTCATCCGGCCACGGCCTCCGGACGCTGTCCTCACTTTGTCCCACGGAGGAACCAGCGAAGATGGCTATACACATGCGAAGGCCGGCCACGACAGGACAGGCGCCGAGCACGGAGCAACCTCCTGATACCGGCGTCACGGCGCCCGCAGCGGGGGACCGGCACCGGCTGACCGCCCTCCAGGGCCTGGCCGCGCTGTCGCTGGACGCGATGGCCTCCGTCGCCTACGGGCCCGAGTCGATCGTGCTGGTCCTGGCGGCGGCCGGGGCCTACGGCCTCGGATTCACCCTCCCCGTCACCCTGGCGATCGCGGCGCTGCTCGCCGTGCTGGTGGCCTCGTACCGGCAGGTGATCGCGGCGTTCCCGGACGGCGGCGGCTCGTACGCCGTCGCCAAGGAGCACCTGGGCCGACGTACGAGCCTGGTGGCCGCGGCCTCGCTGATCCTCGACTACGTCCTGAACGTGGCCGTCTCCGTCACCGCCGGCGTCGCCGCGCTGACCTCGGCCTTCCCCGAGCTGTACGGCGAGCGGGTCTGGATCTGCCTCGGGATCCTGGCCCTGGTCACGGCGGTGAACCTGCGAGGTGTCGTCGACTCCGCCAAGGCCTTCCTGGTCCCGACGGCCGTCTTCGTCGGGTCGATCCTGACCATGGTCGCGGTCGGCCTCTTCCGCGACGGTCCGGTGAGCACCGCCTCGGCCGCCGGGCACCCCTCCGCCCTGGGGGAGGGCGCCACCGCGGTCGGCGCGCTCCTGCTGCTGAAGGCCTTCGCGGCCGGCTGCTCCGCCCTGACGGGCGTCGAGGCGGTCGCCAACGCCGTGCCGTCCTTCCGGGCCCCGGCCGCCCGGCGCGCCCAGCGCACCGAGGTCGCCCTCGGTGCCCTCCTCGGCGTCATGCTGATCGGGCTGTCGGTGCTGATCGGCCGTTTCCACCTCCAGCCGGTCGAGGGCGTGACCGTCCTCGCCCAGCTCGCGGACGCCTCCTTCGGCCACAACGCGGCCTTCTACGTCGTCCAGTTCGCCACCATGGTGCTGCTGGCACTCGCCGCGAACACCTCCTTCGGCGGGCTCCCGGTGCTCATGAGCCTGCTCGCCCGCGACAACCACCTGCCGCACGTCTTCGCCCTCAAGGCGGACCGCCAGGTGCACCGCCACGGGGTCGTGTGGCTGGCGCTCGTGTCGGGAGTCCTGCTGGTGTTCTCCGGCGGCGACACCAACACCCTCGTCCCGCTCTTCGCGATCGGTGTCTTCGTCGGCTTCACCATCTGCCAGGTCGGCATGGTCCGGCACTGGTCCGGCGAGCGCCCCAGGGGCTGGCGGTCGAAGGCCGTCCTCAACGGCTTCGGTGCCCTGCTCACCGGCGTCGCGGCAGTCGTCGTGGCCGCCACCAAGTTCACCGAGGGCGCCTGGCTGATCGTGCTCGCCCTGCCGCTGCTCGTCCTCGGCTTCGAGAAGGTCCGCCGTGCGTACGAGCAGATCGGAGAACGCCTGGAACTCGGCCGCATCCCGCAGCCGCCGCACCGCTCCCGCTCACTCGTCGTGGTACCCGTTTCCGGGCTCTCCCGCCTGACCTGCCAGGCGCTCACCGCCGCCCGCTCGCTCGGCGACGAGGTCCGTGCCGTGACCATCGCGCACTCCGCTCCGGAGGACCGGACCGCGGCCGAAGCGCTGCGCCGTGACTGGGAGTTGTGGAAACCCGGTGTCGAGCTGACCGAGATCACCTCGCGGAGCCGTTCGCTCGGCCGGCCCGTGTCGGCCTACGTGCGCGAACTGGCCCGTACGCACCCGGACGCCCAGGTGACCGTCCTCATTCCGGAGACCGAGCCCGCCCACCTGTGGCAGCGGATGCTCCAGAACCAGCGCGGCTCGGTCGTCGCCCACGCCGTACGCCGCGACACGGACGCCGTCATCTGCCGACTGCGCTTCCGCATCACCGACAACGCACGCTGACCTGCGTTGACGCGCCTTTGACGGCGACCTGACGCGCCTCGTGCGCCGCCGTCAAGAAGGTGCCAATTCCCCCGCCCGGATGGGTCATCGGCCCTGAACGGGCACTAGTTTCCTGCCTGTTGCGCCGCCGGGGACCTCGATCACTCACATGACGGCCGAGGGGGTCCATGCGAGACAGTCCCCGGCGGCGGCAACCCTCTCCCGCACCCCATCGATCTCGTCAGAAGGTCGCTCCATGCCTCCCGCCGCCGCGCAGCACGTTCCCCCGGGTCCCGGCACACCTCCGCGGACCCCGGTCCACCGTCCGTCCCGGAAACACTCCCGCCAGGTGAACGTGCTGGAGCCCGAACTCCTCGCCGCCTCGGCCCGGGAGGCCGTTGCCAAGCTGCACCCGCGCGAACTGGTCAAGAAGCCGGTGCTGTTCGTCGTCGCCGTCGGATCGCTCCTCACCACGCTCTCCGCGCTGATCCACCCCTCCGTCTTCACCTGGGTGATCAGCGTCTGGCTCTGGCTGACGGTCCTCTTCGCCAACCTCGCCGAAGCCGTCGCCGAAGGTCGCGGCCGCGCCCAGGCCGAGTCGCTGCGCAAAGCGCGTACGGAAACGGTCGCGCTGCGCCTGAGCCACTGGACGTACGGCGCGAACCCGCGCCGCGCCGAGACCGAGGTGGTGACCCCGGCCGAGCTCCAGCCGTTCGACTTCGTGCTCGTCGAGGCCGGGGAACCGATCCCGGCCGACGGGGACGTCGTCGACGGGGCGGCGATGGTGGACGAGTCGGCCGTCACGGGTGAATCGGCCCCGGTCCTACGGGAGTCGGGCGGTGACCGGTCCTCGGTGACCGGTGGGACGACGGTGCTCTCCGACTCGATCGTCGTACGGGTCACCTCGCGCCCGGGGAACAGTTTCATCGAACGCATGATCGCCCTGGTCGAGGGCGCGTCCCGGCAGAAGACCCCCAACGAGATCGCGTTGAACATCCTGCTGGCGGCCCTGACCGTGATCTTCATCCTGATCGTGGTCAGCATCCAGCCGATGGCCGCCCATGCGGGAGCCGCCCAGTCGACGACCGTGCTGGTCGCCCTCCTCGTCACCCTCATCCCCACCACCATCGGCGCCCTGCTCTCCGCGATCGGCATCGCCGGCATGGACCGCCTCGTCCAGCGCAACGTCATCGCGCTGAGCGGCCGCGCCGTCGAGGCCGCGGGCGACGTGGACACCCTCCTCCTCGACAAGACCGGCACCATCACCCACGGCAACCGCGAGGCAGCCGAGTTCATCCCGCTCCCGGGGACCGACCACACCAAGCTGGCCGACGCCGCCCAACTGTCCTCTCTCGCCGACGAGACCCCCGAAGGACGATCCGTCGTCGCTCTGGCCCAGCGGTACGGACTCCAGCCGGCCGCCGCCGAGGACCTCGGCAACCCCCGCTTCACCGAGTTCAGCGCCCGCACCCGGATGAGCGGCGTCAACCTGAGCTGGGACAACGGCGCCGGCTGCGCCATCCGCAAGGGCGCGGTGACGCAGGTCTGCGACTGGGTGGCGGCCCGCGGCGGCAGCGTACCGGCGGAGGCCGCCGCATGGTCGGCGGCCGTCTCCGCATCCGGCGGCACCCCGCTGCTGGTCGCGGTCCACGATTGGGACGGCCCACGTGTCCTCGGCATCATCCACCTGAAGGACGTCGTGAAGGACGGCATCCGGGAGCGCTTCGCGGAACTCCGGGCCATGGGCATCCGTACGGTCATGGTCACGGGCGACAACGAGCTGACGGCCCGCGCCATCGCCGCCGAGGCAGGCGTGGACGAGTACCTCGCCGAGGCCACCCCCGAGGACAAGATGGCCCTCATCAAGCGGGAGCAGGCCGGCGGCAAGCTCGTCGCGATGACCGGCGACGGTACGAACGACGCCCCGGCCCTCGCCCAGGCCGATGTCGGCGTAGCGATGAACACCGGCACCTCGGCCGCCAAGGAGGCCGGGAACATGGTCGACCTGGACTCCGATCCCACCAAGCTCATCGAGATCGTCGAGATCGGCAAGCAGCTCCTCATCACCCGGGGCGCCCTGACGACCTTCTCCATCACGAACGACGTCGCGAAGTACTTCGCGATCATTCCGGCCATGTTCACCACGGCCTACCCCGGGCTCGAAGCCCTCGACATCATGGGCCTGAGCAGCCCGACGTCCGCGATCACCTCGGCGATCATCTTCAACGCGCTGATCATCGTCGCCCTGATCCCGCTCGCCCTGCGCGGCGTCCGCTACAAGCCCGCTTCCGCGCACGACCTCCTGCGCCGCAACCTCGGCGTCTACGGCCTCGGCGGCCTGATCCTGCCCTTCGTCGGCATCAAATTCATCGACCTCCTGGTCTCCACCGTCCCCGGCCTCGGCTGACCGCCCCGCCACTGCGCTGGTTCGTCCGCGTTAAGGACGCGTCAGTATTGCCTCACACCCGTGCAAAAAGGATCTCGCTGCGTACGCTGACTCAGCCGTCGATGTCGATGGCTGATTCTTTCCGTACGACAGGAGCCCGCCACGATGGCCACCCCTGCCCGCACGTCACGCCTGCGGGCGTGGATGCTGGAAGGCTTGACCGCCGAGAACAGTTCGCCCGCCGCCAAGGAGGCGGCCGCCCAGCCGCACGGTCGGCCGTGGTGGCGGGTCATGTGCCTGACGGGTCTCGACTACTTCTCCACCCTCGGCTACCAGCCCGGCATCGCGTTCCTCGCGGCCGGGCTGCTGTCACCGTTGGCGACCATCGTGCTCGTGCTGCTCACCCTCTTCGGGGCGCTGCCCGTCTACCGGCGCGTGGCCGAGGAGAGCCCGCACGGCGAGGGCTCCATCGCCATGCTGGAGCGGCTGCTGACGTTCTGGAAGGGCAAGCTGTTCGTCCTGACCCTCCTCGGGTTCGCCGCCACCGACTTCCTCATCACCATCACCCTCTCCGCCGCCGACGCGACCGCGCACTTGGTGGAGAACCCGCACCTCACCAGCACCCTGCACGGCCACGAGGTGCTGATCACCCTGATCATGATCGCGCTGCTCGGGGCGGTGTTCCTCAAGGGCTTCAGCGAGGCCATAGGCGTGGCGGTGGTCCTGGTCTTCACGTATCTCGGCCTGAACGTGATCGTGGTGGCGGTCGGGCTGTGGCACGTGTTCACCGCACCGCAGGTCGTCACCGACTGGACGGAAGGACTGACCACCGAGCACGGCAATCCGTTCATGATGATCGCCATCGCGCTCGTCGTGTTCCCGAAGCTCGCGCTGGGTCTGTCGGGCTTCGAGACGGGCGTGGCGGTCATGCCGCACGTGAAGGGCGATCCCGACGACACGGCCGCGAAGCCCGCAGGCCGGATCCGTGGCGCGAAGAAGTTGCTGACCACGGCAGCCGTCATCATGAGCGTCTTCCTGATCTGCTCCAGCCTGATCACGACCCTGCTGATCCCGGCCGCCCAGTTCCAGCCGGGCGGCGAGGCCAACGGACGCGCGCTCGCCTACCTGGCGCACGAGTACCTGGGCTCCGCCTTCGGCACGGTCTACGACATCTCCACGATCCTGATCCTGTGGTTCGCCGGCTCCTCCGCCATGGCGGGCCTGCTCAACCTGATGCCGCGCTACCTGCCCCGTTACGGCATGGCCCCGCACTGGGCCCGCGCCCTGCGCCCCATGGTCATCGTGTTCACCCTCGTCGCGTTCCTCGTCACCTGGATCTTCGACGCCGACGTCGACGCCCAGGGCGGCGCGTACGCCACCGGTGTCCTCGTCCTGATCACCTCGGCGGCGGTCGCCGTCACCATCGCCGCCCGGCGGGCGGGGGAGCGCGGCTGGACGATCGGGTTCGGCATCATCTCGGCGGTGTTCATCTACACGACCGCCGTCAACATCGTGGAGCGCCCCGACGGCGTGAAGATCGGCGCCTGCTTCATCGCCGGGATCATGGCACTGTCCCTCCTCTCCCGTCTCGCCCGCGTCTTCGAGCTGCGCGTCACACACGTGGAGTTCGACGACATGGCCCAGCGCTTCATCCGCGACACCGCCAGCCGCACGATCCGTTTCATCGCGAACGAGCCCGACAACCGGGACCGCGAGGAGTACCGGCAGAAGAAGGAACAGATCCGCGCGGACAACGACATCCCCGCCGGGGACGACGTGATGTTCGTGGAGGTCACCGTCCTGGACGCCTCCGAGTTCGAATCCGGCATGCGCGTCCGCGGCGAAGTGCTCCACGACCGCTACCGCGTGCTGACCCTGGAGAGCTCCAGCATCCCCAACGCGTTGGCCGCACTCCTCCTCCACGTACGCGATGCGACCGGCCAGCGGCCGCACATCTACTTCGAGTGGACCGAGGGCAACCCGTTCGCCAACTTCTTCCGGTTCTTCCTCTTCGGCCAGGGCGAGGTCGCGCCGGTCACCCGCGAGGTCATCCGCGAGGCCGAACCGGACCGCTCCCGCCGCCCGCACGTTCACGCCGGCTGACCCCGGATCCGGCGTCAAGATGCCGACAGGAATCGCGCCGGACCCTCGCCAAGGCGAGGGTCCGGCGCGATTCTCATGACGTGACCATCGACTGGCTCCCCGACCGCGGCATCCGCCGGGCGATCCTCACCCTCGGCGCGGCCGGCCTGGCCGTCATCGCCACCGGCGCCCTGATCGAAGCCCTCTGGCTGCTCGGCCTCGGCGTCTGGGCGGTGATCGCCGCGATGATGATCGAGCTCGTCTACCGCCCCTAGGCCTGGCTGCGGCAGTCCTGTGGCGTCCGCGCCGTACGAGGACCGTTCGCGCGCGCCGAGGCAATGAGCCGCGCGTGCGTGCTGTGCCCACCGAGGTGCGTGGTTGAGGCTACTTACCGGTCGTGCCGGGGTTCCCTGTCGAGGGATTCCTGGTAGGCGTCCGCGTACGTGGGGGAGTCCTTGATCAGGTCGTCACAGAACGCCGCGACATCGCTGCCGATGAGTTGCAGGACGCCCTTGCCCGCTACGACACCCTCCTCGAAGAAGTCGACGATCCCGGGGAGCAGCGGCCCGTCAGGCAGGTCGATCGGTCCGACCTTGAACAGGTACTTCTGCATTTCCTCGTAGACGATCCGGTAGTCCGGGGGGAGGGCCTTGACCCGAGCCGTGTGCGCCCGCCACTGCTTCTTGCCCTCGATGATGTCCTGGATGCCCATGTCAGCCTCCCAGCCTGCTCAATTTCCTGGCGACGTTCCTGTTCAGCTGCTCGCGCCAGCGGTCGCGATAGGTTCGGGCCCCTTCGCCGCCGGCCAGTGCCGTGCAGAAGCCCCGGATGTCGTCGCCGAGCACCTCGTGGACGCTCTGCCCGTCCGCCGCTGTTCCTTCGAGCAGTCCCAGGGCGGCGTCGAGGATCGGCATCAGGTTGCGGCCGGTGAAGTCCCCGTGGGGGAGGAGGCCGACCTTGATCTGTTCCCACGCCGCCCGGTGGTCGCCCGGCAGGGCGGCGGCCCGGGCTTCGAACGCCTTCCATTCCCTGGTGAGATCGCTGCCGGTGATGGTCTCCCAGAAGTTCATCGCCCGCCCTCCTTGAGCTTGTCGATGCGTGATGAGACGTACTGCCATTTCGCCCAGAACTTCGCGAGCTCCTCGCGGCCCGCCTCGTTGAGCGCGTAGAACTTGCGCGGGGGGCCGACCCCGGAAGGTCGCTTCGTCACCCGGACGAGTCCGTTCCTCTCCAGCCGCAGCAGGATGGTGTACACCGTCCCCTCGATGACGTCGGTGAAGCCCAGCTCGTTCAGCCGGCGGGTGATGGCGTACCCGTAGGTCTCCTCGCGGTCGATGATTTCGAGCACGCACCCTTCGAGCGTGCCCTTCAGCATCTCCGTCAGGTCGTCCATCGCACGTCTTCCTCCTCGATGCCCGCGGTACTGTGTAGTACCGAGTACAGCTATACGGTATCACCGAGTAGTGAAGGGTGTCGGCGATCGGCGAGTCGCCGTCGCCGGATACGAAGAGGGCGCGACGGAGCTGAACCGTCCGCCGCAGGCACCGGGCGGCCGTCGAAGCTGACGGTCCGCCCGGCCGTCGCGTCTGCGGCGGGGCTGACGAACGCTCCCTGCTGTGGCCTCAGATGCCGATGTCCCGGCTCCGGTAGTCCTCCAGGGTCTCGCGCCGGACGAGGAGCCGGGCCGTGCCTTCGTGGACGGCTACGACGGCCGGCCGGCCGACCAGGTTGTAGCCGGAGGCCATGGACAGCTGGTAGGCGCCGGCCACCGGTACCGCGAGCAGGTCGCCCGGGTGGATGTCGCCCGGCAGTTGGACGTCGGAGGCGAGGACGTCGCCCGCCTCGCAGTGACGGCCGACGACCGTGGCCCTACGGGGCCCCGTCAGCGAGTGGCGGCCGACGAGCCGGGGCGCGTACCGCACCCCGTACAGGGCGGGGCGCGGGTTGTCGCTCATGCCGCCGTCGACGGCGACGAACACCTTCTCGCCGGTGTGCTTGACGGTGAGCACCCGGTAGAGGGCGACTCCGGCGGGGCCCACGACGGCCCGTCCGGGTTCGACGGCGAGCCGGGGCACGGGCAGTCCCGCGGCGGCGCAGCCGTCGACGAGTTCCGTACGCATCCGCCGGGCGAGCGCGGTGAGGTCGAGAGCGGGTTCACCGGGCCGGTAGGCGATGCCGTGGCCGCCACCCATGTCGAGCTCGGGCAGGACCAAGCCGTGCGTGTCACGGATGCGGGCCATCAGCCCGATCATGCGGCGCAGAGCGACCAGGTAGGGCTTCACCTCGGTGATCTGCGAGCCGATGTGGCAGTGCAGCCCCGTGAGTTCGAGCTGCGGCCGGCCCACGATCCGGGCGACGGCGTGCTGGGCGCCGCCGTCGGTGAGCGAGAGCCCGAACTTCTGGTCCTCCGTACCGGTGCGGATCTTGTCGTGGCCGCCGGCCGAGACACCCGGGACCACCCGCACCATGACCTTCTGGCGGCCGAAGGGGCCGACGGCGGCGGCGATGCGGGCTATCTCGGACGGGCTGTCGATGACGATCCGTCCCACCCCGAGCCGGAGAGCGGCCGCCAGGTCCTGGGGCGACTTCGCGTTGCCGTGCAGCACGATCCGTTCCGGCGGGAAGCCGGCCGTGACGGCGAGCTCCAACTCCCCGGCCGAGCACACGTCCAGGTCCAGCCCCTCCTCCTGGATCCAGCGGATCATGGCGCGGGAGAGAAACGCCTTGGCCGCGTACAGCACGTCCGCGTCGGGGAAGGCGTCGCGATACGTGCGGCAACGCCCGCGCACCTCGCCCTCGTCCAGCACATAGGTCGGCGTGTCGAACCGGTCGGCGATCTCGCTGAGGGGAACTCCGCCGACGGCCAGGCCACCGTGCGGGAGCGGTGTCGCGGATGAGGGCCATACGGACAGCTCACCGGCGTCGGCGGGCATCTCCGGGAGAACGGCGATGGTCATGATCTGCTCCCCTTCAGGCCGTGCGGGCCGTGGTCTCGGGCACCCGTGCGAACGGGACTCCGGCGGGCCTCGCCACACCCGCCGTGGGCGCGGTGAGAACCGGGTCGACGGTCAGCAGGGACGCGCCGAGCGGCCGGGCCATCGCACGAACCGCGGCCTCGGAGAGCCGGATCCAGGGCTGGGCCGTACCGAGCGTGGCGGCCAGCCGTTCCGGGCTGGTGAAACCGACGGCGGTACGGGCTCCCAGGGGGGTGCGGAACAGCCGCACGACGACGTGCGCCGCTCCCGGCCGGGCGGGCACGTACAGAGGCCCGGCCGGGCTCTGTTCCTCAGGCTCGGAGTCGGATTCGTCGTACCGGAACAAGCACATGGGGCCCTCCTCGGGGAACCACGAGTGACAGGTGACGCCCCGGCGCGGGGAGGCGGTCCGGGACGTGCAACCGAAGCTATCCCCGTCCCCGAGCGCCGGCGGTCACGCCGTAACGGGACCCATACGGCCACCGGCCCACTCCATACGGATCACTGACGGCAGGGCCGGTGACGGCGGACAGGTCGAGGGTGCGGACGCCGTCGTGCAGACATCGCCCCCGTGCGCCCGTCAGGGTCTGGAACGGGGACGTCCTGTCCGCGGCACAGCCCGGTGCCGGAAGCGGCGCAGAGGCGCAAGCAGGCCTCCTCTGGCGGGTTGTCGACCGGCGCGTGGGGCGCACCGACGTGCGCCCCACTGCGAGCCGCGGGCGCAGAAGCCCGCCCCGGCAGGCTGCGCTCCCGCCCCCTGCCCGAAGGGCGGGGGCACGACTAACCGCGGGCGCTCGCCGGATCCTGTCGTCCGGCCAGCAGACCGCGCGACGCCAGCTCCGGAGTAACGCCCTCGCCGAACCAGTACGCCTCCTCCAGGTGCGGATAGCCGGAGAGCACGAAGTGTTCGATCCCGAGCGCGTGGTACTCCTCGATCCGGTCCGCCACGTCCGCGTGGCTGCCGACCAGGGCCGTCCCCGCCCCGCCGCGGACCAGACCGACGCCCGCCCAGAGGTTCGGCGAGATCTCCAGCTTGTCCCGCGTGCCGCCGTGCAGTGCCAGCATCCGCTGCTGCCCGACGGACTCGCTGACCCCCAGCAGCGACTGGGCGGTGGCGATGTCCGCGTCGGAGAGGTCCCCGAGCAGCCGATCGGCCGCGCTCCAGGCCTCCTTCGCCGAATCCCGCGAGATCGTGTGCAGCCGGATCCCGAAGCGCACCGTGCGTCCCCGCTCCTCGGCCAGAGCGCGGATCCAGTCGATCTTCTCCTTCACCTCCTGGGGCCGCTCGCCCCAGGTCAGGTAGACGTCCGCGTGCTCGGCGGCCACCGGCCCGGCCGCGGCCGAGGACCCACCGAAGAAGATCTCCGGCAGCGGGTCCGGCGGCAGCGCCGTCAGCCCGCCGTCGATCTGGTAGTGCTCGCCGCGGAAGTCGTACGGCTTGCCGCCCCACACGCCGCGGACGACCGACAGGAACTCGGCGGTGCGCTCGTAGCGCCGGTCGTGGTCGAGGTGGTCGCCGAACCGCCGCTGCTCGGCGGAGTCCCCGCCCGTGACCACGTTCAGCAGCAGCCGCCCCCGCGTGATCCGCTGGTACGTCGCCGCCATCTGCGCGGCGAGCGTGGGGGAGATGACCCCGGGCCGGAAGGCGACCAGGAACTTCAGCCGCTCCGTGTGCTGGGCCAGGGCGACCGTGGTCAGCCAGGCGTCCTCGCACCAGGTGCCCGTCGGGGTCAGCACCGCCTCGAAGCCGAGCCGTTCGGCCGCCTTGGCGATCTGTGCGAGGTACTCGATGTCGGGCGCGCGCACCCCGGTCGTGGCCGTGTTGTGAGCGTAGGCGTGCCGGTCCACCAGGGTGCGGCCGTCACCGCCGGTGGGCAGGAACCAGTGCAGTCGGACGGTCATCAGGAGTCCTTCCCGTACGTGCGCGGGGCGGTGGTGGAGGGCGGCAGGTCACGGTTGAAGCGGGTGTCCACGAAGTCCTTGAAGACGACCTTGCCGGGGATCAGCTTCAGTTCGGTGAAGGTGTCGGCGATCTTCTGCTCGGAGGCCACGGCCGCGTCGTCGACGGCCACCGCCACCCGGGTGCCGTTGCTGCGCTTGACGGCGTCGAGGGCCACCTCGTACGGCAGTCCGGTCTCCTTCGACCACACCTTCGCCCACTCCTCCGGGTGCTTGAACACCCAGTCCTGGGCGCGCTGGAGGCGCTGGAGGAAGTCGCCGATGGCCTTGCTCTTCGCCCCGTCCGCCAGGGCGGAGGGCGCCGCCACCTGGAAGCCGAGCCCGTTGACGACACCCTCGCCGCTGGTCAGCACCCGGGCACCGGAGCGCAGCACCTGCGAGGTGTACGGGTCCCACACCGCCCAGGCGTCGACCTTGCCGCTGTTGAACGCGGCGAGCGCGTCCGCCGGCTGGAGCAGGGTGATCTGCACGTCGGAGGGGGTCAGGCCGGCGGCCTGGAGGCTCGCGATCAGCTGGAAGTGCGCCGAACTGCCCTGCGCCACCGCGATCTTCTTGCCGCGCAGCTCCGCGGGGGTCTTCAGCGCGGAGTCCTTGGGCACCAGGATCGCCTCGCCGGTCGAGGAGCCGTGCGTGGCGCCCACGACGGCGATTTTCGACTTGGCGGCGGCCGCGAAGACGGGCGGGGTGTTGCCCACGCTGCCCACGTCCACGGCCTTGGCGTTGATCGCCTCCAGCATCGGCGGGCCGGAGGTGAAGGTGGACCACTTGACCGTGTAGTCCAGGTTCTCCAGCTCACCGGCCGCGCGCAGCAGCGACTCCGAGCCGCCCTTCTGGTCCCCGACGTTCAGCGTGACCTTGGCCCCGCTCGACCCGCCGGCCTTCGCGCTCTCCTGACCGGCCGGCTTGGATCCGTCGGCGGCGGAGTTGCCCCCGCAGGCGGACAGCGCCAGGGACAGCGGGATCAGGGCGGCCAGCAGGGGGAGGGTGGTGCGTCTCATGTCGGTTCTCTTCGATCTCTCGTACGGGCGGGCGGAGGGGGAGGCGAGGGAGGGAGCGGGAGGGAGCGGGGGAGCGGGACTCAGTGGACGCCGAGTTCGGCGAGGAGCCGGGTGCGCAGTGCCGCGAAGGTCGGGTCACCGGCGGCGCGGGGCCGCTCCAGGGGCGCCCGTACGTCGTAGGCGATGCGGCCCTCGTCCATGACGAGGATCCGGTCGGCCAACAGGACGGCCTCGTCCACGTCGTGCGTGACCAGGAGCACCGCGCAACCGCGCCGCTGCCACAGCTCGGAGACCAGCAGCTGCGCCTTGATCCTGGTGAGCGCGTCGAGCGCGCCGAACGGCTCGTCCAACAGCAGCAGGTCGGGCTCGCGGACCAGGGCCCGGGCCAGGGAGGCCCGCTGTGCCTCGCCGCCCGACAGGGTCTTGGGCCAGGCGTCGACGCGGTGCTCCAGTCCCACCTCGGCCAACGCCTTCTCGGCGCGCTCCCGTTCGGGCCGGCCCGGCAGCCCGAGCAGGACGTTGCGCCACACCCGCTTCCACGGCATCAGCCGGGGCGCCTGGAAGGCCACCGCCCGCCGCTCGGGCACGAGGACCTCGCCGGAGATCTCCCGGTCCAGGCCGGCCAGGATCCGCAGCAGGGTCGACTTGCCGCAGCCGCTGCGCCCGAGGAGGACGGTGAACTCGCCTGCGGCCAGGCTCAGATCGAGTCCGTCGATGACGGCGCGGCCGTCGAAGGAGCGGGTCAGTCCGGCGACCCGTACGGCGGTCTGCGGGATCACTGCCCCGTGAACGTCGGTCGCCATTGCAGCAGCAGCCTTTCGAGAGCGCGGACGACGAGGTCGGCGGTCAGGCCGAGGAGGGCGTAGACCGCGAGGCAGACGACGATCACGTCCGTACGGAAGAACTCGCGCGCCTGGTTCATCAGGAACCCGATGCCGGCGTCGGCGTTGATGGACTCGCCGAAGACCAGGGCCAGCCAGGCGGTCGCGAGGGAGTAGCGCAGACCCGTCATGAACCCGGGCAGTGCGCCCGGCAGCACCACGTGGCGTACGAGCCCCCAGCGGCCGAGGCCCAAGGCGCCCCCGGCTTCGATGAGTTGCTGGTCCACTCCGCGGATCCCCGCGTAGACGTTCAGGTAGAGGTGGAAGGCCGTCCCGAGGGCGATCAGTGCGACCTTCGGCGCCTCGCCGATGCCCATCCAGATGATGAACAGCGGGATGAGGCCCACCCAGGGGACCGTGCGCAGCATCTGCACGCTCGCGTCGATCAGGTCCTCGCCGAGCCGGGACAGTCCGGACAGCAGCGCGAGGGTGGTGCCCGCGGCCCCGCCGATCAACAGGCCGACGGCGACGCGCTGGAGGGAGATCCACATCGCGGAGGGCAGGGTGCCGTCCCCGATCAGGTCCGCTCCGGCGGAGGCGATGGTGGCCGGCGGCGCGAGGGTGTCGGGGGACAGGATCCCGAAGGTGCTGGCCAGCTGCCACAGGGCGAGGAGCAGGAGCGGCCCGGCGGTCCGCCGCAGCCAGCGGGGCGGGGACCCGCGGCGCGCCGAAGCCGGCACGACGGGGACGAGGGCGGGGGAACGCGGGGCGGGGGTCTTATCGATCGCGACGGATCCCGTTTTGGGGGATATGTCGGGTGGTGCGTGGTCGAGGCTCATCGAGACTCCACGGGAGGGAGGGGAAACGGAGGGGCGGGCCGAACGGGGCCCGGGCGGGGTGCGGCGAAGGCGGTGGAGGTCTGGTGGACGCGTGTCCGCGGCGCTGGACGCGCGGGGTCCTGTCGCCCGCACCGCCGCGACGCGGTGGCCCGTGGCGCGGAGCTACGGGACGGGTGCGGCGGGGGAGTTCAGGGCGTGCGGCGGTCGAGCGCGGAGCGCTCGCGGCACGTGGGGAAAAAGGGCGTCAGCAGCCGCGGCGACACGCGGCGGAGGCCACCCGCAGCAGGTCGATGTGACCGCGCGTGGTGAGCATGGCTGAACGCAACATGCGGCCGAAGGTAGCCAGGAGGCGGCACACCGGTCAATGGTGTCTCAATGATTGGACGGCCAGTCTCCGATATTGGGACACCGGACGACGCGAAGCCCCCGTGGGGCGAGGGAACGCGTACCCGCACGGGGGCGTTCGGCGGCGCCGTGAGCGGCGTCACCGGGGCTCGCATCAGCCGGATCGCGCCATCCGGGCCGCCAGTTGCTCGGGTGAGGCGCCGACACGCGGGGCGAGGCGAAGCGCGGTTGCGGTACGCGTCGTGGCCGGGGAGGAGCCGCCGCGCATCACGCGGCCGGTGCCGGGGGCGAACAGTCGGCGCACGGTCCACTCAGGTTGCCGACGACGCTGTGGAGGCCGAAGCCGTTGGTGCGGACGGACTTGGCCGGCGCCGTGCCCTCGTAGCCGTCCTCGCGGTGTTGAGGGTGGGGAAGTCGCCCTGCCGGATGGCGTGCATGTGTCGGCCGCCGGGGGTGAGGTCGTCGCTCCCCGGGTGGCGCCGCTGCCGGAGGCAGTCGCGGGCCGCGCACAGCCCTTCGGCCTCGGTGACGTGGCCGGTGGCTTCGACGAAGGTGGCGAACCGGGCGTTGGTCACCGTCGTCGGCGCGAGCCGGAAGGGGGCGACCCCGACCTCGGGACCGGCCCTTCGCCGTGGGCCGGGAAGGAGCCCGGGTCGTCGGCGTCCATGAGGAAGCGCCCGCCCCGGCAGGTCGATCAGCCGCCCGGCGGCCCGTTCCGTGGCGGCGACCGGCGACCGGCGGCCGCGGTGCCGGGAGAGCGTGACGGTGGTGACGTCACCGGAGCCGGGAGTGCGGCGGGAACTCGTGGCGGCTCCGTCGGTGCGGGTGGTGGGGGAGCGGCTTCCCGGATCCCGGGGTACCCAGGAGGACGACGTGCTCTTCGGGAGTCATGGTCGTCACCTCCTGGGTCTGCCGGGCTGCGGAGTTACTTGGCGCCGAGACCGGCGTCGGAGACCTCGGGCTTGCCGGCGGCCTTCAGCACCTTGTTGAGGAGCGTCAGGTCGTAGATGCCGGC
>NZ_JBIAVF010000005.1:0-446731 GCF_042893755.1 Streptomyces sp. NPDC001568 | reverse complement strand
CGCCACCCAGATCAAGTGGGGCCTGGACTACATGAACTCCCGCTACGGCAGCCCCGTCGGCGCCTGGAACTTCTGGCAGACCCACCACTGGTACTGAGCCGGCGGACACACCCCCGACGCACAGACGCATGCACGCTCGGCCGGAACCCCGGCCGGGCGTTTCGCGTACCCGGCTCCTCGGGAGTTCGTGCCGCCTGATGAACCCGCACATCGACGTCGCCCGGACCCTCCAGGTCGCCGAGGCGGCCGGGGTCGGCGACCCGGCTTGCACCGCGCCGGGTATCGCCGCCCTGCCGCGAGGCCGGCCCACCACCTGACCCCCGCCGGCACGGGCGGCTCAGCCCAGGCGCATCACGATGGTGATGGTCTTGCCGTCGGCCGACGGGCTGATCTCGACTCGTTCGGCGAGGCGTTGGATCAGCGGCCAGCCGAAGCCCCCCGGGTGCTCGGGTTCGGCCGGGCGTGCGAAGGGGGCGTGCGGGTTCGCGTCGCTGACGGCGAGGTGGAGGGCGCCGTCCACCAGGACGGTGCGAAGGCTGGTGATGCCCCCGCCGTGACGGATCGCGTTCGTGATGAGTTCCGAGGTGACCAGGAGGGCGTCCGCGGCCGTGACGCTGTCGAGGCTGACGCCCGCCTGGCCGAGCAGCTCGGCAACCGCGTGACGTGCGGCGGCCGGGGTGACCGCGGCCTGTGCGTGGTCACCCCTTCGGTCCGTCGAGCCGTAAGGGTCATCGGCTGTCGTGGGCAGGTTCATACCGACATCGCCTGCCCTTGGTGGTGACGGACACGTCGCCTTGACGTGCTGCGGTGGAGCGGGGTGCTCAGCATGTCATCGCTGTCTCCAGGCTGTCCGTCATACGGAAGGCGATGCCGGATCCGGTGACCTCGAACAGGCGGCGGACGACCGGCTGAAGGGGGCCGGCGAGAACGAGCGTCAATCCCGCTGCGGCATGGGTCCTCTGGGCTTCGAGCAGGATGTGGAGGATGGAGGAGTCCGCGAAGCAGGTTCCGGACAGGTCGACCACCGTACGACCGGCGCCACTTCTCGCGGCCTCGCCGAGAGCCCGTGCGGCTGCGGGCGCGCTGTCGTCGTCGAGGTCGCCGTGGAGGTGGACCACGGGGATGCCTTCGCGTCTGGTCACGGTGACCACGGGTTCGTTCTCGTCTCCAGTCATCCCGGCATTCTGCTACACCCCCGGACGGGGGTCCGCACCGGACGGGGTATCCGCACCGGCAGCGGGGTGACCGCGGACCCGCAGTCCCCTCACCTTCCACGCACAGCGCGTGCCCGTGGTTGCGGTGGCATCGGGTTCGTGATCCGGGCTCAACGAAGTCGTGCGACAGGGCAGTCGAACGTCGGGCGGGTACGACCGGCCTCCCCGGGAACCCCCTTGTGGAAGCGGGGGGCGGTCATTCGATGCACATCCGGTGCGAGCCGGCGCGATGCGGGGCGCGGTTGCCAACCGCGTGGTTCATGCAGGATGGTTGCCTGGGGGCAAGGGTTTCTTCTTCTAGGCAATTGAGGTGAGGGGTTCGCGCAGCGGACCCTCAACGTTTGGTGAATCTCGCCCCGGTAATCCCTCCGACCGTGCCCGGCTCTCCGTGGAGCGCGGCCCCCTACCCCGTGCTCGTGGCGGACTCCGGTTCCGTCGTGGTGTTCGTCAACGAGGCGGCCGGGCTGGTCTTCCCGGACGTACGTGCGGGATCGGCGTTGGTGGGCGTCGTGCCGACCTGGCTGTCCGATGCGCACGCGCGGCGCCTCGTTCCCGTCCCGGTCCCCGTCCCCGTTCCCGCACCTCGCCCGCCGGACTCCGCCCCGGATCGCATCGTCCAGGGTCAGGTGGGGGATCGCACCTACGAGGCGCATCCCACGGCGGGCGACGACGGAACGGTGGTGTGGTGGCTGGTCGATGACACCGACCACCGCCTGGCCCGCGAAGCACTGCGGATGGAGCGTGAACGCACCGCCTTCCTCACCGAGTCGTCGAACCTGTTCCTCTCCTCCCTGAACCTGGAGCGGTGCATGGACGTCGCGGCGCAGATGGCCTCCGAGCACCTCGCCGACGCCGCGCTGGTGATCGCCCCGTCCAACGGTCCCGAGCTGCCGGTGGTGACCTGCCTGCGGGGCGGGACACCGGCGTCGTCCCGTGTGGCCGGCGCGCCGGAGGAGGTGCCGGGGCTGGGTGAGGCGCTTCAGGGCTTCCCGCCCGTGCCCTCCCGCTGGATCGATCCGTCCACCGCTCCCGCCTGGTTGATCCCGGAGGGCTTCGGGGAGGTCGGATCGATCGTGATCACCCCGCTGCCCGGGCACGGCGTGCCCGCAGGGGCGTTGATCCTGCTGCGCGGGACCCGGAGCCCCGCGTTCACGGAGGCCGAGGAGGTCTTCGCCCGACTGTTCGCCGCCCGCGCCGGCGCCGCCATGTCGGCGGCCCGGTTGTACTCGGAGCAGGCGTCGATCACGGACACGCTGATGCGGGAGCTGTTGCCCCCGTCGTTGCACCAGGTCTCCGGTGTGGAATACGCGGGCGGCTACCGGCCCGCCAAGGACCACGAGCGCGTCGGCGGTGACTTCTACGACGTCCACCCCGCCGGAGTGGAGGGCGAGGCCTCCCTGATCGTCCTCGGGGACGTGTGCGGCAAGGGACTTGAAGCCGCCGTGATGACCGGGAAGATCCGTACCACCCTGCACGCCCTGCTGCCGATGGCCGACGATCACCAGCGGGTGCTGAGCCTGCTCAACACCTCGCTGCTGAACACGCACAACGCCCGCTTCGCGACCATGGTGCTGGCCTCCGCCGCCCGCGAGGGCAGCGCCGTGAAGCTGCGGCTGACCAGCGCCGGCCACCCCGCCCCGCTGATCGTGCGGGCCGACGGCCGTGTCGAGGAGGCACCCACTCAGGGCACGTTGGTCGGCGCACTGCCCGAGGTCACCGCCGAGACGGTGCCGGTGACTCTGGCACCCGGTGAAACGTGCGTGCTGTACACCGACGGGATCACCGAGGCGCGCGGAGGACCGTTGGGCGGCTCCATGTTCGGTGAGACCCGGTTGCGCCGGGCACTCACCGAGTGCGCGGGAATGCCCGCCGAGGCGGTCGTCGAGCGGGTCCACATGCTCGCCTCCCAGTGGGTGGGCGCCGGCCGGCACGACGACATGGCCGTCGTCGTCATCTCGGCTCCCCGTACCAACCACCTGAGCGCGGTGAACGGGCACACGCGGGGCAGGTTCACCACATGACGAGGGATCCGGCGAACCCGCCGACGCTCCAGGACCTGACGGAACGGCTGCGGAAGGCTGTGCACCGGGGAGACGAACAGGACGCGGCCACGACGGTCCGTCGGGCCCTCGAGGAAGGGACCGACCCGGAGGGCGTCCTGCTCGATGTGATCGCAGCGGTCCAGGGCCGCGTGGGCGAGGAATGGGCGGACAACCGGACCGGTGTCGCCCAGGAGCATGCCGCCACGGCCATCAACGACCGGGCGGTGGCCCTCGTCCCGCTCCTCCCCTCCGCGCCCACCGAGCCGACCCGGGGCCGGATCACGGTGGCGTGCGTCGACGGCGAGTGGCACGGCCTGCCGGCCCGTCTGCCGGCCGAAGTGCTGCGCCCGAAGGGGTGGCACGTCGACCACCTCGGAGCCCAGGTCCTCGCCGCCCGCGGCGTCCCTGCCAACAGCCTCCAGCCCACACTGGAACTCCTCGGCCGCGAGCTGAAGGACTTTCCCCGCGCCGCCGGCATCCTCCGATCCGGCTCCGCGCGCCTGACCCGTACCCCTCTCACCGCCGCCGGGACCCACCGATGACCAGCACACATTCCGCACCGCTCCACCTGACGTGCGTCAGCACCCACGACTCCGTGCGCGTCGAGTTGCGGGGCTCCCTCGACCGCCACTGCTGCGACGCCCTCCTGGACGTCGTCGGGGAACTGCTGGCCGAGCCCGTCGGCCTGCGCGTCCTGCGTCTGGACTGCACGGACCTCGCTACCGTCGACACGACCGGGCTTTCGGCGCTGCTGATGATCCGGCGCCGGACCGACGCGGCGGGCGTACGCCTCCACCTCGACGACCGGCCCGCACAGCTGGACCGCATGCTGAAAGTGACCGGTACCCTGGACCACCTCAACGCACCGGAGGTAGGAGGCCACTCCGGATCCTCCGCGGAGCAGAGACCATCCGCTGCTTCGGAGGAATCCATACCGGCCCGCTCCAGCCGCCCGGAAACCAGCAGCTGAACCACTCACGTGCTGACCCACCGCCGGGCGAACACCGTGTGAGGAACCACAGATGCCCGTACCGGCCCCGCTCCCCCGGCCGCCCCGCAGCGACCACGAGGCGGCCCGCTCGGTCAGCCACATCGTCGAACTCCTCGACGTCATGTGGGAGAACGCCCGCCAAGGCTCCTCGGCCGGCCCGGCCTCCGCCTCGCAGCTGCGCCTCATGTACGTGGTCGGCCGCCAACCCGGCATCCGCATGCGCGCCTTGGCCCATCTCCTCGACGCGGCCGCTCCGTCCATCACCCGGCTGTGCGACCGCCTCGAGGTCATCGGGTTCCTCGAACGACACCCCTGTCCGGGCAACGGCCGCGAGCTCACCCTCAAGCTGACCCCCGCCGGGGAGGAGCACCTGACGCAGATACGGGAGCGCCGCGAGCAGATGCTCGCCCACGCCCTCGACGCCATGACCGCCGACCACCGGCAAGCCCTCGCCACCGGCCTCGGCGCCCTCCGCCTGGGCATCGACGCGACAGCCGCCTTCCCCAGGCAGAAGAACCCCTCCGACTGAACGGCACCGCACCACCACGGGAGCGAACACCGCTCCCCCGTCGCGACGAACCCCGTGCGACCCGTCCGGTGTCAGGGACGCGTGCGTTGGTGCGGCCGTACCGAGGACGAGGGCACCGACGCGCTCCTCGAGCAGGTGGTGACCGAACTCGGTCCGCCCGAGAGCTCCCTGGGATGACTGCTCGGTACGTGCCGCATCCACCGGCATCCGGTGGGAAGCGGCGCGCCGGGACCTCCGGGCGCCGGGTTCGAAGGCCTTGAGAGCCGGCAGGTGGCCGGGGGTCCCGCCCCGGGGAGAAATCCGTTGGTGGAGCCCGCCGCACGACGGGATCATGGGCTGCCGCCGTGCCGCGCCCGGGGACGGCGGGCGTCGGTGGACGTCGGTGGACGTCGGTGGACGTCGGTGGAGTCGGCGTCGGTGGGCCGTCGTTCCGGGAGGAACCCGTATGACCGTTGTGCCGAAGGTCCGACGCGTGCTCGGCGACGGCCCGTTCGCGGAGATCGGAGAACCCGCGGTGGCCGTCGTCGACGAGCGCTCGCGGTGGGTCGCCGTGGGTGGGGACGTCGGGCACGTCCAGTGGAGCGGCAGCGGGACCGCGGACTCCCGGTGGACGGGGCACCGGATCGCTGTCCACGAGCGGGACGGGCTGCGGTGCCGGCACCTGGTGAGGTCCGTGTACCCCGTCCAAGCCCTCGCCTTCCACCCGGTTCTGCCCCTGTTGGCCGTCGGTACGGGGCGCTACGACGGCGGCTACTCGTTCGACGGCGAGTTGCTGCTGATCCACCTGGACTCCGGCGACGTCGTGTCCGCGTTGCGTCACCCGCGGGAGGTGCGCAGCCTGGAATGGCACAGCGGGACCGCGCTTCGGCTGGTCCTGGCACCGTGCGACGACTGGGACAACGCTCAGGCGCACGAGCAGGGGCACGCGGTGGTCGTGGCGCGCCCGGACTGGTGCGCAGTCGGGCAGAACTCGATCGGCGCCGACGAAGTCGCGGCCCCCGCACAGCCGTTCGCCCGGCCGGATCACGGCGCGGAGGCCCGCCGCGTCCTCGCGGACCTCGCCACCTCGGCCGGTCGACAGTGGTCCGTACGCCGGCGGGTGTGGGCGGTCGAGGGTACGGAGGACGGGCGCGTCCTGGCCGCTCTGGACGGGGTCCTGGCGGAGTCGTGGCTGCCGTCCGGAGAGCCGCAATGGACGGTCGAGGACGATGAGGGCGGCCGGCAGTTGCTTCCGGCCCCGGACGGCACATCGGTGTGGACGAACGCCGAGCGCCGCGGTCGCCGGACGGGACGGCACTGGAAGACGTCCGCGCCCCGGGTGGCCCGGATCTCGATCGATACCGGGCAGGTGCTGGAGACGCTGAGTGCGGGCGTGTTCACGGTTCTCGTCGCGGGCGACCGGAGAACGATCCTCAGGCCGTTGGACGGCCGCCGCCGCGGGGGTGCCTAACGACTGCTGATGTTCGATCTCGACGGCTCGCTGGACGGCCCGGAGGTCGGCCCGGCGTACGGCCCGGAAGTCGGCGGCTTCGACCTGTTCAACCATCCGTTCGCCGTCCGCCGCGCGAGCCGCCCGTACGTCCTGGTCGGCACCGACCCGGACGAGCCGCACAGGGACAAGTGGGTCACCACCCCGGGTGCCGATGGGACGTTGCGGCGGCTCTTCCCGCACTCCTGGGTGCCGTCGGAGCACCACTTCGGCGGTCCAGCCGTCGAGATCGGGCAGTCCCTGGTCTACGCCGGCGCCGTCCACCACGGGCAGGGGCTCCAACCCGGGGGCGCCTACGTCGTACGGCGATCCCTGGACGGCGCGGTGCGATGGCAGTACCGCACCGATCACCCTGCCACCGCCCTCGACACCGACGGGGACACCGTCTACGTGGCCTACAACTCCGGAGCGCTGGTGGCCCTGGACTCCGACGACGGATCGGTGCGATGGCGCACCCGGCTGGAGGTCGACGGTGCGCCGACCACCGCACTGTCCCTGGCTGTCGCACCGCGGGGGCACTTGCTGGTCGGGACCGTGGACGGCCGGATCCTGGAGTTCCCGCTGGGGTGGTGACGTCACGGGGATCGTCGCCGTGGGCATCCCACGGCCCCGCGTTCCGGTGTCGTCAGCCGTGCGGAGCCTTCGTGCCGCCGACTTCACGCCCGGCGACGGGCCCCGGCCGCCGCCGACTTCACGCCCGCCGACGGGCCCCGGCCACCGGGGCCGACCGCTCCCTCGGCTCGTGGCACGCCGGGCGGCTGACGGGCACCGCCCCCGGCGCGCTCAGGCCGAGTCGGCGGGCTGCGGCTGCGGGGCGGCCTCGGCGGCGGTGTACGAGGAGGCGAAGGTGAAGGCGCGCGGCGACGGCCCGTGGGCCCGCAGGTCCGCCAGTCGCTCCAGTGCCTCTCCGATGGTCGGGAGGTGACCGGCGGGAATCCACCAGAGGACCAGGTGCGCCTCGACGTGCCGTGCGAACCATTCACGACGACGCCGCATCACCTCCAAGTGCCCGCTCCGGTAGGCGAAGTCCCACAGGTCCTCCTGGGTCTCCCACACGGACATGTTGACGATGACGTCCTCCCCCGCCGGGCGTAGCTCGGTGGCATCGTCCGCCCCCTCCTCCACGAGCCGCCACACGAACCCGGGCGTGCCGTCGGCGGCGGAGTTGACCGGGTCGAGCATCTCGACGAACGGCGCCATGCGCGGGTCGTCCAGGGGATGGCGGAGCGTGGCGACGTTGAGCTGGGCGAGGTGCGCGGCAGGGCCGTGCGGGGATGCGGTCATGGCCCCATCCCAACACGGCCCGCATTTCTATGTCAATCAATGTTGTTTTTAGAATGCTCGACCACCACGCAGCACTCCCCCGGTCGGGCCTCCATGCGGGCACGGACGGCGCCGTCCGTGCCGAGCAGCCCCTCCAGCAACGCCAGGTTCATGCCGCAGACGAGCGGCGGAAAGCGTTCGGCGACTGTGTGGAAGGGGCAGTTGCGCATGCGGACGACGGGTGCGGGCTCCGCCCCGGCGCGCCCCTCGGCGGTTTCCCCGGCGCCGCCGGCGCTCCCACCGCCCTCACCACCACCCTCCAGGCGCGGTTCGTAGCCGCGGGCGGCCAGCACCTCCATCGCCTCTTCGAGACCGGCGCAGGGCGCCGTCGAACCGCGCAGGGCCTCCCCCCGCCGGCGCGCCGCCGCACGGAGCCCGTCATCCAGCCCCGCCTCCTCCGCGGCCTCGGCCAGCAACTCGGCGGCGGTGCGGTAGTCCCGCCCGGGCAGCGACACCGACCGCTCGACCCGCGCCCGCGTGTACACCTTGGCGGGACGGCCCGCCCCCGGCCCCGAGCGGCCCGTCAGCCGGCGGCTACCGGTATCCAGCAACCCGACGTCGGCCAGCTTGTCCAGATGGTGCGCGGCGAGCGTACGCGCCACCCCGGCCGCCTCGGCGGCCTCGTTGCGGCCGACCTCACGGCCCTGCGCCACCACGTACTCGTACAGGCGGCGCCGCACCGGATCCTGCAACACTGCGATCGCATCGATGTCCTCCACCTGCCCATTCTAAGAACGACGCAGGTTGGACATAGATCGACGGCAAGCCCCGTGCGCAGTCGGTCGCACGTTCGCGCGGCAGAGTCGCCGGCAACGACGCACCGAGCTCCTGGACTTCGCTCGGGTGCCCGACCGAGAGGGGTCCTTCCGGGCCGGTGGGCAGATCCGGCAGGTCCGGCAGGTCCAGCAGGTCCGGCAAGGTCCGGCAGGGGAAGATCGTCCGATCACGCAGCGCAGTGCCCGCCCCGGGCAACCGGAGCGGGCACTGCGCGCCGGTGACGGTCGCCGCCTACGGGTGGAAGTTGTTCCGGTCGCCCTGGGCGAAGGCCAGGACCTGCCCGCCACCGCCCTGGGATGCTGCGCGAATCTCCGGCTGTCCGGCTCCACCGTCCGTCGACACGGCCTTCGCGCCGGCGGGGGCGCTCGGGGCGGCGGAGGCGATCGAGGCGGTGCCGGCGAGGCCGAGGGCGGCGAGGGTCAGTCCGGCGGTGGCGAAGGTACGGGAAACACGCATGAGTCAGGCTCCTCTGATGGGCGGGGTCCGTCGATGCCGTGCCGTGAGGTGGCGGACCACGTCGAGTGGGCATTTCATCCGTTCTGCACCGACACCTCCAGGGAACCGCGTCCCCCGCTCCGCCCACGTCCTCCCATCGGCCCCTCGGCCGGACGAACGCTCGTCGCCCCCGGACGGGCGCGGCGGGTCACCCGGGGAGGGGCGGTAACGTCCCGCGCCGCGGGGAGCGCGCGGGTGGGGTTCCGTCCACGCCTGCGCGGGCGAGCAGGCGTACCACCGGCCGTACAGGCGTACCACCGGCCGAACAGGTGACTTCGGCCCGGCGGGCTCGGCCCGGCCAGTTGATCTTCGACAGAGTGAGGGACCACACCCCCACCCGATCGGAGCCCCCCGTGTCCCTGCGCGTACGCCGCACAGCCGTGGCCCTCGCCCTGTCCGCACTGACCCTGCTGCCCACCGGTACCCCGGCCGCCGCGATCCCGGTGACCCCGACCCCTACCCCTTCCGCCGCCCTCACGAAGGCCACTCCCACGACGGCCCAGGTGGACACCTTCCTCACCAAGTACCGGAGCGCGGTGCAGGGGTCCGGGCCGCAGGTTCCCGCCGAGGTGCGCGCGAGCCACCTGACGCCCGAGGCCAACGCGGCCCTCGATGAGTGGGCCGCGACCCACGACGCCGACCCCGTCTTCCGCGCGCAGAACGTCCCCGACTCGTGGACCGTGTCCGACGGCAGCAGCTCCCCCACCACCGCGACGGTGATCGTGACCCAGAACTGGGGCGACGGCACCACCTCGGACGTCCGGTACGACGTCCGGCTCCCCGACCTCCGGATCACCGGCCTGACCGACGCCCCGGCATGACCGCGCACGCCGGGACCCGACCCGGCCGGGCCCCGCGCTCCCGGCCGCGCCGGGCCACGCTCCGTACCCGCCGGCCGGCGGCCGAAATCAGTGAGCGAGGACCGCATCCACTCCGCCGCCCCTAGGGGAAGACTTCGCGGGACCGACAAGAGCGGACCTCGTCCGCAGGGCGGCCACCGCGAACCGTGCGGTCCGCTGCGAGAGAGCCCACCGGGACCGCTTCGACACGGCGACGAAGCCCTCCCGATCCGAAGCGCCCGCGAGAGCAAGGCGATGGCGAAGGCGGCACCGAAAGGGAACCTGTCGCCGTAGTCTTGCCGGGCGGCGCCTGACCATGGTGGCTGACCGGGGTGGACGGACGGTTCGATGGCAAAGGGCACGGCAGAGGTCACGGTGGAGCGCATGGACCAGGTGGTGTTCCCCGGCACGCTGCGCGCGGACGGGCTGCCGTCCGCGCTGTCGCACCCCAGGCGCCTGAAGGCGGTCGCGGCGACCGGTCTGCTCGACACCGGTCGGGAAGAGGCGTTCGACGACCTGGCGCACATGGCCGCGACGCTGACCCGGGCCGGGCGGGCGTTCATCACACTCGTCGACGACAAGCGCTCCTTCTGGAAGTCCTGCGTCGGCGTGGACGCCACCACGATCGAGGAGCGGCAGAACCCGGTCAAGGAGAGCTTCTGCTACTTCCTGGTCGGTCTGGCCGGCGAGCCCTTCGTCGTCGAGGACGCGCGCACCGACCCGAGAACCCGGGACCATCCGTCGGTCGCGCCGATGCGGATCGGCGCGTGGGCCGGGTATCCGATCCTCGGCCCGGCGGGCGAGGTGCTGGGCAGCATGTGCGTCATCGACGACGAGCCACGGCGCTGGGAGCCCGCCGAGCTCGTCTCCCTGTCCACGATGGCCCGCGCGGTCGGCAACGAGGTCAACCTCCGCACCTCCCTCGAGGAGGCGCAGGCCGCCCTGACGGCAAGCCGCGATCTGGCCCGCAGCCTCCAGGACAGCCTCCTGCCGCCCGCCCTGCGCCCCGTACCCGGCCTGGACACGGCCGCCCACTACGCCCCCGCCAGCGGGGACGCGAGCGTGGTCGGCGACTTCTACGACCTCTTCCAGGCCCGGGGTCCCTGGTGGACGGCCGTGATGGGGGACGTGTGCGGCAAGGGCACCGAAGCCGCCAAGATCACCGCTCTGGCCCGCTACACCCTGCGCGCCGACGCCGGTGAGCACCTGTCCCCGGCCGAGGTCCTGCGCCGGCTGAACGCGGCCATGCTCGCCCAGCGCGCCCCGCGGTTCCTGACGGCGGTCCACGCCACGTTCCGTAGGACGGAAGCCGGCGCCGCGGGTCGCCTGTGTCTGGCCGGGCATCCCCCCGCCCTGATCCGCCGGGCCGACGGTCGCATACAGCAGCTCGGCAATGCCGGTTCCCTGCTGGGCGTATTCCCCGGGATCGACATCAGCGACGTCCGTTTCCGCCTCGCCCCCGGTGACCTGCTGCTCCTGTACACCGACGGTGCCTGCGAAGCCCGCCCTGACCCCGACGCCCCCGGGAGAACGCGGGAGATGTTCGGCGAGGAACACCTGGCCCGTACGCTGGCCGGCACCACCGGCCTGGACGCGGCCGACACCGTGACGAAGATCGCCGCCGTCCTGGCGAACCACCACGACGGCTGGGCCAGCGACGACACCGCTCTCCTCGCCCTGCGCGTCCCGCCGAAGCCCTGACCCGGCCGGTCCGTCCCGATCGCCGCAGACGGTGACCGCCCGCCCCACCGGAAGAACGCACCGCGGGCGCGGCACGGCCGAACCGGCGGCGGATTCCGACCCCGCATCACCCCGTGACTCCCCCGGATCGGCGACCGGTACCCGACGCGCCCGGCCCCGAAAGCTGACACCCTGTTCGCGGCCGTGCGCGGGCCGGCATGCTGTGGCCATGGAAGACACGCACAAAGGGCACAACGCCGTGGCAATCGTCACCGCCGTCGGCGAGTACGACGCGGACACCGTGGGACCGATCGCCGAACAATTGACGGCGGCCGCCGCGACCCACCACACCGTCGTGCTGGACGCCTCGGCCCTGACCTTCGCCGACTCCTCCTTCCTGAACCTGCTGATCAGGGTCCACCGCACCACGGCGCTGCGCATCGCGGCCCCGCAGAGCCAGCTGCTGCGCCTCCTGGAAATCACCGGCGCCGACCAGGTCCTCGACCTGCACTCCACCCTGAACGAGGCGGCCCGGATGTGACCGGTCACGAGCGGCCCGAGTGAGACCCCGCGATCGGGCGGCGAGCCCTCCCCGTGACCGCACGGGCGACGTGTGCGAGGATCGCGTGGTCGATTCGACAGTGGGCAGACGCGGGGACATGGGACGGTCACGAGGCAACGATGAGCCGGGCGGACGGACGATCCGTCCGGAAGCTCCCGCCACCACGGCGCCCGCCCCACTCCCGGCAACCGCGGCCGACGCCCGCAGCCAGGTCGCGGCCCTGTTGCAGCGCGCCGGTCTCCCCTGGAACGCGCGCGCCGTGACGGACGCCCTGATGGTCACGACCGAACTCGTCACCAACGCCATCCGGCACGGCGGCGGCCTGGCCGCCTTCCACGCCGACGTCCACGAGGGTGCGCTCCGGGTCTCCGTGGCCGACCACAATCCCCAGCCCCCGATCACCCGCACCAGCCCGCCCGCCGGAAGCAGGATCGGCGGCTACGGCTGGCCACTGGTCCAGAGCCTCGCCTCTCACCTGACCGTCACTCCGCGCGGCGGCGGCAAGTCGATCACCGCAGACCTGAACCTCGGCTGAGCCCCCCGACAACCTCGCCGGAGCCCCCGCCGCGGGACCCCGTACCCGAGTGACGGGGCCGACGGGCGGGACCGGCACCGCGGTGCGGGATCCGTCGACGCCGCGTCGGGGCAGTGCCGCGGGCGAGTCGCCGGGTCGAGCCGATGCGCTCGGCGGCCGCGGCTCCTATCCGGCCGGTACCGGGGACGGGCTCGGGCAGAACTCGGCCTGCAAGAGGTCGGTGAACACGGTGATCGGGGAGTTCCAGTCGCCGTTGACGTTGACCGAGACCATGCGCGTGCCGTTGCGCGTTCCGAAGGTGTAGGTCCAGGAGCCGTTGATGGCGCCTCCCATCCCCCAGACCGTCACGCCGCAAGCCAGTTCCTGCGAGGCGACACCGAGCCCGTAGGTGGTGTACGGGATCCAGTTCTTGGTCGTGACCATGGTGAGCATCTCCTGCTGCTGGGCCGGGGGCAGGAGCCGGCCGCCCAGGAGTGCGCGGAAGAACCGGTCGAGATCGACGGTCGTCGAGATCATGCCGCCCGCCGCCCATCCCCACGACGGGTTGAGCTCGGTCACGTCGTGGATCCCGGCTTCGGGATCGGTCAGCATCAGCTTCGAGTAGTGGCGGGCGTGGGGTCCGTGGATCAGCGGATCGTCGCCGCCCGGCAGGTACGTCCCGGTCAGCCCGAGCGGGCGGGTGACGCGCTGCGCGATCACCTCGGCGAGCGGCCGGCCGGTCACCCGTTCCACGATCATTCCGGCGAGGAAGTAGCCCGTGTTCGAGTATCCCCAGTCGCTGCCGGGAGCGAACACGGGCGGATGGGAGACTCCGATGCCCACGATCTCCTCGGGGCGGTAACGGTCGAAGCGGTGCTCCAGGAACGCCGTGCCCGTACCCCGTTTCCTCATGACGTCGTCGTTGACGTAGTCGTGGATGCCGCTGGTGTGGTCGAGGAGCTGCCTGATGGTGATCCGCTCGGGTTCGTGGCCGGGGCCGCGCACGACGCCGGGCAGCCACTTCTCCACCGAGTCGTCGAGGGAGAGCCGGTGTTCGGCCGCGAGTTGCAGCATCACGGTGGCCGTGAACGTCTTCGTGGTGCTCCCGATGCGGAAGCGGTCCTGCGCCCGGCGCTGACGACCGGTCGTGGTGTCGGCCACTCCGGCCGCGCCGACCCACGTGTCACGGCCGTCCCGGACCCTGGCGAGGATGCCGGGCACACCCCCGCCGGCCACGGCACGGTCCAGTACGCGCTGAGCCCCGGCGTGGTCGCGAGGGGGTGCCGACGCGGATGCCGGCGGGGTCGCGATGGCGATCTGGGCGGCCACCGCGGTGGCGATGATCATCCGCAGCCCCGCGCGGATCCCCCGGCCGGGCGTACGGATCGCGCTACGGGCCGGCCGGCCACGGCGAGGGGCGAGCGCGGGGTGGGCGGTACGTCGAGCTGCGGTCGTCGTGTTCATGAAGGGATCGTCGGACCCTGACGCAGGGACAAGGTCAAGCCCCGTGCGACAGCGGGAGGCGGAGGCGGCGGGCAGCATCCGCGTCCCGATTTCTACCACAGGAAAGCTACGTAGCGTTCGTGGATGCGGCAACCGTCCCGCCCCGAGGAGGGAACCCACTGCCAATCCGATTCCCGCCACACCCGCTCAACGAGCCTCGATTGAACGCAACAGCCTCACACGTAGCGTTGCAATGGTTCGACCGTGGCCGCTACGCTGGGCACTTGTCGACCATGAGGAGACCGCAATGCCGGGAGGCAGGCTCACCCAGCAGGAACGCCGGCAGATCGAGCTGGGAGTGACAGACGGCCTCGCCTACGCCGAGATCGCCCGCGGGCTCGACCGCCCCACCTCGACGATCACGCGCGAAGTGATGCGGAACGGCGGCCCCACCGCCTACCGCGCCGACCTGGCCCACCGCGCGACCGAACGCCGTGCGCACCGCCGCAGGCAGCCCGTGCCCCGGGGGGCGGAGACGCCCGCGGAAGCCCATGGACGGAACGCCGAGGCGGTGCGCGAGTACGAGGAGGTGTTCGCGACCCTCTTCATGCAATCGGGGCTTCCCAGGATGACGGCCAGGGTGCTGGCGACCCTCTACACCACCGACACCGGCAGTCTCACCGCGTCCGAGATCGCCGGGCGCCTGCAGATCAGCCCCGCGTCCGTGTCCAAGGCGATCACGTTCCTCGAAAGTCAGGGACTCATCCGCCGGGAACGTGACGAACGCCGTCGCGAGCGGTACGTCGTCGACGACGACGTCCTCTACCAATCGACGATGGCCAGTGCCCGGGCCACGGCGCACCTCGGCGACGTCGCCCGGCAAGGGGTCGCCATTCTCGGCCCCGACACGCCGGCTGCCACGCGTCTGGAAAACATCGCGCGCTTCGTCACCTTCGTGTCCGAGGGCATCGCCCGGGCCGCGGACCAGGCCCGGGACATCCTCCACACGAAGCCCGAAGGGGCGTCGGGCGGCGCGCCCCTGCCCCAGGCGGACCAGGGGTAGGGAAGCGTTCGACCGGAACCGGCCCGGGCCCCGCCCGGGCCGGAGGAACGCCGTCAGCGAGAGCCCGGGCCCCGCGGGACGTCCAGGTCGAGGAGCGCGTTCGAGACCACCTCGGTGGGCGCGGGGTGGATCCACAGCGGGGTTCTCGCGAGCGCTCCCGCGTCGATCCCGAAGCCCATGGCGATCACCAGGGGTTGGATCAGGCTCGCGGCCTGCGGGCCGAGGACGTGAGCGCCGAGCAGTTGTCCGGTGCGCCGGTCCGCGAGCACCTTGCAGAAGCCGGCGCCGTCCTCCAGCGCCCAGCCGTAGGCGGTGTCGGAGAAGCGGCGCACGGAGACGGCGTAGTCGAGGTCCTCCTCCCTGCACTGCTGCTCGGTCCTGCCGACCTGCGCGATCTGCGGGTGCGTGAACACCCCTGCGGGGACGGCCTCGTGGGACCTGCGGATCTGGTCGTCGGGGTGCAGCAGGTTGTGCGCCACCACCTGGGCCTCCCGGTTCGCCACGTGCTTGAGCGGGAAGGGCGTGCTGACGTCGCCGAGGGCGAACACCCCCGGAGCGCTGGACCGTTGGAAGGCGTCCACGACGATCCGGCCGTCGTCGTGGAGGTCGATGCCGGCCTTACCGGCGTCGATCCGGTCGCTGTTGGGGGTACGGCCCACCGCGACGAGCAGGGTGTCCGCCTCCACGGTCGTGCCGTCGTCCAGCACCAGGCGCAGTCGCCCCGGCTCGCCCTCGACACGGGTCAGTGCCGTTCCCGTACGCACGTCGTACCGGTCGGAGGCGATTTCCGTGTAGGCGGTGGCGATCGCCTCGTCCTGCGCGGAGAGCAGCGTGTCCTCCTGCTCGATGACCGTGATGCGGCTCCCCGCGGCGTGGAAGACGTGCGCGAGTTCGGCGGCGACGTAGCCGCCGCCCAGCACCGCCAGGTGCCGGGGCGGGCGGTCCAGGCGCATCACCGTGTCGGAGGTTTCGTACGGCAGCCCGCAGTCGCGCACCGGCGGGGGTACGGCCGGGCGGCTGCCGACTGCGACGACGACCTGCTCGCCGCGGACCGTGACGGCGTCCGCGCCGCTCCCGATGGTCAGCGTACGGTCCCCGGTGAAGCGGGCTCGCCCCTTGATGACCTCGATGTTCGGGGCGTCCCGGCGACCCTGCTCCCCTTCGGCGGCCTGCCGGTCCAGGCGCCCGAAGACCCGCTCCCGGACCGCGGACCAGTCGACTCCGCCGAGCCGGGCCCGTACGCCGAACCGGTCGGCGGCGCGGATGCCGTCCACGAGGTCGGCGACGTGCACGAGCATCTTGCTGGGGATGCAACCGCGGTTCAGGCAGGTGCCGCCGAAGGGCCCCTCCTCGACGACGGCCACGTCCAAGTGGGAGAAACGGTCGTCCACGACGGCGTTGCCGGAGCCCGCCCCTACGATCACCAGGTCATGTGTACGCATCGGCGGAACGTACCCCCGCACGGCGACGGTATCCGCGAACGGCACGCCGCCGCGTCCTTCGCCCCGGCGGCGGCTGTCAGGAGGGCGGGAAGTCGGCGCACATGAGGCGGCGGGCGAGATGCGCCTCGAAGGTCCGCACCGGGTGAGGAAACCCGTGCATGCTCCCCCACCCGCCGGGGCATGAGGCAGCAACCGCGCCCCCGCCCGACCTTCCGAACGGAGTTGCCGCCATGCCCCTTTGGCTCACCGCACTTGTCGTCCTCGCCGCCTGGACCCTCGCGGCGACCGCACTCGGCCTCGCGTTGGCCCGCCTCATCCACCGCAACCCGGCCCGCGGCGTTTTCCCCGCGCTCCGGGAGGAGAGGGGCACGGTCACGTGCGCCGCGGGTCGGACGGCGAGGACCTGAGCGGGTCCTGACGCGGCCCGGGAGGGACGAGGACGCGGCGGCGGGCTCGGGCGGTGTTCAGCCGGGGACGGTCAGTCCCGGTCGACGTGCTCGCGGACGACGGTGCCCTTGGCTCCGTCGATGTCGTACGTGGTCTTGTTCCAGTCCGGGGTCACGATGTCGACCGACCAGACGTCGTCGTCGAGCTCCACGGCCGTGACCGTGCCCTGCTTGCGGCCGGTGCTGGTCCGTACCGCGTCCTGCAGGGTGGTGGTCGCCGCCTTCAGCTGTTCGGCGAGCTCGCTCTTGTCGTCCTCGTCCTGCCCCGACTCCACGCGCGAGCGGGTCACCGCCCCGGTGACCGCGTCGACCTGGACGTCGTGCGCGGTACCGTCCTGGGCCGCGACGGTGACGTCCCACACCGGGGACCCGGCTGCCGGGGTGGAGGCCCCCGGGCTGGGGGTGCCGGCGGGGGTGGCCGTACCGGCGCCGCGGGCCTTGGTCAGCTCGATCTCGACGATCCTGCCCTGGGGGACGCTGCCGACCGCGGTGTCCGCGGCCTGGTTCCACGCGATCTTCGCCGCGGGCACCAGGGCCATGCGCTCGCGCTGGTCCTCGGTCAGCGCGCCGGCGCTGCCGGACGGGGTGGCCTGCGCCGACGTGGGCGCTTGTGGGGCGGCCGCGACGGGATCCTGGCTGCCGCGCCCACAGGCCCCGGCCAGCAACGTGGAGGAGACGGCCAGGCAGACGGCCAGCCCGCGGATTCGCATGAGAGTCTTCATGGGTTCCACTCAACCGGCGTCCCCCGATCCGGGCAGGAGCCGCGCCGGACCCCGCCCGATCGCGCCTCGCACCGCATCCGAACAGCCGAACACCAGAGCACGGACAGCGGAATCCGCAGGACCGGGGCGATGGGGCCCTCGGGGGGCCGCGCGGCCGGCCCGGCCCCCCGAGGGTGCTCTTCAGGACGTCACAGGATCTCGATGGAATCGACCTTGGGAGGACGGTTCGGGAAGGTGATCTCGGTCCAGCGGTTGATCCGCACCGAGTCGCCGTTGGCGTCGTAGTAGATCAGGTCGTTGTTTCCGGTGGAAATCTTGTCGACCCACCAACCGCCGAAGCCGGTCCGTCCCTTGTTCGCGTAGCAGTCCACGCTCTGCCGGCCGCCGTCGTGCGACCAGATCTTCAGGAAGTTCTCGCCGCCCCGGCACTCGACGTGATCGATGGCGAAGGCGTTGCCGGGGAGGGTCAATGTGAGCGACGCCGCCGCGACGAACGCCACGCCGACCGATCGAACGATCCTTTTCGACTTCATGAGCACGATGTCTCCTTCACGGAAATCGAGCGGAAAGGGCGCCCCGCGCCTACGGGCACGACGAACACCCACACCACGAGAGCCGCCGAAACGACCTTCGCGGTTGCACATCGAGGTTCCCGCGCCGTCGATGTTGTCTGCAATCAACTCCGCCACGTAAGGCCGGAATTCGCACCATGATGTCCGATTTGAACCTCTGGTCGCCAGTTGAAACGTTTGAGCACATCGGCATCAGGCCGATGCGGTTCAAAACGCCCCGACGCACGCCGATATGATCCTGCGCCCGCCCCAGAGCGCCCCTCGCATCTCCCGGAGCACCGGACCCGAACCCGATGCGGTCGACGCATCCGGGTCATCACGAAGGCGAAGTCGGTGATCGGTCGGAGATCGGTCGGTGACCGGTAGGGAATCAGGCATCGTCGCCGTGGGTGATGACCGCCCGGTGGGGGCGCCGGCCATGGTGCCTGCCACCCGTCCGTCCCCGGTTGATCGCCCCGGGGTGGGGTAGCGGAGCGGCATGGCGCCCCAGAACGACACATCCTCCCCCGTGACCGGATACGTGCAGCCCGAGATCGACGTCTCCTCGCTGACCGAGGTGCTCGACGGCGAGTACGCCGGGATCCGTGACCTCGTCCGCACCAATCTGGCGGAGTACGCCTCCGTCCTCGAAGAGGCCGACGCGCTCGACATCGACGCGTATCGCGAGCGGGTGCGCGAGATCGTCGTCGATATGGCCGCGACGGGCCAGACCGGCATGGGCTTCCCCACCGAATACGGCGGGGGCGGCGACGTCGGGGCCTCGATCGCCGCGTTCGAGACGCTGGCCTTCGGAGACCTGTCGGTCCTGGTCAAGGTCGGCGTGCAGTTCGGGCTCTTCGGCGGCGCGATCCTCCACCTGGGCACCGAGCGTCACCACAAGGCCCACCTCCCGGACCTGATCACCGGAGAACTCATGGGTTGCTTCGCGATGACCGAGACCGGACACGGCTCCAACGTCCAGGCGCTCGGCACCGTCGCGACGTACGACCCCGCGACCCGGGAGTTCGTCATCACCACCCCGGACGACCGGGCACGCAAGGACTACATCGGCAACGCCGCCCGGCACGCCCGACTGGCCGTCGTCTTCGCCCAGCTGGAGGTGGCCGGCCAGTCCCGAGGCGTGCACGCCTTCGTCGTCCCCCTCCGGGTCGACGGGCAGACCGCCCCTGGCGTCCGGATCGAGGACGACGGGCGAAAGATGGGCCTCAACGGCGTGGACAACGGCCGTATTTGGTTCGACGACGTGCGCGTGCCGCGCGAGGCACTGCTCAACCGGTTCGCCGACGTCACCCCCGAAGGCACTTACGAGAGCCCGATCGACAACCCCAACCGGCGCTTCTTCACCATGCTCGGCACGCTGGTGCAGGGCCGGGTCAGCGTGGCCGGCGCCGGAATCAACGTCGCCAAGGTCGCGCTGGCCGTCGCCACGAAGTACGCCGTACGCCGACGGCAGTTCGAGGCCGCCCCCGACTCCGAGGAGCAGGTGCTCCTCGACTACGGCCTGCACCAACGCCGCCTGTTGCCGCTCATCGCCCGGACGTACGCCCTGCACGCCGCGCAGGACGTCGTGCGCACTCAACTGCACGCCGTCTTCTCCGACATCGAGAACGACGCGCAGGCGCGCCGCCGGCTCGAATCCCGGGCCGCGGGCATCAAGGCGCTCGGCACCTGGCACGCCACCCGGGTGGTCCAGGAGTGCCGCGAGGCCTGCGGAGGCGCCGGCTACCTCGCCGTCAACCGGTTCGCCGCCCTCAAGGGCGACAGCGACGTCTTCACCACCTTCGAGGGCGACAACCACGTCCTTCTGCAGCTCGTGGCCAAGGGGCTGCTCACGGATCACGCGAGCGAGTTCGAGGACCTCGACCAGCTGGGCATGGTCCGCTACGTCACCAACCTCGCCGTCGAGACTGTCATCGAGCGGACCTCGGCCCACAAACTGCTCGAACGGGTTCGTGACCTGCTGCCCGGCGGCGACGAGTGGGACCGGGAGGCCGGCCTGCTCGACTCGGAGTACCAGCTCGCCATGGTCCGCTTCCGTGAGGAGCACATGCTCGCGGGACTGGCCCGACGGATCAAGCGAGGGATCGACCAGAAGCGCGATCCGGGCGCCGTCTTCTCGCAGGTGCAGGACCATGTCATCGCACTCGCCCACGCACACGTCGAACGGCTGGTGACGGAGGCCTTCGTCGACCAGGTGCGGGCGCTGCCCGAAGGGGGCGAGAAGGAGGCGCTCGCCCTCCTCTGCGACCTCTTCGCCCTGTCGACGATCGAGGCGGACCGGGCCTGGTTCATGGAGCACGGCCGGCTCACCGTCCAGCGTTCCAAGGCGATCAGTCGCGAGATCAACGACCTCTGCCGCAAGGTCCGTCCGCTCGCGGTCGATCTGGTCGACGCGTGGGGCATCCCGACCGCCATGCTGCGGTCACCGGACCTCGTGGGCGGCTGAGCCGCGGCCGACCCGGGGCGACTCGGTTCGCCCCGGGTCGGCGTTCTGGTCCGCGGCAGGGAGCCGCGTCGGCTGCGCTTCGGGCACGACACCGCCTCGGCCGGTGGTCGGGACCTCCGTACGGGGTCCTGGCCACCGGCCGAGGCGGTGTCGGTGCGCGGCTCAGATCATGAACTGGCCACGACGGCGCCGAGGACCATGCCTCCGACCAGGCCGACGGCGCTCACCACTATGGCGATCGTGGCGAGCCGCTCGTGGCGGACGGCTTTGGCGACGATGGCCAGGACCAGGCCGATCACACCGAACACGATCGGCAGGAAGATCAGGGAGATCACGCCCAGCACGATCGCGACGATGCTCAGCGCGTTGCCGGTCGACGCGGCGCTCGGGGCGCCGTCGGTGCCCTGTCCGGTGGGCTGGTTGCCGTACTGCGTCGTCATCTTCCGCTCCTTCGAAACGATCACCCGAAGAGCCGTCCAAAGGCGGACCGGCCTAGCCCGCCAATACCCCGAAGTCCGGTATCGATGCAGCCACTTGGGTGCTCGACGCGAGGTCCGCGACTCCCGCCACGGATTCGAACAACGAGTAGGGCATTCCGTCACGGATGGCGGGCGCGTGGTCCAGGACGTCGCGCAGCTGCGTGATCATGCCGGTCGAACGCGGCACGCCACCAGCGGCGGGTGGCGGGGCGACCGCCTCCAGCCCTGGAGGGGCGCCGGGGGGGGTGGCCCGGGCCGCGTGCGGTCGGGCGGTTCCAGGTGCCGCGTGCGCGGGCTGGGCTCAGGCTGGAGACATGCCCGATCAGACGGAGATCGTGATCCACCCCGTGTCGCCCAAGGGCGGGCGGAAAGTGACCGTGCACGCACTGGGCGTGGACGCCGACCTCGGACGCGCCCACACGCCCGGTGACGTGTCGGAGTTCCTGCGTCGCGCCGGCTTCGAGGACGTGGACCTCTCCGAGGACGGCCCGATCCGCTGGGAAGGCGGCGGTCCCGAGGTCTGGAGCGTCGGCATCTGACCCCCGCCTCCCCCGGCAATGCCGGGGAACCCCTCCGGACGGCATGCGCCGTCCGGTCGACCGGGCGGGGACGGCGATCACGACGGCGGATCCGAACTGCCTGCGAGCGCGAGTCGTGAACCCGCGTCCAACGGGAACCCGGACGCGGACCGGAACTCAGACGTGGGCCAGGAAGCGGCGTACGGCGGCGTGGACTCCCTGGGGGTCGCGCAGCTGGAGGAAGTGGTCGGCGTTCAAGGTCTCGTGGGTCGTACGGGGGCGGCGGGCGGTCATCTCGGCTGCGTGCTCGGCGCCGAGGACCTGGCTGTCGGTGCCCCGCAAGAGGAGGGCCGGGCAGGGAGCGGCGAGCCACTGTTCCCAGTGGTCGCCGTGGACCGCGGTCTCGGAAGTGACCGTGTCCTGCGGGTGGAAGGGCAGGCGCCATCCCCCCTCGGGCAGCGGGCGCAGGGCGCCGCCCAGCATGGGGGCGGCGGGGCCGAGGGCCGCGAGGAGCTCGTCGCGGGTGCTTGCCGTGTAGGGGAAGGAGAGTACGAAGGCGAGTGCGCTCGCCTCCCCTGCGGGAAGGAGGGCGGCGGTGTCGAGGTTGATCAGGGCGTCGACGCGCTCGGGGAGTTCCGCGGCCAAGTACGACGCGTTCACGGCGCCCAAGGAGTGCCCGAGGACGGTGAACCGGTCCAGGCCGAGGTGGTCGACGAGGGCGCGCAGGTCGGTCACGTAACCGGCCCGGGTGTAGTCGGGGGTGCGGTCGGAGTCACCGTGACCGCGCTGGTCGGGGGCGATGACCCGCCACTCGGAGCCGAGCGCGGCCGCGAGAGCGGAGAAGGAAGCCCCCTCGGAGAGGTGGCCGTGAAGCGCGAGCAGCGGGCGTCCGGTCCCCCCGAAGTCCAGGTAGGAGAGGCTGCGGCCGTCCAGGTCCAGGGTGGCGCGGGCGGCGTGAACGGCGGCGGCGGGCGTGGCGGTCATGGCTGACTCCTCGTGACGGAACGTGGTGGGTCATCGGGAGCCGACGCGGTGGCCGTCCCCATGACCAGAATCATACGCACGTATATGACGACTGTTCAATACGGTTGTATGGATGGATCGGTGGCGCCGCAAGCGGTCACGGGACGTGCGGGCGCGGACACGACCCGCCGCCCGAAGAATTGCCGGCGCCTCCGAGCGTTTGGCGGCGGCGGTTCAGGACACACGCGCGGTGACGGTGGACGCCTCAGGAGACGGGCTTCCACCGCGGCTGGGTGACCGCAGGCGGCTCCCTCTCCCCCCTGGGAGCCGCCTGCGGCCCGCCCGCCCCCAGCCCCTTCCTCGGCCACCGCCGCGCCGGACGCCAGGACGTCGTGCATCCCCTTTGCACGGGGAAAATCCGGGGGAGCGGACAGCCGCGCGCTGCTACGGTCTGGCGCCATGAGCTGGCTACCCGATAACTTCGTCCACCCCGTCCTGGTACCGCTGCCGGGCGGTGGCCACCACCTGCGCCCGATCCGGGAGGCGGACACCCCGCTCGACTATCCGGCTGTGATGGGTTCGCGCGAGCGACTGTGGACCATCTTCGGCCCGGCCTGGGGCTGGCCCGCGGCCACCATGACCTACGAGGCCGACCGGGCCGACCTGTTGCGGCACGAGAAGGAGATCGCCGCACACCAGTCCTTCAACCACGCGCTGTTCGACGCGGCGGAGACAGCTCTGGTCGGCTGCGTCTACATCGACCCACCGGAGAGGGCCGGCGCGGACGGCGACATCTCCTGGTGGGTGGTGGACGAGCTGGTGGGCAGCAAGGTCGAGCAGGCCCTCGACGCGCTGGTGCCGCAGTGGATCGCCGCCGACTGGCCGTTCGAGCAGCCCCGCTTCCTCGGCCGCGACGTCTCCTGGTCGGACTGGCTCGCCCTGCCGGAGCATCCGGACGCATGAGGGGAGACGCCGGATGTCCCTCTCGTTCCGAGCTGCACCATGCCTGACCGGCAGCACTCAACGGATCACGGGATCACGTCCGGTTGGGCTACGGCTCCTCAGTCCGTCGGCTCTTGGGGCTTGGGGTCCTTGGGCTCCGCGGCTCCCCCGGCCTTGTCCTGCGGTTCCTCGCGGGGGCCATCGCCGCCCTCGGCCTCCCACAGATCGGGAGCCGAGACGCCCAGCGGGGGGAGGTCAGGGGTGAGGGGCTTGTCGTTCTCGGGAACCCGGGCAGGAAGTTCCGGTTCGGGCGCTCGGGATGCGGTGGCTTCGCCTTCATCAGTCATACAGCCCACCTGCCCCGCAAACCGATCCGAACACCCGCCCGAGAGGCGCCTTGAAAGCCGGACCTGAACGATCGACTGCGATGCCGGTGCGGCAACGGCGCCCGGCAAGGCTCCGAGCCGTGTGCCGAGCCGTGTGCCGGAGCCGAGCCCCTGGTCATCGGGCTGGCCGGGGAGTCGCTCCCCCGGTTGCCATGTCGTGCGGGTACGCGGTCACGCGTGCGGGGCGTGGCGGCTGTAGCCGTCCACGCCCCGCACGCGTGAGGGGAGTCAGTTGGCGAGCATGCCCTCGCGAAGCCGGGTGAGGGTGCGGGTGAGGAGCCGGGAGATCTGCATCTGGGAGATGCCCAGGCGCTCCCCGATCTGTGCCTGCGTCATCTCCTGGCCGAAGCGCATCTGCAGGATGAGCCGCTCGCGTCCCTCGAGCTTCTGCAGCAGCGGCGCGAGGCTGTGGATGTCCTCGAAGAGCTCCATCGCCGGGTCGTCACTCCCCAGCACGTCGGCCAGCGGGCGCGGGGCGGTGTCGGAGGATTCGTTCTGCTCGTTGTCGAGGGACTGGCTGGAGTGACCGTTGGCGGCGACCAGGCCTTCGATCACCTCGTCGTCACTGAGCCCCAGGTGGTCCGCCAGCTCACGGACCGTCGGCGCGCGATCGAGCACGGCGTGCAGGTCCTCCTTGCCGCGTGCCAGTTCGATGCGCAGCTCCTGCAGGCGGCGCGGGACGCGGACGGCCCAGGTGGTGTCGCGGAAGTGCCGCTTGATCTCCCCGGTGATGTAGGGGAGGGCCAGGGTCGTGAACTCGTTGCCGAGGGTGGGGTCGAAGCGGTCGATGGCCTTGATGAGGCCGATGGTGCCGACCTGGATGATGTCCTCGATGTCCGTACCGTCGGTGCGGTTGCGGAACCGGCGGGCCGCGAACTGGACCAGGGACAGGTTCATCTCGATCAGCGTGTTGCGGACGTACTGGCGCTCGTGGGTGCCCTCGTCCAGGGTGCGGAGCCGCTCGAAGAAGGTCTTGGAGAGGGCCCGGGCATCGGCCGGGGCGACCTCCCGGGCATCAACGATGCGGGGAAGCGGCTCGGGGAAATCGGTGGTGGGCTCCACCACGGTCTCGGTCGGCGCGGTGGCGAACTGCGTGGACAGAGCGTTCATTTCGGATCCCCGATGCAATCGACCTTGTGGCCGAGGACTCCCCCCGGACGTTGCGGCCCCTGTGGCCGCTGACCGATCATCGCCCCTTCGACACACACCCGTCAAGCAATACGCGAAATGCATTTCACGAGTTGTGCTGCCGTGCACTCAGGAGCGGAACGCCCCTCCCCCACAACGCTGACGGATGCTCATGACCTCGGCGGACGGGAGACCGTCCCGCGGGCCGCGCATCGAGCAGGATGGACACCATGGTCGATGACGGGAACGCGGGCTTCACGCTGCCGCGGGGTGCGACGGGCTGCTTCACGCCGAAGGAAGGTCCCCTTCCGGAAATCGACCTGCGCGCGTTCCGCACCGCGCTGCATGCCGCCGCCCGCGCCGCCGAGGGCACGGTGGTCGAAGTGGAGGAACAGGCGTACCCCCGGACCTTCCACGCCGATCGTCGATCGCACGGGCGGGAGCGTGATCCTCTGCCACGCGCATCACCCTTGGATCGCCTTCGCCCAGGAACGCCGGGACTGGTACCGCCAGGAGTTCTGCTCCGCTCCACCGTGGGCGCACGCCTTCACCGAGGCAGGCTTCGTGGTTCTGAGCAGCGAGCAGCTCGTCATGCCGCTCTCCGACGTGAACACTTCCGTGCTGACACCGGGCGAGTGGCGCCAGGTCCGGCTCTACGACACCACCACGTTGGGCGGGGTGCTCTTCAACGCATGGGACGGATGACCGAGTAGCCGGAGAACGACGAGTCGAGCGTGTGCGGGCAACCGGTGTTCCGCTTCGACGGGAAGCCCCGGCGTCGAAGTGCCTCCCCCTCGGGAGAGGCCGGGGCCAAGGCGTCGACCACCACGTCGGTCGCCTCCTTGACCCCCTACCGGCCCGCTCAGAGGGATCCGACGACCTTGCGGGGCGTGACGCGGACGACGACGCGTTCGCTGTCCTGCGCGGAGGTGGGATTGAAGTCGGCGTAGTCCTTGCCGGTGTACTTGCGGGAGAGCGTGTCGATCAGCTCCTGCCCGCCCTCGGTGGTGAGCCGCGCCGTCCCGCGGATCTCCGCGTAGGTGTAGGGGGCGTTGTGCGGATTGACGAGTACGGTCACCCGGGGGTCGCGGCGCAGGTTCTTCTCCTTGCGGCGTCCGACGGTGGTGGAGAAGAGCAGGTCCTCGCCGTCGCGGGCCAACCAGGTGACGGACACCTGCGGGCTGCCATCGGGCTGGATCGTGGCGATGGAGGCGAAGACCGGAGTCTCGTCGATGATCTGCTTCAGGTCGTCGGAGAGCACAGCCGTCACGGTCGGGTTCCTTTCGGAGGGATACCGCCCACGGGGCGGACAGCACGACCAGCTTGGCAGAAACCATCACGAACTGGACGACTGCACCCAAGGGCGCGGCGAGGGACGGTCCGGCGTGACGGCCGCGGCGCCGCGGCGGGATCCGGGTGGACGGGCCGGGTCCGGGTGGACGGGCCGGGTCCGGGTGGACGGGCACCGGGCAGGCGCGGACAGCCTTGGACAGGCCCCACCCCCTGACCGGCCTGGGAAGTGGACACCACCTGGCGCCAGCCTGTGTGCCGTGCACGTCGCCACACGGATGCGCACACATACGCACACGCACACCTACGTTCTCCAAGGAGTCTTCACCATGACGTCCCGTCCGCCCCGTGCCCTGACCGTGATGCTCGCCGCCGCGGCCTTCTGCGCGACCACCGCCGCCACCGCCACGACCGCCCACGCCGCACAGAGCGCCGAACGACGCGCACCGCGGATCGTCACCGACTGGGCCCGCGCCTGGAACGGCACCGACTCCCGGGCGCTCGGCGCCCTGTTCACCGTTGACGGCACCTACACCGACCAGGCCGTGGGCATCACCTTCCGCGGCCGCGAGGAGATCTCCGGTTGGAAGGCCCGCGCCGACCGCCTCATCGACAACGTCCGCGTCACCGTGCGCACCGCGCACCGCGACGGTGACCGGATCACCGTCGAAGCCATCTACTCGGGCCGTCTCAAGGGCGCGCCCAAGCCCTTCGCCGTGCCGATGACCACCCTCCTCGACGTCGACAAGAACCGGTGCCGCATCACCTCCGACGAGGACCACTACAGCCTCGCCACCGTCCTCGCCCAGTCCGGCCTGCCCGCCGACTGGACCCCGCCCGCCTCCTGACCAGTGGTGGAGCGCGAACCCGCGCAGTGGTGGCACCGACCGGGCAGGGCCTTCGTCCTGCCCGGTCAGGTGCGGGGTGGGGGTCCGGGGAGGCTGCCCGGGGCGTAGGGCATCATCAGGTTCCTGTGCACCGCTCTTCGAGGGATCAGATGATGAGACGCTCCGTACCCGCGGCCTTGGCCGTCCTGCTCGTAGCCGCCGCCACGGCAGGCTGCGGCGGGCAGACTTCGAAGGCGGTCGCCGAAGGTTCGGCGACGCCGGCCCTCCCCGCCACGAGCAGTCCGGCCGCCCCGGTCAAGGCGCCCCCGCTCTCGGAGGAAGAGGCGCGGGGCATCGTGAAGGACCTCACCGCAAAGGTCGAGGCCGACAACTTCGACGCCGAGTACTGGAAGGGCATAACCGAGGGCCCCCTGCTGGAGCAGCAGCTCGCCGTCGTGGAAACCAGCAGGAAGTACGGCACCGAGCGGCCGTCGGTCCCCAGCGACTCCCCGCCGAAGAACGACTCCGCCGTGCACATCTGGAGCACCGGCAAGGACGACGGCAGCGATAGGTGGATCCTCGGCGCCCACGAGGTGGAGGGTCACACGGTCGGCGAAGCCAAGGGCGAGACCGTGCTGCGCTGGTCGCTCTTCCACCAGCAGCGCACGGGCGCGCCCTGGCTCGCGGCCTTCCTCGCCCGCGCACCCGAGACGACGGCCCTGCCCGGGGTCGCCGTCGGGCCCGACGGCCGAGCGGTGACCGGCGCAGACGCGGCGGGGCTCGCCGCCGACCCCGCGAAGGTCTGCGGGCAGTACGGCGACTACCTGCACACCGACACCGGTGCGGGCGGCGTCAAGTGGAGTCAGGACGTCGCCGACGTGAAGGCGGCCTCCGCCGCAGGTCTCAAGGCCATGCGCAAGGACCTCGGCAAGGGTGCCAAGCTCGATGTCGCCGTCGACGTCAACCGCGCCCCGCACGGACCCGTCTGGCGCACCACGGACGGTGGCGCGCTCGTCGCCTGCACCGCCGTCAGCAAGGTGTACACGGAGCTCGGCCCGGGACGTGCGACGACGTTCAGCAGCAGCGGCTGGGCCGGTACGACGGGCATCCCGTGGGCCTCCTACACCCAGCGGATCATGGGCCTGACCGTGCTGAAGGTTCCGGCGGGCGCCTCGGGTGAAGTGTCCGTCGCGGCCGAGTCGAACCTGCCGTACTCCTTCGAAGGCACCAAGTCCACCGGCTGACCGATCCGACGGGCATGCGGGGCAGCCGGACGCCGGGTGTCCCGCCCACCCGGGCATCGGCCGGGACCACTTCCTGACCACTTCCCGAGCACTTCCCGACGAATCACTCATGCGATGTCCGTTCGGAAGCCATAGCATCGCGCCATGCCCCATACGCCGCCGTCCCGAGTCGAGTTGTGCCCGCTCACCCTCGCCGACGAGGAGGAGTTCTGCGCGCTCGTGAGAGCCAGCACCGAGCTCCACTCGCCGTGGATGCAACTACCCGCGACCGCCGCACAGTTCCGGACCTGGATGAGCCGCTTCGACGACGGCGGCAACGAGGGCTTCGTGATCCGCGTTCGCGACGGCGGTGCGGCTGCCGGCCTGGTCAACATCAACTCGATCATCCGGGGCCGGTACCAGGGCGCGTCGCTCGGCTACGCGGCCTTCGCCCCGTCCGCGGGCCGGGGTTACCTGACCGAGGGGCTCACCCTCGCCCTGGAGTACGCCTTCACCGACCTGCGGCTCCACCGCCTGGAGGCCAACATCCAGCCGGGCAACAAGGCGTCCTTGTGCTTGATCCAGCGACTGGGTTTCGGCTATGACGGCCTGTCGCCCGCCTACCTCTACATCGAGGGGGCCTGGCGCGACCACGAACGTTGGTCCCTCACCGCTCCCGCTCCCTGGACGCCCGACCCTTCTCTTCCCGAGTTCTAGGCACGGCCTCGGCGGGACTCGATCCCGCGCGCCGCCAGGATTCCCGGCGCCTCGGGGATCGTGTGCTCCCACGCGCCCCCGTCCGCGAAGACCTTGAGGTTCGGCAGCCCGGTCATCGTCCGGGGACCGGACGTCGAAGCGGTCGCCCTCGCCGTCCCCGGCCCGCAACGTGGCAGCGGAAGCAACCTGTACGGGGGTTCGCGCGTCATGCAGCCGGGGGGTGGGTCCACGGACTGTCCCACCGGGGTCCATTCCGCCCGGTTCGCCCCGGCTGCCGACGCCCGTCGCCTGCTCCTGCTCCTGCTCCTGCTCCTGTCACGCACCGTGCACCACGCACCACGCACGTCGAGAGGTTTCCCATGCCCGTGGTCAGTCCCGAATTCAGCGTCCTGTCCGAGGACTTCGCCGCCGACCCCTACCGCTGGTTCGCCCGGCTGAGGGGGCGGGCCCCGGTGCACCACGAGCCCGTCATCGACAGCTACTTCGTCTCCCGTTACGAGGACGTCGAACGGGTGCTGACCGACCACGAGGCGTTCACCACCGAGACCCTGCAGGTGCGCGCCGAGCCGGTGATGCGCGGGCCGGTCCTCGCCCAGATGACCGGGGCCGAGCACACCGCCAAGCGAAAGATCGTCGTACGGAGCTTCACCGGCCGGGCCCTCCGGCACCAGATGCGCGCCATTCGTTCCAACGCCGCCGAGCTCATGGCTCCGTTCCTCCCCCGCGGTCGCATGGACCTGGTCAACGACTTCGGTAAACCCTTGGCCATCCATGTGACGCTCGACGTGCTCGGGTTGGACAAGAGGGACGGGCAGCGGGTGGCCGCCTGGCACAGCGGGGTCGCCGAGTTCATCACCAGCATGGCGCTCACTCCCGCGCGCCGCCGGCACTGTCTGGACTGCGCCGAACAGTTGGAGGCCTACCTCCTCCCCGTCATCGAGCAGCGGCGCCGCCATCCCGGCGAGGATCTGATATCGCAGCTGTGCACCGCCGAGTTCGACGGCATCGCCATGAGCAACCGTGACGTCACCGCCCTGATCATCAACGTGCTGGCCGCGGCGACCGAACCCGCGGACAAGACCCTGGCCCTGCTCTTCAAGCACCTCATAGACCACCCCGAGCAGTTGGCCCGGGTTCGTCGGGATCCGGAGCTGCTGCCCGCCGCGATCGCCGAGACCCTGCGCTACACCCCGCCGGTCCAGCTCATTCCCCGCCAGGCTCAGGAGGACGCCGTGTTCGCCGGTGGGACCGTCCCGGCGGGTGCCACCGTGTTCTGCATGATCGGCGCGGCGAACCGTGACCCCGACGCCTTCACGGCCCCGGACACCTTCGACATCCACCGCCCCGACCTGGGCACCGCGCGCTCCTTCACCGCGGCCGCCCAGCACCTGGCCTTCGGAACCGGGCTGCACCAGTGCGTCGGTACCGCCTTCGCTCGCGCCGAGATCGAAACCGTCGCCGCGATGCTCCTGCCCCTGCTCGACGAGGTCCGGTTCAGCCCCGACTTCCGGTACCGCGAGACCGGCCTCTACACCCGGGGCCCCGTCGCCCTGCCCCTGGACTTCACTCCCGTCCGTGCGGGCGCCACCGCCCGCGACTGACCTCCCCCTCGCTCCCCACCCCACCTCCTCCCTCAGGCGAAGACAGCGATGACACACACCGACATCACCCGAGCCCTCAACGACCTGCTGTTCACCCCGGGCCTCGACCTCTCCGAGGCCATCGACAGGCACTTCACCCCCGACTACCGTCAGCGCACCAACGGTGTGTGGAGCGACCGGGCCGACTTCACCCAGCACATGACGCGTCTGCGCTCCCTGGTCCGCAGCGGACGCATCGAGGTCCACGAGGAACTCCGCGACGGACCGAAGTACGCCGACCGTCATACCGTCACCATCAGCCTGCACAACGGGCGCACCTCGCGCACGGAGGTGTACCTCTTCGCCCAGCTGGCTCCGGACGGACGCTTCCAGCGTGTCGAGGAGACCACTCTCCTCGTCGAGGGCCATGCCGACGACCGGGACCTCGGGCTCATCAAGTGAGGCCGGCGGCCCTTTCTGGGCATCCAACTCTGCATGGAACCACGGCATTTGCCGGGCAGCAGCGCTTCGCACCCCGCACCCCGGCGCGGGACGGCTCCGTTACGATCTCCACCGGAGTAGCGGCCCCGGAGGCGGAATCGGCCTCCCGAGCGCCGGGTGCCACACCTCATTCCCACGAGTGCGCTGCCCGGCCCCGGCCGTCGGAGCCGGGGCGTGCACTCCTCAATCGCTGGATCAAGGGGGTTGGCCGCCATGGTGTCCGTGGGGGAAAGACTGAGCAGGGCCCGCGTGCGGGCCTTCGTCGGTCGGGACGAGGAACTCGGGCGCTTCCAGGAGGCTTTGGCCGGGGATCCGCGGGCGCCGTTCGCGTTCTACGTGTGCGGGCCGGGCGGTATCGGGAAGTCGACGCTGCTGCGGCGGCTGGCGGACCACGCGCGTACGGCGGGCCGGCTGCTCGTCGAGCTCGACGGCCGGTTCGTCAGCCGGGACCCGGCCGATTTCGAGCGTGCCGCCGGGCCCTTCCTCGACGTTCCGGGCACGGTCCTGTTCGTGGACTCCTTCGAGCACTGCCAGTGGCTGGAGAGCTGGCTGTGGCACCACTTCCTGCCCCGCGCCGCGGACGACGCGCTGGTCGTCCTGGCCGGACGGCGCGCCCCGCAGCCGCAGTGGACCGCCGACCCCGCCTGGTCCACGCTGCTGCACGTGACCGAGCTGGAGCCGTTCTCCACGGAACAGGCCAGGCACCTGCTGGTCGCGGCGCAGATCCGGCCCGAGCTACGGGACCGGGTGCTCCGCTTCGCCGGTGGCAACCCGCTGGCCCTGTCCCTCGCGGCGGCGACGGGGTCGGCCGGCTGCGGCAGTGAGGAGATCTGGGCCCCGTCCGCGGACGTCCTGCGCACCCTGCTGGCGGGGTTGATCGGTGAGGTGCCCACGGCCGCGCACCGCCGCGCGCTGGAGGTGGCGGCGCAGGCGCACTCGACGTCCGAGGAACTACTCGCCGCGGTGTTGCCCGCCGAGGACGCCCATCTGCTCTTCTCCTGGCTGCGGGACCTCCCCTTCATGGAGTCCACGCTCCGAGGGCTCCACCCGCACGACGCCGCGCGCGAGACGCTGGCCGCCGATCTGCGCTGGCGTGCGCCCAACGCGTTCGAGACGATGCGCCGGCGCTTGGCGGACGAGTACCTGCGGCTCCTGCGCGAGGGGCCCGAGGACCGGGGATGGACGGTCACCGATGAGCTCTTCTACCTCTTCCGGGAGGGCGAGACCCTGGCGCGGCTCCGCACCTGGTCACGCGAGGACGAGGTGCACGACCGTCCGCTGCACCCGGACGACCTCGAGCTCGTACTGGGCATGGCCGAGGAGACCGAAGGGCCCGCCTCCGCGGAACTGGTCCGGTACTGGGCGCAGCGCCAGCCGCGGGCCTTCAGCGTCTACCGCTTGGTGAGCACGGGCCGGATCGTGGCTTTCACCGCGCGCCTGGCCCTGCCCTCCCCTCCCGACCCGCAGGACCTGGCCACCGACCCGGTCGTCGCCGCCGCCTGGCGGTACACGGATGCCACCGATCCGGTGAGGGACGGCGAACACATCGGCGTGAGCCGTTTCACGATCTACCCCGAGAAGTATCAGGTTCCCTCGCGGGTCATCGACCTGAGCAGTTCCCGGGCCCAGGCGGAGGCGGCCAGGGCCCGGGGCCGGGCGTACGGTTTCGCCGTGTACCAGGACGCCGAGACCTGGGGCGAGCGCGTCAAGGGCACCCTCACCGACACCGGGGCGCGCCCGCGGGTCGGTGCCCACACGTACGGGGTGTTCGGGGTCGACTGGCGTCGGACACCCGTGGAGACGTGGCTCCAGCGGTTCATATCGGCCACCGACATGAGCGACGTCCCCGTCCGGTCCGGGCCGTCGCCGCTCTCGCGCAACGCGTTCGACCAAGCCGTGCGCGAGGCCTTGGCGCACTGGCGCGATGCGAGCGGCTTCGCCGCCTGCGCCCTGCTGCGGACCCGGCTCGCGGCCGACTTCGACGAGCCCGTCGCCGCGTTGCGCACCCTGCTGCGCGAGGCCGTCGACGACCTCGCGCGCGACCCGCGCGGGGTGCGCGCCCGCGAGGCCCTGGCCGCGGGCCACTTCTCCGGGGCGCCCACCCAGGAGGCGGCGGCCCGTCGCCTGGGGCTTCCGTACGGCACCTACCGGCGCCACCTGCGCCAGGGCCTGGACCTGCTCTGCGAGGCCCTGTGGCAGCGGGAGCTGCACGGCTCGGGGGGTGCGTAGCGGGCGGTTCCCCGGGCAGGGTCGGGGCATGACCACGATGCTCGGCGCCTTCGTCATCGGCACTCCCGACCCACCCGCACTTGCCGACTTCTACCGGGCCCTGCTGGGCTGGGAGGAGGTCGAACGAGAGCCGCACCGGGTTCGGCTGCGCTCCCCGGAACGGGAGCGCCCCGGCCTCAGTTTCCAGCTGGAGGTCGACCACGCTCCCCCGGTGTGGCCGCAGCGGCCCGGTACCCAGCAGATGCAGGCCCACCTGGACCTTCAGGTCGACGACCTGGAGGCGGAGACCGAGCGCGCCCTCGCCCTGGGCGCGACGCCGGCGGAGCATCAGCCGCAGGACGGCGTGCGCGTCCTGCGGGACCCGCACGGCCATCCCTTCTGCCTGTTCCTTCCGGGCCGTTGAGGCCCTGACCGCCGCCCCGCCACGCAGCCCCGGTCTGCCGCCCGGCGGCGGCCGGTCAGTGCACCTCGATTCCGATGAGGCAGGTGTCGTCGTCGGTGTCGGAGGCGGTGTGGGTCAGCATGTTGTCGAGCCGCTTCTCCAGGGAGTCCGCAGTTCGGGACGCGACGGTGAGCAGCTGGGACAGCGAGTCCGTGACCGCGATGTCGCGGCGTTCGACGAGGCCGTCGGTGTACATGAGCAGGACGTCGTCCGCCTGGAGTTGTACTTCTTCTTCCACGAAGGTCGGCTCGGGCAACGCTCCGAGGAGCATGCCCCCGGTGAGGGGGAAGGCCTTCGCCCGGGTGCCGCGGACCAGGACGGGTGGCAGGTGGCCCGCGCGGGCCCATCGCAGGGTGCGGGTCTCGGGGTCGAAGATGCCGCAGACGGCGGTGGCGGTGAGGTGGCTGGTGAGGTGGAAGGCGACGCTGTTGAGCCAGGTGAGCAGTTGCGCGGGGCCGGCCCCGGTGACGGCGAGGCCGCGCAGGGCGTTGCGCAGGACGACCATGCCGGTGGCGGCCTGGACGCCGTGGCCCGCGACGTCTCCGACGCTGAGGAGGACCTTGTTGTCGGGCAGGACGACGGAGTCGTACCAGTCGCCGCCGACGAACGCCTCGGTTTCCGCGGGTCGGTAGCGGACGGCGATGCGCAGTCCCGGTACCTCCAGGGGGGCGGGGGCGGGCGGCATGATCGCGTGCTGGAGCTGGAGGGCGAGCCGGTTGCGGTCGGCGGATTCGGCTTCGCTGTCGGCGAGTTGATCGCGCGTGGCGGCGAGGGCCACCTCGGTCCAGTGCTGGGACGAGACGTCCTGGCAGGCGCCCCGGATCGCGTGGAGCCGGCCGCGGTCGTTCAACACGGGCTCGGCCACCATGCGGATGTGGCGGGTGATGCCGTCCGGGCGCAGGAGACGGAAGTCGACGGATGACTCGCGTTGGCGGTGCAGGAGGGTGCGCAGGAACCGGCCGATGGAGTTGACGTCGTGGGGGTGCGCGTGGGCGGCGAGGTCTTCGAGGGCCACGGGGGAGGCTGTGAGGGGGAGGCCGAAGAGGGTGAAGAGCTGACCGTTCCAGGTGGTCTTCCCGGTGGTCACGTTCTGCTCGAAGCCGCCGACTCTGCCCAGCCGTTGGGCGTGTTGCAGCAGGCTGGCCAGTCGTGCGGTCTCGTCCTCGATCTTCCAGATGAGCAGGAGCGCCGCACCGTGCCGGCTGATGCCCACGTCGGCGACGGTCGTCAGGGGGACGTCGCCGACGAACGCGGTCAGGGCCGTACTGAGGACCTGGCAGGCTTCCCCGGTGGCGTAGACCCGCTCCAGCGTGTCGAAGAGGCCGCCGCCCTCGGCGGCGGCCGGGTACGCCTCCAGGAAGCGGGCTCCGGTGACGAGGGACCGGGGTCGCCCGGCGGGGTCGACGAAGCGGCTGTTGGTGTGGTGGATGCGGAAGTCCGCGAGGCGGCCGTCGTCGTCGAGGGCGGGGGTGAGGACGAGGGCGGGGTCGTGGAGGTGGTCGGTGAGGTCGGTGAGTTCGGCGACGGCTCCGGGGTGGGGGGCGTCACCGGCGGTGCCGGCCGGGTGGGGTGACTGCTCCTCCAGGGTGTGGGCGCACAGCTCGGCCAGGGCCTCCAGCTGGCGCAGGACCTGCGGGGGCTGTGGGGGCAGGGCCTGGGGCCAGGCGATCTCCAGGACGCCGTGGATGCGTCCGCCGGTGCCGGAGGGGACCATGACGCGTCCCCCGTCGGGGTGCGGCCGGCGGCCGATGGTGGGGATGCCGGCCTCGGACAGGCTGGTGACGACCGTGAGGTCGCGGTTGGTCAGCGCCAGACGGGCGCAGGTGGCGACCTCGGGCGGTACGTACCGCCAGCGGGCGGCGTCCTCCTGGGTGAAGCCGGCTTGGCCGACCAGGGTCAGGGAGGAGTCGGCCGCGGCGATCCAGATCGCGACGCCGTGGGCGCCAAGGGGGCGCAGCGCGTTCTCCAGCAGGGCGGTGGCCACGGCTTGTGCGTCGCCGGCGGCGAGCACGCTGCTTTCGGCCGTGCGCAGCCGTACGGCCGGCGCCGTGGTGTCGGGTGCGGGGATCCCGACGGCGGTTTCCAGGAAGTGCTGCGCTATTTCGCTGACCCGGTCGCGGGCTGACTGGTTGATGATGTCGACGGCCAGCGCGAGGACGGTGGTGCCGGACTGTTCGGCCAGCGTGGTCAGCTGCCGGGAGGCTTCGGTGGGGCCGCACCCCAGGCGTCCCACCAGGATGCCCTTGGCCATCTCGACCAGGGCTCGTCCCTCGGCGGCCGACTGGGCGTCCAGCGCCTCCTGGCGCAGCCGCTCCACGGTGGCGGCGAGTCGTCCCGCCCCGTGCGGTTCGGCGCCGGACGGCAGGGCCGGCGGTTCGGCGTCGGACAGTGGTCGGGGTGCGCGCGTGCCGGGCACCGCCGGGGCGGCGGTGTCCGTGACGGTCCGGTCGTGCGGCTGGGGGGCGAGGGATTCGTCGGGGGTGGTGTTCACCGTGCGTCGGGTTTCTCCGTGGCGTGGACTGGGGTGGCGGGGTCAGGCGCGGGGGGCGTCCGGGGTTCCTTGCGAGGGCAGCCAACGGCGCAGGCGCAGGATGAGGTCGTTGGCGTCGACGGGCTTGGTGACGTAGTCGCTGGCCCCGGAGGCGAGGCTCTTCTCCCGGTCCCCCGGCATGGCCTTGGCGGTGACGGAGATGATGGGCAGGTCGGCGTACCGGGGCATGCGCCTGATCTCCGTCGTGGCCGCGTAGCCGTCCAGTTCCGGCATCATCACGTCCATGAGGATCAGGTCGATCCCCGGGGTGCTGGTCAGCGTCTCGATGCCCTTGCGGCCGTTCTCGGCGTGGAGGACCTGCAGGCCGTGCAGTTCGAGGATCCCGCTGATCGCGTACAGGTTGCGGGGGTCGTCGTCGACGACGAGGACGGAGCGTCCGGCCAGGCCGGTGTCCACGACGGGGTGCTCGGGTGCGGGGAGGTCGGCGTCGAGGCGTACGAGGGGCAGGACGTCTCCGGGGCGTTCCGCGAACAGGTGCAGGGCGATGCGTTCGCGCAGCTCGTCGAGGCTGGAGAGCACTTCGAGCGGCTGGGTGGTGGCGCGCAGCGCGATCTCCTCCTGCTGCGCGCGCGTCATGCGGCGGTTGTCGTGGGCGAGGACCGGCATGGAGGCGAGGGCCGTGTCACCCGCGAGGTCCTGGAGGAAGCGCATGGCTTCGCCGTCGGGGTCGAGTTCGAGGACCACGCAGTGGAACGGTGACTGCGCCAGGACGTCGGCCGCGTCCGCGGCGGTGACGGCGGTGACGACCACGGGTTGGTCGGCCGGACCCGCGGTCGCGCGGCCGGCGGTCAGGTCGGCCGCGGCGCTCTCGGCGACGAGGCTCAGGAGGCCGTTGCTGCGCTGTTCGATCACCAGGAGGCGTCGGGGGTGGCGGGCGTCCTCGGTCGGGGCGCTGTCGCCGTGCTGTTCGCCGGGGTCGCCGTCGGACGCTTCCAGGGCCGGGGCGGCCGTCTCGCGATCGGCGAGGTCGGGGCGTGAGACGGGAAGGTAGAGGGTGAAGGTGGAGCCTTCGCCCGGGATGCTGTGGGCGGTCACCGCGCCGCCGAGGAGGCGGGCGATCTCCCGGGTGATGGACAGGCCGAGGCCGGTGCCGCCGTACTTGCGGCTGGTGGTGCCGTCCGCCTGCTGGAACGCGGCGAAGATGACTTCCAGCTGCTGCTCCGCGATCCCGATGCCGGTGTCGATGACCCGGAAGGCCACTACGGATCCGGACTGGGCGAGCTCCGCGGGGACCTCCGCCGGGGAGGCGGGTTCGATCCGTACCTGGACCTGGCCGCGTTCGGTGAACTTCACCGCGTTGGAGAGCAGGTTGCGCAGGATCTGTTGCAGGCGCGCGTCGTCGGTGAGGAGGTCCACCGGGACGCCCGTCGCGGTCGTGATGTCGAAGTCGAGACCCTTTTGGCTGGTCAGGGGCCTGAACGAGGCTTCGACGTAATCGAGCAGCTTCTTCAGCGAGACCCGCTCGGGGTTGATGTCCATCTTCCCGGCCTCGACCTTGGACAGGTCGAGGATGTCGTTGATGAGCTGGAGGAGGTCGGAGCCGGCGGAGTGGATGATGCCCGCGTACTCGACCTGCTTGGGGGTGAGGTTGCGGCTCGGGTTCTGCGACAGGAGCTGGGCGAGGATCAACAGGCTGTTCAGCGGGGTGCGCAGCTCGTGGCTCATGTTGGCCAGGAACTCCGACTTGTACTTGGAGGCCAGGGACAGCTGCTGGGCCCGGTCCTCCAGTTCCTGGCGGGCCTGCTCGATCTCCAGGTTCTTCGTCTCGATGTCGCGGTTCTGGGTGGCGAGGAGGGCGGCCTTCTCCTCCAGCTCGGCGTTCGAGCGTTGCAGTTCGTCCTGCTGGACCTGGAGCTGCTCGGAGCGGGCCTGGAGCTCGCCGGTGAGGCGCTGGGACTCGCCGAGGAGTTCGTCCGTGCGGGCGTTGGCGACGATCGTGCTGACGTTGACGCCGACGGTCTCCATCAGGCGGCCGAGGAAGTCGCGGTGCACGGGCGTGAACGGGCTGAAGGAGGCCAGCTCGATGACGCCGAGCACCTGGTCCTCGACGAGGATCGGCAGGACGATGAGGTTGGCGGGGGCGGCGGCGCCCAGCCCGGAGGAGATCAGGTAGCCGGGCGGCACGTTGTCGGTGGCGAGGATGCGGCGGCTGCGCGCGGCCTGCCCCACCAGGGTTTCGCCGTGCTTGACCCGCTGGAGGCTGTCGGCGGGCCGGCCGTAGGAGCCGATCAGGGTGAGCCACGCCTGTCCGTCGGCCTCTTCGCCGAGGTAGAAGGCGCCGTAGCTGGCGTCGACGAGGGGGGTCAGCTCGTCCATGACGAGCTCGGCGACGACCGCCAGGTCCCGGTGTCCCTGCATCAGGCCGGAGATCTGCGCCAGGTTGGACTTGAGCCAGTCCTGTTCCTGGTTGGCCCGGGTGGTCTCGCGCAGCGAGCCGACCATCGAGTTGATGTTGTCCTTGAGTTCGGCGACCTCGCCGGAGGCGTCGACGGTGATGGACCGGGTGAGGTCGCCCTCCGCGACGGCGCTGGCGACCTCGGCGATGGCGCGGACCTGCTGGGTGAGGTTTCCGGCGAGTTCGTTGACGTTCTCGGTGAGCCGCTTCCACGTCCCCGAGACGCCCTCGACCTCGGCCTGACCGCCGAGGCGGCCTTCGCTGCCGACCTCGCGCGCCACGCGGGTGACCTCGGCTGCGAAGGAGGACAGCTGGTCGACCATCGTGTTGATGGTGGTCTTCAGTTCCAGGATCTCGCCGCGGGCGTCCACGTCGATCTTCTTGGAGAGGTCCCCGTTGGCGACGGCGGTGGTCACCAGCGCGATGTTGCGGACCTGGCCGGTGAGGTTGTTCGCCATGGAGTTGACGTTGTCGGTGAGGTCCTTCCAGGTGCCGGCGACGTTGGGTACCCGGGCCTGTCCGCCGAGTCGGCCCTCGGTGCCGACCTCGCGCGCCACGCGGGTGACCTCGTCGGCGAACGCCGACAGCGTGTCGACCATCGTGTTGATCACCCCGGCCAGTGCGGCGACCTCGCCCTTGGCCTCGACGGTGATCTTCTGCGACAGGTCGCCGCGCGCGACGGCGGTGGCGACCTGGGCGATGGAACGGACCTGGCCGGTCAGGTTCGAGGCCATGACGTTGACGTTGTCGGTGAGGTCCTTCCAGGTTCCCGAGACCCCCCGCACCGTGGCCTGACCGCCCAGGTTGCCTTCGGTGCCGACCTCGCGGGCCACGCGGGTGACCTCGTCGGCGAACGCCGACAGCTGGTCGACCATCGTGTTGATGGTCTCCTTCAGCTCCAGGATCTCGCCGCGCGCGTCGACGCGGATCTTCTGCGACAGGTCGCCCTGCGCGACCGCGGTGGTGACCTCCGCGATCGAGCGGACCTGCGCCGTCAGGTTGTCGGCCATGAAGTTGACGGAGTCGGTCAGGTCCCGCCAGGTGCCCGAGACGCCCTTCACGTCGGCCTGACCGCCGAGCCGTCCGTCCGTGCCCACCTCGCGGGCCACGCGGGTGACCTCGTCGGCGAACGCCGACAGTTGGTCGACCATCGTGTTGATGGTGGTCTTCAGTTCCAGGATCTCGCCGCGCGCGTTCACCCGGACCTTCTGCGACAGGTCGCCCTGCGCCACCGCGGTGGCGACCTGGGCGATGGAACGCACCTGCGAGGTCAGGTTCCCGGCCATGAAGTTCACGGAGTCGGTCAGGTCCCGCCAGGTGCCCGAGACGCCCTTCACGTCGGCCTGACCGCCGAGGATGCCCTCGGTTCCGACCTCGCGGGCCATGCGGGTGACTTCTCCCGCGAACGCGGACAACTGGTCGACCATCGTGTTGATGGTGTTCTTGAGCTCCAGGATCTCGCCGCGCGCGTCGACGGCGATCTTCTGGGACAGGTCGCCCTGGGCGACCGCCGTGGTCACCTGGGCGATGTTGCGGACCTGGTCGGTGAGGTTGCCGGCCATGAAGTTCACGGAATCGGTGAGGTCGCGCCACACGCCGGCGACGCCGGGGACCTCGGCCTGGCCGCCGAGGCGTCCCTCGCTGCCGACCTCGCGGGCCACGCGGGTGACCTCGTCGGCGAAGGAGGACAGCTGGTCGACCATCGTGTTGACGGTGTCCTTCAGCTCCAGGATCTCCCCCCGGGCCGCGACGTCGATCTTCTGCGACAGGTCACCGCGCGCCACCGCCGTGGCCACCTGGGCGATGTCGCGCACCTGGGTGGTCAGGTTGCCGGCCATCGCGTTGACGGAGTCCGTCAGATCGGCCCAGGTACCCGACACCCCGGGCACGACGGCCTGACCGCCCAGGGTCCCCTCCGTGCCGACCTCCCGGGCGACACGCGTCACCTCCGAGGTGAACAGGGACAGTTGGTCGACCATCCCGTTGAAGACCGTTGCGATCTCCCCGAGGAGGCCATCGGCCTCGTCCGGCAGCCGGGTACCGAAATCACCGTCGCGCACCGCCGTCAGCCCGGCGAGGAGCTGACGCAGTTCCGGCTCCCCCACCGCCCCCGTCGCCCCAGCACCCGCGCGTGTTTCCGCCGGCTTGCTCATCCCTGCCCCATCTCAGTCTGCCCTTGGGCCGCGCCGCGATCCTCCGGCGGGCCGGGGACAAGTCCACCACACCCCGCGCGAGCTCCGAAGCACAGTCCTGTTAACTCCGCACCGCCGCCGGCCCACCGTGCCCCGGATCCGCCGGGTGGGCGCCGAGCCGGCCCGCGAACCACCGGGCGGCGGCGAGCACCCTCGGGTATCGGGGCTCGATCGGAAGGGCCCGGGACGTGGCGGGCAAGCGCCCCCAAAACAGCCGCGTCGGCGACCGTTTGGGATCGGCCGCGGTGGATACACGCGAGGACACGGGACGTTCCGGAGCACGGGGAACCTCTCGCAGCGGACCTGGGTCGCGGGGCCCTTCCCCCCCGGCCTCGCGACCGGGTCCGGTCGTACCGCGCTCTGCCGCCCGGCTCCGCACGGCGCTCGGACACTCCTCAGCCCCTCGACGCGGGCACCGGGGAACCGACAAGCCCCCGGCGACGACGCTCCAGCGTCGCCCCCGGGCTCCGGAGTCCTACGACAGCGGTCCGGTACGTACGACGACCGCGGCCCCGGGGGTACCACGACCGGGCCGGCCACACCGAAACCGGCCGTCGGCGATCAGCCGGTGGTCGGTTTCGGTGCGGGCAGGGTCGCGGCGCGGTCGGCGACCAGGCGGATCGCCGCGATCGTGAGGTCCGGGTCGTGGAGCTGGACGTAGTGGTCGCTGCCGGTCGCCAGCAGGTGCGGGGTCTGCGGCCGCAGGCCCACCAATGCCTGCTGGGCCTTGGGCCAGGCCGTTTCGAGTGTGGCGAGCAGACCCTTGTCCATGGCGGCCGGCGCCGCGAAGGGTGCCGTCTTGCTGAGCACCGCGACCGGGACCGGTGGTAGCGGGCCGCCCCGGTCGATGGCGTCGACCCCGCCGTCGATGTCGACCTGTTCGAAGTCCGGGTCGCCGTCGAAGGACGTACCGGGGTGTCGCAGCGATGCGACGTACGCCGCCCAGTCCGCCCCCATCGCCGGCTTCAGCCCGGGCCCCAGGGCGTCCACCAGGACCAGCCCGCGCGTCCGGTCGGGGTGCTCCTGCGCGTACCGCAGGGCCAGCATCCCGCCGAAGGAGTGCCCCACCAGCAGGTAGGGGCCCGGTACCCGGCCGGCGCTCAGCACCCGGTCCAGGTCGCCGACCATGTCGGGCAGCGCCCGGGTTCCCCGTACCGGCGTGCTGCGGTTGGTGAGCGTGGGTGGCTGGGTGTAGCGGAGGGTGCCGGGCCGGTCGTACGTGCACACCCGGGTGAACGCGGCGACGCCGGGCAGCACGGCGGGGGTTTTCGGCACGGGCGGGGTGGTGTCGGTCAGCGACCACGGGTCGGCCGACTCGTGGAGGCCGGACAGCAGCACGACGGTGGGGCTCCCGGAACCCGAACATTGCAGGTGGAGGCTCCGTCCGCCGCCGATGTCCACCGACCGACCGGCGTCCCCGCCATCGGGCCCGGGCGTTGCCGCCGCCAGGAGGAGGGCACCCGCCGCGGCCGCCAGCGCACCACGCGCACGCCATCGCATGTGCCCATCGTCCCCCGCGCCGGGCCCGGCCGCCTCCGGGCGCCGGGCGGGGTCTCACGATCGGTGGTGCGCGTTACCCGCCGGGTCGGGCGACGGCCCCGTTGTCCGCGGCGGCGGACTTCCCGAAGACCTTGACGGCCTGGTAGTAGGTCCAGGCGGTCGAGTCGCACGAGGTGCGACCGGCTCCCGAGTAGGCGGCGCAGACCCGCTTCAGGTCGGCGTGGAAGGCGTCGTCGAGCCGCGCCTTGTTGGCGCTGAACGCCCCTGCCGCCTTGTAGTTGCGGTAGCCGAAGTCGTGTCGGGCGCAGGACATCCGGAACGGGAAGCCCAACGGGTTGTCCGGGGAGGACGAGCAGTAGTCGGTCGACCAGTCGAAGCCGTAGGCCGACCAGGCGGCCCGGTCGCCGCGGGCGGCGACCCAGGAGTTGTGAGCGGCGGCGCTGATCTGCGTCCAGCCGCTCAGGACCTGGGGCTTGTCGGCCGGGGCGGCGGCGGCCGATGTGGCCAGGGCGACGACGCCGGCCGCCACGGCGGCGGTCACGGCGGTGAGCTGACGACGCAACGGGATCCTCCGGGAACGGTGCGCCGGGAGCCCCCGGCGCCGATGCGCACGAGTCCGGGAGCCCCCGATGTCTCGAACGCTCAGGTCTGGCACTGCTTCGTGGCCGCGGGTGACCAGCCGCTCCAGGCGGCGCCGTCGGCGCGGGCGTGCACGCGGATCTCGACCCGGACGGGGCCGCACACGCGGGTCGAGCTGCCCACCTCGACGGGCCCGATGGCCTCGCCCGCCCGGACGTGGGTGCGACCACTGCCGAGCTTCTCCCAGTGGCCACCGTCGACGACGCGGAAGAACGCCTCGTAGGCGACGTTCACCGCCTTCGTGCCCGTGTTGCGCGCCTTGATGTGTGCCGTGATCTCCCGCGTGGGGAACCGACCGGCTGAGCCCCGTTGGGCGCTGATGCAGCCGTTGATGGCCACCCGGCCGGTGGATACTCCGCCGCCGCAGGCGATGGCCGCCGCGTGGGCTTCGGCCGGCAGGGTGAGCAGGGTGAGCGCGGCCGCGCCCAGGATCGTTCCGGTGCGCCTCAGGTGCAATGTCCCGTTCCCGTCCATGAGTCCGTTTCGTCTGGGAAGACCATGGCGGGTTCCGGGGTACGAAGTGCAGGGCCCCGGGGGGTCTTTCACTCAAAGGAGGACAAAGAGCCGCACCGTCGATCGCGTTGTCATACTTTCGGGCGGGTCGGCGGCGCACTCCACCCCCTACCTCCGGGGTGTGACCCGGATCACCCCCCGGGGAAAACCCTCCGCCCCGGACGTACGTCTAGCAGGTGTGAAACGAGTGTGGGCGGCAGCGCCGCAGGAATGTGACGAGGAGCGCCTCCTCCGACGCGTGGCCCGGGGCGACCGGGCCGCCTTCGAGGAGTTGTACCGGCGCACGTCGCCGTGGCTGGCGGTACGACTGCGGCGCCGTTGCGACGATCAGCAGATCGTCGCCGAGGTCATGCAGGAGACGTACCTGGCGGTGTGGCGGGCCGCGGGCTCCTTCGCCGGGAGCAGGACCGGGGGAACGGCCGTGGGATGGCTGTGGACGATCGCGGCCCGTCGGCTCGTCGACGCGTTCCGGCGCCGGGCCCACCACGCGCAACCACCGCTCGCCTACGCCCCGCTCGCCGTGGCACCCGCCGCCGAGGAGGAGGCGCTGCTGGCCACCGTGGGCGGTGACGTCGGGGACGCGCTGCGGCGCCTGGCTCCGGAACTCAGAGAGGTGTTGCAGGCCATGGTGCTCGACGGACTGTCCGTCCGGGAGACATCCGTTCTGCTCGGACTGCCCGAGGGAACGGTCAAGACCCGCGCCCGCAGGGCCCGGATCGCGATGCGGGAGGCGCTGGCATGACCGGGGAACACGCGTCGGCACGGCTCATCGACGGGTACGCGCGCGGCGACACGCGTCTCGCCGTGGACGAGGTGTGGGCCCTGGAGGCCCACTTGGAGGGGTGCCCGGTCTGCCGTGACCGGCTGTCGGCCGCCGTCACGACGCAGGCGCCCGCCGTGCTCGCGCTGACCGAAGCCGTCTGGTCCGATCTCGCGCCCCGGCTGGCCTCGGCCGTCCCCGCGCCGCCGCGGCGCCGCCGGGCACGACTGAGGACCTGGACGACTCCCGCCATGACGCCGTGGTTGGCCATGGTCGTGGCCGTGACCGTGCTCGCGCTGCTGCTGGACCTGATGGAACCCGGCTCCGGCCGGGTGTCGCTGGTGCTGCTGCTCGCGCCCGTCCTGCCGGTGGGCGGGGTGGCCGCCTCCTGGTCGCGCGGGCTGGACCCGGCGTACGAGTTGACGGCGTCCACGCCCAGGGCGGGCCTGCACCTGGTGCTGCGGCGCACCGCCTCCGTGCTCGCCGTGGTGATCCCCGCGCTGCTGGCGGGAGGCTGGTCCACGGGGGTGTCGGCCGCCCAATGGCTGCTGCCCTGCCTGGCCTTCACGTCGATGACGCTGGCCCTGGGCGCGCTGATCGGCGTGACCCGCGCCGCGGTCGCCCTGGTGGCCGCGTGGGTCGCGGTGGTGGTGGCGCCGACCCTGGTCACCAGCCGTACGGCGGTCGCCCTGCAGGCGGACGGGTTGCCGGTGTGGGGATTGCTCCTCGCGCTCGGCGTCGCCGTCGTGATCGCCCGCAGGGGCGCGTACGCCGACCTGGGAGCCCACCGTTGAACGTGTACGCCCCTTCCCGACGCCCCCGAACGACCGCACGAGAGAAGAGGAAGAGCACGATGCCCTCAGTGAGCAGGGACGACATCGCTCCCACCCCGTACGCCTGGGAGATCCGGGCGACCGGGCTACGGGTCAGGGTGGGACGCGACCGGATGGCCGTCGACGGTCTCGATCTGTCGCTGGGCACCGGCGTACACGGTCTCCTCGGTCCCAACGGGGCGGGCAAGACCACCCTCATCCGGGCACTGGCCACCGTGCTGCGACCGGCCGGGGGTGAGTTGGAGTTGCTCGGGGAGTCCGTGGGCGGGCGGGGCGAGTTCCGTGCGCTGCGCCGCCGCATCGGCTACCTGCCGCAGGAGTTCGGCTACTACAAGCGGTTCACCGTGCGCGAGTTCGTGGAGTACATGGCGTGGCTGAAGGAGGTGCCGACGGCGGACATCCCCGCGGCGGTGCAGCGCGCCGTGGAGCGGGTCGGCCTGGCCGACCGCGCCGACGACCGGATGAAGACCCTGTCGGGCGGGATGGTGCGGCGGGCCGGCATCGCCCAGGCCATCGTCAACGACCCGTCGATCCTGCTGCTGGACGAACCGACGGTCGGCCTGGATCCGGCGCAGCGGCTGCGCCTGCGCGAACTGCTCCTGGAGTTGGGGACGGACGCCTGCGTGCTCGTGTCGACCCATCTGGTGGAGGACGTGGCGGCGGCCTGCACGGACGTCGTGCTCTTCGCCGAGGGCCGGCTGGTCTTCCAGGGCACTCCGGGCGAGCTGGCCGCGGCGGGCGGCCCGGAACACGTGGGCGACAGCCCGCTGGAGCGCGGTTACTCGGCTCTGTTGGTCGACCCGGTACGGACGAGGGGGGCCTGGTGAACCTCCGCATCCCGCTCATCGAACTGAGGCGCTCCGTCGCCCCGTGGGCCGGCGCCGTCGTCCTGGTGGCCGCGCTCGCGTTCCTGCACCTGCTCAACGGGCCGTGGTGGAACGGCACCGCGCTGTGGACGGCCCAGTGGACCTCCATGGCCATGTGGACCCGGTACCCGCTGGTCTTCCTGTGGCCCGTCGCCGTGGGACTCGGGGCCCTCCAAGGGCTGCGCGACCAGCGCTCACGGATGTCCGAACTGCTCACGAGTACCCCGCGCCCCGCGCGGCACCGCGCGGCCGCCCTGGCCGGCCCGACGGCGTTCGCGCTCGTGTCGGCCTTCGGGCTGATCGTCCTCCTGGGTGCGGTACGGGTCCTGGCCGGCGACGCCTCGTACGCGCACCTCGGTTGGCTGCCCATTTCCCTGGTGGGGGCGCTCGCCTTGGCCGCGGGGGCCGTCCTGGGCATGGGGATCGCACGGGTCGTGCCCTCCGTGCTCACCCCGCCCGCACTGGCCGTGGGCACCTTCCTGCTCGCGAGTTTCTTCCGGCAGACCACGGACGGAGCGCTGCCGACCGCCGCCGTGCCGAACCGTCTGTCGCTGCTGTCGCCGACGGTGGCGGAGGCACGCGAACCGCTCCTGACACTGGCCGTCCCCGTCCACCTCGGGCAGACGGTGTGGCTGCTCGGCATGGCCGCGACGGGCCTCGCGCTGCTGGCCGCCGCCACGCCGCGCGGCCGGCTGCTCGCCCTCACCCCGCTGCTGGCGGGCGGGGCCGTCGCGCTGCTCGTATTCCCGGCCGCCCCGCGCGGTACGTACGTCCTCGATCGGGCCGCGGCGGCGCAGGTGTGCGACGGGCCGGTGTGCGTGACGGCCGCCCAACGGGCCCGGCTCGACGACCTGTCGGGTCCGGGCAAGGAGGCGCTGCGCCTGCTGCGCGACGCCCTGGGCGACCGGGCGCCCGTCGCCGTCCACGAGGCCACCCTCCCGCGCGCGCTCGGTGACACCCCGGAGCGGGCGCCCGGGTTCCTGCTCGTCGACTTCGACGACGGGATGCTCGGCGGCGCGCGCGGGGAGGGGCTGACCCGGGCCCTGGTCGCCCAGGGCTTGGCCCCGGTGTGCTTCCCCCGCAGCAACACCGAGAGCGGCACCCTGCCGGACGCCGCCGCGCAGAGCATCGGTGCGGCCTGGGTGCTCGGTGGGGAGCCCCGGCCGCTCGACGGGACCATGCACCGGGCGAGCGACCAGGACGCCCTGACCCGGCCGGTGTGGGAACGGTTCACGGCGCTCGCGCCCGCGGAGCAGCGGGCGCGGATCGGCGCCATGCACACGGCAGCCGTCTCCTGCTCGGGCGACGCGCTCGACGCCCTGACCGGCGGTGCGCCGCGGTGAGGTGGCTGACGCTGTACGCCCGTTCGCGGCAGGTGCCCGCCTCGCTGGCCGCGTTGCTGATCAGCGCGCCGGTGGTGTGGGCCCTGTCCGGGATCGGCGGTGGGGGCCCGTGGGATCCGCGCGCCTCCACGCTCCTGCTCGCCGCGGGTGCGACGGCGGTCTCCGTCGGGCTGGGCGGGCAGGACCTCGCGCTGGACCGGACGGCCGCGATCCGCTGGATGCCGCGCAGGGCGGCGCACGTACTGCTCTGCGGCGCGCTGATCGGCGGGGTACTGCTCGCGGTGCGGACGTTGAGCGGGCAGCCCGCCTCCACCGCGTTCGTCCTGCGCAACAGCGCGGGACTGATGGGCCTCGTCGCGCTCGGGGCGGCCTGGTACGGGAAGCAGTACGCCTGGATCCTGCCGTTCGCCTGGATGTCGGTCTGCTTCGTCGCCCCGTCCGCGCCGGACGCCGCGACGCAGGTCCTGACCTGGATGCTGCTGCCGCCGGACGCGGCGGTGGGCGCCTGGACGGCCCTCGTCCTGGCCGTCACGGGCATGACGGCGTACGCCGTCGGGGGCCCGAGGCGTTAGAGGGTGCGGACCCGCCCGGACGGGGGCTCGCCGCGTCCGTGGCCGCTCGACCCGCGGGAACGCTGTCGGGCCCCGGCCGTCCGGGCGCGTCGGCGCCGGACGCGGTGGGGCTGTCCCCACCGTCGGACGGGGGCGGGCCGCAGTGAAACGGCGTCGACCGTACGGCAGGGTGAGCGGGACGGCCCCGATCGCCGCTGCGGCCGGTGCGCCGGGCGGTGCGGGCCGGGGCGTGCCGTCCGGTCGTCAGCCGCCGCTCCTGCGGGGCCGGCGGGCCGCCGTCCGCGCACCCGATCGAGCCCGAGGAGCCACCTTGCCCGGCCCAGCAGCCCCCTTCCGGCGGGCAGTCACCCCCGCCCGCGCCCTCGCGGCGCTCGTCGTCCTCGCCGCGGCGCTCCTCTTCGCCTTCGTCGTCGCCCCGCGCACCTTGGCGGCGCGCGGAGCGCACCAGGAGTTCGCCGGGCAGGGCGACCTCGTCGCCGCCTCGGGTGAAGCCTTCGTCGGGTACTGGGGTTCCGGTGGCCGCGCCCTCACACCGGACCTGGAGCGGCTCGTCGACTACTGGTACCGCTACCACGTGGCCAAGGGCGTGATCGCGGCGCTCCTGCTGATCGTGCTCGTGCTGGTCGGCGTTCTCCTGTGGAAGGCGTTCCTGCGGACCGGCGGTGACGGCGCGGTGGGCCGGACCGTCCTCGCGTCGGCCGGGGTCCTCGACGCCGTGCTCGTACTGGCCGCCGCGGCGGCGGTGATGGCCAACGTCCAGGGCGCTGCCGCGCCCCTCTCCTCGCTGTTGTCGATGCTGCCGACCGGTGGCGGCGGGGAGATCGGCAGCACGATCGACCAGATCGGGCCGCACCTGGCCGGTGCTTCCGGTACGGGTGGGCGGACCCCGCCCGCGCTGGGGGCGATGGTCGACGACTTCTCATGGTTCCACGCGGTGATGGCCGTGATCGCGGGGGTCGTGGCGGTGGTCTTCGCCGGGATCGGCGTGTGGTTCCGCACCCGGTTCGCGAGGGCTCGGTCGTCCGACCGGCGAACGAGGCGCCTGTGGGCGGCGTTCGGCGCCCTGGCGGCCCTCTCGACCCTGGTCATGGTCGTCGTCTGTGTCGCCAACGTGTCCACCGCGGCGCGTCCGGAGCCCGCGCTCCTGGCCTTTTTCGAGGGCGGCACGCTCTGACGCCCCGATCACGCGCCGGCCCGATCACGGGCCCGGGCTCGGGTTCAGGGGCGTTCGCCGTACTGGAGCACGCCGCCGACCGAGAAGCAGAGGGCGCCCAGCAGGGTGCCCCAGTTGGCGATGTCCGCGTTGAGCTCGCTGCCGGTGATCCGGGGGGTGAAGGCGGCGAGCGCGGAGATCATGAACAGGACCGAGCCGAGCTGGTTGACGGCGACGATCCACCAGCCGAGGTCGCGCGCGAGCACCCGTACCCGACCGTGGCAGACCTCGACGAACGACAGGTGCCCGGACACCAGGAAGAACACGCACCCGATCACGTCGGGGGTCCAGATCAGCCGGTTGATCTGCTGGACGCTCAGGCCCTGGAGGAACGAGTCCAGCAGGTTCACGCCGAACACCAGGGTGCCGGCGAACAGCGCGAACACGCACAGCCAGTCCAGGTGCATCGGTTCGTAGCTCCACCACCGCCACCGCCGGGTGACCAGGGCGTCGGCGCCCTCGGGGACGTGCCGGGGGGCGTTGATCACCTGGAGCAGGGAGACGTAGCCGCCCGCGTTGAAGAACAGGCCGCCGGCGAAGTAGACACCGGCGCTGGTCATCGCGTCGCCCGATCCGAACTGGGCGATGGTCGCCCCGGCCGCGAAGAGCGCGCCGCCGAGCACGAAGGCGACGGCGGCGATGGAGTTCAGGCGGCGCAGTCGTACGAGGCTCACGGCGTCGGCGCGCGCGTGCCGGGCGGTCGGCGCGCCCGGTGCGCGCACCGCGAGCACCCCCCGGCGGCGGGCCTGGCGCGACTCCCAGACGGCTTCGGCGCCGTCGGGCAGCCGCCAGGTGCGCCTGGTGGTGAATGGTCCGGCGCCCTCGACGGCGCGTAGTTCGGCCTGTCCCACGGGCCGAGCCTAGACCGCGCGCGCGGCCACCCCCTTGAGCGAAACACGGCAGTCGCCGCGCGCGGGGGCCGCGGCGCTCCCCGACCTGCCGCGGCCCGGCGCGGCCCTTCGGGTCCCGCCGCCTCCCTCGCCGCCGGCTCAGCTCGGGACGAGCGCGGTCCACTGCTCCCGGGTCGGGCCGTCGGGCCGGGGCGAGAAGTCCGGGTGGGCGGCCAGCCAGGCGGTGACGTGTCGGTCCACCTCGTCGGTGCCGTAGGCGTCGGCGGCCGGGCGCACGAGGTGGCGCACCTGGGCGCGGGCCCTCATCACGACCGGGTCGTCGAAGGCGCAGGCGGCCCGGGCGGCGGCCCACCGGTCCTCGGAGGGTGGTGAACTTCCCGCGAGACGTTGCTCGTTGGCGCGGTCGGCCCTCACCTGCGCGTCGTACCACGGCCGGAGTTCCCGCGTCGTCCAGGTGTGGTAGTCGGTGGGATCGTCCGCGATCCGGTCGACGTGGGCGGCGAGGTACTGGGCCGCGCGCAGGCCGAGGGCCGCGCCGTGGCCCAGGGTCGGGTTGGTGTGGATGAGGCTGTCCCCGGCGTTGACCAGGCCGGTCACGACGGGCCCGTCGTCGTCGGCCAGCCCGGTCCAGCGGTTGTCCAGGCCGGCCATCGCCAGGACGGGCGACTGCGGTTCGGGGGCCAGGTCGAGCCAGGCCGCGGTGGCGGGGAACAGGCGGGCCGCGGCCTCGAACACGGTCGGGTCGGTGAGCGCGCCGCGGATCGGATCGCCCGTGGAGAGCACCAGGTTCACCGCGAAGGTGTCGTTGTCGGAGGGGAAGACGCCGCCGAGCGCGAACGGCGCGGCCGAGCCGGTCATGACCCGGCCGGGGTCACGCGGACCGTCGGCGCGCAGGCGGTACCAGCGGCACAGGTAGGCGATGCCGGCTCGGTGGCTGTCGACCACGGGCGGACGGCAGCCGGCCGCCGTCAGCCAGCCGGGAACCGGCGAGCGGCGACCGGCCGCGTCGACGACGAGGTCGGCCGCGTACGCGTCGGTACCCACCCGTACCCCGGTGACGCGGGGCGGGCGGCCCTCCTCGATGGTGAGGCCGCGCACCTGATGGCCCCCTCGCACGTCGACGGCGCGTTCCCGCCGCACGGCCGCCGTCAGGGCGGCCTCCAACACGATGCGACGGGTGCGCAGGTTGATCAGGTCCTCATCGCCGGTCCGGTAGGGGGGATGCTCGCCGAACCAGTCGAAGTCGTGGTACTCCCGGGCCCCGCGCGCCAGCAAGTCCTCGTGGACATCGGGGATTTCGGCACGCAATACGGTGCGCACGGGGGCGAGGAACGAGTGGGGCTGGACGGCCTGCGGTGTCCGGGGTCTGTGCCAGTCGTAGAAGTCCCGGTTCAGGTCCTCGCCGGCCGCCCTCGTGTCCCGCTCGAACAACGTGACCGCGTGGCCCCGTCGGCCCAACATGAGCGCCGTCCCCAACCCACTGATTCCCCCACCGATCACCGCAACCCGCGCCACTGAGCTCCCCTTCGCGTCGTGTTGCGGCACGAGCGTACTACGGGACGATCTTCGACCGGACGCGCTGCCGTCCCTCCCCGTACGGGACGTGCCGTGAGCGGTGGCCCGGTCAGGTTTCCTCGAGCGGGCCGCTCACCACCAGGTTTCCGTCCGGGGTGCGGTGCGCGAGCCGGCCCGTGCGGAGGTAGCCGTCGGGGGTGAAGGTGCGGGCGTTGTGCTCGGGCGCCCGGTAGTGGCCCCGGGGGACGTGCGGGCCGCGGGCGAGGAGTTCGCCGCTCTCGCCGTGGGGCACGGGCTTGCCGTCGGCGTCGACGATGTGGAGTTGGTCGTCGGGCGAGAGCGGGCGGCCCTGCGTGCCGAGCACGGCCTCGTCCGGATCGCCGGGACGGGTGAGGGTGAGCGGGCCCTCGGCCATGGCGAAGGCCTGCTGCACTCCACAGCCCAGGGCGTGGCCCAACCGCTCGACGGTCGACCGGTGCCCTTGGGCGCCGCCGATCTGTACGAGGCGCAGGCTGCTCACGTCGGCCCGGACGGTCGGGAGTACCTCCAGCCAGCGCTGGGCGAGGTCGGGTTCCACCGAGGTGACGGTGACCCGCTCCCGTTCGACGGCCCGTAGGCACGCGGCGGGATCCCGGTCCTCCCGGTCCTCCTGGCCCTCGATCAGGACGACGGCGCCGCCGACCGAGAACGTGCCGACGATGCCGGGGCAGCCGAAGCCGAAGTGGGAGGCCGCGGGCAGCGCGGCGAGGTACACGTCGTTCTCGGTGAGCGACACCAGCTCGGCCGCGGCGCGCGCCTGGTAGGCGTAGTCGTCGTGGGTGCGCGGCACGAGGTGGGGCGTCCCGGTCGCATCGCCGGCCGGCAGGAGGAACGCCACCTGGCCGGCGCTCCGCGACGGCGTCGGCTCGGGCGGGGAGTCGATGGAGTCCAGCGGGAAGTAGTAGCAGCCCGCCGGGTCGGTCGTGAAGCCGCCGTACGGGGACGCCGTGCCCGGCGCCTCGTAGGTGAACACCTTCCGCAGGAACGGTCCCCGGGCCGCGATGTCCGCCGCCATCGCCGTGTGGTCGAAGCCCCGGTGGGTCGCCGGGCCGACGTAGCCGACGCTCTCGGTGACCTGGACGAGGTGTGCGACCCCCTCCGCTCCGTACGGGAGCGGGCAGAACACGGGGACCGCGCCGACGCGCATCAGCGCGAACACGGTGATGACGAACTCGGGGACGTTCGGGAGTTGGACGACGACCCGTTGCCCGGGCCCCAGGCCGCGCAGTCGGAATCCGGCGGCCATGCGGTCCACGCGCCGGTTCAGCCTCGCGTACGTGACGCGGGTGTCGCCGTGCACGAGCGCGGTCCGCGGTCCGTACTGGAGGGCCCAGCCGCGGAGCAGGTTGTCGAGGGTGTTGCCGCGCCAGTGCCCGGCCGCCCAGTAGTGGTCGACGAATTCCTCGGGCCAGGGCGTACAGCCGTCGAGCAGGGGTGTCATGTGCTTCTTCCTTGCCGGGTCCCGCCTGTCGTCTTGATCTTGGCCAGCCAATCCCCCGCCGCCGTCGGACGCAATGCGTCATCCGAACCATGGCCGTCGAGCCTCATCGGCCGATGGTCCAATCCGCGCCGCTGACCAGCGGGCCGACCGAAAGCGGAGGGAGCGGGGCCGCTGCGGGGACCCGTTCCAGGATGCCGCCCGCGAAGACGTCGTACAGGGGCAGCGTCTCCAGGTGGACGTAGCCGATGTGGCAGTCGCAGGTGGCCAGCGGGCAGGTGCGGGGGGCGAGGGCCGTGCGGTAGGAGCCGTCGTAGAGGTTCCCGAGCTCGGTGCGGACGAAGTGGCAGCGGCGGACGGTGCCGTCCCCGTCGACCGACAGGACGGACTCGCCGGTGCGGCACGGCAGACCGGCCGAGCGGTGCGGACGCCGACTGTACGGGAACAGCGGGTCGAGGGCGGTCCAGGTGTCGGCCTCCGCGTCGGTGTACGTGTGGCCGTCGGCGGCGTTCACCCACAGGTAGACGTGGGCGGGCAGGTCGGCGCGCAGCCTGCGGGCGTGCTCCAGGTTGTCGGGGAGGCCGACGATGCCGACGCTGTGGCGGACGCCCCGGTCGGCGAGGTCGCGGACCTTGGCCAGGAACCGTTCGTAGGGCGTTTGTCCCGGGTGGTAGGTGCACCACAGGGCGAGGGTGGCGGGGTCCGCTTCGGCGAGCCAGTCGGTGCGGCAGCTGAGGTTGGTCTGGATGGCGACGCGGTCGACGTGCGGCTGGTGGGAGAGGTCGACGAGGGCGCGCCGGTACCAGGAGCGGACGAGGCCCTCGCCCCAGGGGGTGAAGAGCAGCGAGAGCCGGTCCTCGGTGCGCGAGCGCGCCCAGTCGGTGAACCGTTCGAGGGCCGCCCGGTCGGCGCGCAGTTGCGCGGTGGTGTCGCGCCGCTTGGCGAAGGGGCAGTACGGGCAGTCGTAGTCGCAGGAGGCGAGCGGGCCGCGGTACAGCAGGGTGAGGTCCACGGGGGCTACTTGGTCTCGTAGGCGGCCATGGCGGCCCGGACGGCGGGTGAGAACAGGGCGGGGCCGAGCGCGTCGGAGTGGGCCAGGCCCTCCGGGGTGAGGCGCAGGAGGGGGCCGGCGCCGTCGTGGTCGAGCCAGCCCCGGGCGGCGAACGCGGCGAGTTCCGCGGGGAAGTCGTCGTGCGGGTCGGCGGCGAACCGTTCCCGGTAGTCGGCGACCGGCATGCCGCGGGCCTGGAGCAGGGATTGGAGCAGGTGGCGGCGGCGCGCCTCGTCCCCGGTGGTGTACCGGCCGTGGACGGCGCGGGTGAAGTCGTCGGTGGCGGTGTAGTCGTCGATGATCGACCGGATCTCGCCCATGTCGACGGCGTAGTCGAACGAGTAGTGCAGTGCGGAGGTGTAGGAGCGGGCGCCGCAGCCCAGGCCGATCATGCCGTCGGTCTGGCAGGCGTGGTCGTCGGACCCCTGCGGTGCCGCGCCGGGCAGCCGGAACATGCGCATCGACACCTGCTCGTAGCCGTGCGCGAGCAGGTGGTCGCGGCCCCGCCGGTAGAGGTCCAGGCGCTGTTCGTCCCAGGCCCGGTCGGTGAGCGCGGTGCGTCGGGCGAGGCCGGTGAGGGGGCGGACGTACAGCGGGTACAGGTACAGCTCCTCGGGTCGCCAGGCCAGGGCGGCGTCGAGGGAGGTGCGCCAGGTGGCGGGGGTCTGGCCGTCGATGCCGTAGATGAGGTCGATGTTGAGGACGGGGACGCGGGCGTCACGGATGCGGCCGAGCGCCGCCTCGACGTCGGCGCGCCGCTGGGGGCGGACCGCCGCCCGGGCCTCTTCGGCGACGAAGCTCTGCACGCCGATGCTGACGCGGGTGGCGCCGCGGTCGGCGAGGACGGCGAGCCGGTCGGCGGTGGCGGTCGCGGGCGAGGTCTCCACGGACAGCGGGACGGCCCGCAGGTCGACGCCCGTGCGCCGCTCGGCGATGTCGCAGAGGCGCTCCAGCTCACCGGCCGTCAGGAAGGTGGGGGTGCCGCCGCCGAACGCGGCGTTGGCGAACCGGACCGGTTCCTCGTCGCCGAGGGCCTCGCGTACGGCGGCGGCCTGCCGGTCGAGGGCGTCGAGGTAGCGGCCGGTGAGGCCGTCGGGGGCGCCGATGCGGGTGAAGAGGTTGCAGAAGCCGCAGCGGACCTCGCAGAACGGTATGTGGAGGTAGAGGGAGAGGGCGTCCTTGCGTTCGCCGCGCCACAGGTCCCGCAGGGCGGGCCGGTCGGGCAGCGGCCGGTACGCGGTCTTGTGGGGGTAGGCGTACACGTAGGCGTCGTACGGGCCGGCCGGAGTCGGTCGGGCGGGCGCGGCGGGCTCCGGCGCGAGGGCGGTCATGCGGACGGCTCCAGGAAGAAGTGGGCGTACGGCACCGTCCAGACGGCCCGGTGGGCGAGGCGGTGGCCGGTGTAACCGTCGTCGCCGTAGGTGGTGCCGTGGTCGGAGCAGACGATGGCGAAGCAGCGGCGCCGGGAACTCATGGCGTCGAGGAGCCGGCCCACGTGCCGGTCGACGTATTCGAGGGCGGCGGCGTGGCTGGCCCGGGTGTCACCGGCCCCGGCCGTGGCGCCGGGCAGGTGGAACCAGTTGGGCTGGTGCATCGCGGAGGCGTTGACGAAGAGGAACAGCCGCTGCCCGGCGGGGAGTGCGGCGACGATCTGCTCGGCCCGCTCGACCTGTGCCTCGAAGGAGTTCGGCGCCGCGACGCCGAACTCGGGCTCCCAGTGGCTCTCCTGGAACATGCCGGGCAGGACGTCGCCGAGCGCGCCCCGCTTGTTGAAGAAGCCGACGCCCCCGACGCACACCGTGCGGTACCCGGCCGCCGCGAGGCCGGACACCAGGTCGGGCGTGTCGAAGACGTACGTCCGGCCTTCGGTGGTCTCGCTGCCGGCGAAGCGGGCGGCGAACAGGCGCGGGTGCGGGCCGGGGCGGGCCGGCGTGGGCAGGAATCCGGCGAACATCGCCTGGTGGGAGGCGTAGGTGAAGCTGCCCGGGGCGTGCCGTTCCTCCCAGACCCCGCCGGGCAGGTGGCGGGCCAGGTTCGGGAGGCGTCCGGCGGCGGCCAGTTCGGCGGCGACGTCGTGGCGCAGGGTGTCCAGGGTGAGCAGGAGCAGGTCGTCGCGGCCGACGACCTCGTTCATGTCGGGGATCGGGGGCGCTGGGGTTTCAGGCGGGTGCACGGTCGTTCCTCGTCGGGTGGTGCGGTACGGATCCTCGGGAGGCGGCGGCGACCTGGGCGGCGTAGGTGTCCTGGCCCTCGGCGCCGCTGCCCGGCAGTCCGGTCAGCCCCGGCAGCAGGTCGCCGAAGGCGTTGACCTCGGCCACGGCGAACCGGCGCCAGCCGACGGCGGGCAGCAGGTCGACGCCGACGCAGAGCGTGCCGGGGAAGCAGGCCGCGGCCCGCTCACAGATCCGCAGGGCCTCGGCCCAGGCCGTCGGGCCCGCGGCCCGGACCACGGCGGACAGGTCGCCGCGCCGGCCGCCGAGATGGAGGTTGGTCATCGGGGCCCGGCTGGTGCGCACCACGGCGTGGGTGGCCCGCCCGGCGACGACGACCACGCGCAGGTCGGCCGCGCCGTCGTCCAGCGAGGCCTTGGGCCACCACCGTTCGACGTGGAGTCCGTCGGGGGCGAGGGCGTCGACCAGCGCGGCCACCTCCGGCTCGCGCGTGAGGCGCCGTACCCGCAGGGAGTTGTACAGCCGACCGTCCCGCGCGCTCTCCACCGACGTCGTCGCCCTGATCCGGCCCCCGCCGGCCGTCTCGACGGCGACGACGCCGGAGGCGGAGGAGCCGTGGGCGGGCTTCAGGAACACCCGCGGCATGCGGTGGGCGTCCATGAGGGCCCGTACGTCGTCCCAGCCGCGCGGCGGTGTCGCGCCGCCGGAGGTCGGCGCCTGCGGCACGGGGACGCCGGCGCGGGCGAGGGTCCGGTGGCAGCTCCGCTTGTCGAAGAGGACGGCCAGTTCGTCGGGGTCGTCGAGGCGCCGGCCGCCGGTCAGCGTCCGTACGGCGGCCGTGAAGGCGGCGTACCAGCGGGCTCCGCCCTCGACCCGTGTGGGGTCGTCCGTACCGCGCAGGAGGCGGTCCACCTCGGTGTTCTCGCCCGGCGACTCGAGCCGGACGATCTCGTCGGCGGCGAAGGCCGCGCCGCCCGCGCGCAGGACGTCCGTCCAGGGCACGATGCGCGGCGCGGGCAGCCCGGCGGCGCGCACGGCCCCGGCGAACAGGGCGACGCGCCGGTTCTCCGGGTTGCCGACGACCGCCCAGCGCGGCGGGCTCGCTCGGTCCGTCATGACCCGGCTGCTACTCGCCGACGGCGACGTAGCGCCAGGTGCGGCCGTCGTATTCGTCGTCCTCGGCGTTGCCCCGCTCCAGGTCGAGCAGGACGCCGGCGCCGCCGAGCACCTCCGAAAAGCGCTCGCGCAGCGGCTCGGTGAGGTAGTTGTGGTGCAGGTCCAGCTTCTTCAGGTGCGTCAGCGACTGTCCCGAGAGCAGCGCGGCGCCTCCCTCGTCGGTGAGAACGCCCATGGACAGGTCGAGGGTCTCCAGGCGGGCGACCACCGGCGCGGACGCGACGGCGGCGGCGATCGCGTCCTGGATGTCGCTGTTGCGCAGTCCCAGGTGGCGCAGGCGCGGCAGGCGTTCCCCGTCGAGGATCGGGGCCACGTCGGTGATGGTCGCGTCCCCGCCGTACTCGGACGTGCCGAGCCACAGGTCGAGGCGCTCCAGGACGGGCAGGTCGCTCGCGGCGACGCCGCGGACGGCCTCGGCGGGCATGCCGCCGGTCTCGATGGTCAGGGAGCGCAGCTTGTGGTGCGTGACGGCGGGCAGCACCAGTCCGGATCCGCCGCGTACGCCGAACTCCTCCAGCTCCGGGAAGCCGTCGAGGAGCGGGCCGACGTCTCCCTGGTTGATCCAGGAGACCTCGCACTCCTCCGACTCCATGTCCCCGAGGAACAGGGCCCGCAGGGCGGGCAGTTGGGGGCGTGCGTCGAGCAGCGCCGCGATGATCTCCTCCGGACCGGTGTCGTAGGCCTCCTCCCAGGAGCCGACGACGATCACGCGGACCGCGCGGGTGTCGACCGCCGCGCGGAACCGGGTGAAGGCCTCGGTCCAGCTCTCCTCGCTGTCATAGCTGTCGGTGCCGATCCGCCACGCGACGTCGTCGGCCTCGGGCAGGCGCGAGTCGGCGTCCTTCGGGCCCGGGAAGTCGATGACGGGCAGCCCGCCGAATCCCGTCAAATGCCTCGGGTAGCTCATGGGGTGCCCGCCGTTCCTCGACCGTCGCGTCAGATGTGCTGCCAGTTGTAGCAAGCGGCACCGACAACCCCCGAGGTGGGGTGCGGGAGGCGCCGGGGGTGATCCGGCGGGGGGCGTGCGTGCGGTGGGGACGGCCCGCCGGTGGGAACCGCCGTCCGGCCGGTTCCGGCCAGGATGTCGACCCCGGCGTTTTCCGGGAGCGTACAACCGTGGTGGTACGCGGGCGCCGCCCCTGGTGGTAGGCAGGAGTGCACTCCTGGTGGGCCGACAGGCGCGGTGACCGGCGGCTACGTTGTCGCTCGTTCCGGAAGAACCATGACGGAGGATCGCCGCATGCAGACCCGTTTGGCTGATGACCCGCGCAGGCGAGTGGTGTGGGGGATATCCCTGGTCATGATCGCGGTCACCGCGCTCCTCGGGAGCGCGCCCGGCGCCGCGACGGCGACGCCGCTCTCGACCCCGCCCGTTCCCACCTTGACCTGGGGGCCCTGCGACGGGGTCGACGCCGAGGATCCGGGGGACGGCTTCGCGTGCGCGACCGCCCTGGTGCCGTTGGACCACCGCCGGCCCGACGGGGCCACCATCCCCCTGGCCGTCACCCGGCGGCTCGCGAGCGACCCGACCCGGCGCGCCGGTGTCCTGCTGCTGCATCCGGGCGGACCGGGCAATTCCGGCGTCGACTTCACCCGCAACAGTTACGACGCCCTGCCGGCCTCCCTCCGCGACCGCTTCGACGTCGTCGGGTACGACATGCGGGGCGTGGCGCGCAGCGGGCAGGTGGAGTGCTGGAACGACAAGGAGTACTCCGCCGCCGTCGACGCCGCGCGGGGCGTACCGGCCCCGGGAGCCCTGCGGGAAGCGATCCGGCAGGGCCTCGACTTCGCCACCGCCTGCCAGGAACGCGCCGGGAACCTCGTGCCGTTCATCGGCACCGGGTCGAACGCCAAGGACATCGACCTGCTGCGTCAGGCCCTCGGCGAGGAGACCCTCTCCTTCTACGGCCGTTCCTTCGGCAGCTACGTCGGCACGGTCTACGCCGCCCAGTTCCCCCGGCGCGTCCGCGCCATGGTCCTGGACGGGGGCTACGACCCGCGCACCTACGCCGACGTGCCGTACGCCTACGACGCCGGGCAGTTCGCCGCCCTGGACTCCGCCGTCGGCCGGTTCCTGGACTGGTGCGCGCAGAACGCCACCACCTGCGGGTTCGGTGACGGCGAGCCCCGGCAGGCCTTCGAACGGCTCAAGCGGTCGCTGGACGCCGATCCGGTCATCACCGCGAGCGGACGCCCGGCCACCGGTTACACCCTCGCCTACCGCCTGATGTTCAACATCAACTCGGGCAAGGAGATCTGGCCCTACCTGGGGCAGGCCCTGCGCGCGGCCCAGGACCGCCGGACCTCGTTCCTGCTGTCGCCGCCCTCGCCCGGCTCCTTCGACTTCCTCAACGTCAACATGGCCGTCGAGTGCGCCGACCGCGTCTACCCGACCAGCCGGCTCCTGCTCGCCACCCTGGTCGGCGCCGAGGCCGCCTCCGCTCCCCTGCTGGGACCTCCTGTCGGCCTGGGACCGCCCACGTACGACCACAATCACGCGCCCACCTGCGCCCAGTGGCAGGCGGAGCGCCCGAGCCGCTACGAGGGCTCCTACCGGGCGGCCGGTTCGGCCCCGATCCTCGTCCTCGGCACGACCGGGGACCCGGACACCCCGTACCAGGACTCCGTGGCCCTCTCCCGGACGCTGGAGAACGGACGGCTGCTGACGTTCGCCGGCGAGGGGCACACCGCCTACAACCGGAGCGCGTGCGTCAGCGCGCTCGCCACGGACTACCTCGCCACGCTGGCCCTGCCGGCGCGGGGCACCGTCTGCGCCGACGAGACGCCGCCGGCGCCGCTCGGCCTACGGGCGACGGGCATCGAGGTGGACGAGACGCAGGACGTGATCCCGGTCCTGCGCTGAGCGGGCCGGCCCGGGCGTCGGCCACGGAGCGGGGCCGCGGTCGACCACCGGCTGCGGCCCCGACCCCGTTCGGGAGGCCGGGCGAGCGGTCCCCGTGGCCGTGGGACACCAAGGAGGTCGTCCCGTCGGCCGCGACCGCGCGGACGGAGCGCTGCCCGGGAGACTGGTGACGTGCGCCACCCGACCCCCGGTTCCCACAGCCTTTGCCATCCGTTTATGCTGGGAGCAGCGAAGGGGAGTAGTCCCGAAATACCGCTGGTCGACATACTGGACAGGGCAACCCGTCCCGGCCATCGGGCCCCGGCACACAGTGCCGTGGTGGACGAGACCTTCGGCCAAGCATGACCGAGTCCGCACACACGTGCGGGCCGCTCCGTCGTGCCGGGCCGAGTGGTTCTCCCGTCGCCTCCTGGGTGTCGTACGAGCTGACGGCCCGGCCCCAGCAGAAAGCACCAGGATGACTCTCGACCCCCTGGCGATCATCACCGCCTTCGGGCTGATCTTCCTCGCGGAACTCCCCGACAAGACCATGTTCGCCTCGCTGGCCATGGGCACCCGCATGCGCCCGCTGTACGTGTGGTTCGGCACCTCCACGGCGTTCATCGTGCACGTGGCCATCGCCGTCGGCGCCGGCAGCCTCCTCGGGATGCTCCCGGACATGCTGGTCAAGCTCGTGTCCGCCGCCCTCTTCGCGTTCGGCGCGGTCGTCCTGCTGCGCAGTGGGGACGACGAGGACGAGAACGGCGCCGCCAGGACGGTCACCGGATTCTGGCCCGTGTACACGACGGCGTTCATGGCCGTGTTCATCAGCGAGTGGGGCGACCTCACCCAGATCACCACGGCCAACCTCGCCGCCACCAACGGCTGGCTGCCCACCGCCATCGGCTCCGCCCTCGCGCTGATGTCGGTCTCGGCCCTCGCCCTGCTGGTCGGCCGGTTCATCGCCCGGCGCGTCCCGTTGAAGAACGTCCAGCGCTTCGGTGCCGTGTGCATGGCCGCGCTCGCCGTCTGGACCCTCGTCGAGGCCTTCACCGCCTGACCCGCCTCCGACGGCCCCGGCGACCGCGTCCGTACGGCCCGGCCGCCGCCCCGCCGCCGCCCTGCGGCCGGGGCGGGCGGCGGGCCGCTCGCTGCGGGGCCGGCACCGCAGCAGGACCCCCTGGCCCACCAGGACGGCTACGCGAGCCTGCACGGCCTCCTCGAGGAAGCCGGTGACTGGTACGGCTGCGAGTACGGCAGCGCACGGGAAACCCCGGCCGATGTCGTCGACCGCCTCGCCCGGACCGTCGCCGTGCTGCGGCTCGACGACGAGGACACCCGGATGCTCGTCGAAGCCGTCCGCGCGGCGGCACCGGGCGGGCTCGTCGCACTGTCCCCCGCCCAGGAAGCCGCCGCCATCCGCTACCTCGACCTCGTCGCCACCCTCACGAGGACGAGCACCTCGCCCCTGGACCGCGCCTTGGCCCGTCTCCTCGAACCCGGCGGCCGGAGCGGGTGACCGGCAGCGGCGGGGGAGGCCGATTCGACCGGGAGCGCGTTGTCGGCGGCCGTAGTTACAGTCGCGGGATGGAAGCGAACGACGCCTCGGGCGCCACGGCGCACGCGGTGACGGGGCACGGCCGCGCCGCCCTCGACCACCTGCTGCGCCTCATCTCGGAGTCCGCCTGGGGTGACGAGCTGATCCTGCGCGGCAGCATGGTCATGCCCGCGTGGGTCGGCGACCGGGCCCGGGCGCCGGGCGACCTCGACTTCGTCGTGCTGCCGCCGTCGTCGGTTCCGATCGACCCGCTGCACCCCCACCCGTACGTCCCCGCCCACGACGCCGTACAGGAGTGGCCGGAGGCCGTCGGTGGGGCCGCCCGCTACGAGATGTGGTCGGACGGCGAGGCGGAGTTCGAGACGCGGGGGCTGCGCGCGGTGGTCCCGCCGGAGGGTCTGGTCTGGCAACCGGAGCCGGAACCGGCGGACTTCCCCCCGTACGAGGACCTGTTGGAGCTGGTCCGCAGCCGCCCGCGGGCCGCGCGGGGTGTGCTGCTCGACGCGGACGGGGCACGCCGGGACGGTACGTGGGCCTACGCGTACGCCGAGGACGAGTCGGCCGGGATCAGGATCCTGATCCCGTGGCGGGCGGAGTCCGGGCCCCGGGGTGAGGCCCAGCTCGACTTCTCCCACGACGAGCGGCTGCCCGAGGGACCCGTCCGGACGGCCGTTCCGCGCGGCGACGGCGGGGTCACGGTGGTGCGGACCGCGAGCCGCGCGCTGTCCCTCGCCTGGAAGCTGCGGTGGCTCCTGGAGGACTCCGCATCCGAGGACGGGCCCCGGTGCAAGGACCTGTACGACGCCGTGCTGCTGGCGGAGACCAGCCCGGCGCCGCGCCCCCCGGTGCCCGCGCGACTGGCCGACGTACGGGTGGACGAACAGGCGTGGCGGCGCTTCCGCGCGGTCCACCCCGAGGCACACGGCGCCCCCGGCGACTGGCTCGCCCGGCTGCACACCGCGCTGACCCGCACGGCGTGAATCGCGCCGGCCCTCCCGCCGGCCCTCCCCCGGCGGGAAGGCCGTGATTCTTCCGACTCCCCTCCGGGCCGGGGAACTACTGTCGCGGGCATGGTCGAACACGATGCCCTCCCTGCCGTCCGCGAGGCGTACGACGCTGCCGCCCCCACCTACGCGCGGCTGTTCAGCGACTCGCTGCGCGACAGTCCCCTGGACCGCGCGATCCTCGCCGCCTTCGCCGAGCTCGCCGGTGGGGGTGGGGACGGTCGGGTCGCGGACGTGGGGTGCGGGCCCGGCCACGTCACCGCCCACCTGAACGAGCTGGGTCCGGTGGCGTTCGGTGTCGACGCCTCCCCCGCGATGATCGAGTTGGCTCGACGGGCCCACCCGGGCCTGCGGTTCGAGGTGGGCTCGATGGCGGCGTTGGACATCGCCGACGGCGTGCTGGGCGGCGTCCTCTCCCGCTGGTCCGTCATCCACACTCCCCCACGGGAACTCCCCGCCGTCCTCTCGGAGTTCCACCGCGTGTTGGCGCCCGGCGGCCACCTCCTGATCGGCTTTTCGGCAACGGACGGCCCGGCCCACCTGACGCAGACCTTCGATCACGCGGTCGCCCCGGCCCACCGTTGGTCGCCCGATCACCTCGCCGCACTGCTGCGCGAGTCCGGCCTGACCGAGGTGGCCCGGATGACCCGCGAGCCCCGGCCCACCGACCGACGCCAGTTCCAGGAGGTCCAACTCCTGGCCCGCAAGGCCGAGTCCGACCCGGACCGGTAGCCGCACGGGCCGCGAGCGACGTCGACGACCGCACGCCGAAGGGAGCGGGCGGCCGGTACCCACGCACCCGAAGCCGACCGGTGACCTCCCGGCCGCGAACTGCCCCCGCATCAGGAGATCGGGGCCGACACGCGCTCCGACGTGCCCATTGCGGCACGTTCGGATGGATCGGTGGCGGAATCCGACGGGGATCGGCCCCGTTCTCCTTCGGGCCTGCGCTCCCGCGCCCGTTTGCCGGCGGTGGACCGGTCCTGACGTCGCTCGTCACCTTCGGCGGTCCGCGGCCGGGTCGGGCGGGCCCATGAAGGCGTCGAGCCGTTCGATGATCCTGCGGAGCTCGCGGGCTCCGCGAGGCGACATCGCTCGGGTCGCGACGCCGAGCAGGGCACGGGCTTCGAGAGGGTTGCCGCAGCAGTACCAGTGCACGTTGCCGAACTCGTCGTCGTGCCAGAGTTCGCGCGCGGGGCGGTGGACGTAGTCCTTCCACAGCCGCAACGCCGCACTGATGTCGCCCGGTCGGAGGTAGTTCCGCGTGCGCTCGAGGCGAACGATCTCGGACAGCGCTCGCGAGGAGAGGCGATCGACGGCCGGCCCTGAGCGCTGCGACCGCTGTCGATCCGGGGTTAGGGCCCGGATGCGTCCAGGCCGTCTACGCGGCATGGACCTTTCGGTTGGTCGTCATGCAAGACATGGTGCCACAAGGAGGGGTACGGCTCCCTTCGCCCGGCGGAACTCCTCGAGCAACCAGGCGATGCCGAACACCACCCGCCGGACAGAACGCCCCTCAAGGCTCCCGCGCCGACAGTTCGCGTTCCGCGACCGTGCGGAAGTCGTTCGGCGGGCGGCCCGTGAGGCGTTGGACGGTGTCGGTGGTGCGGTCCTCGGACCCCTCCGCGATCGCCCGGTCCATGCCCGCCAGCATCACGGCGAACTCCCGGGGAACGGCCCCGGCCAGCCGCTCCACCAGGGCGTCGTGGGTCAGGTGGTGGTGGACCACCGGGCGGCCGGTGACGTCCGTGAGGACCGCCGCGATGTCGTCGTGAGCGAGCGCCCGGGGCCCGGTGAGGATCAGGTCGGTGTTGGGCGCGCGGTCGTCGGTGAGGGCCCGTACGGCGACGGCGGCGATGTCGTCGGCGTCGACGAACCCGACCCGGCCCGCACCGGCCGCGGTGCGGATGACGCCGTCGGCGCGGACGCTGTCGGCGTGGGCGTGCGTGCCGGTGAAGTTCTGCATGAACCAGGAGGGGCGCAGGACCGCCCATTGCGCGAAGAGGTCGGGCAGGGCCCGGTGCACCCTCCCCACCGCCGGGCCGCCCTCGGGGATGGCCGAGGAGCTGAGGAGCACGGCCCGCAGGACTCCGGCGGCGCGCGCCCGGTCGAGGAAGGGCAGCATGACGGCGGCCGGGTCCGGGTCCCCGATGGGTGGGACGAGGTAGACGCGGTCGGCTCCGGCGAGGGCCGGGCCGTGGGTGTCGGGCTCGTACCAGTCGAAGCGGACCGGCTCGGCGCCCGGGAACGCGGCGGCGCTTCGGCCGGCGGCCCTGACCCGCCGGCCCGCGGCGATCAGTCGCGCCGCGGTGCGGCTTCCGGTGGTGCCGGTGGCGCCGATGACCAACGTGGTTCCGGTGACGGTCATCGGGCGTCGCTCCCGGCGAAGCGCAGACCGGGTTCCTGGACGGCGAGCGGGTTCCAGTAGTCGCGGTAGGAGGTGAACCTGCCGTCCTCGACGGTCACGACGGCGATGTAGGTCATGTCGAAGGGGGCTCCGGTCGCCACCACGCGGCCCACGCCGCGCATTTCGACCACGATGGTCCCGGGTTCGGCGGTCCGGTGGATCCGCAGGTCGGGTATGTCGCGCAGGTCGATGTGGTCGGGATGGTCACGCATGTAGCCGGCGATGGCCTCCCGACCCTCCAGCCGTTGGGGCCATCCGGGTGGGGCGAACGGGAATTCCATGACGCCGTGCTCGGACCACAGGGCGACCCAGGAGGCGATGTCCTTGTTCAGGAGCAGGCGCAGGCTGTGGCGGTACAGGTCCGTCGGCGAGGTGGCTTCGGGCATGAGGGATCTCCGTCCCGTACGATACGGACCAGCGGTCCGCTTCTCTCCACGAAGATACGGACCGCCGGTCCGGTTCGCAACCCGAGGGAACGCCATGACTGCCGAACGCAAACCACGCAAGGACGCCGCCCGCAACCGGGCGGCCATCTTCGCCGCGGCGGACACCCTCTTCACCGAGTGCCGCACCCCGGAAGAGGTCACGATGGCCGACATCGCGGCAGCGGCCGGCGTCGGCAAGGGGACCCTCTTCCGCTCCTTCGGCGACCGCACCGGACTGATCCGCGCGCTGTACGAGGCGCGGCTCGAACCGGTGAGGGAGGCGATCGAGGCGGGCCCGGCACCCCTCGGGCCGGCAACCCCGCCCGTCGAGCGCGTACCGGCGCTGCTCGACGCCGTCCTGTGCCTCAAGCTCGACAACCGCCACCTCGCGATGGCCCTGGAGACGACCGGCGCCGACAGCCCGTACCGCACGGAGCACTACGAGCGGTGGCACGCCCTGCTCCGGGACCTGCTGGCGCGCGTCCCCGGCCTGACCTCGTGCGACTTCACCGCCCACGCGCTGCTCGCCGCCACCCGCGCCGACCTCGTCGCGTACCTGGCCGGCGAAAAAGGGGTACCGCGCGAGGAACTCCGAAGCCGACTCGCGGACTTCACCGCTTCGGTGCTCGACGCCGGGACGCGCCGGGCGCCGGCCGCCGAGGGGTGACGGCGGGGCCGCGCGCGGGAGCGGGGAACGCCGCCCGCACGACGTCCTCACGGAGCCGGGAACGCGGCCCGCGCGACGTTCTTACGGATCCGTGACGTGCGGCCGGTCGCGCCGCCGCTCCCCCCGCCGGCGGCATAGCGTCGGACCATGCGCGTACTGGTGACTGGCGGAGCGGGCTTCATCGGCTCGCACATCGTGGCGGAACTGATCGACCGGGGACACGATCCCGCGGTCCTCGACCTGGCGGCCGACGGCCGCGACGTACGGGATCCGGACGCGGTACGGGATGCCCTGCGCGGGGTGGACGCCGTCTGCCACCAGGCGGCCAAGGTCGGCCTGGGCAAGGACTTCGCCGACGCGCCCGACTACGTATCGGTCAACGACCTCGGTACGGCCGTGCTGCTCGCCGCGATGGCGCGGGCGGGCGTACGGCGACTGCTGCTCGCCGGGTCGATGGTCGTCTACGGGGAGGGCCGCTACGAGTGCTCCGCGCACGGGGTCGTGCGTCCCGGCCCCCGGGCCGAGGCCGACCTCGCGGCGGGCCGGTTCGAGCCGCGCTGCCCGGACTGCGGCGCCGACCTCGCCCCCGGCCTGGTGGGCGAGGACGCCCCGATGGACCCGAGGAACGTGTACGCGGTCACGAAGCTCACCCAGGAGCACCTCGCGTCCTCCTGGGCCCGGTCCACCGGAGGCCGCGTCGTCTCGCTGCGCTACCACAACGTCTACGGACCAGGAATGCCGCGCGACACCCCGTACGCGGGCGTGGCCGCCCTGTTCCGTTCGGCGCTGGCCCGGGGCGAGGCGCCGCGGGTCTTCGAGGACGGCGGGCAGCGGCGCGACTTCGTCCACGTACGGGACGTCGCGGCGGCCAACGCCGTCGCCCTCGACGCCCTGGACGACGGGCCCGGCTTCGCCGCCTACAACGTGGGCAGCGGGGAGCCGCGCACGGTCGGGGAGATGGCGGCGGCGCTGGCCGGCGCGTGCGCGGGACCGGCCCCCGTCGTCACGGGCGAGTACCGGCTGGGGGACGTCCGCCACATCACGGCGGACTCGGCGCGTCTGCGCGAGGAGTTGGGCTGGAGCACTTCGGTGCCGTTCGCGGCGGGGATGGCCGAGCTGGCCGCCGGGGCCGGGGCGCCCGTGTAGGACGGCCGGGGAGGGCCCCTGCGACCCTCCCCGGCCGTCCTACACGGGCGCCGGGAGGGTGAGTTCGAAGCGGCAGCCGCCGGGGACGTTGTGGACGTCCGCGTGCCCGGCGTGCGCCTCGACGATGCCCCGGACGATCGCCAGTCCCAGGCCCGCCCCGGACGGAGGGGTACGGGCCGGAGTGCCGCGCCAGCCGGTGTCGAACACGCGCGGGAGGTCCTCCTCGGGGATGCCGCCACAGGCGTCGGTGACCGACACCACCACCGCGCCGGCCCGGCGTTCGGCGGCGATGGCGACCGTACCGTCGGCCGGGGTGTGGCGGATGGCGTTGACGAGGAGGTTGGACAGGACCCGGGTCATCTCCTTGCCGTCGACCTCCACCGGGAGCGCGGCCACCTCGTCACCGGCGAGGTGCACGCCGTGCTGGCGGGCGAGGGCGTCGGCGCCCGCCAGCGCGTCGCCGACGAGGTCGTAGAGGGAGAGGCGGGTCGGGGTCAGGTTCAGGGCGCCCGCGTGGATGCGGGACAGCTCGAACAGGTCCGTGACCATGGAGTTGAGCCGCTCCACCTCGGCGCGCATCTGGCGGTGGTAGCGCGCCGGATCGGCGACGATCCCGTCCTCCAGCGCCTCCGACATGGCGCGCAGGCCGGCCAGCGGGGTGCGCAGGTCGTGCGAGATCCAGGCGACGAGCTCACGGCGGGACGTCTCCAGCGCGCGTTCCCGGTCGCGGGACGCGGCGAGCCGTTCGCTGGTGAGGGCCAACTCCCGACTGAGTGAAGCGAGTTCGGCGGGGGCCGGCACGGTGGGGGCCGTGAAGGTCCCCGCTTCGCCGAAGTCGCCCGCCGCGCGGACGAGTTCCCGGCAGCGCCGTACGACCTGACGGCCGAGGAGCAGGGCCGTGGCCAGGGACACGGCGGCGGCCATCGCCACGACGGTGGTCACGACGGCGAGGTCGTGGGAGGAGAGGAACATCGCCCAGGCGACGGTGAGCGTCCCGGCCAGCATCGCGGAGACCGCGACGGCCGCCACGACCGCCAGCGAGACGGCGATGCTGCGTCGGCGCAGCACGCGCAGGGCCGCCGCCCCGAGGAGACCGACGGCGCAGGCGCCGAGGAGGGCGTACAGGGCGATCAGCAGCAGGTCACGCATGGCCGTCCTCCGGCTGGGCCCCGTCGGCGCCGGCCGCGCCCATCGCCGGCGCCGGACCCGTCTCGAACCGGTATCCGGCGCCCCACACGGTCTTGATGAGCCGGGGGTTCGCCGGGTCGTCCTCGATCTTGCCGCGGAGCCGGCGGACGTGGACGGTGACGGTCGACAGGTCACCGAAGTCCCAACCCCAGACCTCGCGCATCAGCCGTTCCCGGTCGCAGACCTGCCCCTGGTGTTCCAGGAAGTAGGCGAGGAGGTCGAACTCGCGCAAGGTCAGGGCCAGTTCGCCTCCGCGCTTGGTGACCCGACGGGCCGCCGGGTCCATCACGAGACCGGCCGCGGCGAGCAACGGCCCGCCGGCCCCGGCTTCGGCGGCGCTCCGGTGGGCCGAGGCCCTGCGCAGGACCGACCGCACGCGCAGGACGAGCTCGCGCGGGCTGAAGGGCTTCGTCACGTAGTCGTCGGCGCCGACCTCCAGGCCCAGGATCCGGTCGTCCTCGTCACCGCGCGCGGTGAGCATGACCACCGGGACGGGGCGCGTTCCGCGTTCGCGGTCCCGTAGCCGGCGGCAGACCTCGAGGCCGTCCATACCGGGCAGCATGAGGTCGAGGACGATGAGGTCGGGCCGGTGGCGGTCGGCGGCTTCGAGCGCGGCCGGGCCGTCGGCGGCGCGGAGCGCGGTGAAACCGGCGCGTTCCAGGTAGCCGGTGACCACCTCCGACACGGTCGGGTCGTCGTCCACGACCAGGACGAGACCGCCCGCCTCCCCCGTGCCGGGATCCCGGTCGGTGCTCCGGCCCGGCTCGGTGCGCTGTTCGTTGCTTGGTGCCATGCCTCCAGGGTGTCACCGCGGGGCCGCGGATGGTCCCCGGCCGCCGCGCATCCGGGGCGGCGTCCGCGTTTCGTAAGGTCTTGAAACGCCTTTACCGGCTGTCCGGTTCCTACGGTGTGGAGGGTGACTCCTTCTGCTTGTGCTCCGCCCCGCGCGGATCTCGTACTGCCCTGCCTCGACGAGGCGGAAGCCCTTCCCTGGGTGCTGGCGCGCGTGCCGGTCGGGTGGCGGGCCATCGTCGTGGACAACGGCTCGACCGACGGTTCCGCGGAGATCGCCCGCCGGCTCGGGGCGACCGTCGTGCACGAGAGCCGGCGCGGTTTCGGCGCGGCCTGCCACGCCGGCCTGCTGGCAGCCCGTGCCGACCTGGTCTGCTTCTGCGACTGCGACGCCTCCATGGACCCCGGCCTGCTCGCCGCGATGGCGACGCGGGTCGCGGCCGGCGAGGCGGACCTGTTGCTCGGCCGGCGCCGCCCGCAGGGCCGTGGCGCGTGGCCCGCGCACGCCAGAGCCGGCAACCTCGCGCTCGCGCGCATGCTGCGCCGCCGCACCGGACTGCGGTTGCACGACCTCGGCCCGATGCGGGTCGCCCACCGGGAGGCCCTGCTCGGCCTGGACCTGACCGACCGGCGCAGCGGGTACCCGCTGCAAATGGTCGTGCGGGCCGCCGACGCGGGCTGGCGGGTCGCGGAGACGGACGTCCCGTACCTGCCGCGCGCCGGGAAGTCGAAGGTCACGGGGACCTGGCGGGGCACGTGGCACGCCGTGCGCGACATGCGCCGGGTACTGGCCGAACCGGCTGTCGCCGGCAGCGCGCGGGTACGGGGGGTGTCCGCGTGAGCACCCTGCTCGTCATCGCCAAGGCGCCCGTCGCGGGACGCGTCAAGACCCGTCTGACCACGACGTTCACGCCGGAGGAGGCCGCCGATCTGGCGCGTGCCGCGCTGGAGGACACCCTCGCGGCGGTCCTGGCGACGCCGGCCCGGCGCCGGATCCTGGTCCTGGACGGGCAACCGGGGGCGTGGCTCCCGTGCGGCATCGAGGTCGTACCGCAGTGCGCGGGCGGGTTGGACGCCCGGCTCGCGGCCGCCTTCGCGCTGGCGGACGGTCCCGCCCTGCTCGTCGGCATGGACACCCCGCAGGTCACGCCCGACCACCTCCGGCGGGGGCTGGACTTCTCCGAGGCGGACGCCTGGTTCGGACCGGCGGACGACGGCGGGTTCTGGGCCCTCGGCCTGGCCGCCCCGGACCCGGCGCTGCTGCGTGGGGTCCCCATGTCCGTACCGGACACCGGCGAGGTGCAGCGACGTCGCCTGACCGCCGCCGGCCTCGCCGTACGGGACCTGCCCGAGCTGTGCGACGTGGACACCCCGGCCGATGCGGCGCGGGTCGCCGCGACGGCCCCCGGGTCGCGTTTCGCACACCGGTACGCCGAACTGTGCGGGGTGACCCCGTGACCGCTCAGCTGACGCGATCGACCGGCCGTCCCTGGCAGGCCGACCCGTACGTCGACGCCCTGCGGTCGGGTCGCGGGCCGCTCTACCTGCGCCGCGGCGACGGCTGGCTGCTCCCGCTGGAGGTCGAGCGCTGGTGCGCCGACGCGGACGGGGCCGACGACACGGTGCTGGCCCGCTGCACCGGGTCGGTGCTGGACGTCGGCTGCGGCCCGGGCCGGCTCGTCGCCGCCCTCGCCCGGCTGGGACTGCCGGCGCTGGGGGTGGACGTGACGCCGGAGGCGGTGTCCCGGACCGTGCGCGCGGGCGGCAGCGCCCTGTGCCGCTCCGTCTTCGACCCGCTGCCGAGCGAGGGCCGCTGGGGCACGGTGCTGCTCATCGACGGCAACATCGGCATCGGCGGCGACCCCGGCCGGCTGTTGCGCCGTGCGGCCGAGCTGGCGGCGTCGAACGGTTCCCTGCTGGTGGAGGTGGCCTCCGCCGACGTGGACGAACGCGTGGAGGTGCAGGTGGAGGACGGCTGCGGCGGTCACGGATCGCCGTTCTGGTGGGCCCGGCTCGGCACCCGCGCCCTGTGCGCCGCGGCCGAGGCCGCGGGCTGGACACCGTCGGCTACGTGGCAGGCGGCGGGGCGGCACTTCGTGCACCTGCGGCGTTGAGGCGGCGGACCGCGGAGCCGGCCCCGTAGCCGCTGTCGCCGCCGTCGCCGTAGCCGTCGTGAAAGGCCGGGCGGGATCCAGGGCCTCCTGGATCCCGCCCGGCCTTTCGTCCGCCGCGTGCCGTACGTCGCCGCTCAGGGCTTGCGGCGGGCCCGGCGCAGGAGGGCTCGGGTGCCCTCGTACCCGAGGGTGAGCACGATGATGGCCGCCATCGTCAGCAGCCAGTTGCGCAGGTAGTCCAGGGGCAGCGCCGTCGCGTTGGCCGCGGCGCCCGGACGCAGCAGCGGGGGCAGGGCGATCGCGGTGAGCGAGCCCGCGACGATCAGGGCGGCGCGCGGGACTCCGCGCAGCCGCAGGCCGGCCGCCGCGGTCAGGGCGGCGACGGCGATCACGAGGGGGGCGATGAAACCGTCGTGCACGACGAGGGCTCCCCCCAGCCAGACGATGATCCGCCACGGCTGGGGCTGTCGGCTCAGCAGCAGGCAGCCCCAGCCGATGAGGGCCAGTCCGAGGGCTCCGCACAGGTACCGGATCCGCATCACCGCACCTCCAGTCGGCCGACCCACTTGGTCTGCAGCACGCCCGGCCGATTGGGGGCGATGATGCGCGCCGGATAGCCGTGGTCGAGCGACAGCACCTCCCCGTTCAGGCGCAGCGCGAGCAGGGTGAGCGGGTCCTGTGCGTAGAGCCGGCCCATGTCCATCACCCGGTACGCGCCGGCCGCCTCCAAGGACACCACCCGGGCCCGCGAGGAGGGGCCGCCGCCGGCAAGTTCCAGCAGGTCACGGACCCGTACGCCGGTCCAGTGGGCGGACTTGCTCCAGCCTTCGACGCACGCGATGGGCAAGGTCACCTCGTGCTGGGGCAGGGCGCGCAGCTCCTCCAGCGTCAGGGCGAGGGGGCGGGGGCCGGCCACGGTGAGCCGCCAGTCGGACAGGGAGTCGCGGGTGACGCGCGCGGCGGCGGCCGTACGGTTCACCGGCAGGCCCTGGACGCCGTGGGCGGGGCTGCGCGGGGCGAACAGGTCGAACCGGCCGAGCGCCGTCACGGACTGCCCCACCGTCGTCAGGGTGACCGCTCCGACCGCTGCCGCCAGCCCGACCAGGAACTGGCGCCGGTCCGCTCCGTCGGCCTCGGGAAGGGCGAGGGTGCCGGGCGAGCCGAGGGTGAAGTGGTCCCGGATCTTGGGCCACTGCACCGCGATGTGCAGCAGCAGGGAGCCGATGACGACCCAGGCGACGGCGAAGTGGACCGGCACGAAGCTGAACGGCCACGGGTACCACTGGAAGGTGTTCAACAACCCCGTGAACAGCTCGAACAGGGAGGCCGCGACGAGCACCGCCACGGACAGCCGCTCCAGCGCGTGCAGGACGGAGCGCACCGGCGGCCAGGCGAACAGGCGCGGGTACACCGTCCACAGCTTCGCCAGCAGCAGGGGGATCGCGGCGATGCCCGAGGCCACGTGGAGTCCCTGGGTCAGCCGGTAGCCCCAGAAGGGGCGGCTCGGCAGCAGGTCGGCGGCCCATCCCGGCGGATGCTGGAGGAAGTGGCTCAGCAGGCCGGTCGCGAAGCAGACGACGAAGGCGACCGCGAGCCACCGGCCGATGGCCGTCGCGGTGCGGGCGTCGTGCAGCCGCGCCTTGAAGGTGATCGGCGGGCCGGGGGGCAATGTGAAGCGCATGTCTCCATCACACCCCCGCCAACGGGTCGGTGGGCTGCCGCGACACCTTACGGAACGCGGACGTCGCGGCGTCGCGGGCCGCCGGAGGGCCATGTGATGGAACGCTTGCGCAGGTGAACCCGCGCACCCTCCTCGCCTCCGCCGTCCTCGCCGCTCTCGTCACGGCTCTCGTCCTGACCGTGCGGCACGACGGCTACTTCACGGATCCGGTCGGCCTGTTGTTGGGGTACGGGGCCTGCTGGGTCCTGTTCGTCCTCGCCCTGCTCGCGCTGCGTCGGGTCCCGGCCGGGCACGTGGTGCCGCTGGTCCTCGCCGGGGCGGTCGCCGTCACCGTGACCGGCCTGGTCGCGGCGCCCCGCACCAGCACGGACTCGTACCGCTACGCGTGGGACGGTCGTGTCCAGTCCGCCGGGATCTCGCCGTACGACCACACCCCGCAGGACCCCGCGCTCCTCCCGCTGCGGGACCCGTGGCTGTTCCCCACCGGCCCGCTCTGCACCGGCCCCGGCCTCGCGCCCGTCCCCCATACGGGCGAGGTGCGCCACTGCACGCGGATCAACCGGCCGGCCGTCAACACCATCTACCCGCCCGTCGCCGAGGTCTACTTCCTGGCGGTGGACCGGCTGGCGCCCGAGGGGTCCCGGTACAAGCCGCTCCAGATCGGCGGCGCCCTGATCTCCCTCGGGGTGACGGGCGCTTGTCTGCTGATCGTGCGCCGGCGCGGCGGTGGCCTGCGCGGGGTCGCGTACTGGGCCTGGTGTCCGGCCGTGCCCATCGAGGCGGTCAACAACGCGCACATCGACGTGCTGGGCGTCCTGCTCGCGGTGGCCGGCCTCGGCCTGGTCGCCGCGCGAGGAGCCATCGCCCGGCGAGGAGTCGTCGCGCGAGAAGTCGCCGCCGCCCAAGGGGCCGTCGCCGCACCCGGAATCGGCCGGCGGATCGCCGGGGGCCTGGTCCTCGGCGCCGCCGTCGCCACCAAGCTGATGCCCGCCATCGTCCTGCCGGGGGCCCTGTCCGGGGTGCGCCGCGTGCGGGACGCCGCTGCCGTCCTGCTCCCCGCCGCCGCCTTCACGGCGCTCGCCTACCTGCCGTACGTCCTGCTCTCGCACGGCTCGGTCCTCGGATACCTGGGGGGCTACGTGGAGGAGGAGGGCTACCAGGACCCCGAGTCCGGTTCCCGGTACTCGTTGCTGCGCCTGGCGCTGCCCGACGCCTGGGCGTTCCCCGCGCTCCTGGCCGTCCTGGCGGCGGTGTGCGGGTACGTGATGTGGCGCGGGGACCCGCGCCGGCCGTGGAGCGGAGCCCTCCTCGTCACCGGCTGGGCCTTCGCGCTGCTGACGCCCGGGTACTGCTGGTACGCCCTGCTCCTGGTCGCCCTGGTGGCGCTGGACGGGCGTTGGGAGTGGCTGGGCATCGCGTTCGCGGGGGCCGCCGTCTACGTCCTCGCCCCGGAGTTCGGCTACCGGGCGACGGTGAGCAACCTCGCGTACGGCGCCGCGGTCGTGCTCGTCCTCGTCGTCACCGCGCTGCGCCGACGTGGCCCGCGCGACAGGACCGCTTCCTGCGGCTGAGGGGCCCGTCGGGGAGGATGGGGGCAATGACACTCTCCGACGTCGTGTACCTGGCCGTGGGGATCGGCGCGCTCGGCGCGGCCGTCATCCCCCGGCTCGTCTTCCGACAACCGCTGTCCATGCCCATGGTCTTCCTCGCCGCGGGCGCCCTGGCAGCGCTCCTGCCCCTGCCGATCGTGGAACCGGGGCGCGACCGGCTCTGGGTCGAGCACGCCACCGAACTGTGCGTCATCGTGTCCCTGATGGGAGCCGGACTCGCCCTCAACCGGCCGGTGGGACTTCGCCGTTGGCAGGGCCCGTGGCGGCTCCTCGGCATCAGCCTGCCGCTGACCATCGCCGCGATGACCGCCGCCGGCGTGTTGCTGCTCGACTGGCCGCTCGCCCCGGCACTGCTCCTCGCGGCGATCCTGTCGCCGACGGACCCGGTGCTGGCGGCGGAGGTGCGGGTGGGCGAGCCCACCGACGTGGAGGACGACGAGGACGAGGTCCGGTTCTCGTTGACCGCCGAGGCGGGTCTCAACGACGGGCTCGCCTTCCCCTTCGTACTCGCCGCCCTCGCTCTGGCCGCGGCCGGCGGCGGGGCCTCGGGGGCGGGCTGGATCGGGCACTGGTTCCTGGTCGACGTACTCGCCCGGATCGCCATCGGCGTCGCCGTCGGCATCGTCACGGGATGGCTGCTGGGCAGGATGTTCTTCCGGGCGCGGCCGTCCGCGCTGCGCCTCTCCGAGCACATGGAGGGGTTCGTCGCGCTCGGCGCGACGTTCGTGGCGTACGGCGCTGCCGAACTCCTCCTCGGCTACGGGTTCCTCGCCGTCTTCGTCACCGCCTGCACGATCCGGGCCGCCGAACGCAACCACGGCTACCACAAGGTGCTGCACGAGTTCACCGAGCAGATCGAACGGCTGCTCACCGTCTTCCTGCTGTTCCTCCTCGGCGCCTACCTCGTCGAACACGGTCTGGCCGCACTGACCTGGCAGGGCGCCCTGGTCGGCGTCCTGCTCGTGCTGGTCGTCCGACCGCTCGCCGGATGGGTGGGCCTGCTCGGCGCCGCCACCGGGCCGCGCGAGCGCGTGGTCACGGCCCTGTTCGGCATCCGCGGCATCGGCTCGCTGTTCTACCTGGCCTACGCGCTCGGCCACAGCGACCGCTTCGCCACCTACGCGGATCAGCTGTGGTCCGTCGTCGCGTTCACCGTGCTGCTGTCCGTCTTCCTGCACGGCGCCGCCGCCACACCCGTCATCCGCCGCCTGGACCGGATGCGACGCGACTCGCCCACACCACCCTGACCCCGACGGCGGACGTCCCGGCCCGGGGCCGCGCTGCCCGTCCGCCGACGGGTCAGCCGCCCGACATCGTCTCCTGGAGCCAGTCGAAGACGACCTCGCAGTGGAACTGAGGGGCCATCGGCGAGCAGTGGAGCTGCGCGCCCTGGGCCGCGGTCAGCTTCACGTAGTCCTTGGGAGAGGTGAGCTTGTCGTACAACTGCCGTGGCTGGCCGGGGTAGAACTGCTCGCCGTCGTAGTCCAGGACCAGGGTGGGCGTTGTGATCCGGCTGACGACGGAGGTGATGGCCAGTGCCTGGATGCGGGTGGCGGGCGTGTAGAAGTCGGTGAACAGCTTGCCCCGGCGGGCATCGAGCATCGCCGGGACGGAGAACGGTTCGAAGCGCTTCTTCATGACGGCGGCGGCGTCCGGAGGCAGTTCGGGGACGACCTCCTTGTTCCAGATGTTGTTCGTCTCCTCCTTGTTCGGCGTGAGGATCTGCCGGATCTCGGGCGGGAAGCCCAGCCACGGCTCGACGCAGCCGGGCATCGCCACCAGCGCGGCGAGCCGGTTCTCGAAGGCCGCGGCCCGCGGTGCGAGGTCCCCGGCCATGCTCAGGCCGGTCAGGGCGATCTTGCCGGTGTCCACGTCGGGGCGGGCGGACAGCCAGTCGATGAGCGGGGTGACGACCTTCTCCCAGGTCGGGGTGAACACCACCTGGTCGACGAAGAGCAGCTGCCCCTGGCCCGGACCGTCGTAGACGAGCGCGTTCCAGCCCCGTTCGAGTGCGGCGGGGACGCCGTAGGTCCACATGTCGACGTTCTGGCCGTCGCTGCCGTTGGTCAGGATCACGGTGGGGCGCGGGGTGTTCGACGTGTCGGGCCGGAAGAACCACACCGGCAGCGGCGTCGAGCCGTACGGGACGGCGGCCTTCACCGGGGCGGGTTCGCACAGGTCGCAGAAGGCGTCCCAGGCCCTGCGACCCGACCGGTACAGCTGCTCCTCGCTGCCCGGATCGTCGGACCCCAGGACGAAGAACAACGCCTGGCCGTAGTACTGGGCGGCGCGCAGCGCCCGGAACCGCTTGGTCTGGTCGTCGGCCGGGGCGCCCGGTGGCGCCTTCAGCAGCTGATCGCCGAGCTTGCGGAAGGTCTCCACGTACGTCTGCGCGGAGAGGCCCGCCTGGTTGATCGTGTTCACCGCGGTGAGGACCTCGCCGACCTCGGCCGAGCCGGCGCCGGAGCCACCGAGCGCGAGGAGGCCGTTGAAGTTGTACGCCGGGTCCTTGAACAGCGTCATCACGCCGGGGGTCGGATCCGCCCCGGCGGCGGAGGCGGAGGCGCTCGGCGTCGGGGTGGCGCGCAGGACGGGCGCGGCGGCGCCGGACGTACCGCCGGGGGCGCATCCCGCGGCCAGGGCCGTTCCCGCGCCGGCGAGGAGCAGGGCGCGGCGGGTGGGACCGGATTCCCGGTCGCCTGATATGGACGTCATACCAACGGAACGTAGCCCCGACCCGGCCCGCCCACATCTCACCCTGCTCCGAACGGGCCACACGACGACCGGCCGCACGACGACGCGACGAACAGCCGGCCCCGCGCGCCCCGACCGGCTCGATCGAGCGCGCTCGCGGGGTTCGTGTCCGCGCGACGGAATTCGTACCCGTCCTGATACTTTTTGCTGCCCTGTCGATGCGAGCCGAATTCCCGCCCGGTTCGCGGGGGTCCGCCGCTCGGGATCCACCGGAAGAGATCGCGTGAAACGCCGGCAGCAATTCATGAGCAGGCGTCGCCCATGGTGGGTCCTGGGCGTGATGGCCTGTGCTTCGTCGATGATCGCCATCGACGCCCTGGTCGTGTTGGTGGCTCTCCCGACCATCCAACGGAGTCTGGACGCCTCGCCCACCGGGCTCCAGTGGATCATCAGTGCGTATCTGCTCGGTTTCGCCGCCATGAGCGTGATCGGCGGACGCATCGGCGACGTCCTGGGGCACGAGCGCACCTTCCGCTTCGGCACGCTGCTGTTCGTCGTGGCGTCGATCGCCGCCGGGATGGCCCAGTCCGAGGCCTGGCTCATCGCCGCGCGCGCGGTCCAGGGCGTCGGCGCGGCGATCCTTCGGCCCGCGTCCCAGGTACTGATCTTCAAGGAGTTCGGGCCCCGGGACCGGGGCCAGGCCATGGGCATCTCGTCCAGCATCTCCACCCTCTTCTACGGGACGGCTCCGCTGATCGGGGGCGTGCTGACGTCGGCGTTCTCCTGGCGTGCGATCTTCTTCGTCAACCCGCCCATCGGCATCGCCGCGGTGGTCCTCGCGCGCCTCCTGCTCGACGACGAGCCGCCACGGCGCGAACGAGTCGATTGGGCGGGCGCGCCCCTGCTGATCGGCGCTCTGGTGTGCCTGGTCCTGGCTCTCATGCAGGCGCGGTACTGGGGATGGTCCTCGGTCGCCGTCGTCTCGCTGCTCGCCACTTCGGGCGCGCTGATGACGTTCCTGGTCGTACGCGAACGCCGGATCGCCCGTCCGCTCATCCACTTCGAGCTGTTCGCCGACAAGGAGTTCGCGGTGGGCGCCGCCGTCATTTCCACGGTGCGTTTCGCATTCGTGGGATTCGCCGTGTTCGGGGTCATCTGGCTCCAGGACGTCGGGGGCATGTCCGCCTTCGAAGCCGGTGTCGCCGTATTGCCGCTCACTCTCCCCACCGTCGTGTTCGCGCCCCTCGGCGGACGGCTCTGCGATCGCCGGGGGCCGCGCGTTCCCCTAGGCATCGGCATGGGTCTGTGCGTGGCGGCCCTGCTGTCCGCCGCGGCGGCCCTGCACCGACAGGAGTACGGCTGGCTGGTGGCCTCCTTCTGCGCGATGGGCATCGGCATGGGGCTCTGCGTGAGCCCGGCCTGGACCACCGCGCTGGGCGGCACCACCCCAAGCATGCGCGGCTATGCGGCGGGGATCATCCAGACCGGTCGGGAGATCAGCGCGGCTCTGGGTCTCGCGGTCATGGGCGCGATCGTGGCGCACCTGCAGAGCTCCCGACTCCAGCAGATCCTGCAGCGGGACGGCCGGCTGCCCTCCGACCGCTTCGACCGGATCGAGCGGTCCATCGGTAGGGCGGTCGCGGCGGCGCAGCACGGTTCCCCCCTGCCCACCGGGATCCCCGCCGATCTGCTGCCGGCGCTCAGGGGCGCGGTCACCACTGCCGTGTCGGCCGCGTTCTACGTGGGCGCTGCGGTGCTGTTCGCCGCGGCTGTGGCGGTTGCCCTCCTGCCCCGGAAGTTCGCCGGGTCGGACCGGAGGTCGGACGATCGCGGGTGAGGGGACGCCCACGTCGACGGCGGTGCCCGGTGGAACCCGTTCAGTCCTCCCCGCACAGCTCGCGGAGGGTGGCCACCAGCGTGTCGCGAGCGAGCGGAACCCGGAACGCGTTGGCGGGGACCGTACGGGCGGCGGAGAGTTCCTCGACCGCCGCCGCCACGAACCGGTCCGCCTCCGCCGGGGCGCCCCGCAGGACGGCTTCCGCGCGCGTCGCGCGCCACGGCTTGGTCGCCAGTCCGCCGAAGACGACGCGCGCGTCCTTGATCGTGCCCCCGTCGAGATCGATCGCCACGGCGACCGACGCCAGCGCGAAGGTGAAGGAGGCCCGGTCACCCACCTTGCGGTAGCGGGAGCGGGCCGCCATCGGCAGCGGGGGCAGCTCGACCGCCGTGATCAGTTCTCCGTGCCCGAGCACGGTGTCACGCTCCGGGTGGTTCCCGGGCAACCGGTACAAGGTGGTGACCGGAATGCGGCGCGTGCCCGCTCGGCCCCGTACGCACACCGTCGCGTCCACGGCGCACAGGGCCACGGCCAGGTCGGAGGGGTGCACGGCCGCACAGCTCCGCGACGCGCCCAGTACGGCACTGTGCTCGGCATGGCCCTGCGCGGCCGCGCAGCCGGATCCGGGTTCCCTCTTGTTGCACGGGGTCTCCACGTTCAGGAAGTACGGGCACCGCGTGCGCTGCATCAGGTTCCCCGCCAGGGTGGCCATGTTGCGCAACTGGGGTGAGGCGCCGGCCAGGAGCGCCTGCGAGACGACCGGGTAGCGCTCGCGTATCTCGCGATGGGCGGCGAGATCGGCGTTGCGGACGGTGGCTCCGATGCGTACGCCGCCTCCGGAGAGCGCCTCGACGCCGTCCAGGGCGAGGCCGGTGACGTCCACCAGCAGGTGCGGTCGGTCGATGCCCAGCTTGAGGTGGTCGAAGAGGTTGGTGCCACCGGCCACGTACACGGCATCGGGATCGCCCTCGACCAGCTCGACGGCCTCCCGCACGGTGGAGGGTCGCTCGTATCGGAACGGCCTCATGTCCCGTTTCCCGATGCCGCCGCGTCCATCAGAGCGCACGCGTCGAGCGGCAGGCCGCGGATCCGGTGACCGGTGGCGTGGTGGACGGCATTGGCGATGGCCGCCGCCGTCCCGACGATGCCGATCTCGCCGACGCCCTTGGACCCCATGGGGCTCGTGTGGAAGTCCTCCTCGTCGATGCAGACCGCCTCGATCCCGGGAGCGTCGGCGAAGGTCGCCACGTGGTAGGCGGCCAGGTCGCGGGTGTGGAAGTGCCCGTACGTCCGGTCGATGACACCCACCTCGCACAGCGCCATCGAGAGGCCCATGACCATGCCGCCGACCAATTGCGATCGCACCGTGACGGGATTGATCACGCGGCCCACGGCGAAGACGCCGAGCATGCGCGGCACCCGGATCTCCTTGGTCGACGTATCCACGCTCACCTCGGCGAACTGTGCCCCGAAGGCGTGTTGGGAGTGGGTGCGCGGCGTGGCGAGTTCGTCGAGGGTGTCGGCGACGGCTTCGAGGCCGCCGTCCGGTACGTGGCCGCCGCACCGTCCGATGGCGGAGCGCAGACCCTCGCAGGCGCGCACCACCGCTGTCCCCCACGACGTCGTTCCGCTCGACCGCCCGGCCCAACTGGCCGCCGGGTAGGCGCTGTCGCCGACCTCCACCGTGACCCGTGCCGCGTCGACGCGCAGGGAGTCGGCAGCGATCTGCGCCAGGACCGTGCGCGCCCCGGTACCGATGTCCACCGCCGCGATGCGCACGGTGTAGTGGCCGAGGCCGTCGGTGCGCGCGCTCGCCCGGGAGGGGAACCGGTACTGCGGAATGGTCGACGCGGCGACGCCCATGCCCACGAGCCGGCGCCTGTCGCCGTGTTCCGCGCGGAGGCGGTCCCGGTCGGCCCAGCCGAACCGCTCCGCCCCCAGGCGCAGGCAGGCGGCGAGGTTGCGGGTGCTGAAGGGCCGGCCGCTGTGCGGATCGTTCGCGGTGTCGTTGCGCAGGCGCAGCTCGACCGGGTCGACGGAGCACGCGACGGCGAGTTCGTCCATGGCGGACTCCAGCGCGAACATCCCCGGGCATTCGCCCGGCGCGCGCATCCAGGTCGGGGACGGAACGTTCAGCCTCGTCCGCCAGTGCCTGGTCTCGCGGTTCGGCGCCGCGTACATCGTGCGGGTGGGCGCGGCCGGGTACTCGCAGTGGTCACTCGTCACGGACGTCTGCTCGAACGACACGTGCGACACGGCCAGGAGCCGTCCGTCCGCCTCCGCCCCGAGACGGATGCGCTGCACGGTCGGAGGTCGGTACCCGGCGACGACGCTGAGCTGCTCCCGGGTGAGGGCGGTCTTGACCGGCCGTCCGACGGCGAGTGCCGCCACGGCGGCGAGGACGAGATGGGCTCGCGGTGCGGCCTTCGAACCGAAGCCTCCCCCCACGTGACGGGCGATGACCCGGACCTGGTCGGGGCTGATCCCGAAGAGCCGCGCCAGGATGTCGCGCGTGCCCGAGGGCCCTTGCGTGGTGTCGAAGACGGTCAGCGCGCCGTCGTGCCAGTACGCGACGGTCCCGTGCGGCTCGAGGGCGTGGTGGTGGTAGGGGGGAGTGGTGTAGGTGGCCTCGATCCGTACCGGTGCGTGTGACAGGGCAGACTCCACGTCGCCGTGCGAGCAGTCGGTGGGAAAGAAGGGGCCGTGGTCCGGCGGCCGGTGGAACCCGTCCCCCGGGGTGTCCGGGCTGAGGCGGTGCGGAGCGGGCGCGTAGTCGACGCGCACCGTCCGCGCCGCCTCGTGGGCGATCCGAGGTGACTCGGCGACGACCGCGGCGACGAACTGGCCCCGGTGGACGACCGATCGGGACTGGAGGACGGCGAGGTCGGCGCTGCCCGTCCCGTTCAGACGGGGGCAGTTGGCCCCGTGCAGCACGGCCAGTACTCCCGACCGGGCGAGGGCGTCCTCGGGGTGAACGGCCGTGACCCGCCCGTGAGCGATCTCCGCCGGAACCACCGCCACGTGCGCCAGGTTCGGCAGGGCCACGTCTCCGGTGTAGCGAGCGCTGCCCGTGACCTTCTCCCGGGCCTCCCGTCGCGGAGGGGACTCGCCGATGGACCCGCGCGTCACGGCGCCACGTCCGCGATCGCGACGTCCGTGATCGCCACGTCCCTGATCGCCGCGACGATGTTCTGGTACGCGCCGCAGCGGCACAGGTTCCCGCTCATGCGCTCACGGATCTCCGGCGCCGACAGGGGTCGTCCGGCGCCGGGCCGCCCGGTCACGGAGCTGGGCCATCCGCGGGCGGCCTCGTCGAGCATCCCGATCGCGGAACACAGTTGGCCGGGGGTGCAGAAGCCGCACTGGAAGGCGTCACGGGTGATGAACGCCTCCTGCAACGGGTGGAGATCCGGCCCACCGAGGCCCTCCACCGTCACGACGCGCGCGCCGCCGCAGGCCACGGCGAGGGTCAGGCAGCTGTACACGCGCCGGCCGTTCACCAAAACGGTGCAGCAGCCACAATGGCCGCGCTCGCAGCCGGCCTTGGCTCCGGTCAGGCCCAGGTGTTCCCGCAGAACGTCCAGGAGCGACAACCTGGTGTCGACCGTCGCACAGCGGTCCTCGCCGTTGACGTTGAGCGCGACGTCCACGTGCACCGCCGGGATGTCCTCGGCCGCGCGGACCGCCGGGGCCTCCTCGGCGACTTCGGGTGATTGGGCTCCCACCATGAGGCACGACCCCCGTTTCGGCGCTGCGGGCCCTGCTGCGGGCGGACTCTCGGTTGTCCCGCGGCTCCACGCTACGCCCCTACTGGATCTTCCGCCTGACGAGCGAGGGGGGGCGGAAACGGACCTCTTACTCCATGCGCGTTCATCGCCCCGGGGTCTCCCCGCCGCGGAGCCTCGAGACGGCCACACCGTGCGACGATGCCCGCACATTCGGCTACGACAAGGAAGAGTCATGAACTCTGCGGCGGGCGTCCTGGGCGTGCATTCCGAGGTCGGAAGGCTGCACAAGGTGCTCGTGTGCGCACCCGGTCTGGCTCACCGGAGACTGACCCCGAGCAATGCCGACGACCTCCTGTTCGACGACGTGATGTGGGTGGAGAACGCCCAGCGCGACCACGCCGACTTCGTGAACAAGCTCCGCGGGCGTGGGGTGGAGGTGGTCGAGCTCCACGAGCTCCTCGCCGAGACGCTGGCGGTCCCGGGCGCCAGGGACTGGTTGCTGGACCGCAAGATCGTGCCGAACGAGGTCGGGATCGGACTCATCGACAGCACGCGCGGTTTCCTGGAGTCCCTCGCCCCGCCCCGGCTGGCCGAGTTCCTCATCGGCGGGCTCGCCACGACGGACCTCCCCGACGAGTTCCGGACGCCGTACCTCGCGCTGGCCCGCGAGTCCACCGGCGTGCGCGAGTACCTGATGCCGCCGCTGCCCAACACCCTGTACACGAGGGACACCACCTGCTGGCTGTACGGCGGGCTCACCCTGAACCCCCTGTACTGGCCGGCGCGGCATGACGAGACGCTGCTCATGAAGGCCGTCTACACGTTCCATCCCGACTTCAAGGACGCCACCGTCTGGTGGGGCGACCCCGAACAGGGCTGGGGGCAGGCCACGTTCGAGGGCGGGGACATCATGCCCGTCGGCAACGGAGTGGTCCTCATGGGAATGAGCGAGCGCACGTCCCGTCAGGCCGTCACCCAGGTGGCCGAGTCGCTGTTCCGCAACGGGGCGGCCGAGCAGGTCATCGTGGCCGGCATGCCGAAATTGCGGGCGGCGATGCACCTGGACACCGTCTTCACCTTCGCCGACCGCGACATCGTCACGCTCTACCCGAAGATCATGGACTCCGTGCACACGTTCACCCTCCGTCCCGGTGACGCACCGGCCGCGGTGCACGTGACCGACGAGGGGGCGCGGTCCTTCGTCGAGGTCGTCGCCGCCGGCCTGGGGCTTCCCTCCCTGCGGGTCATCGAGACCGGCGGTGACGAGTACGCCTCCGAACGGCAGCAGTGGGACAGCGGCAACAACGCCGTCGCACTGGAGCCGGGCGTCGTCTTCACCTACGACCGCAACACCCAGACCAACACGCTGCTGCGCAAGGCGGGCGTCGAGGTGATCACCATCGTCGGCGCCGAACTGGGCAGGGGTCGCGGCGGCGGGCACTGCATGACGTGCCCCCTCATCAGGGAGCCCGTGACGTTCTGAGGTCACGGGCTCCCGTTCGCCCGGGAACCGCGACCCTCCGGCGGACCGCCGCACACAGCCGACAACCCCCGAGCGCCGTCGAGGAACCGCATGTCCCAGGCAGAACCGACCAACGCGTCACCTGACTCCGTGGCCGCGGCCAAACTCCCCCTCTTCACCCTGACGGCCCTGGTCGTCGGCTCCATGGTCGGCGCGGGCGTCTTCTCCCTGCCGCGCCGCTTCGCCCAGGAGACGGGCGTGGCCGGCGCGCTGATCTCGTGGGCGGTCGCCGGTACGGGCATGCTGATGCTCGCCTTCGTCTTCCAGACGCTCGCCGTCCGCCGACCCGACCTCGACGCGGGCGTCTACGCCTACGCCAAGGCCGGGTTCGGCGAGTACCTGGGCTTCTTCTCGGCCTTCGGCTACTGGGCGAGCGCCTGCGTCGGGAACGTGACGTACTGGGTCCTGATCATGTCCACGGTCGGAGCTGTCGTTCCGGCCCTCGGGGACGGCGACACGATCCTGGCGGCCGTCCTGTCGTCCGTCGGGCTGTGGGCGTTCTTCTCCTTCATCCGGCGGGGCGTGAAGGAGGCCGCGGCGATCAACAGGGTCGTCACCGTCGCCAAACTCGTCCCCATCATCGTTTTCATCCTGCTGGCGCTCTTCTGTCTCGACCCCGGTGTGTTCGCCGACAACTTCGCGGGCGCCGACTACGCGGGTTCGTTGTTCGACCAGGTGCGCGGCACGATGCTGGCCACCGTCTTCGTCTTCCTGGGCGTGGAGGGGGCGAGCGTGTACTCGCGGCACGCCAAGCGCCGCGAGGACGTCGGGCGCGCCACCATCCTCGGTTTCCTGAGCGTGTTCGCCGTGTTCGCGTCCGTCACGGTCGTCTCCTACGGGATCCTGCCGATGAGCGAGATCGCGGAGCTGCGCCAGCCGTCGATGGCCGGGGTGCTGGAGGCCGCCGTCGGCACCTGGGGCAAGGTGCTGATCAGCATCGGGCTCGTCGTCTCCGTCCTGGGGGCCTATCTCGCCTGGACGTTGATGGCGGCCGAGGTGCTGTTCGTGGCCGCCAAGGACAAGGACATGCCGCGCTTCCTCGGCCGCGCCACCGCCCAGGACGTACCGGTGCCGGCCCTCGTGATGACGACCCTGCTGTCGCAGATCGTGCTGATCGTCACCCTGTTCTCCGACGACGCCTTCAACTTCGCCCTCGACCTGACCAGCGCCCTCTCCCTGATCCCCTTCCTCCTCGCCGCCGCCTTCGGCGTGAAGGTGGCCCTCTCACCCGCTGACACGGCCGGTGGGAGCCGCCGGCGCGAGCTCGTGGTGTCCGTACTGGCCACCCTCTACACCGCGTTCCTGATCTACGCGGCGGGTCTGAAGTACGTGCTGATCTCCTTCATCCTGTACGCGCCCGCGACCGTCCTGTTCGTGATGGCACGGCGCGAGCAGGGCCGCAGGCTGTTCTCCCGGCGTGAGGCGGTCATCCTCGTCGTCTCCGTCGCCGGCGCCGTCGCGGGGATCGCGGCGCTCGCGACCGGGGGGATCGAGCTCTGAGGCGGGGAGCCGACACCCGGCCCGGCCGGTCGAACCGCCGCCGCTCGGCTTCCGGTTGTCCGTTGCAGGATGTTCATCACCGCGTTCGCGAAGCCGCTGGTGCGGGCCCTGCAACTGTGGTTCCCTGAGGTCATGACCGTACTTGTGACCCGCCGCCACGTGGACTACGTGCGTGTCACGACCACGGCCTGTCCCGCCGCCCTCTGACGCGGCGCCGCGACCCCGGTCGCCCCTCTCCCCGCTTCCCGCGCACCGTGCGCTGAGGCCGTCCCGCTGCGGAACCGGCCCCCGACGCGCTGCCCAGCGGTGAACCCTCCCGCGCCGTAACACCCCCGTGGGTACGGGCTCCGTACATCGGTCCCCCGTCACGCCCCGCCGCTCCTCGGCATCCCATGTCCCTGCCCACCCCCTGCCCCGCCGGGCTTCCGTACGCGTACCAAGGAGAAGCATGAGCCAGCCGATCGACGCCGTCACCGCAGGTCACACGCCCCAGGACGAGGCGAGCGGACCCGACACCTCCGCCTGGTCGTTCGAGACGAAGCAGCTGCACGCGGGGGCCGCCCCCGACCCGACCACCGGTGCGCGGGCGGTACCGATCTACCAGACCACCTCGTTCGTCTTCCGCGACACCCAGCACGCGGCCGACCTCTTCTCCCTCGCCGAGCCCGGGAACATCTACACCCGCATCCACAACCCCACCCAGGACGTCTTCGAGCAGCGGATCGCCGCACTCGAAGGCGGAGTCGCCGCGGTCGCCCTCTCGTCGGGCCAGGCGGCCGAGGCGCTGGCCATCCTGAACGTGGCCGGCGCGGGCGACCACATCGTCTCCAGCGCCTCCCTCTACGGGGGCACGTACAACCTCTTCCGGCACACGCTGCCGAAGTTCGGCATCGAGGTGTCCTTCGTCGACGACCCGGACGACCTCGATGCCTGGCGGGCCGCGATCCGGCCCGGTACGAAGGCCCTGTTCGCGGAAACCCTCGGCAATCCGCGCGGCAACGTCCTGGACGTCCGCGCCGTCGCCGACGTGGCGCACGGCGCCGGGCTGCCGCTGATCGTCGACAACACCGTGCCCACCCCGTTCCTCCTGCGCCCCATCGAGCACGGCGCCGACGTCGTCGTGCACTCGGCGACGAAGTTCCTCGGCGGCCACGGCACCACCATCGGCGGTGTCGTCGTCGACGCCGGAACCTTCGACTTCGGCGCGCACGCCGAGCGTTTCCCCGACTTCAGCGAGCCGGACCCCAGCTACCACGGCCTGCGCTACTGGCCCGCGCTGGGGCCGGGCGCCTACGCGGTCAAGCTGCGCGTGCAACTGCTGCGCGACCTCGGCCCGGCGATCGCGCCGCACTCCGCCTTCCTGCTCCTCCAGGGGGTGGAGACGCTGAGCCTGCGCCTGGAGCGCCACACCTCCAACGCGCAGGCGCTGGCGGAGTGGTTGGAGGGACGCGACGAGGTCTCGGTCGTGCACTATCCCGGTCTGCCCTCCAACCGCTGGTACGAGGCCGGGCGCCGCTACCTGCCGCGCGGCGCAGGCGCCGTGCTCTCCTTCGAGTTGGAGGGTGGTGCCGAAGCGGGCAAGCGCTTCGTGGACGCGGTCGAGCTCTTCAGCCACCTCGCCAACATCGGTGACGTGCGCAGCCTCATCATCCACCCCGCCTCCACCACCCACAGCCAGCTCGACGAGGCGCAGTTGGCGGCCACCGGAACCTCGCCGGGGTTGGTGCGCCTCTCCGTCGGCATCGAGAACCTCGCCGACCTCAAGGCGGACCTGGAGGCCGGCTTCCGCGCGGCGAAGGAGGCGTCCTGAACCCCGAGGGGCCGACCCCGCCGGGGGCGGGTGCCCCGGCGGCTCCCCCTCCGGCCACCGGCGCATGGCGGGAGGGGGACCCGCCGGGACGCAGGCAGTGGCACCAGCCCGTACGTGAGCTGCCGTTGGAGGCGGGTGGTCGGCTGCCGGGCGTGACGCTGGCGTTCGAGACGTGGGGCCGGCTCGCGCCCGACGCCTCGAACGCGGTCCTCGTGCTGCACGCGCTCACCGGCGACAGCCACGTCGCCGGGCCGGCCGGGCCCGGGCACCCCACTGCCGGTTGGTGGGACGGCCTGGTCGGCCCGGGCCTGGCCCTGGACACGGACCGCTGGTTCGTCGTCGCACCGAACGTCCTCGGCGGCTGCCAGGGCAGCACCGGGCCCGCCTCGCCGCGTCCCGACGGGCGCCGCTGGGCGGGCTCGTTCCCCCGGCTGACCCAGCGCGACCAGGTGCGCGCCGAGGCCGGGCTCGCCGAGGCGTTGGGGATCGACCGGTGGGCGCTGGTGGTCGGCGGGTCCATGGGCGGGATGCGGGCCCTGGAGTGGGCCGTGTCGTTTCCGCGGCGGGTCGAGGCGTTGCTGCTGCTCGCCTGCCCCGCGGCGGCGAGCGCCGACCAGATCGCCTGGACCTCGGCGCAACTCCACGCGATCCGCGCCGACCCCCACTGGCGGGGCGGCGACTACCACGAGGCCGGACCGGGGCGCGGCCCGCACACCGGTCTCGGCATCGCCCGCCGCATCGCCCACACCACCTACCGCGCCGCCGGGGAACTCGAAGCCCGCTTCGGCCACCGCCCGCAGGACCTGGAGGACCCGTGGCTCGGTGGCCGCTACCAGGTGGAGTCGTACCTCGACCACCAGGCGGCGAAGCTGGTCGGGCGGTTCGACGCGGCCAGTTACGTCGTCCTGTGCGAGGCGATGAACGCCCATGACGTCGGTCGGGGCCGGGGCGGCACGCGCGCGGCCCTCGGCCGGGTCGAGGCGAGGACGCTGGTGGCGGGAGTGGACTCCGACCGCCTGTACCCGCTGTCGCAACAGGAGGAACTGGCGGCGGGCATCCCCTCGGCGGACGGGGTCCGGGTCATCGCCTCACCGTTCGGCCACGACGGGTTCCTCATCGAGACGGAGCAGGTCGCGGCGCTGGTAGGGGAACTCCTCGACGGCGGCGACGCCACCGGACGGGCACCGACCCCCCGGCACGGGCAGAGCTCGCGGGAGCACCTGAATTCGAGGAATTGATCGAACGGATCGAACGGATGAGTCCGGCGCCGGTACGCTGCCGAGCGTGATCGACAGGGTGAGCCGGTTGTGGCGGCGGCGGAGCGACCGGGGCGCCAGGGCGTCGGCCGCCGTGGGCGGGGCCGGATCCGATGAACCCTGGTACGTCCTGGAGAACGTCGCCGAGGGACACGAGGTGATACCCGGGCTGCTCCGCGGACTGCTCACGCCCGGCAGCCGCCGGGTGTCGTGGATGCGCCTGGAGCCGTATCTGGCCTGGTGGCGCACCCCGAGCCTGGTGCGTCCGCTGCTCTCGGAGTTGTCGGTCATGCTTCCCGAGCTCGACCGCAGGCGCCGGATCGGCGTCCTCGACGCGGTCGCGGGGATCGCCGGCGCCCTGCGCGCGGGCTCCCTGCGCACGGACACCCGCGCTCTGGAGGCCGTGCTGGTCGACGCCCAGCGCGCTGCGGCCGGTCTCCTCGCCGACGACTGCCCCGAGGTCCGGTCGGCCGCCGCCGCGGCGGTGGAGCACGTACGGGCCGCCGACCCCGAGACGTTCGCATCGCTTCGTCGACAGGCCGAGGTGGAGGCCGATCCCCATGTGCTGGGCTGCCAGCTCCGCGCGGCCGGCGAGGTGCTGGCCGCGCTCGGCACGCCCCCTCCGGAGCACTGGTGGGAGTGCTGGCTGCACCACGCGGATCCACACGTACGGCTCACCGCCCGCGCCGCGCAGCTGACGACCGGCCGGGCGGCGCACCTGCGGGAGGTTGCCACCCGGCGTGCGGGCGCCAGGTGCACGGCCCCGCGTCAACGGGACGTGGAACGGGCCGGCGACCTGTTGCGCACGAGGCGGAACCCGCCGACCGGGACGTGGGAAACGGTCGTCGAGGCACTCGCGGCCGAGGACTCCCTCGTCGCCGGCGCCGCCGCCGAGATCATCGCGCGGGCGGGCACACGGATCCACCCGTACACCGATCTGCTGCTCCCGTTCGCCTGGCTGGAACGGCCCGTCGCCGACGACGTCGTACGGGGCCTCATCGGCGCGGGTGACCCGCGGGCCCTGCCCCTCTTCCTGAAGCGGGCCCACTCCCCTTGGCTGGGCGTCACCTCCCTGCCCGCGCGGTGGGCCCCGGAGATCCTGCCCGTCTTGCGGGTACGGCTCGCCGGGGCGCGGCCGGAGGAAACCCTGCAGGTCCTCGCCGGTTGGGGTCCGGCCGCCGCTCCGGGCACTCCCGAGCTGATCGGGCTGCTCGTCACCCCGCACGCGCGGGGGGCGGCAGCGGTGCTCGGAGGCATCGGATCCGCGGCGGGCGACGCGGCCGGCCTGCTCGCCGACCTCGCACGGGGCGACCTGCGCCCGCGGCGCTTCCCGGAGCACGACTACCGCGAGCCCCGGCGTTGGCACGGTGCCCAGACCGCGGCCTGGGCGCACTGGCGGGTCACGGGCGATCCGGGGATCGCGGTCGACGTCATCGGTGCGGCGGCCCGCACCGGCCGCGGCCGGGTGGTGCTGTCCCACCTCGCCGACCTGGGCCCGCTCGCCGCCGACTGCTCCGCCGACGTCGAACCGCTCCTCGGCAGCCTCGGCGAATGGACCCGGGTCGGCGCGGCCGAGGCGTGGTGGCGACTGACGGGCGACGCGGACACCGCGGTGACCACTCTGCTCCCCGAGCTGCGACGACTGTCGGAGTACGGGGCGGATCCGCTCCTGCTGCGGGTCATCAACGCCCTGGGGGCGATCGGCCGTCCGGCCGCGGCAGCCGTGCCCGCCCTCACCGCGGTCATCGCCTCCGAGCGCCGCTACGGCGGGAGCATCCCGCTCGACGAGGAACTGTGCCGCGTCGTACGCGCCGCCTTGGCCGCGATCGGCTGACGGGACCCTGGGCGGGGGCGCTGACGCGTCGCGCGTCCTCAGGGCTGACGGCGGGGACCGGCCCTCTTCTTCCACGAGGCGATCAGCAGGGAGAGCCCGCCGGTCACGACCAGACTGCCGATGAGAATCATGCCGACGCCGAGCACGTAGAGGCCGCTTCCGTCATCCGACCAGTCGTAGAAGGCGGCAACGGCCAACCCCGCGCTCGTGCCGAGCACGGCGGCCGTGACGTACTGACGGGAAGCCGCCCAGTAGACCGCCACCAGCAGGGTCAGCACGAGCCCGATCACCTGCCACACCTCGTACGGGCCGGTCGTGGAACCGTCCGGTTGCACGTCACGTTCCTGATCCCACCCCAGCCACCCCGCCCATGCGGCCACCGCCACCATGAAGAGCAGCAGGGTCACCAACAGTTCGCGTACGGGCTTCTGCATTCCATTGCGCATGGCCCCAGTCTCGACTCCCCCACCCGCCCCCGGCAGAGCGGACGTACTCAGGTCCACTTGAGTACCCGCCCGCACCGCGCGGGGCATCGAGGGGGCTCGAACCGCCGGCGTTCGGGTGACGGCACGGGCGGAGGGTTTCCGTGGGGGCGTCGGGGCGGCGCGCTCCTGCGCCCGCCGGCGGGTGGGTCCGAAAAAGGGAAAGACGAGACGGTCCGGTCCGTCCTACACTGGCCGGCATGTACGTGCGCCACTTCTTCCTCTGAGCACCGGGCACGGCCCCGGCGCGGTCGGCCTCCGACGGCCGGTCGCCGGTTCGTGCCGTCCGCCGCCGCCAGGAAGCAGGCCCCCGTACCCAAGGACGTCCCATGCGCTCGCACCCCTCTGCCACATCCCGGGCCACCACCACCCCCACCCACGTCGCCGCCCCCGTCACCGTGTCCCAGCTCGCCCTGCGTGACGTGTCCAAGTCCTACGGCGACCGGCTCGTCCTCGACCGGGTCTCCTTCACCCTGCGGCCGGGCGAGAAGGCCGCCGTGATCGGCGAGAACGGCTCCGGCAAGTCGACCCTCATGCGGCTGATCGCCGGAGCGGAACAACCCGACGACGGCCGGGTCACCCGTTCCTTCCCCGGTGGTGTCGGCCATCTCGCGCAGACCCTCCCCCTCGGGCCCGACCGCACCGTCCAGGACGCCGTCGACGCCGCGCTGCACGAACTGCGGACCCTCGAAGCCCGCATGCGGGCCGCCGAAGCCACCCTCGCGAGCGCCGGCCCCACGGAACTCGACGCGTACGGGGACCTCGTCGGCGCCTACGAGGCCCGCGAGGGCTACGCCGCCGACGCCCGGACCGACGCCGCGCTGCACGGGCTCGGCATCGGCCACATCCGTCGCGAACGGACCCTGGGCTCGCTCTCCGGGGGCGAGGAGTCGCGGCTGGCCCTGGCCTGCGTGCTCGGCGCCGCCCCGGAACTGCTCCTGCTGGACGAGCCGACGAACCATCTCGACGCGCCCGCCGTGGCCTGGCTCGCGGAGCGGCTCCACGGGCACCGCGGCACCCTGGTCGTGATCACCCACGACCGGGCGTTCCTGGAGCGCGTGGCGACGACGGTGCTGGAGGTGGACCGGGACCTGCGGACCGTCACACGGTACGGGGACGGCTGGGCGGGCTACCGCACGGCTCTCGCCTCGGCCCGTCGCGGGAGGGAGCAGCGCCACCAGGAGTACCTGGACGAACTCGCCCGCACGCAGCGGCTGGTGGACGCGGCCGGGCAGCGCTTGGCGTCCACCGGAAAGGACCCCGGGCAGGGCTTCGGCAAGCACCGGCGCTCGCACGAAGCCAAGCTGTCGGGCCGGGTCAGGGCTGCGCGCAGGCACCTGGACCAGCTCCTGCGGGAGCCCGTCGCGGCGCCCCCCGAGCGGTTGCGGTTCGCCGCCCGGATCGAGGAGGACGGCAGGCCCCTGCCCGAGGACGTGCCGTACGTCGCCGAACTGGCCGGGGTCCGGGTGGGCGACCGGCTCTCCCTGGCGGAGCTCGTCGTCGCCCCCGGGGCACGCCTGTTGGTGTCGGGGCCGAACGGGGCGGGCAAGTCGACCCTGCTCGGAGTACTGGCGGGTGACATCGCACCGGACCACGGCACCGTACGACGTCACACGTCGGTCGGGTACCTCCCGCAGGAGGTCGCCTTCGACCCGGCGCGCCACCCGTTGCTGCACGGCTTCGCCGAGGGGCGGCCGGGCGACCCGGACGAGTACGCCGACGAGCTGCTCGCGCTCGGCCTGTTCCGCCCCGATGACCTGCACGTCCCGGTGGCGGCCCTGTCCGTGGGGCAGCGGCGGCGGCTGGAGCTGGCACGGCTCGTGACCCGCCCGGCGGGGTTGCTCGTCCTCGACGAGCCGACCAACCACGTGTCGCCGGCCCTGGTCGAGGAACTCGAGGAGGCGCTGGCCGCCTTCCCGGGCGCGATCGTCGCGGTCTCCCACGACCAGCGGTTCCGCTCCGCCTTCACCGGCCCCCACCTGGAACTGCGCGCCACGCTCGCCCCGTCCGGCGCCGCGAACGCGTCGACCGGCCGCCGACCGGCGCCCGCGCGGCCGTAATTGAGGCGCTCACCGACCCCCCTCTGTCTAGGGTGGCCGGATGAACGTGATGGAGATCGTGCCCGACCAGGGCGCATGGCGGGCCGGGTTCGATGAACGGGTGCTCGCGGGGTACCGCGCCGCGGGGTGTTCGGAGCCCCTCGCGCGGGCCCTGCTGGAGCGCGCCGTGGAGGGCATCGACGACTGGACGGTGGCCACGGACGGCTCCGGGTGGATCGCCGTCGAAGTGAAGGAGGACAACGGCGCCACCGTGGGCCGGATCCACGACCTGACGGCGCCCGAGGGACGCGCCTGGGCCGAGCGCTGGTGCGCCGAGCAGGGCGCGCGCCGGGTCGAGGTCCGACTCACCGGCGGAGCCCGGGGGTTCGCCGACTACCCCGTACGCCAGCAGATACGGATGCGCGCCTCGGCCCAGAAGCCGGAGCTGCCCCCGGGCCTGACGGTCCGTCCGCTCACCGAGGAGGAGTACCCGGGCTGGCACGCCGGCGAGGAGGCCGGGTACATCACGGACATCGTCCGGGCCGGCGTCCTGACGCCGGAGCAGGCCAAGGAGAAGTCCGACCGGGACTTCGCCCTCCACCTCCCGCAGGGGTACCGGACCCCCGGTCACGCCTTCTACGCGCTGGAGGCGGACGGGCAGGTGGTCGGCACCGGCTGGGTGCGGCACGGGTACCTGCCGGGTGTGACCTTCGGCTTCTCGTTGGAGGTGTACGAGGAACACCGCGGCAAGGGCTACGGCCGGGCCGCGATGGCCGTGGGCGAGTGGGCGTCCCGGCACGGCGGCGACGAGGCGATGATGTTCAACGTCTTCGGCGGCAACGAGGTCGCGATGAGCCTGTACGACAGCACCGGCTACACCGTGCTGGACGAGTACCGGTCGCTCAACCTCCAGTCACCGAGCGGCTCCTAGGCCTCGGTTCGGGGGGTGTCGATCGTCCTCGGGCGTCGGTACGGGAGCCGAGGCGCAGCCGAGGGCGGGAGGGGCCGGCCGGGGGTGCCGTACCCCGCACGTACGATGGGCGCGGGGGGCGGAGTCGTAGCGCAGAGGTCGTCGCGCGCGGTCTCCAAAACCGTGAGGACGCCGGTTCGAATCCGGCCGGCTCCGCCTCTCCCCCGTGCCCCGGAGCCCGGTCCGCGGGGCGCGGACCGGGCTCAGGCGTCGTTCGTCGGGGCGGACCGACGTGACTGCCGCAGGGCCGGGAGGCCGACGCCGATACCGCTGCCGACCGCCAGGCCGAGGGCCAACCCGAGTCCGATGTTGTCGAACACGAAGAGTCCCAGGAGCAGCCCGACGCAAACGCCGGACGATACGCCCAACGCCAGTCCGTTGGCGGCGGCCGGGTCCTCGGTCGGGACGGGCGCGGACTCCGGGACGGTGGAACCCGCATGGCCGGGCTCCGGCTTCACGGACTCCGGCTTCACGGGCTCCGGGGCCACGGACTCCCCCGCCCCCGACTGCTGTTCATGTGTCATGCACACAGTCTGGCAGAACCCCGCTGCGGAGTCGCCGGCCGGCCCCCCGCAGGTCAGCCCCGGTCGAGGAGCTCGCGGAGGGTCGCGGCGAAGGCCTCCGGTTCGCCCTGCTGTCCGTACTCACCGCCGAGGAAGCCCCCGTGGTGGCTGGGGAAGAGGACCGTCCCGCCGCCCAGCGCCTCGGCCGCGCCGGCCGCGGCGCGTGCGGGGAACTGGCCCTGCGACTCCTTGCCCTCCGCGATGACGATCCTCGTCCCCGCGGCCCGGAGCGCCGCGAAGTCGGGCAGGTAGGCGGTGCAGCCGCGCATGTTCTGTCCCAGCAGGGGGTCACCGCGCGTGCCGTCGTCCTCGGCGGGCAGGCCGAAGGCGGCGGGGGCCGGCGCGGGCTCGTCCCGCCAGTTCGCCGGGATCGGTCCCGTCCGGGTGGCCATGACCAGGAACTTCGCCATGGCCGGGCCCATTCCCTCGCGCAGGTACGTCGCGTGGATGTCCGCGCACACCTCCAGGGCCGCCTCCCGGTCCGGGAGCACCTGTGCCAACGGCGGCTCGTGCGCGACGAGGGTGCGGACCAGATCCGGGTGGCGGGCCACCAGCGCCAGCCCGTTGACGGCTCCGCCACTGCTCGCGAACACGTCGACGGCGCCGGCGCCGGCCGCCTCGATCACCCGTCGCAGGTCCTCGCCGTGCTCCTCGGGCATCGTCTCGGCGGCGCCGTCCGTACGGGCGCTGCGGCCGGTGCCCCGCGGGTCGTACGTGATCACGGTCCGGTCGGTGAAGTGCGCGGCCAGGCTCGCGAACCCGGCCGCGTCCATCGGGGAGCCGATCAGGAACAGGGCCGGCCCGACCCCGCCCTCGGTACGGTCGTCCGCGCCGTGGACGTCGTACGTGAGGGTGGCGCCCGTGGATTCCAGCGTGCGGGTGACGGTCGCGGTCATGGTTCCTCCTGCGGGTGAGTGCTGTCGAAGGGTTTGACCGTCGGGGCCATCGGAACTCATCGCTCTGCGACGCACGGGTTTCGGCCGCCCCGCGAAACGCCGGAGCCCACGCCACCGCGTGGGCGGTGGCGTGGGCTCGGAGGGGGACGAAAGGTGCGGTCGGTCAGCCCGCCGCGGCGGCCAGCAGGACGTCGACGAGCCGCTCGGCGGCGTCGGGCCGCCCGTGGGCCCGGGCGCGCTCCGCCATCGCCAGGCGCAGGGCGGGGTCGGTCAGGAGCGGTCCGAGGGCGTTCCAGAGGGTCTCCGGGGTGACGTCCCCGAGCAGGGCGACGGCCGCGCCCGCGTCGGCCAGGTGCTTCGCGTTGTGCGCCTGCTCGTTGCCGGCGGAGGTGGCGAGCGGCACGAACACGGCCGGCTTGCCCAGCGCGGTCAGCTCGGCCAGCGTGCCGGCGCCACTGCGGGACACCACGACGTCGGCCAGCGCCAGGACGTCGGGCAGTTCCGGTCCGACGAAGCCGGTGAGGTGGTAGCGGCCGGCGAGGACCGGGTCCAGGCCGGCGGCGGCGGCGCGGAGTTCGTCCACGTTGGCCGGACCGCACTGGTGGATCACGTTCGCGTGGCCGAGGAGCCACGGCAGCACGTCGCGGACGACCCCGTTGATCTGCTGCGCGCCCTGGGCGCCACCGGTGACGTAGACGGTCGGCAGCCGGCGGTCGAAGCCGACGAGGTTGAGGGTGTGCACCGCCTTGTCGGGGTGCCCCGTCAGCACCTCCGGCCGGACGGGGTTGCCGGTGACGACGGCGGCGCCGCGCAGTTCGGCGGGCAGCAGGTCGAGCGAGGAGTCGGAGGACAGGGCGATCCGGGTGGCGGAGCTCGCCAGCTTCCGGTTGGCCAGTCCGAGGCGGACGGTCTGCTCGTGGAGGACGAGCGGGCGGCGGCAGAGGCGCGCGGCGAGGCCGGCCGGTACGGCGACGTAGCCGCCGGTGGCCAGGACGACGTCGGGTTCGAACTCGGACACGATGGAGCGGGCCTGGGCCACGCCGAGCGGCACGCGCGCCATGTCCTTGACGTTCGCCGCGGACAGCATCTTGAGCGGGTTGGCCGAGCGCCGGATCTTGCCCGTGGCCACCGTCTTGAACGCGATGCCCTCGGCGGGCGCGACGCGCGCTTCGAGACCGTCGGCGGTGCCGATCCACAGGACGTCGAGCGTGCTGCCCTGGGCCGCGAGGCGACCTTGCAGTGTCCGGATCGCCGTCAGAGCGGGATACGTGTGACCGCCGGTCCCTCCGCCCGTCACGAGCAACCGGAAGGAACGCGGGAGTGCGGAAGTGTTCACCCTGCACACCCTACTGGCCTCGTACGCGCGTCCTACGATCGCGGGTCGGCGCGCGTCGGCGCGGGTACGCGGAACCGCTCGGGGGTGGCGCTCGGGGGTGCCGCACAACGCGAAGGTCCCGACCCCCCGAGGGGGCCGGGACCTTCGTTTCGGAGCGCTGGGCAAGCCTTGCACTTGCATTTCCCCACGGGAAGTGGGGCGTCTTTCCTTGGACCACCAACGCACGGTCCGCTGCCGTGATCACGGCGGCGAGCTCAAGATCGACTATAGCGCATCCGGGGGCTACTCCCAAAGACGCCCGAGGTGGGAGTGGAGGACGTCCTGCGCCGCCCGCCGACTGAGGTGGCCGATGAGGACGTGGGTGGTGAGGCCGTCGGCGAGGGCGAGGAGCGTACGGGCTTCCCGGCGCGGGTCGAGCGGCTCCGCCGGCCGGCCGTTGCCCCCGCCCGCCCCCTCGCCCGCCCCTGTCGCCGCCGCGTCCGCGGTCGCCTCCGCGATCAGGCGCGCGAAAGCCTCTTGGAGCTCGCCGTAGTTCGCCCTCAGCGGCGTGGCGAGCGCCTCGCTGACGGCGGCCTGCGCGGCGAACGCCAGCCAGACCCTGGCCTCGGCCCGGTGTTCCTCGCGGAGCAGCGCCACCTCGGTGACCGCGTGTCCCAATGCCGTACGGGCCGACTGGGCCGGGCTCCTGACGAGGCGGGCCTGGACGCGTTCGCCGATCAGCCGGCCGATGTGCCCGAGCGCGAACACGAGCATCTCCTCCTTGGTGCGGAAGCACCGCTGGACGGCGCCCATCGACACCTGCGCGCGGGCGGCGACGTCGCGCAGCGAGACGCCCTCCAGGCCGTGCTCGTCGGCGAGCTCGCAGACGGCCTCGGCGATGAGCCGCCGCCGGCCGGCGTGATCCACCTGTCGGGGCATGTCCGGCCGCCTCCTGGTTCCCGGGTGTCCGTCGTCCCGCGCGCTCCGCACGACGCGCACGCACCGCTCGCCAGGCTACAAGTTCCGATGCGTTCGCATTGCTTCCGGGCGCCGGCGCGGGGCGCAGCCACGATTCTCCCTTGCGCCGCAGGGGCGGCCTCGGCGACGATCACGGCATGACGATGCGAAAGGGCGTACTGCGCCCGGGCCCGTGAGGCCCCAAACGCCGGTCCTCCTCGGTCCGGCCGACTGTGTGGAGACCTGGATCCACGAGGCTCTGCACGACCCGACCTCCGCCCGCTGCGGCGCCGCGCGGAGCGCGATCTTCGATGCCGTACGGATCGACCGCGCCGGGCCGTTGACCGGCCGGCTGCTCGCCGAGGTCCGCGCGGCTCCCGTGGGGCCGCGCCTTCTCCTGTTGGAGTTGCTGACCGGCCTGTGCACGGGGCACGACGTCCCGTGGCCCGAAGCGGCGGCTGCAGCCGTGTCCCTGATGCGGGATCCGCAACCGTCGGTGCGGCGGGCCTCGGCCTGGCTGCTGTGCGACGCCGACCAGCATCGGGCCTCGGGGTTGTTGACCGGGCCGGACGCCGAGCCGGATCCCGTGGCCCGCTTGGCACTGGCCGAGGCCCTGCTGGTGCGGGGCAACGGGCCGGACCGGCGCACCCTGCGCGCCGACCCCGACCCGGCGATCCGGCTCCGGGCCGCCCTGCGGCCCGACACGGACGCGGTCCTGGCCGATCTCGACGCGGCCGGCGCCCGGCTCGGCGGACCGGGAGGCCGGACGAGCTGGGGCGCGGGCACCGTGTGGGGCCTGGCGGCGTCCCGGTCCGGCGACGCGGAGACCTGCTACGCCGACATCGGACTGCTCGCCGCCCGCGACACCGCGGTGGCCCGGCGGGCGGCGATCGACATGGCCGAGGTGGCCCTGCGGAAGTGGCGGGCGGCTCCGGAGGCGCTCGTACCGCACCTGAGGCCGCTGCTGAACGGCGCCGGGGACCCTGGGGTACGGGCGGCGGCCGCCTCCGTCGTCGCAGGTCCGCTCGCGACGACCCGGCTGTGCGCCGAGGAACTCGCCGCGCTGATGGACGAGTTGCCCGAGGCGGCGGCGCCCGCTCTCGCCCGGATCGGCGACGTGCGGGCCCTGCCGCGGCTGTGCGCGATCGTCGCCGGGGGCACGCTCGCCCGAACGGTGACGGAAGGCGTCGACGCACTGGCCCGCACCGGCTGCGACCTGGGGCCCCTCATCGCGACGGCCGCCGGGTTCCTCGACCGGCACGAGGGAGTCGCGGACCGTACGGTGTGGGCCGCCGTGGGCGTGCTGCGCGCCTGCGGGCCCGCCGCCGCGGCGGCCGTCCCGCAGTTGCTGCGCCTGCTCGCCCCGGACGCCGACCCCACGGGGCTGCGGACCCAGGCCGTCCTGGCGCTCGGGGAGACCGGCCGCGGGGCGGTCGATGCCGTGCCCCGGCTCGAAGGCCTCCTCGGTGGTCCCGGCAGCCGGTTCACGGGGCAGGTCGAGATGGCGCTGATCCGGATCAACGGGGACCGGCGCCGGGCCGAGCGGCTCTTCGCGAGGCTGCCCGAGCGGCGGCGCGACCTGAACCTGGCCGCGAGCCTGCTCACATGGCTGGCCGAGCACGGCGGGCTGGAGCCGCGCCACGTCGCGTACCTGCGGGCGGCCTGCGCGGACCCGACGCGGCGGGCCGTGCACCCGAAGTGCGCCGGCGCCCTGTGGCGGCAGGAGGGGGACGACGTCGCCGAGCTCGCCCTCGACGTCCTCGTCCCCCATCTGGGGGGCGAGGTGTACGGCGAGTACGTCTGCACGGTCCTGGGCGCCATGGGCGCGGCCGCCGCCGGAGCCGTACCCGCGCTACGGGCCGTGGCCGAGCGCCGGGAGCGGCTCCGGCTGTACATCGGCGGCTTCGACGAGGAGACGCGGGCCGACGAGCGCCTGGCCGAGGCGGCCCGGGCCGCCCTGCGTCGGATCGCGGACGCCACGCCCTGAAGGCCGGCCACCGTCCGGCCCCGCCGGGTCGGGCGGCGGCGCCCCCGACGCGCGGAGGGGCCGGACCCCGTGCGTACGGGTCCGGCCCGCCCGGTAGGGCGTCCGTCAGGGTCAGACGCGGTCGGCGGCGATCAGCACGTACTGGAAGGAGCCGTCCTTGTACGAGTTGATGAACGCCTCCTCGATGCCGGTGACCAGGGACGACGTGGCCCGCAGCTCCCAGTAGGGCAGGGTCGCCGGGGTCAGGTCGATGACGGCCTGCGGTACGAGGCGGTTGTCGGCCAACGCCTTCATGTACTCGCGGCGGGAGTGGATGTTGCACTCGAAGTGCGCGTTGATCTGCGAGACCCACTTCGAGGGCTGACCGTAACGGGGGTTCCAGCAACCGGTGATCGTCACGTAGCGACCGCCGACGGCGAGGACCCGGGAGTGCTCGGCGAAGAGGTCGTGCAGGTCGACGTACATGCTCGACTCGTTGTTCCACGAGCCCGCGGCCCGCCCCGTCTCGAAGGGCATGTCGAGCATGTTGCAGACGCGGGCGCGCACGGAGTCGGCGATGCCCAGTTCGTGGGCGCGCTGGTTCGCGAACTCGGCCTGCTTGGCCGACAGCGTGACGCCCTCCACCTTGCATCCGAAGCGCTGGTGGGCCATGACGGATGACCCGCCGCGCCCGCAGCCGGCGTCCACGAGGGTGTCCTCGCGGCCGATCGCCCCGAGGTGGTCCAGCAGGACGTCGGCCTGGGCCGACTCCAAGCGGTGCAGCTCGGCGATCAGCTTCTTCTCGTACTCGCTGTCGGCGGTGTCCCCGAGGGCGGCGTGATCGACGTCGCCGATGCCGTAGTGGTGGTGGTAGAGCCCGTCGACGTCGCCGAGACGCAGATTCACCGGCCGGGCCTCGTGGTCCCAGTAGCGGGCGATGTCACCCTGGTAGGGCGTCGCCGGGGCCGGGATGAAAGCCGAGGGGGTCGCGGTGGTGAGCTCGGTGTTGGTCACAGATGTATCCGTCCTTACCAGAAGTCGGGGAGGCTGTAGCGGTAGGTGTTGGTCTGGTGCCAGTGGTGGTTGCCGTCGACCCACGCGGCCACGCCGTCGAGGAAGCGCAGGACGTTCGGGACGGGGCAGGCTGCCGCCAGGTCGGCGGCGGCGGCCTCGAAGGCGTGCATGAGCTCGTTGTGGACTTCGACGCCCTTGAGATAGGCGTCGCGTACGGAGCAGTCCTCGCGTTCGGCGATCACCACGGGCAGGTTCAGGTGCGTGCCGGGACTCGCCAACTCCTTGGTGTAGGAGTACAGGTCGTTGACGATGGTGGTGGCGTTCCCGGCGAGCGCGAGGACGCGTTGCATCGCCGGTTGGGCGTGCAGGTCCGCCGGCAGTTCGTAGCCGCCGACGGTGTCGGTGATGGTGGGACACGGGCGGAAGTTGTTGAACTGCCGCATCGCGAGGTACTCCCACACCTCCGGGACGTACTCGGTCTCGGCCCAGGAGGCCTCGGCGAGGTAGCCGAGGTGCAGGCGGGCCATGTCGTGCCGGAACCGGTCGGCCTGGGAGGGGGAGGCTTCCTGGAGGAAGTACTCCATGGCGGAGCGGTAGGCGCGACGGGGTGCGTCGGAGTGGAGGGACCGGGCCCAGTCGGGCTGGTACTCGGCCGTCGTGTGGAGGGGATCGAGCGCGGTGTGCGCCAGCAGGAGGCGTCCGCCGAGGCCGATGGGCGAGCCGCCGTGGTCCTCGCAGTAGTAGTCGTCCACGGCGTTCTCGGCGGCCATCAGCCGGGTGGCGATCATCAGGTGGTCGATGGTGGGGGCGTCCGGATGGCAGCCGACCATGTACCGGCCGAGGGAGAACCCGTCGAACTGGTCCTCCCAGTCCGGCGGGAACAGATCGACCTCGTCGACCGCCCAGTCCTTGATCCTGCGGCTGATCTCCTGCGCCCGTACGGGGTCGGGTTCCGCCACCGGGTGGTGGTAGAGGCCGGGGATCGGGTTGCCCACCGGCGGCGTGGGCGGGTCCGCGGGCGCGAGGGGTTCCTCGCGCGGCCGGGTCAGGTAGAGGCCTGCCGTGCCCAGCCCGCTCGGGCCGCGCAGGAGCCGCTCCAGGGCGGGGCTCGACGCGGCCGCCGCGGCGGGAGCCGGGGCGTCGGGCGGAACGGGTACAGCGGTGGGCAGGGGCACCACCGGCGCCAGGGGGGCCACCGGCGGGGCGGGGGCGGGCGGGGCGGGGGTCTCGGGCGGGGCCGGCGCCGCGGGGGCCGCATCGACGCGCGGGGTCGGCAGGGCCGGTCGTACGCCGCCGAAGGCGTCGATGCCCCGGCCGTGGCCGTGGGCCCCGAAACGGGCCGCCGCGCCGGGCAGGCTCGACTGCAGGGGGGAAGGCCCGGGATCGGGCATCCGTGGCTCCTTGCTGGTGGTTGGACTGTCCCGGATCCCGGATCCCGGACGTGGCGGGCGGGTCCGGTCGGCTCCCGGCCGCGCGTGGCCGACGGGACGGCCTAGTCGGGCCTGCGGGCGATCTGCACGTTCTCCAGCACCCCGAGCGCGTCGGGCACCAGAATGGCGGCGGAGTAGTAGGTGGTGACCAGGTAGGAGATGATCGAGCGTTCGTCGATGCCCATGAAGCGCACCGACAGGCCCGGCTCGTACTCCTCCGGCAGGCCGGTCTGCCGCAGGCCGATGACGCCCTGCTTGTCCTCGCCCGTACGCATCACCAGGATCGAGCTGGTGTTGTCCTTGTTGATGGGGATCTTGCCGCAGGGCAGGATCGGGACTCCGCGCCAAGCCGGGACCTGCTGGCCGCCGAGGTCGACGTGGTCCGGGTAGAGCCCGCGGGCGTTGAGCTCGCGCCCGATCGCCGCGATCGTCCTGGGGTGGGCCAGGAAGAAGCGGGAGCCGCGCCGGCGGCAGAGGAGTTCGTCGAGGTCGTCCGGGGTGGGCGGGCCGGAATGGGTTTGGATCCGCTGCTTGAACGCGGCGTTGTGGAGGAGCCCGAACTCCCGGTTGTTGATCAGCTCGTACTCCTGGCGCTCGCGCAGCGCCTCGATGGTGAGCCTGAGCTGTTCCTCGGTCTGGTTCATCGGCTGGTTGTAGAGGTCGCCGACCCTCGAGTGGACGCGCAGCACCGTCTGGGCGATGGAGAGTTCGTACTCGCGCGGGTTCAGCTCGTAGTCGACGAAGGCGCCGGGCAGTTCCGCCTCGCCGGTGTGGCCGGCGGACATCGCGATCTCGGCCTCGCCGTGACGGTTCTGCCGTTGCAGCGGGAGCGCGCCGAACCGCTCGATGTGGGCCCGCAGGTTCGGCGCCGTGGACAGGACGGCGTCGAACTCGGCGCGGGTGAGGGTGAGGAGGGTGCCGGAGGTGGCGGCGGTGGCGGTGTGGTCCCAGGTCGCGTCGGTGTCCAGCAGGGCGTTCTCGCCGAAGCGGTCACCCTCGGCGAGGACGGCGACGGAGACCTCGTCGCCGTACTTGCCGACGGAGGTCTGGTTGATCCGGCCGTGGGCGATCAGATGGATGCGGTCGGCGGGGGCGCCCCGTTCGACCAGTACCTCCCCGGCGCGGAAGTCCCGCTGCACGCACCGGCCGGCCAGCGCCGTCAGCACGCCGATGTCGTCGAAGCCCCGCAGCAGGGCGAGTTCGCCGAGTTCGCGGGGGATGACCCGGACGCGGGCGCCGTCCTGGACGAACTCGACGCGCCCGTCGCCGACGGTGTAGCTCAGCCGGCGGTTCACCCGGTACGTGCCGCCCTGGGTCTCCACCCAGGGGAGCATCTTCAGCAGCCAGCGGGAGCTGATCTCCTGCATCTGCGGCGCGGACTTCGTCGTGGTGGCGAGGTTGCGGGCAGCGGCCGTGCCGAGGCTGCTCTGCGGGGGCGGCTCCAGCTGCGCCTCTGGGCTGGTGTCCACGGTCATCGGACAGGTACTCCTTCGTAGCGGTGGTGATCGGCGCACGTGTACGCCACCCGTGGAAAACGAGGGGCGAATATCCGGGCAATCCGTCCAGATCCGGGAGCACATTAACCACGGGGAAGGCCGGACGGCCCCAAGATCCCGGGGGCATTACCTCAATGCGGTGATCTTGCCCGTGGGGGTGTTTGAAGCCCGTTCAGACGATATTCGGACATGCCAAATGGCCTTGCCCGAAACCGACTTGGGGCAATTCGACAGCAGGAACGATTCGTCCGGGCCCTCCCGGGTGATGGTCGGACACATCCGGCCCGTCGCGCCGGCGGGGGGCCCTCCTCCTCACCACGATGTGCCGGTGATCTCCCCGCACGTGATCGGTGCGCTCTCCGCACTGGCACTCTTCGCACCCACGGCCGCCCAGGCGGCCCCCCTTCCCTCCGCTCCCGAACCGTCCGCGCCCGGCACCGCCGCCGAGCAGGCCGTCGACCGGTACTTGTCCGCTCTGCACCGGCAGCCGGGGCGGTTGCGGGACTTCTTCGCCGGCCTGCCCAAGGGCGGCGACCTGCACAACCACCTCGCCGGCGCCGTCTCCACCGAGTTCCTGATCGAACTCGCCGCCGAGGACGGGCTGTGCGTCGTCACGGCCACGAGCACGGCCGTACCACCGCCCTGCGCCGCCGGCACCCGGCCGGCGGCCGACGCGGTGACCGACGCGGAGTTCCGCCGTCAGGTCATCCGGGCCTGGTCCATGCAGGACTTCCCGGCCGACGGCAACGGGCACGACCACTTCTTCGCCACCTTCGGCAAGTTCGGCGAGGTCACCTGGCGCCACCCGGGCCGGATGCTCGCCGAGGTCGCCAACACGGCCGCCCGGCAGAAGCAGTTCTACCTGGAGACGATGACCTCCCCGGCCTCCACCGAGGCCCGCGCCCTCGCCGACCGGATCGGATTCGACGCCGACCTGGACCGGATGCACGACAAGCTGCTCGCGGGCGGCGCGCTCGACGCGGTCGTACGGCAGGCACGCACCAACGCGGACGCCACCGACGCCGAGTTCCGTACGGCCGCGCACTGCGACACCCCGCGCCCGGACCCGGCGTGCTCGCTGCCCTACCGGTGGATCGCCCAGGTCGGGCGGGCGGGCGCCCCGGAGCGGGTCTTCACCCAGCTGGCGCTCGGCATGCGGCTGGCGGAGCGCGACCCCCGGTTCGTCGCGGTGAACCTGGTGCAGCCGGAGGACGACCCGGTGGCCCTGCGCGACTACCGGCTGCACATGCGGATGCTGAACTACCTCAAGTCCCAGTACCCGAAGGCACACGTCACCCTGCACGCGGGTGAGCTCGTCCCGGGTCTGGTCAAGCCGGAGGACTTGACCTTCCACATCCGCGAGGCCGCGCAGACGGGCCGGGCCGAGCGGATCGGCCACGGCGTGTCCGTGCTGCACGAGGACCGGTGGGAGTCGCTGATGCGCCACATGGCCGAGCGGCGGATCGCGGTGGAGGTGCCCTTCCACAGCAACGAGCAGATCCTGCGGGTCTCGGGGGACGCGCACCCGTTCGCCACGTACCGCCGCTTCGGCGTTCCGGTCGTGCTGGCCACGGACGACCCGGGGGTGTCGCGGATCGAGATCACCGACGAGTACCGCCGGGCCTCGGAGATGTACGGGCTGCGCTACCGGGAGCTGAAGGACCTCGCGCGGGCCTCGCTCGACCACGCCTTCCTGCCGGGTCGGAGCCTGTGGCGGACCGACGTCCGCGCCGGCTACCGGCCCGTGGCGGCGTGCGCCGGCGAGACCCCCGGCACCGAGCACGTCGGCGAGCGGTGCGGGCGGTTCCTGGAGGCCAGCGCGAAGGCGCAGGTGGAGTGGCGCCAAGAGGCGGCGTTCACCCGCTTCGAGTCCGACCGCGCCCGGCCGGGGCGTCCCGGCCCGCGCTGACCCGGGCGCACGGCCCGGACGCACGGCCCGGACGCACGGACCCGGACGCGCCGAGCCGGACCGCACCGACCCGGTCCGCCTCGACCCGGTCCGACGAGGCTCCTCCCCCGCTCCGGCCCGCCCGCGGCCCGGGTGCGGGTCGGCCACACCACCGGACCCCTCCGCCTGGCGCCCGTCACGGGCCTCCCGCAGCATCGGATCATGGCCGACGGTGACGAGTGGGTGGGCCCGGCCGGACGGGAGACCGCGGCCCGGCAGTTGCGCCGGGGCGTGGACGTCGTCCAGGACGTGAGCCGGCGCGGCGCCGAGCTGCCGTGGCGGACCCTGGTGATCTTCCTCGTCGTCGTCGCGGTGGTGTGCGGCGCGGGGATCGCCCTGTACTTCGACGAGCGCAACACCCGTCAGCAGACCGTGGTCGTCGGCCCCCAACAGGCCGGCGACCGGATCGACGTCCACGCCGACGTCCAGCGCACCGACCCGGTGCTGCGCCAGATCACCCTGCGGGTCACCCTCACTCCGTTCGGCCGCTACGAGGGTCCCGACGGGTACCCCACCCAGGACCTCACCCTGTACGCGAACACCACCGGAGCGCAGGAACTCCAGTTCCCGGCGGGCAGCGGGCTGTGGGTGCGGGACATCCAGGTGCCCCTCTCGGACGGCGCGTCCTCGGACTACCCGTTCGACAAGTACACGGCCGACTTCGCGTTCGCCGCGACGGCCGGTTCCTTGGACACCCGGGTGCCGGTCGTCCTGCGCCTGCACGACCAGGACCCGAACTTCGCGTACAAGAACGGCGACGGCTCCTACGAGGGTCAGGCCGTCTACCTGACCAGTGAGGTCAGGCGCTCGCGCAGCACCTTCATCCTCGCCTGGTTCATGATCGCCGCCATGTGGGCGGTCGCCCTCGCGATCGTCACCGCATGCTGGCTGGTGGTCGGGCAGCGGCGCGGCCTGCTCTGGCCGGCGCTCGGCTGGATGGCCGCCAGCCTCTTCGCCCTCGTCGGTCTGCGCAACGCGGCGCCGGGCTCGCCGCCCAACGGCTGTCTGCTCGACTACCTCGCGTTCTACTGGGCCGAGGCGCTGATCGTCCTCAGCCTCACCGTGCTCGTCTTCCACGGCATCCGCATCGAACACGGCCTCGGCGGCCCGGTCACCGACCCCCGGCAGGACGCGGCGACCCGACGGCGCCGTCCGGCCCGCCGGCGCGGCGTCCCGGCGGGCCACCGCCACCGCTCCTGACCGGACGCCGCACCGCGCGGGCGGGCCGGGCCGTCTCCCGCGGATCCTGCCGGTCGGGTCAGGATCCGGACGAGCCGGCCGGGGTACGGGCGTCGTCGGAAGGGGTCGGCATGGGCGTGGCTCCTCGGGTCGGTGGGCGGGCGGACCGGACGGGCGCGGTGGGGAGCCGGGAGCGCGGGGGGGCCGTTGCCGGGACGCCCCCGCGCCGGGTCTCAGCCGCGGTGGAACACGACCTCCGGGTCGGCCGGCGTCGGGCCGTTCAGCCGGGGCGCGGGCAGCCCGCGCAGGTGGAGGTCGAAGAAGTCGCCGACGTAGGCCCGCGTGATCTGCTGGGAGCGGGTGCCGGAGAGCGGCGTCTCCGGGTGGGCGTAGCCCACCTGGTCGCCGAGGACCGGCCAGTCGGTGAATCCGGGGTGGCCGACTCCGGTGACGGTCAGCCAGCGCTTCCAGCCGTCGAGTCGGGGCCAGGTGTCCTCCCAGGAGGTGTCCGGGAAGTCCGGCGGCAGCAGGGCGGGGTCACCGGCCAGCATCAGGAAGGGGCGTCCTGCGAGCCCGCCCTGCGGCACCGGCGTGAAGAACGTGCCGTCCATGTTGACCCCGGCGTCGACGCGCGGGTCCACGGCCATGGTCGCCGAGGCCGCCGCGCCGCCGATGGAGTGGCCGGCCATGCCCACGTGGCGGGGGTCGATGAGCCGGGAGTACCGCCAGGCGGGGTGCGGCCCGGTGAGGCGGTCGAGGACGAACGGGATGTCCCGGGCCCGGCCGTCGGAGACCCGGTGGAGGGAGCCGTCGGGGAACACCTGCTCGCAGGCCTTGCAGGTGAGCAGCCTCCCCCCGGGGAAGACGGTGCCGTCCGACTCGTAGGCGTGGTCCACCGCCGCCACGACGTAGCCGCGGGCGGCGAGGTCCTCGGCCAGCACGCTCAGCGAGGCGCGCGGCATCGTGAAACCGGGCGAGAGCACGATCAGGGGGTAGCGCTGCGCGGAGGGGCGGGGCAGGGCGCCGGCGCGGGACTGCGTACGGGTGGCGGCTACGCGCTCGGGCGTGACGTACTCGCCCAGTTGCCCCCGGTCGGTCAGCAGGGCCTTGGCCTCCGGGACGCTCAGGTAGGGCGCGGGGGTGCCGGTGTGCGCGAGCGCCGGGTAGTACAGGGAGAGCAGGAGTTCCCGGTCGGCGGTGGGGACCCAGGGGTCCTTGCGGTCCCGGTCGACCAGGTGCAGGGTGTCGCGGCCCACGGCGAAGGCGCCGGTGGTGCGCGGGAGTTCGAGCCTGGTGGACTCCCCGGGCGGTGCGGCGGTGGCCGCGGCGGGGGGCGCGAGCGTGACGGGCGCGGTGAGGGCCAGGCCGGCCGCCACGGCCGTCAACGCGCGGATGATCTTCTTCATGCCCGCATCCTAGACAGACTTAGGTCAGCCTTACCTAACTCATTCCGCAAGGCACCGCACACTTCGCGCCACCACCCCACAGCCGCCCCCCAAGGGGGGAAGCTCCAGATGCCCCTCTGCCGCGCCAGTGGCGCACAGACCTGGAGGGGATCGACCACAAGCATCATAATCCGCTGAACGGGCACACAGGCACCTTCCCGGCCTCATTCACAGACCAACCCACTGTCCTTAAAACCGTTCTGAGGGTGTGCCAAGGATGGCGGAGATCGTAAACTTTGGCGAAGTCGACGGGCCGCCCGGACGTCGATCCGACCGTGCGCGCCCTCGGCTGGCGGACCCCCGACCGCCACCGCAACTGCCGCTCGCCACCACCCCCTTGACCTGACACGCTCCGACCCGTTCGGTCGGCGGCGTGCTCCGTGCTGCGCCCCGAGGAGTACTCCGTGACCCTTTCCGACAACCGGACCACCACCGCCCCCTACGACGCGGGAGCGATCACCGTCCTGGACGGGTTGGACCCGGTACGGCTACGACCGGGCATGTACATCGGGTCCACCGACGAACGGGGCCTGCACCACCTGGTGTACGAGGTGGTGGACAACGCCGTCGACGAGGCACTGGCGGGCGTCGCGGACACCATCGAGGTGACGGTGCTGGCCGACGGCGGGTTGCGGGTGACGGACAACGGGCGCGGCATTCCCGTCGACGTCGTGGCCTCGGAGGGGCGGCCGGCGCTGGAGGTGGTGATGACCGTCCTGCACGCCGGCGGCAAGTTCGGCGGAGGCGGCTACCAGGTGTCGGGCGGACTGCACGGCGTGGGGCTGTCGGTGGTCAACGCACTGTCCACGCGGGTGGTGGCCGAGGTGCGCAAGGACGGGTACCGGTACAGCCAGACCTTCAGGGGCGGTGCGCCCGTGGCGCCGCTCCAACGCCATGAGGCGACGGCGGCGACCGGCACCAGCATCACCTTCTGGGCCGACGAGACGATCTTCGAGACCACCGACTACGCCTACGAGACGCTCGCGCGGCGTTTTCGGGAGGTGGCGTTCCTCAACCAGGGCCTGACGGTGGGGCTGCGCGACGAACGACCCGGGGCCCGGGAGCCGCTGCGGTACCGGTTCGACGGGGGCATCTCCGACTTCGTCGACCATCTGAACGCCCGCAGGGGCGATCCCGTCCACCCCGGCGTCATCTCCTTCCGGGCCACCGATCCCGAACGCGTCCTGTCCGCGGAGGTGGCCCTCCAGTGGAACGCGGGCTACCAGAGCGACGTCCACTCCTTCGCCAACGCCATCCGTACCCACGGCGGCGGCACGCACGAGGAAGGGTTCCGCGCCGCGATCACCGCCCTGGTGAACAAGTACGCCCGGGAGAAGAGACTGTTGCGCGAGAAGGACGACAACCTCACCGGCGACGACGTCCGCGAGGGGTTGACGGCGGTCATCTCGGTCAAGCTGGGCGAGCCGCAGTTCGAGGGCCAGACGAAGGACAAGCTCACCAGCACGCAGGCCAAGGCGTTCCTGCAAAGGGTCGTCCAGGAGCACCTTGCGGACTGGTTCGACCGGCATCCCGACGCGGCCGGTGACATCGTGCGCAAAGCCGTGTCGGCCGCGACCGCCCGGGCCGCCGCGCGCAAGGCGCGCGACATCACCCGCCGCAAGGGACTTCTCGAATCGGCCACGCTGCCGGGCAAGTTGTCCGATTGCCGGTCGAACGAACCGACCGAGTGCGAGATCTTCATCGTCGAGGGTGACTCCGCCGGCGGTAGCGCGAAGTCCGGCCGCAACCCGACGCACCAGGCCATCCTGCCGATCCGCGGCAAGATCCTGAACGTCGAGAAGGCCCGGATCGACAAGATCCTCCAGAACACCGAGGTCCAGGCGCTGATCAGCGCCTTCGGTACCGGTGTGCACGAGGACTTCGACATCGAGAAGCTCCGCTATCACAAGATCATCCTGATGGCGGACGCCGACGTCGACGGCCGGCACATCAACACCCTGCTGCTGACCTTCCTGTTCCGCTTCATGCGGCCCCTCATCGAGGCCGGGCACGTGTATCTGTCCCGACCCCCGCTCTACAAGATCAAATGGAGTCGGGACGACATCCGGTACGCGTATTCCGACGGGCACCGCGACAGCGTCCTGGACCACGGCCGGCTACACGGCAAGCGGCTGCGGGACGACACCGTCCAGCGCTTCAAGGGGCTGGGCGAGATGAACGCCGAGGAGCTGCGCGTCACCACCATGGACGCGGACCACCGCGTCCTCGGGCAGGTCACCCTGGAGGACGCCGCGTTGGCCGACGAGCTGTTCTCGGTGTTGATGGGAGAGGACGTCGAGGCCCGACGCTCCTTCATCCGGCGCAACGCCGATGACGTCCGGTTCCTCGACATCTGAGGCCGCCGCGCCGCGCCGGAGGGCGGCGGGTCACCGGACCACCGGGCCGGTGGACCTGGCGGGCCCGCGCCTCGTGGTCAGGTGTCCGTCGATCGTGCGAGGGAGCGCGGGCGCAGGTCCGTCCAGTGGGTCTCGACCCAGTCCAGGCACGCCTGCCGGGTGTCCTCGCCGAAGGCGGTGCTCCAGCCGCCCGGCACCTCGGCGAAGGACGGCCAGAGCGAGTGCTGGCCCTCCTCGTTCACCAGGACCAGGAAGCGGCCTTCGGCATCGTCGAATGGGTTGGTGCTCACGTCCAGTGCCTCCTCGGGCCCCCCGTCGGGGGGTGGACCTTCAAGGGAAGGAAACGTCATGCTTAGGTTAGGCTCGCCTAACGAGCCGAGCTTAGCGTTCTCCCCTTGCCCCTCACAAGGAGACCTCGATGCGCCTCGTGACCGCATGCAGGGCCCGGCCGTGAGCGGCCGCGCCTTCGACCCCGGAGCCTCCCCGGGAGGACCCTTCGCCACGTTCGGCCTGCCCGGCACACCCGGCACGGACGGGTTCTGGGCGGCGGCCGGAGCCCCCGCGTCCGTGCGGTCCGAAAGCGGCTGGGTAACCCTGTTCCTGTGGCGCGGCTCCCCCGCGCGCCTCGACTTCGAGAGCTGGTCGCCCTCGCTGCCCCTGCGCCGGTGGGGCGACTCGGACTGCTGGTACGCCGAAGTGCCCATGCCGACCCGGCTACGGGTGACCTACCGGTTCCTCGCCGGCGACGCCGCGTACGCCGACGCGCTCAACCCCGCGGGCGCCGGCGGGAACTGGTCCGTCGCCGCCACCCCCGACACCCCGGCGCAGCCGCACTGGCCCGCCGTCGGAGCGGACGACGTGCTGCCGCTGCCGAGCACCCGGATCCGCTGGACCAGCCGACGGCTCGGCGGCCGGCGCACCGTACGGGCGCACCCGTCGGGCGGCGGCGGACCGCTGGTCCTGCTGCTCGACGGGGACGACTGGCTGTACCGGCATCCGGCCGTGACCGCCTTCGACTCGGCCGTGGCGAGCGGCGCCGTACCTCCCGTCACGCTCGTCTTCCTGCCGACCCGGGACCGGGAGGCCGAGTTCGGGTGCCGGCCGCAGCTGTGGCAGGCCGTACGGGACGAACTGCTGCCGCTGGTCGTGGACAGCGGCGTACCCGCGGACGGGGACCGGCTGGTGGTCGCCGGGCAGAGCCTCGGCGGGCTGAGCGCGGTGTACGCGGCGCTGGAGTTCCCCGAGCTGGTGTCCCGCGTGGCCTGCCAGTCGGGGTCGTTCTGGTGGACGCCGGACGCCGCCGGACTCGCGGACCCGTTGGGCGGCCCGGTCGGTGGAGTCGTCGCCGCACGCCTACGGGAGCGTCCCGACCTGTCCGGCCTGCGGGTCGCCTTCGACGTGGGGGAACACGAAACGCGGATGCTGCCGCACTGCGAGCTGACGGAGGCCCTGGCCGAACGGGCCGGGGCGACCGTGCACGTCTCACGGTCGCCCTCGGGCCACGATCGGGCGGGGTGGCGGCACGCCCTGCTCAGGGACGTCGCCCGGGTGCTCGCGTAGCGGGCCTCCGGCCGGTCAGCGGGCGACCGCCGCGCAGTAGTCCTCGTCGCCGGCGAGCAGGTTCCGGTGGGTGTCCTCGGCCGTGATGACGCCGTCGTCGAGCACCAGGACCCGGTCGGCGGCGTCCAGGAGGGCCGGGCTGCTGGTGATCACGACGGTGGTCCGGCCGCGGCGCAGCGCGGCGAGGTTGCGGGCGATGAGCTGCTCGGTGACCGCGTCGACGGCCGTCGTCGGGTCGTGCAGGACGAGGACGTCGGTGTCGGCGGCGAGGGCGCGGGCCAGGGACAGCCGTTGGCGCTGGCCACCGGAGAGGTTGGCGCCGCGGTCGCGGACGCCGTGGTCGAGCCCCTCGCGGTGGAGGGCGACGACATCGGTCAGCATGGACGCCTCGACTGCCTCGGGGACCGTACGGCTGGTGCCCGTCGGGTCGATGTTCGTCCGGAGGGTGCCCGCGAAGATCTCCGCCTCGTACGGGTTCACCAGCATGTGCGCCCGCACCGCCTCGATCGACAGGTCGCCGATCTCCCGCTCGCCGAGCCGTACCACCCCGTCGTAGGCGTCGGGCGGGACCCGCACGGACAGGATCGCGGCGAGGTCGGCCGCGGCACGCGGTTGGTAGGCCGTGATCGCCACGAACTCCCCCGCCGACACCCGGAACTTGAGCTCGTGCAGCACCCCGTACCGGACGCAGTCGATGTCCAGGGACCCGCCCGCTGTCGGGCGGTGCGGTCCCGGGGTGGTGACCGGCGGGGCGGCCAGCACGAGCGCCATCCGCTGCGCCGAAGCCCGCGCCATCATCACGTACTTGGGCATGTCCGAGAACATCTTGAGCGGCTCCATGATGAACTGGGCCAGCCCCACGGCCATCACGAGTTCACCGATGGTGATCTGCCGGTCGAACGCCAGCCAGCCGGCCGTCAGCGTCACGGTGGCGGCGAGGAGGGCGTTCAGGGCCATGGCGGTGCCCGCGTAGGCGCCGTTCGCCATGGCCACGGTGACCGCTTGGTGCCTCGCCTCCGTACTGACCTTGCGATAGGACGCGAACGCCGCGTGGTTGCCGCCGAATCCGTGCAGCGGGCGCAGGCCGGTGATCAGGTCGGCGACCTTCGCACCGGCCCTCGCCACCCGGGCCTGTTGTTCCCGGGTGCTGGATCCGATCCGCTTCGACATCACGCTGAGGACCAGCAGGATCGCGACGGTACCCACGATCACCAGCAGACCGAGCCGGCCGTCGGCCAGTCCCAGGGCGATCGCCGCGATCAGCACGGCGACCAGCGAACTGATCAGGAGCGGCACCACCTCGATGATGTCGGCGGTCTGGTCGGCGTCCTCGGTGGCGATGGTCAACACCTCGCCGGACTTCAGGCCGGTGTCCCGGGGCACCGGTTGGAGTCCGCAGTCCGCGACCCCGACGCGCCAGCGGTGCGCCTCGGTCGTGTTGGCCTTCTGCAGGACGCGCATGCCGAACCGCCACGACAGCGACACGGTCGTGATGATCACGGCCAGCGCGCCGATCGACAGGGCGAGGGCGCCCGGGGATCGGTCCTGCATGGTGTGCTCGACGATCAGGCCGAGCGCGATGGGGAACGCGGTCTCACCGGCCTGGTAGAGGCCCATGAGGACGGTTCCCCAGAGCATGGCTCCGAGGTTGCGGCGCAGCGCCGTCCGGAGGATGTCGGACCCCGTACGGGGCCTCGGGATGTCATGAGTTGTCATCGAGGTGGCGCGCAATCGCTTCCGGGGTTCGCAGGGTGAACAGGTCTCGAACGGTGACCACTGGGCCGTACTCACGGCGCAGCAGTCCGATCAGTCGCACCGCCAGCATGGAGTGTCCTCCCAGGGACACGAAATCGCTCACCGCGCTCACCTCCTCGTCGTCCAGGTCGAGTGCCTCGGCGAAGAACTCGCAGACGGTGGTCTCCGTGACGGTCCCGGGGCCGCGCTCCCCCGCCGTGGTCAGCGCGCCGAGCGGTTTGGCCTCCGGCAGGGCCTTGGTGTCGGCCTTGCCGTTGACCGTGAGCGGAATGCTCCCCACCCGGGCGTAGTGGGTGGGGCGCAGGAAGTCCGGCAACCCGGCGCCGACCTCGGCGGCGACGGCGGCGAGTGCGGCGGCGCCGGGGTCGTCGCCGAGGTCGCCCTGCCCGTCGCCCCCGCCGTCGCCCCCGCCGTCGCCGTTGCCGAGCACGAGGTAGGCGGCCAGTCGGTGGGTGCCGTCGACCTGGGGGTCGGCTTGGGCGACGGCCGCGACGAACCGTACGGCGGGGTGCGCGGCGAACGCGGCCTCGACCTCGCCCAGTTCGACGCGGTGTCCCCTGATCTTGACCTGCTGATCGGTCCGGCCCAGGTACATCAGGTTGCCGTCGGGACGTCGGACGACCAGGTCGCCGGTGCGGTACATGCGCTCGCCGGGCGGGCCGAAACGGCAGGCGACGAAGCGGTGCGCGGTCTGCGCGGGCTGTCCGAGGTACCCGCGGGCGATGCCGACGCCCGCCACGTACAGCTCGCCGGGCACCCCGTCGGGCAGGGGGCGCAGCCAGGGGTCCAGGACGTGGACGTCGGTGTTGTCGATCGCCACGCCCACGACCGGGTCCTGGCACTCGAACGTGCCGACGCCGAGGGTGTTGATGGTGTACTCGGTGGGCCCGTACAGGTTGTAGCCGACCGTGCCCTCGGTGGTGGCGAGCCGCCGCCACAGCGTGGGGGTGACGGCCTCGCCGCCCAGGAGGACCAGGGCCGGCCGGTGCGCCCGGTCGTCGAGGAGGCCCTCGGCGACCAGTTGCTGGGCGTAGGTCGGGGTCACGTTGATGACGTCGATCCCGTGCCGCAGGCAGTACTCGACGAGGCGGGGGGCGTCGCGGCGCAGTTCCTCGTCACAGACGTGCACCTCGTGGCCGTCGGCGAGCCACAGCAGTTCCTCCCACGACATGTCGAAGGCGAAGGACACGGTGTGCGCGATCCGCAGGACGCGGTGGCCGTGTTCCGCCAGGACCGGTTCGAAGATCCGACGCCGGTGGTTGATCAGCATGTTGGTGAGCCCGGCGTACTCGGTCACCACGCCCTTGGGCCGGCCGGTCGAGCCGGAGGTGTAGATCGTGTAGGCGGGGTGGCGGAGCCGGTGGGGGTCGTCCGGAGCGAACGTCACGAGCGGCTCGGCCTCGGGGAGGGGCCGGTCGAGCTCGATCAGGGCGCCGGTCGGGGTGTCGGTGACGGCGCGGGTGAGGCGGGGGGTCACGGAGCTCACGGTGAGGACGGCGTCCGGGCGGGCGTCCGCGACGATGGCCGCGATCCGCTCGTCCGGGTGGTCCAGTTCCAACGGGACGTACGCGGCGCCCGTGCGCAGCACGGCGAACAGCGCCACGATCGAGTCGAGGGAGCGCGGGAGCGCGAGGGCCACGGTGTTCTCGGGGCCGATGCCGCGCCGGGCGAGCACGCCCGCGACCGCGCGGCTGCGGTCCCGGAGCAGGCCGAAGGTCATGGTCCGGCCGTCGGCGACGAGGGCGACCCGCGCCGGATCGCGGTCCGCCGCCCGGTCGAAGCGGTCGACCACGGTGTCCGTGCCCACGTCCGTGCGCGCGGCGGGCCGGGGGTCGGGGGCCGGGCCCCGCAGGGCGCCCAGCGGTCCGGTCCATCCGGACAGGTCGTCCAGTAGGCGCAGGTACTCGTCGAGGAGGCGGCGGGCGCCGGGGGCGTCGGCGTCACGGTGTTCCAGTTTGACCGTGAGCCGCTCCCCGGGGGTGACGACCCAGGTGAAGGGGTAGTGGGTGGAGTCGTCGGCGCGGACCGCGGTGATGCCGTGGCGGGCGTTCATCGCGGCGAACGCGTCCATGTCCAGGAAGTTCTGCAGGACGAACAGGTTGTCGAACAGGGCGTCGTGTCCGCCGGCGCGCTGGATCTCGCCGAGCCCGAGGTGCTCGTGCTCCATCGCGGCGACCCTGGCCTCCTGAACCCGCGCCAGGTACGTCCGGACCGTGTCCGCGGGGCGGGCCCGGGTCCACATGGGCACGGTGTTGAGGAGCACACCGACGATGTCGGACAGTCCCTCGCCCTCCCGGCCGGAAACGGTCACGCCGAACACGGCGTCGGCGCGGCCCGTGCGGGCGCCCAGCAGGAGACCGAAGGCGCCGGTCAGCAGCGAGTTCAGGGTGACGCCGTGGGCCCGGGCCGCTGCCCGCAGCAGCCCCGAACGCTCGGCGGAGAGCGTGTGGACGATGGTGCCCGGCAGGCCGTCCGGGAGGCTCGGCGCCGGTCCGGCGAGCAGTGTCGGTCCGGGCAGGCCGCTCAGGTGCTCCGCCCAGAAGCGTTCCGACGGGGCGGGGTCCTTGGCGGCGAGGGCGCGGGCGTGGTCCTCGAAGCCCGGCGCCGCCGGGGTCGGCGCCGTCAACCGGCCGGCGATCGCCTGCTGGTAGGCGTCGAACAGGTCCCGCAGCACGATCTCGCGGGACCAGCCGTCCCACAGCAGCAGGTGGTAGCTGAGCAGGAGCCCGTCCCGGCCGTCGGGGCGGCGGATGACGGTCAGCCGGATCAGTGGCGGCCGGTCGAGGTCGAATCCGGTGTCGCGGTCCCGGGCGAGCAGGGTGTCGACCTCCGCGTCCGTCGACAGGGTGACCGTGCGGACGTCGACCCGCCGGCCCGCGCCGAGGACCTGGACCGGGTTGCCGTCGTCATCGGTGGTGAACCCGGCGCCGACGACCGGGTGCCGTGCGATCACCCAGGCCATCGCCTCGGCCAGCGCGTCGGTGTCCAGGCGGCGGTCGAAGGTGAAGTGGCTCTGCGCGACGTAGTGTCCGGCCGGGCCCGCCATCTGGGCCTGGAAGAACAGTCCCCGTTGGAGCGGGGTGACCGGCGCGAGGCGCTCGGCCCTCGTCGCGGCGTCGGCGAGGGCCGCCAGCGCGGCGGACCAGTGACCGGTGATCGCGTCGGGTACGCCGTCGGCGAGGGTGAAGACCGCGTGCAGGCTTCCGGTGTCCGCGTCGGTCCACGCGTTGACCTCGACGGCGTACGGACTGCCCCGGTCGCCCCCGCCGATGCGCGGGGCACGGGACTCGGCGCCCCTGCCGAGGTAGTTGAACAGCACCTGCGGGCGGGCCGTGAGCAGCGGGGCCGTCTGCGGGTCGAGGTACCTCAGCCGGCCGTAGGCGGCGTGCGCCCGCTCGTCGGGCTGTCGGGCGGCGAGCTCGCGGGCGGCCGCGACGGGGTCGGTGTGCGCCGTGAGCCGTACGGGCGCGATGGAGGTGAACCAGCCGACCGTGCGGCTGTAGTCGTGGTCGGGCCGGGCGGGTACCCGGCCGTGTCGCTCCAGTTCGATCGTGAGGTCGGTGGGTGTGGGCTGGACGTGTGTCAGGGCGGTGCGCAGGGCGCCGCAGAGCAGTTCGGTGAGGCCGATGCCGAGCGCGGCGGGCGCGGTGCGGGTGACCAGGTCGCTCACCGCGGCCGGTAGGACGGTCGTGGTCTCGCGGAGCGCGCCGCCGCCGAGGGCGGCCGGCAGCGGGGGTGCCTGGAGCGTGGTGATCCAGTGCCCGAGGTCATCGATGTCGTGGGCGGATCCTTGGGCGAGCGCCGCCGCGTACGCGGCGTACGAGGTGGTCGGCGCCGGCAGGGGCGTGCCGTGCAGGGCGGTGGTCAGGTCGTCCAACAGGATCAGCCAGGACACCGCGTCGACGGCCAGGTGGTGGACGGTGACCACCAGGGTCCGGCTCGCCTCCAGCCAGGCGAACGCGATGACCTCGCCGGCCTCGGGGTCGAGGTGTCCGGCGGCCTCGTCGGCGACGGTCGTCGCGTCGGCGGTGCCCGCCGGACCGCTGGTGTCGGGGCGGGTGACGGTGACCTCGCGGGTGGGTTCGGTGCCCAGGGCCCAGACCCCGTGTTCGACGCGCAGTCGCATCCGGAGCGCGGGGTGCGCGGCCACGACGGCTTCGGCGGCGCGGCACACCGCGGGGAATCCGATGCCCTCGGCCACCGTCAGCGTCCTGGCCTGGGCGAACCGGATGAGGGAGCCGCCGAGGTCCCGCCGGCGCAGGATGATCGGCGTCGGGGTCAGCGGGCCGTCCTCGTGCAGCGCGGGCAGGGCCGGCGCCGCCTCGGGTGCGTTCGTCGCCAGGTGGGCGGCGAGGGCGCGCGGGGTCCTGAGCAGGAACACGTCCCGCGGGGCGATCGCGAGGCCCTGCGCCCTGGCCCGGTTGACGACGGTGATGGCGAGGATGCTGTCGCCGCCCGCCCGGAAGAAGTCGCAGTCCGCGTCCACGGCGGTGCCGGGCAGCGTCTCGGTGAAGATGTCGACGAGCGCGGCGAGCGCGGTGGGTGCGGGACCGCTCGGGGGTACCGGCGGCTCCTGCCGGGCGGCCCGCTCGGTGAGGGCCTTGCGGTCCAGTTTGCCGTTGACCGTCAGTGGGAGGGCGTCCACGGGCAGGGTACGGCCGGGCACCATGTGCGCGGGCAGCTTCGCGGACAGCAGGGCGGTGAGGTCGTCGGGGAGCCGGCCCACGACGTGCGCCACCAGGTGGTCGCCGCTTTCCGCCACGGTGACGGCCGCGTCGACGACGCCGTCGAGTCCCCTGATCGCGGACTCCACCTCGCCGAGCTCGATGCGGAAACCCTTGAGCTGTACCTGGTCGTCGGCGCGGCCGACGAACTCCAGTTCACCGTCGAGCGTACGGCGGGCCAGGTCGCCCGTGTGGTACATGCGGGAGCCGTCCCCGGCGAACGGATCGGCCACGAACCGGCTCGCGGTGAGCGCCGACCGGCGCAGGTAGCCGAGCGACACCTGGTCACCGGCCACGTACACGGCACCCTCCCGGCCCGGTGGCACCGGGCGGAGCCGGTCGTCGAGGAGGTGGGTGACGAGGCCGGGGACGGGGGCGCCGATCGGGCTGACGTCGTCGTCGCGGTCGAAGTCCTCGTCGGTCAGGACCCGGTGGGTGACGTGGACGGTGGTCTCCGTGATGCCGTACATGTTGACCAGCTCGGGAGTGGCGGTGCCGTGTCGCTCGACCCAGCCGCGCAGCCGCGCCAGGTCCAGCGCCTCCCCTCCGAAGATGATCCGGCGCAGGGCGGTGTCCGGTGCGCCGGCGTGCCGGTCGGCTTCGATGAACTGGTGGAACGCCGACGGCGTCTGGTTCAACACCGTCACCCCGCGTTCGCGCACCAGACGGTGGAAGTCGACCGGGGAGCGGGTCAGTCCGTGGTCCGGCACCAGGAGTTCGCTGCCGTGGGCCAGCGCGCCCCACAGCTCCCAGACCGCGAAGTCGAAGGAGTACGAGTGGAACTGGACCCATACGTCGTCCGGGCCGAAGTCCATGTCGGACCAGGTGTTCGCGAGCAGGGTGACCACGGCGGAATGCGGGACGACGACGCCCTTGGGTCGGCCGGTGGAGCCGGACGTGTAGATCACGTACGCCGGATCGTGCCAACCCGCACCGGGCACGGGACCGGGCGCGGCGGCGGTCGGCGCGGACCGGTCCCCCTGCACGAACACCCGGGCCGGTACACCCGCCCGGTCCAGCAGTTCCGTGAACCGCTCCCGCTGTTCCCGGTCCACGAGGACGACCTGCGGGGCGGCGTCGGCGAGGATGTACTCGAGTCGTTCGTCGGGGTAGGCGGGTTCCAGCGGTACGTACGCGCCGCCCGCGGTGACGACGGCGATCAGGGCGGTGACCTGCTCCACGGAACGCGGTACGGCGACGGCGACGCGCTCGCCCGGCCGCACTCCGACCGAGAGCAGCTCGGACACCAACGCGTCGCGGGCGGCGGCCAGTTGCCCGTAGGTCAGGGAGCGGCCGGCCCCGTCGAGCGCGCAGTGGGTGACGGCGGTGGCGTCCGGGTCGCGACGGGCGGCGGCGTCGAAGAGCGCGCCCAGCGTGGTCGGGGTGATCCGTGCGGGACGCCGGGTCCCCTCGGGGGCCGGGGCGGCGACCGTGGCGTCCGGTCGGGCCAGCAGCTCGGTGAGGGTGTGGGTGAAGCCGGCGAGGAGGGTGTGGGCGGTGGACTCGCGGACGAGGGCGGCGTCGTGGATGAGGTTGAAGCGCGGGCGGCCGTCGCGGGTGCGTTCCACCACGAGCGTGAGGGGATAGTGCGGGGCGCCCTCGTTGGTGATCGCGGTGATGGCGAGGGTGTCCTCGGGACGGCGCAGGGCTTCGAGGTCGGTCGCCACGTCGAACACCACCAGGGTATCGAAGAGGGGTCCGGCGCCGCTGCGGCGGCTGATCCGCGCCAGGGAGACGTGTTGGTGCGGCTGCACCGCGCTCTGGTGTTCCCGTACCGAGGCGAGCAGTTCGCGTGCCGTGGTGGCCCCGGTCCATCGGGCGCGCACGGGGATCGTGTTGATGAACAGGCCCACCATGTCCTCGATGCCGGGCACGTCGGCGTCGCGCCCGGAGACGGTGGAGCCGAACACGACGTCCCGCGTGCGCAGGACACCGCCCAGGGTGAGTGCCCACGCGCTGTGCACGGCGACGCTGAGCGGCACTCCGGCCGAGCGGGCGGCCTCGTCGATGTCGTCGTCCGGTTCCACGGTCGCGTCGGCGAACCGGTCGGAGGGCGCTCGCCCTTCGGCGACCAGGGACGGGCCGGGCAGGCCGGCGAGTTGTGCGTGCCAGACCCGGTCGCCCTCGTGCTCGTCGCGGGCGGCCAGCCATCGCACGTAGTCGGAGAAGCCGCCGCGCGGGTAGCCGGTACCCGGGGCGTGGTACTCGGTCAGCAGCGCGCGGAGCATCGGCGGCACGGACCAGCCGTCGGCGATGATGTGGTGGACGGTCTGCACCAGGACCTGCCGGCCCGAGCCGGCGCGGATGAGGGTGTAGCGCATGAGGGGGCCGGCGGCCAGGTCGAAGCCGGCGCGGCGGTCCCGTTCGGCGTGGTCGCGGATCTCCTCGTCGGTGATGCCGGGCCGGTCCAGGGTGGTGAACGGGGCCCGCACGCCGTTCTCCAGGACGGATACCACCCGGCCGTCGGCGAGTGCGACGAACCGCGCGGCGAGGTTGGGGTGGAGGGTGAGCAGTCGGTCGGCCGCCGCCGCGAGCCGGTGCTCGTCCACCTCCCCTTCCAGGGTGAGGAGTTGCTGCTCGACGTAACGGCCGTCGGCGTCGTCGTCGAAGACCGAGTGGAAGTAGAGGCCCTCTTGCAGCGGGGTCAGCGGGAGGACGTCCCGCAGCGTCGGGCCGTCCAGTTCGTCGACGTCGGCCTGGGTGAGCTCCACCGGGGCGAAGTCGCTGGGCGAATGGCCGCCCGGGTGGAGGGCGGCCAGGGCGGCCAGTCCGGTGAGGGCGTCCCGGAAGTGGGCGCCGATGACGGAGACGTCCTCGTCGGTGAGCAGCCCGTCGGGCCAGGAGAGGGTGGTGGCCAGTTCGTGGGCGCCGGCCCCGGCGGGTTCCGCGATGGCGTTGAACTCCAGGGCGCGCGGTAGCCGCATCCGGGGATCGCGCCGCTCGCCCAACTGGTCTGTGGTGTGCGCGAGTTCCCAGTCGTTCGCACTGCCTGCCTCGAAGCGGCCGAGGTAGTTGAACAGGACCTGGGGTGCGGGGGTGTCGAACTCGGCGCCGGTCAGGTGCCGCAGGACTCCGTAGGAGAGGCCGTTTCGGGGGATCCGCGCGAGGTCTTCCTTGACCGCCTTGAGGGCGGCGGCCATCCGATCGGGGTCGGTGTGGTCGACGGCCGGGCCGGGGTCCACGGTCACCGGGAAGAGGGTGGTGAACCAGCCCACGGTGCGGGACAGTTCGGGCTCGAATCCGGCGGTGTCGGCCACGTACCGGCCTTCACGGCCGTGGCCCTCCAGCTCGATGTGGGCGAAGGTCTGCCGCTGCCCGAGGTCGCGGCGCCACCGCGCGAGGGTGACGGCGAGGGCGGTCAGCAGTACGTCGTTGACGCCCGCGTGGAACTTCGCGGGCAGCTCGCCCAGCAGGGCGGCCGTGATGTCGGCGTCGACCCGCACGGTCGTCGTCCGTTCGCGGGCGACGGTGTCGGTCGCCGCCAGCGCACGCCGGCCCAGCGGGGCGTCCGGTCCCGGCAGGGGACGCCGGTAGCCGGCGCGGTCCGGGTCGAAGGCGGCGCGCTCCAGCAGCTGGGTCCAGCGCCGGAACGACGTTCCCACGGGGGGCAGTTCGATCGGCGTGCCCGCGGTGAACCGGCGCCACGCGGTGGCGAGGTCCTCCATCAGGATCCGCCAGGACACGCCGTCGATCACGACGTGATGGGCGACGAGGACGAGTTGGCGGTCGTCGCGGCGCCAGACGGCCCGCAGCATGACGCCCCCGTCCGGGTCCAGTTCCTCGGTGGCGAGCGCGACGCACGCGTCGAGCGGCAGGTCGCTCTCCTGCCAGATCCGGGCGGCTGACCGGCCGGCCTCCGGGATCTCGAAGCTCCAGCGGTCGGCGCGCACCAGCCTGGCGCGCAGCATGTCGTGGCGTTGGAGCAGGGCGGTCAGGACCGCGTCGAGGGCGTCGGCCGTCAGGTCCGCCGGGGTGTTGAGCACCACCGACTGCACGAAGCCGTCGATCGCGTCCGTGGTCGCGCCGAGCCACCGCACGATGGGCGATCCGGCGACGGCGCCGGTGGCCACGTCGCCGTGGTCCACGGTGGTGGCGGCGCCACGGTTCGCGACCGCCGCCAGCGCCCCCACGACACTGTTCGTGAAGATCTGGCGTGCGGTGACGTGCAGGCCCTCGTCCCGCAACGCGCTCAGCAGGGAGATCGCCAGGATGCTGTCCCCGCCGAGCTGGAAGAAGTCCTGGTCGACGCCGACCTCGTCGAGGCGCAGGACGGTCGCGACCGCCGCGCACACGAGGCGCTCGTCGTCCGTGGCGGGCTGGGTCGTCGCGCCGGTCGTGGGCGCCGGCTCCGGCAGTGCGGTCCGGTCGATCTTGCCGTTCGCCGTGAGCGGGAACGCGTCCGTGACGACGATGTGGGCGGGCACCATGTGCTCCACCAGGTGCCCGGCGGCCCACGCCTTGACCTCGTCCGCCCTCAGTTCCTCGCTCCCCGCGGCCGGGATCACGTAGCCGACGAGGTAGGTTCCACCCGCCGTGTTCTTCTTCGCGACGACGCAGGTGTGCCGGACCCCGGGGTGTTCGGCGAGGCCCACCTCGACGTCCTCGAGCTCCAGGCGCATGCCGCGGATCTTGATCTGGTTGTCGGACCGGCCCAGGAAGTCGAGCGACCCGTCCGGGGCGTAGCGCGCGAGGTCACCGGTGCGGTACAGCCGGGAACCGTCGCGGGCGAAGGGGTTCGCGACGAACCGGGCCGCGGTCAGGGCGGGCGCGTTGACGTATCCGCGGCCCAGGAGGAAGCCGCCCACGTAGAGTTCGCCGCCCACGCCGACGGGGACGGGGCGGAGTTCGTCGTCGAGGACGTAGAGCTGGGTGTTGGGGTTGGCCTTGCCGATCGATGTCGAGAGCCGCTCCGCCGCGCCCCGGTAGATGACGTGCGAGACGCCGATCGTCGTCTCGGCCGGCCCGTAGCCGTGGTACATCGGTATGTCGAGCCGGGTGCGGAACCGCTCGTACAGCTCCGGGGTCAGTACCTCGCCGCCGCACCACACGTGCCGCAGGCTGTCCAGCCGGCCGGAGTCGCCCGCGATCTCCAGCAGGACGTCGAGCATGGACGAGACCAAGTACGTGAAGGTGACCCGCTGTTCGGCGATCACGGCGAGCAGGTGGTGCGGGTCGCGTTCGCCGCCGGGGCGCAGCACCACCAGCCTGCCGCCGGAGACCAGGGGCAGGAAGATCTCGTTGATGGAGATGTCGAACGAGAGCGGTGCCTTGAACAGCGAGGCGTCGTCGGGTCCGAAGCGGAGGATCTCGTCGACCTGCCACAGCAGGCGTTCGCTGATCGCTTCGTGGCGAATCATCGCGCCCTTGGGCCGGCCGGTCGAACCGGATGTGAAGATCACGTAGGCGAGGGAGTCGCCGGGGACGGCGGGTCCGGCGCCCTGGTCCGCGGGGGAATCGAACCGCCAGTCGCCGAGATCGACCGGCACGGCTTCCGGTTCATCGGGGGCGTGCTCACCGGAGGCGTTGAGCTGGAGGGCGACGCGGGCGTCGGCGATGACGACGGCCCGGCGCGCGGCCGGCCAGTGCGGGTCGAGGGGTACGAACGCGGCGCCCGCCCGGAGCACGCCGAGAAGGGCGATCACCATGTCGGCGGAACGGTCGAGCGAAATGCCGACGACCTGTTCGGCGCCTATGCCCCGATCAAGTAAATGGCGAGCCAACTGGCCCGATAATAAATCTGCTTGACGATATGTCAGCAAGCGATGCCCGTCGGTGATCGCGACCGCGTCCGGCCTGGTCCGGGCCTGTTCCAGGAACATCTCGACGATGGTCGGGCGGATCCGGTCGGCCCGGGTGTCGTTCCACCCGGCCAGGGTCTCGATCCGCCCCGCCACACCGGAGGGCCCGATGGTGGACACGGGCCGGTCCGGGAAGGCGGTGAGGTCGTCCAGGGCGAGTTGCGCGTCGGCGTGTACGACGCCTTCCGGAACGGCGATGCTCCGGCTGTCCGCGCCGACCTCCCATCCGGCCGGTGCGGCACCGCCGTTGTCCACCCATGCCAGGACGTCGACGAACAGGGTCCCCGGGGTGAGCTCCAGGCCTTCGGGGTCGCGGCCCGTGGCCCAGTACGACAGCCCGATGGCGCACGCCTCGGCGATGGTCCGGTCGCAGTGGTCACCGGTTCTCCGGCGCACATCGGCCAGGCGCGTCGCGGAGAGCAGTACGTGACGAGCTGTCGGTTCCGTCATCGGAGACTCAACGTCCTTTCCGGTTCACCTCCTGCCCCGTACGGAGCAGGGGTCGCTCAGCTGCCTTCCCGCCACGCCTGCCACAGCCGCGCGTAGCGGCCTTCCAGGGCCACCAGTTCCTCGTGGGTGCCCTGTTCCACGACGCGTCCCGCGTCGAGCACGGCGATGCGGTCCGCCGCCATCGCCTGGGTCAGTCGGTGGGCCACGAACAGGGTGGTCCGGCCCGCGCAGGCGGCCAGTACACCGCGTTCCAGTTCCGCCGCACCCTCGCTGCCCGCCTCGGCGGTCGACTCGTCGAGCACCACCACCGGGGCCCGGCCCAGGACGAGCCGGGCCAGCGCGATCTGCGCGACCTTGGTGACGTCGAGGCGTTCGCCGCCCTCACCGACCGGGGTGTCCGCTCCGGCGGGCAGGGCCCGGACCCACGGATCGGCGCCGACCGTGGTCAGGGCCGCAGCCAGCTCGTCGTCGCCGGCTTCCGGAGCGGCCAGCCGCAGGTCGTCGGCCAGCGATCCGGAGAACACGTGGGTCTCCTGCGTGAGGATGCTCACCAGGGCCCGTGCCCCGGCCTCGTCCACTTCGGCGAGGTCCGTCGATCCGATGCGCACGGATCCGGCCTGCGGGGTCCCGATGCCCGCGATCAGGGCGGCCAACGTCGACTTGCCCGCGCCGGTCGCCCCGACGAGGGCGAGCGAACCACCGGCCGGGATCGTCAGGTCGACGTCCCGCAGGACCGGTTCCTCGGTGTCGGGGTAGCTGAACGTCACGCCCCGGACCGTCACCGGCAACCGCACGTCCGCGTCGGAGCCGGCGGCCAGGGCGCCGACGAGGCGATCGTCCGCGTCCTCGCCCAGTACGCCGACCAACCGGGTCAGGCTCGCGCCCGACTTCTGCGCCTCGTCGAAGGTGAACATGATGGAGCCCAGGGGCGTGAACAGGCGGTGGAACAGCAGCGGGGCGGCCGATACCTCGCCCAGGGTGGCGGCGTCGGCTTCCAGCAGGGCGTACCCCACCACGATGATCAGGACCAGTCCGATGAACTCGGCCCGGTTCTCCCTGCCGACGAAGCGTCCGAAGAGCCGGAACACCTCGACCCCGAGGTTGCGCACCCGCCACGACTCGCTGGTGACCTTGTCGCGGACGGCCCCCTCCAGTCCGTACGCCCGGACCGTGTCGATGCCGTTCAGGCCGCTGATGAGCGCCTGCGCGCGGTCGGCCTGGGCGGCGCGCTGCCGCCGGTAGAGCGGGGCGGACACCGGGAGGTACCAGCGCAGGGCCAGCGCGTACGCGGGCAGCGCGCCGGCGCCGGCCAGCCCGAGCCGCCAGTCCAGGCCGAACATGCCGACCGTGGCGATCACGACCAGCACGCCCGCCGAGAACACCGTGGGCACGGCCGTGCGGATGCCCTTGGACAGCACCGCCACGTCGTCACCGACCCGGGACAGCACGTCGCCCCGGCCGACCTGCTCGATCCGTGCGCTCGGCATCCCCAGCACCGCCCGGACGGCGCCTTCGCGCAGCCGGGCGAGCAGATCGGCGCCGAGGCGTCCTACGAGGTACGTCGAGACGGCGGTGGCCGCCGCACCGAGCACCGCGGCGGCCACCATCGCGACCCCGGTCGTGACCAGGATCGACCGTGGCCCGCCCGCGACCACCGCGTCGACGACCCTGCCGAGCAGCAGCAGGGGCAGCACCTGGAGCGCCGCACCGGCGACCGTGGTGAGCACGGTCGCCGAGGTCAGCCAGGGCACTTCGCGGCAGTGCGCTCCCACCCAGCGGGCGGCTTCGCGTCCGGTCGTCGTGTGCAGGGTCGACGGAGCGGCCGCGCGCGTGTCGGTGGTGCTCACACCTGACCGACCGACTTGACGAGTTCGTCGATGGCGTAGGGCAGGGACAGGAGCGTGCCCTGGGACATGGCCGCGCCGACGGCCGGCCCCTCGCTGTCCGGCAAGTAGGACACCTTGCCGTTCTTGACCGCGGGCAGGTTGGCGAACAGTTCGAACTTCTTCAGCGCTTCCGTGTCCGCCTTGTCGTTGATGACGAAGAGCCGGTCCACGTTGATCAGGTCCATACGTTCCGGTGAGAGCACGGTGAAGAACTTACCGTCCGCGATCTTGTCGATCTCGGTCTGCCCCTTGAAGCCGATCCCCGTGACGAGTCGCCCGCGTACGTCGGTGGTGGTGAACGGGGCCGCCGAGTCCTTGTACCAGGACAGTGCCACGGCGGTCCGGGACGCGAACTCGGGGTGGGCCGCGCGGGCCGCGTCCAGCTTGTCCTGGATGTCCTTCACCAACGCGCCGCCCTCGTCGGCCTTGCCCAGGGCCTTGGAGATGTGGAGGGCGTTGTCCTGCCAGGGCGCGCTGAACGGCTCCTTCTCGGCCTTGGTGCGACCCACCGTCGGGGCGATCTTGGAGAGCTTGTCGTAGCCGGCCCGGTCGATCTCGGAGTAGACCGCGATGATCAGGTCGGGCCGCAGGGCGGCGATCTTCTCGTAGTTCGGGCCGGTGTCGCCGTTGTTCATGACGACCTCGGGACGAGTGTCGCCCCACTTCTCCTTCACCCAGGGCCACTGGGTGTTGATGTCGGGCGCGGTGCCCGGCGGGTTCGGGTACTGGTCGACCATGCCGACCGGCTTGATGCCGAGGGCCAGGACGGCCTGGTCGTCGGTGTAGCCGACGGACACGACCCGTCGGGGCGCCTTGGTGACCTTCGTGGACCCGAACGCGTGCTCCACGGTGACCGGGAAGGTACCGCCGGCGGCGGCCGGGGCGCCGTCGCTCTTCTTGTCCCCCTCGTCCTTGGAATCCGAACCGCACCCGGCGAGGAGGCCGATCCCGAGAGTGGCCGCGGACAGGATCGCCGCCACCCTTCGCCGGGAATTCGTACGCGTCGTTTGCTGGAGAAGCATCCGCAGTCCCTTGCTGTCGCGCTTTCCGTCACGGTCCGTGGTCCGCGTGGCGGACCGTCCCGCTCGAGGGCAGCCAAACCCTAGCGTGCGCAAGTGAGGCTAGCCTAGCCTTACTTGAGCCGTATCTTTGTCCGACGCGTCGGGCCGAACGTGGGCACGACCGATCGGCACGATGAGCGGCCGGTCCCCGACCGGATCGTCGATCACCTTGGCGCGCAGACCGAACGCCTCGTACAGCAAATCGGCGTCGATGACGTCGCCCGGATGCCCTTGCGCCAGGATCGAACCCGCCCTCATCACGATGAGGTTGTCGCTGTAGCGGATGGCCAGGTTGAGGTCGTGCAGCACCATGACCACGGTGCGGCCGGACTCGTGGAGGTCGTCCACGAGGTCGAGCACGTCGATCGCGTGCGCGAGGTCCAGGTAGGTGGTCGGCTCGTCGAGCAGCAGCAGGTCGGTGCCCTGGGCCAGCGTCATCGAGATCCAGACGCGCTGACGCTGTCCACCCGACAGCGCGTCGACGGGACGCTCGGCCAGGTCGGACACGCCGGTCATCGCCAATGCCTGCTCCACGACGTCCGCGTCGTCGGACGACCACTGCCGCAGCCAACTCTGGTGCGGATGGCGGCCCCTGGCGACCAGGTCGGCCACCGTGAGTCCCTCGGGCGCCACCGGCGCCTGCGGCAACAGGCCCAACTTCCTCGCCACGTCCCTGGTCCGGAGCGTGGCGATGTCCTCCCCGTCCAGCACGACCGTCCCGCTGGTCGGTTTGAGCAGCCGTGACAGGGTGCGCAACAGGGTCGACTTCCCGCACCCGTTGGAGCCGATGATCGTGGTGACCACCCGTGGCGGAATCGCCACGTCGAGACCGTCGATGACGGTACGGGCGCCGTACCCGACCGTGACCCCCCTGGCTGCCAGCCGGGCAGCGGCGCCGCCTCCGGAGTCGGTCCCGGTGATCTGCTGAACGGACACGAGTCCCCCCTGAACTGGACGTACTTGGACGTGTGCGCCGGTCAGCGGACGTTGGCCCGCACCAGCAGGTGGACGAGGAAGGGGCCGCCGATCGCGGCGGTCACCACGCCGACCGGCAGGGTGATCGGCAGGGCGGTGCGCGCGATCAGGTCGGCGCCGATCAGCAGTAGGGCTCCGAACAGACCGGACGCCACCAGCGGCGGTGTGGGGCACCTCGCCAACCGCATGGCCACCTGCGGGGCCACCAGCGCGACGAACGGGACCGGACCAGCCGCGCTGACCGCCACGCCGGCCAACAGGACCGCGCACAGGAGCAGGACGGCCCGGACCCTCGTGTACCGGACGCCCAGCCCGGCGGCGACCTCGTCGCCCAGGTGCATCGGCTTGAACTGGAAGGCGACGCACGCCACGACGGCCGTCAGGGCGATCGTGGACCAGAGCGCCATCGTGATGTCGTCCCAGGACCGGTTGTCCAGCGAGCCGATCAACCATGCCTGCGCGCGGGCCACGTCCCGGATGTCGGCGCCGACCAGCAGCCAGGTCGTGATCGCCTCCATCACGGCGCTCACGGAGATGCCGATGAGGATGAGCCTGAACCCGTCGACCCCGCGCCGCCACGCGAGGAAGTACACGAGCAGTCCCGTACCCAGGCCACCCGCGAGGGCGGCCCCGGACAGACCCACGGAGTTGACGACGACGGTGGCGGTCCCGCCCGACACGGTCACCAGGAACACGGCGACCGCGCCGGCTCCCCCGGTGATGCCGAGGATGTCCGGACTGGCCAGCGGGTTGCGCGCGATGGACTGGGTGAGCGCCCCCGACACGCCGAGCGCGACGCCGACGACGCATCCGGCCAGGGCGCGCGGCATCCGCAAGTCCATGATCACGAACTCGTCGACCTGCTCGCCACGGCCGAGGATCGTGGCGATCACCCGGGGCAGGCCGATGGGGAAGTCCCCGACACCGATGGACAGGCAGAACACGAGGAAGGTCGCCGCGGCCAGCAGCAGGGTGACGGCCACGACCCACGGCCGCCACACGAACGACACCCGCCCGAGCCGCACGCCCGGAGCCACCGACGACTTCGCGCTCGACGACGCCACGTCCGACTTCTTCAGGTCCGACGACTCCACACCGGACGAGTTCACGCCCACCGTCCCCATGCCCGCCCCCTTCTCCCCGGTCCCGTTCACGCGCTCCTGAACTTTCCGCGCCACACCAGGAACGCGAAGAACGGGGCGCCCAGGAGGGCCACGACGACACCCGCGTCCAGTTCGCCGGGCCGCACCAGCAGGCGTCCCACGATGTCGCAGAGCAGCAGGATGACGGCGCCGAGCAGCCCGGCGTACGGGACCAGCCAGCGGTGGTCGGGGCCGGTCAGGTACCGGGCGACGTGGGCGACCATGAGGCCGAGGAAGGCGATGGGCCCGCAGGCAGCGGTCGCCGCTCCGGCCAGCAGGGTGATGGCGAGGATGCCGACGGTGCGGATCAGCGTGACGTTCACCCCCAACCCCCGTGCCACGTCCTCACCCAGATTGAGCAGGTTGAGGGCCGGCAGCGTGGTCAGCGCCAGCAGCAGCCCGGCCCCGACGAAGACGGTCACGGGCCGGATCACCTCGAAACCCACCCCGACGACGGAGCCCGCGTTCCAGAAGCGCAGCGCGTTCAGCGACGCCTTGTCCGACAGCGCGACCGCCGTCGTCATCGCCGCGAGGAACACGGTGACGCCCTGACCGGCGAGGGCCAGCGTCAGCGGGTTGCCCGCGCCGCGCCCCACGCTCGCCAGTGCGAACACGACGACGCCGGAGACGGCCGCCCCCAGGAAGGCGAACCACACGTACTGGAACGGGTCGACGAACCCGAACACGGCGATCACCGTCACCACGGCGAACGAGGCTCCGGAGTTCACCCCCAACAGCCCCGTGTCGGCGATCGGGTTGCGCGTGTACCCCTGGATCAGCGCCCCGCCGACCCCGAGGGCGATGCCCGCCACCACGGCGAGCACGGTCCGGGGCACCCGTACCGTCTGCACGATGAGCCCGATCTCGGTGAGCCGGGGATCCGAGCCCGGCGGCCCCCACAGCCCCTGCCACACCTCGGCGGGACTCAACGCCCGCGCCCCGACCGCCAACGACACGACCGCGGCGACCAGGAGGACCAGTACGAGAGCGAACAGACCTGTGACTCTTCGGCTGCGAACGTCAGTTGTCGTCTTGCGTGCCAGGCGCTCCACTGCGGTCGTGCTCATGTCGCTGTACGTCATCCCTTCGATCCACCGGGTGAACCAGGAACAGCGGCCCTCACTTCCGACGGTCACGCGATGGGCCTCCCGCGACGCCGCACGACGTGCGACTGGCGCTCGAATTGGGGAGATCGGGGGCACATCGAAGGGAAGCCGCGTGTAGGACTTAGGCAAGGCTAAGCTGATCTTTTGCGGCTGTCGAGAGACAAAACGGACGGTCGGGAGCCGTGCTCAGCTCCCGAGGACCTCACGGATGACGTGCCGGGCGTTGGCCGAGATGATCGGATTGGTCGTCCGGTAGTACGGCAGCTGGATGACCGCCATGGACAGCGCCCAGCCCCGGCTACGGGCCCACGTCGCGTCGTCCACGTCCACCGCCTCGCGGTAGGCGCGCCGCGCCGGGGCGGGCAGCAGGTTCCAGGCCGGGATGAGGTCGGTCGCGGGTTCGCCCATGCCCACGGTGCCGAAGTCGATGACTGCCGAGACCCGGTCGCCCGCGAGGAGCAGGTTGCTCGGCATGAGGTCGGAGTGTGTCCAGCAGGCCGGGCCCGTCCAGGCCGGTGCGGCGAGTGCGTCCTCCCAGGCCTCGGTGATCTCGTCGGCGTCGAAGGGTTCGTCGGTGTGGCGCAGGGCCTCGATCGCGGCCCGCGTCTCCCGGTCCTCGGTGATCAGCGGCGCGCCCCGGTGTGCGGGCGGACCGTCGGGGAGGCCGACCTCGCGGAAGGCGACGGTGAACTCCGCGAGGTCACGGGCCACGCGGCCGGGTTCCGCCAGATCGCCCTCGACCGGGTTGTGACCGTCGATCCACCGGTACACCGCCCAGGGCAGCGGATACCCCTCCCCCGGGACGCCGGTCACCACCACCTCCGGGATCGGCAGCGGCAGCAACGGCGCCAGCCGGGGCAGCAGTCGTGCCTCCATGGCGATCGCCTCCGCGCCGCCGGGGCGCAGCGGCAGCCGGACGGTCAGGTCGTCGCCGAGCCGGTAGATGGCGTTGACGGTGCCTCCGGAGGCGAGACGGGAGACGGGGAGGTCCGCCCACCGCGGGAACTGGGCGCGCACCAGCCGCCGGACCAGCTCCGCGTCGGTGTCCGCCTCGTCGGCGTGCATCCTGCCCATGTGCCCCCGCCTGCCCGTTCTCCCGGTTCCTGCCGGGATCGTCGCACGGGCCAGGCGGGCCCGAAACCGATTTTCCCCGTACCCGGAACGGCCCCACGCCCATGCCGACCGACTGAATCCGCGCGAGACGTCCGGGCCCGCGCGTCGGCGGCGGATCCTGCGCATAGGGTGTCGACATGTCGCTGAGCCACATGATCCTCACGTCCGGTCGTTCCGTCGAGCTCACCGAGCTGCGGATGTCCTCGACCTATGCGGGGTTGCTCGAGGGCTACCCGTGCAAGGTCATCAACGACATGAAGGTGCGCGGCCTCCAGCAGCGGGCCGAGCGCGAGTTCTCGGGGCCGGTCCATCTCGTTCCACCCGCACGCGAGTATCCGGATCAAAGCGGCGGCGCCTTCGGCCCTGTTGAGGTGCTGCCCTCCGTGGCATGCGTCGGTCTCTTCCGTTCGACGCCGGTCGATCCTGAGCTCAACCCGGTGCTGCACCAGTCCGTTCTGGTCGTGGCCTGGTTCCAGCCCGTGCCGGACGTCCCGACGGGCGAAGCCGCCGACCTTGCGCTGCGCGGCGTCCGTTGGGCGGAACTGGCCCGGGACCACGAGCTCTAGGTGTGCTGCCCGGTGAGGTCGGGGACCCGGGCCTGCGCGTACGGTGCAACGGCTGCGGCCCGTCCGGTCCGGGCCTCTTCGGATCGCCCCCCGGCCCGCTCATACGGAACTGCCTCGCACTCGGGTGGGGCGGGGGCCCGGATAGTGTGCGGCGCATGGGTATGGAACGTGTGATCATCGCCGGGATCTCCGGATCGGGCAAGACCACGATGGCGACGGCGCTGGCCGCCCGCCTCGGGTTGCCGCGCACCGAGTTGGACGCCCTGTACCACGGTCCGAAGTGGGTGAAGCGTCCCGAGTTCGAGGACGACGTGGCCCGGTTCACCGCGGAGCCCCGCTGGGTGTGCGAGGAGCAGTACTTCTCCACGCTCGGCGGCCTGTTGTGGGGCCGCGCGGACACCCTGGTCTGGCTCGACCTGCCCCGACGCACGGTGATGTGGCGGGTCGTACGCCGATCGGTCCTGCGGGTGGTCACCCGACGGCAGTTGTGGAACGGCAACCGCGAGACGCTCCGGGAGTTCCTGTGCGATCCCGAACATCCGATGCGCTGGGCCTGGACCCACCACGCGGTGAGGCGCGAAGCCATCGGTGAACGACTCGCCGCCCATCCCGGCCTCGTCGCCGTCCGGTTGCGCAACCCGCGCGAAGTACGGCGCTGGCTTCGCGACCTCTAGGTCCTGTCAGGGGCATTGACGGGAGCGCCCGCCCCTGCCGCGTCGGCATGCCCGCGCGGAGGCCGTCGGGCGCGGGGCGTGGTCACGTCGTCGGGAGCCAGCAGCCGTGCAGGCCGAGCGGGACGCGTACGGGAATGCGGGCGCGGGCCACCGGGCCGCCGGTGGGGTCCTCGGCGGGGATGACCAGGAACCAGCTCGACCCGTCAGTGCGGTCGGTGGCGAAGGTCAGCCAGTATCCGCTTCCGTCGCCGTCATGGCCGGGCTCGGGGGCGAACACCGGCTCGCCGACCGACAGGTTCCCGGCCGACCAGACCCGAGAGGTGCCGGTCCCGGTGTCGTACCAGCGCACGGCGTCGTACTCGCCGGTCAGCAGGTCGGTCCGACCGGTACCGGTGGCCAGCGCGACGTGCCGGTGGCGGCGTCCGATCCTGCGGTCGTCGATCCGGGGGAACTCCACCCGGGTGTCGTCCAGCATGGTGCGCGCCATGCTGCCCGCCACCGGATCGATGCGCGCCCGTACGAGGCCGCCGCTCACCGGGTCCGCCCCGCCCTCGGGGGCCCCGCCGACGGTCAGCCGGCTCCACTGCACGTAGTCGAGGATCACCGCGGCGTCCGGGTCGGGGCCGTCGTCGTAGGCGTTCACGGTGTGCCAGAGCCAGAAGGCCTCGTCGGAGGCCCAGCGCGGCGGCGTTCCGTCGCGCGGGATCAGTGCCACGCGGGTGCCCCGCTCGGGCCGCCAGGCCAGGAGGGAGCCGCCGGACATGGCGGCGCCCGGATCGAAGAACGCGGGGGCGAGGACGAGGACGACGTAGCGGGCGGTGAGGGCCATGTCGTGGATCATCATGGGTTCGTCCACGCCGTCGATCGGGGTCGGACCGCGAGCGACCGTGCCGTCACGTTCGATGACGGACCAGGTCAGGTACGGCGGTTCCAGGCCGTAGCAGAAGACGACCATCTCGCCCGTGACCGGGTCGACCTTGGGGTGGGCCGTGATGCCGGCGGGCAGGGCCCCGACGAAGTCCTCCTTGCCCAGGGTCTCCAGGTCCGTTCCCACCCGGTAGGGGCAGGCCGACTCGGCGAGCGCCAGCAGGCGTCCGCCGTGCCGGACGACGTTGATGTCGGGGAGGTCCCGGAACGTTCCCGCGAGTTCCGGGCCGACCTGATCGGCGTCCGGCATGATCATGGATTCGAGTCCGCCCCACAGGGCGCGGCCGGCCCGCTCCTCGGCGAGCAGCGCCGGGGTGCGCACGAAACGGTTCCGGTAGCGGGCGCGGCCTGCGGAGAGCCACACACCGTGCAGCATGCCGTCCCCGTCGATGGGATAGAGGTAGGAGCCGATCGGCGTGAACCGCGGATTGGGCCCGTTGCGCAGGTAGAGGCCGTCCAGCGCGGCCGGCAGTTCCCCGGTGACCTCCAGGTCGGCGAACTCGACCTCCTCGGTCACCGGCGCGAACGAACCCTGCAGGTGGGGCACCCGGGTGGGATCGAACCGGGGTGGTGTGTGCGTGTTCACGGGACCTCCCGACGTGCGCCCGTGGCCGGAGGGCCCCCTGCCCACGGTGGGCCCTCCGCGGGCACGCTTGTGCGGCACTTCCCAGTGAAACGCGGCCCCGGCACCGCCGCCAGGCGACCGGGTGCCGGATCGACCGGCCCCGGCGGTGAGGCGGGTTCGCGGGGTCCGGGCAACGTGTCACATCATGCGACAAGTACGGTGAGCCGTTCGGGCGTCATGTCCGTTGCCACGTGGCCGCGGAGGGCCGTGCGCCCGCGCATGCCGCAGTCCGGCCGGCAGGTCCGCCCGCTCCTGCCGCAACAACCGAAACGACCGAGACGACCGAGACGACTCATGACTGTGAACGACATGGACCGAGCACCCATCGGCGACACGCGCTTCGGCGCCGTCACCGTCCGCCAGGACGGTCAGGAGCGGATCGAAGTCGCAGGCGACGGGATCCCCGGCGCGGTCCTGGAGCGTTCCCTGGCGGAGCGTTCTCCCGCACCGGAGGTCGACCCCCAGATCGCGATCGGCACGCGCGACCCGGCCCTCCTCACCCTGAGCGTCGACGGCCGGAAGGCCGAGCTGAGGCCGGCGAAGGGCGGGCTGAGCAGGCGCTCGTACCGGGTGGACGTGACGTACGACGGGGCCGTCTACCGGCTGGTCCCGGACTCCGTGCCCAGTAGCAGGCTGACCCGCGACGGCACGCACATCGGCGACTTCTCCTGCGACGGTGACGAGATGGTCATCGCGGAGTGGCAGGAGGGCGCCGAGGTCAGGCCGGTCGACGCCTCGATCGGCTACGTGCTGGCCTCGGCTTTCGGTACCGGCGGTCAGCCCATGTGGATGATGATCGTCGACGGTGTGACCGACGCCCTCCCGTAACCGAGGTTCCGGGCGGGAACGCCGCGGGGCCGGGGGGAGGGCGGCAGCGGATCACTGCGCGTGGACGCCCGGGGTGCGCACCGGCCCCGCCGGGGCGGCGGTCGGCTCCACCTGACGGAGTTCCTCCAGCAGTTCGTTCCGACCGGCCAGGAGTTCGGTCAGGATGCGGCGGGCCGCGCGCAACAGATCGGCGACGTCCCCGCCCGCCAGCGCGTAACTGACCGTGGCGCCGTCCCGTATGGAGACGACGATGCCGGACCGCCGCAGCACGGCCAACTGCTGCGAGAGGTTGGACGGTTCGATGTCGATCTCCGCGAGGAGCTCCCGTACGGGGACGGGTCCGTTCTGGAGCAGTTCCAGCACACGGATGCGGACGGGGTGGCCCAGCATTCGGAAGAACTCGGCCTTCGCCTGATACAGGGGTACCTGCATTCCCACGCATGCTCCCGCCGTGTGCGTGGAACGGTTCTTGCCGTTCCGGGGGTTCGGGGTCGGACAGCTGTCGGAACCCATCTTCCCGTTCCGTGGGCCCACGCATGTCTGAGGTTGACCGGTTTCAGATGTGTCGAGTTGAAGAATCCTGCAACTCGTGGGCATGCGTGGGCCCGAGAAGACCGGGCTACAGCTCCAGCGCGGACTCGATGCGCTTCAACTGGTGCCGGGCCATGGCCAGGTTGGAATTGCCCTTGTCGAGCACGACGTACAGGAAGAGACCGTCCGTACCCCGCCCCCTGAGCAGCCGGATCAGGTGGTACTGGCTGCCGAGCGTGATCAGCAGGTCCTCGATCTCGTCGCGGAGACCGAGCATCTCCAGGGTGCGGACCTTCGCCCGGATCACATCGGTGTTGCCGGCGGCGGCGACCACCAGGTCAAGGTCCTTGCCGCCGCCGAGAGTTCCGAGCGCCATGCCGCTGGTGTAGTCCACCAGGGCTGCCCCCAGAGCCCCTTCGATCGAGGTCATCGTCTCCTTCAAGGACACTTCCACGTTCGCCATCGGTCCAGCTCCCTCACGTGCGGTTCACCACCGGGGCCCGACACCCGCGTGCGCGAAGATCGGACCGATTTCGAAAGTCACGCTACTGAGCACGCTCGACGGCGTGCGGAGAATGACGAACATGGCGCAAACCGCCCCCCTCTCGGATCGACGTGCCCGAGTCCCCGTCGGACGGGGTCCGGAGCAGGCACCGAGCCCTGCAAGTCCCCGATCGAGTGCTTCGCGCGACCCGTCCACTCGAACGTGCGAGTTCGGGATCCGTCTCTCCCGAAGGGACCGACCGGCACCGCGCTCCCGCAATTCCGTTCGAAATCCTCATGCTCGGGGGCCCGTTACCGTGCTCCGTGGTGAGGGGTTGTTCGAGTACCGCTCGGTTTCGCGTTCCCCAGGAGGACCCATGCAGACAGCGTTCAGCCGGGCGGTCCCCGGCGACCCCCCGGCCTCCCTGCACCAAGCGGGCCCCGGGGCCGGGCGGTGAGCGGCCGCGAGCGCTACGCGTTGACCGTCGACGTACACCTGATCCTGGCCCGCGACGGGGCGACCGGTCCGGAAGTCCTGCTGTCCCGGCGGGCCGGCCCGGTGTACGCCACCGGGTTGTGGCACCTGCCGTCGGGGCATCTGGACGGGCCGCACGAGGACGTGGTCGAGGGCGTGATCCGCGAGGCCGCCGAGGAAACCGGCGTCGCCATCGACCGGCCGGACGTGGCCCTCGCCGCCACGGTCCACCACCGGAGCCCCCACGGCCGCGCCCGGATCGGCTTCTTCTTCGAGGTCCGGTGCTTCACCGGCGAACCGGGCATCATGGAGCCCGCCCTCTGCGACGCGATGGGCTGGTACCCCCTCGACGCGCTGCCCGCGCCGATGGTGGCGTACTGCCGCGCCGGGCTCGACGCCTACCGCGCCGGCCACCCGGGCGCCACCCACTTCCAGCAACCCGGCGACCCGGTCCCCCACGACGCCGACCTGCCCGTACGCACCCGGCTCCTGACGGCCCCCTCCCCCGCGGGCGCCGCTCAACGCCCGACGCTCGGTGGCCGGTAGCGTGGCCCGGATGGGGGTGGGGCATGGGGGGACCCGGCTCGTGGTCGTTCGTGGGAACTCGGCGTCGGGCAAATCCTCGGTGGCTGCCGGGATCCGCGAACGGTTCGGCCGCGGCGTGGCCCTCGTCGGCCAGGACAACCTGCGGCGGATCGTGCTGCGGGAGAGCGACCTGCCCGGCGCCGCCAACATCGGACTGATCGACACGGTCGCCCGCTACGCGCTGGACGCGGGCTACCACGTGGTGGTCGAGGGCATCCTGTACGCCGACCGGTACGGCGACATGTTGGCCGCCCTGATCCGCGACCACCGTGGCGTCTCGCACTGCTACTACCTCGACATCCCGATCGAGGACACGCTGACCCGACACGCCACGAAGGCCGACCTCGCCTATCGGACCCGGGTCACCGAGCGAGAGCTGCGCACCTGGTACCGCGAGCGCGACCTCCTCCCCGGCCGCCTCGAAACCGTCATCGGAGCGGACAGCGCCCTCCCCGACACCATCGACCGGATCATGAACGACACCGGCCTCGCCGGCCTGCCCGCGCACGACAACTGACCCGAAGGACCGATCCGCCATGTCCTGTCCCGATGTCCTCGCGGTGTACGCCCATCCCGACGACGAGTCCCTGTCCGCCGGCGGCATCCTCGCCCGGCACGCCGCAGCGGGCGCGCGTACTGCCGTCGTGACGGCCACCTGGGCCTCCGACAGCCTCCGGGCCGGTGAACTCGCCGACGCGTTGCACATCCTCGGGGCCGGGGAGCCCCGCATGCTCGGCTACGCCGACCACCGCGTCCCGTCGTCGGCCCCGGGGCGACCGCGCTGGTGCGACGCACCGCTCGACGAAGCCGTCGGGCGGGTCGTCGCCCACGTACGCGCCTTCCGGCCGGGCATCGTGGTCACCCACGACGCCCACGGCTCCTCCGGCCACCCGGACCATGTCCACACCCACCGCGTGACCCTGCTCGCGGTGCACGCCGCAGGACTCGAAGGGTTCCTGCCCGAGGCCGGTCCCCCGTGGCGGCCGAGCGCCCTGTACCTCTCCTCTCCTCCCATCCGCACTCGGCCTCGGGAGAGCTGGCCGGCCTGCTCGCCCGGGTCGGAAAGCGCGTGCACACCGTGCCGGACGAGTCGGTCGACACGGCCGTCGACGTACGCCCCTGGGTCGAGCGGAAGTGGGCCGCCATCCGGGCCCACCGCTCCGAGGCGGCCCGGGCGCGCTCGCTGCCCGGGCTCCTTTCCGGAGTGCCGGAGGCGACCCGTGGACGGATCCTCGGTACGTAGTGGTTCGTCCGGTACGACCTCACCGCCGGCGCGGGCGGCCTGACGGATCTGACCGCCTGAGCGTGCGGTTCCGTTACCCGGGATCGGATCGGGTCAAGGCCCGTCGGTCAGGCCCGGATCCCGTCCGGTTCGGATCCGTCCGAGATTCGGTTTTGCATGACCATGCATTATTGCGCATACTCTTCCCATGTCTAAGGTTCTCACCTCCCTTCCCGCCGGCGAGCGCGTCGGCATCGCCTTCTCCGGCGGCCTCGACACCTCCGTCGCGGTCGCTTGGATGCGCGACAAGGGCGCCATCCCGTGCACCTACACCGCCGACATCGGCCAGTACGACGAGCCCGACATCGCCTCGGTGCCCGGCCGCGCGAAGACCTACGGCGCCGAGGTCGCGCGCCTGGTCGACTGCCGGGCGGCGCTCGTGGAAGAAGGCCTGGCCGCGCTGACGTGCGGGGCGTTCCACATCCGCTCGGGCGGGCGCGCCTACTTCAACACCACGCCGCTCGGCCGCGCCGTCACGGGGACCCTCCTCGTCCGGGCGATGCTCGAGGACGACGTCCAGATCTGGGGCGACGGCTCGACCTTCAAGGGCAACGACATCGAGCGGTTCTACCGCTACGGCCTGCTCGCCAACCCGCACCTGCGCATCTACAAGCCGTGGCTCGACGCCGACTTCGTCACCGAGCTCGGCGGCCGCAAGGAGATGTCGGAGTGGCTGCTGGCCCACGACCTCCCCTACCGCGACAGCGCGGAGAAGGCGTACTCCACCGACGCCAACATCTGGGGCGCCACCCACGAGGCCAAGACCCTCGAACACCTGGACACCGGCGTGGAGACCGTCCAGCCGATCATGGGCGTCCGGTTCTGGGACCCCTCGGTCGAGATCGCCACCGAGGACGTGACCATCGGCTTCAACCAGGGCCGCCCGGTGTCGATCAACGGCAAGGCCTTCGGCTCGCCCGTCGACCTGGTGATGGAAGCGAACGCCATCGGCGGCCGGCACGGCATGGGCATGTCGGACCAGATCGAGAACCGGATCATCGAGGCCAAGAGCCGGGGCATCTACGAAGCCCCGGGCATGGCCCTGCTGCACACGGCGTACGAGCGTCTGGTCAACGCGATCCACAACGAGGACACCCTCGCCCAGTACTACAACGAGGGCCGGCGCCTCGGTCGCCTGATGTACGAGGGCCGCTGGCTGGACCCGCAGGCGCTGATGGTCCGCGAGTCGCTTCAGCGCTGGGTCGGCGCCGCCGTCACCGGCGAGGTCACGCTGCGGCTGCGGCGCGGTGAGGACTACTCGCTCCTGGACACCACGGGCCCGGCGTTCAGCTACCACCCGGACAAGCTGTCCATGGAGCGCACCGAGGACTCGGCGTTCGGCCCGGTGGACCGGATCGGCCAGCTCACCATGCGCAACCTCGACATCGCCGACTCGCGCGCCAAGCTGGAGCAGTACGCGGTCCTCGGCCTGATCGGCAGCGACAACCCCGCGATCGGCGCCGCCCAGGCGGCCGCGACCGGGCTCATCGGCAGCCTGCAGGAAGGCGGCGCCGAGGCGATCGCCTCGCGCGGCGAGGTCTCGGCCGACGAGGAAGTGCTGGACCGCGCCGCGATGGAATCCGGCACGGACTAGGGCGGAGCGCCGGGCGGACGGCTCGGCACCCGGCACCCGGCACTCCGAGGGGACCCACCTCGGGAAGGGCCGTCCCGGCGCCCACGGCGCCGGGACGGCCCTTTCTCCGTGCACGGCGGGCAGGGCCCGAGTGCCGTGGGGCTGCCGGAGTGCGATCAACGGCGCGCGGGGGTGCGATGGAAACCCGACTTCGAACCGTCGCCCCCGACGGCGACCGGCGGCCGGGCGACCTCCGGTCAGCCGGAGATTGGCGGCGATCACCGTGAACGAGCCCTCCGGCACCACCGCCCGACGTCCCCCGCGCAGCCGCCGGGGCCCCCGGGGGCGGGCAGGGCCGCCGGGCGCCGGCCGGCTCGGCCTCGTCCTCGCCCTCGCCTGCGCCCTTGCCCTCGTACTCGTCCCCGCGGGCCCGGCGGCGCCCACCGACCGGTGCAGTCCCGGCTGGGTGTGCGGCTGGACGGATCCCGGCTGGACGGGTGTGGTCAGCCTCGTGGCGAGCGACATGCCGCGGTATCCCGGGACGACCGCCTACGTCGGCTTCAACGGCGGGTCGTCGGTGTGGAACGGCGGCAGGACGTGGCGCGCGGACGGCCGGCTCCGGGGGCGCTGCTTCACCGCGTACAGCGGCGTCGATTACACGGGCCGGCAGGTGACCGTCCGCCCCGGTCAGGGGGTTTCCCAGCTCCCCGCGGACTTCGGAAACATCCGCTCCGGCCGGTTCCACGTGTGTCTTGCGTCCTGACGCCCGCCCGCGCCCCCACCGTCCGATGCCCACCGGCCGGGCTCGGCGCCCTCAGGCCGCGGTACGGACCGGGAAGGTGAAGTGATAGCCCTGGGCGGCGAGCCAGGGGAGGTACTGGCGCAGGGCGGCGACGGTCTCGCTGCGGTCCCCGCCACCGTCGTGGAACAGCACGGTCGGCTGGGCGGGCAGACCCTTCTCCACGGCCGAGACGATGGCGTCGAGGCCGGGCTTGCTCCAGTCCTTGGGGTCGACGGTCCAGCCGAGGGGCCGCATGCCGTTCGCCGCGGCGATCGCGCGGCTTTCGGGGGTGAAGGCTCCGCCCGGCGCCCGGTAGTAGTCGACGGAGACGCCGGGGGCCGCCGTCTCGATCATCTTCTTGCCGTCCAGGACCTGGCGGGTCTGGTAGTCGACGGGCTTGTGGTCCATCGTCACGTCGTGGTCCACGGAGTGGTCGCAGAGCCGGTGCCCGGCGGCGGCCACCTGCCGGACGAGGTCGGGGTGCGCCCGAGCCTGCGTGCCGATCATGCAGAAGGTGGCCTTGACGTTGTTCTCCCTCAGGACCTCCAGCACCTGCGGGGTCCAGCGGGGGTCCGGGCCGTCGTCGATCGTGATCGCGATGTCACGCCCCGCGCCCTCGGCGAGCCGGGATATCCCGGCCGGCGTCTTGGCGGGCGCCGCCCCCGGTGCCTGCGGCTGCGCCTGTACGGAACCGGAACCGGAACCGGGTACCTCCGGCGCCTGGCCCGGGGTGCCGCCACCGGCAGCGAGGGCCGGTGCGCCGGCTGCGGCCAGCAGGCCCAGGACGGCTGCCGTCACGGTGATGCCCGTACGACGACGGCGGCTTCCGGAGGTGGTGGTGCCCATGAATGTGCTCTTCCCTTGCACTCGGCCCCCCTGGACTCGCATTGCCCGTCCAGGCTAGGCGGCGGGTACGCGGGCGCCCATGGGCCGAACGACCCATGCCGGCCGTCCGGGACGTGAGAACGACCACTCGGGACACGGGAATGGACGTGGGCCGACGGCCCGGTCCGCTCCTCGGTGACGGTCGGGAGCGGCCCCTGCCCCGCGTGCTCCCGGCGGCGGCCAGTCGGGTCGATTCGGGAGGCCGTCCGTGGGCGGGCCGGGCGGGAGGAGCATCTTTTCGGCGTCGGCGGGCATCCGGACCGTCATGACCGTCTACGTCGTCACCGTTCCCGGGACCCTACTGACCGAGCTCACGCCGGACGCCCGCGCCGTGCTGCTCCGATCCCTCCGTCCGGCCGACCCGCGCACCACGGACGTCGGCGTCGAGGAGGACCTGCACCTCCTGTCCCTCTATCCGGAATCACCCGGCTTCGCCCTGCACCTGGAGGTGGAGGCCGCCGACACCGGCTCCGCCGAGCAGAAGGCGCGCGAACTGGCCACGGAGGCACTGGGACGCGCCGGGCTGGGCGAGGACGGGGCCCGCCTGGGCGATCCCGTCATCACGGGCATCGCCACCGAGTAGGCCGGACCGGGCGGGCGCCGCCGCGCTTCGTTCCGGCGGCGTATCCGCGTACTGCTCAGGTCGGACCGCTTCGCGTCGTAAATCATCATCCAGGCGCACCGGTTGGCCGCTCGGCGCCGTCATGATTCGAGCATGGATCAAGAACTCGGCAACCTCGCCCAGCAGACCGCCGATCGACTCGGGCAGCAGCGCGTGGGCGTGGTGGTGGTCGCCGTTTCCGGGGACCACGTGGAGATCAGGGGAGCCGGCAGCACCGGCGGCGACCTCGGCCGCACCCCGGGGCCGGACACCCTGTTCGAGATCGGTTCGGTGACGAAGTCGTTCACTGCCCTGACGCTGGCCCGCATGGCGGTGCTCGGCTCGGTGGACCTGGACGAGCCGTTGCGCGACCTCCTGCCGAGCGGGGTGGCGGTGCCGTCCCGTGAGGGCGAACAGATTTCGTTGCGTCACCTCGCGAACCACACGTCCGGCCTGCCGCGCCTGCCCCGCGGCATGCTGCTCCAGGCCCTGCTCCACCCCTCGAAACCGGATCCGTACGCCGATTGCACCGCCGACGTACTCCTGGCCGGGCTCGCCCGGACCCGGCTGCGGGCCGTCCCGGGGCAGAAGTTCCACTACTCGAACCTCGGGGCCGGCCTGCTGGGTCTGGCCCTCGCCCGCCGGGCCGGTACGGACTACGAGAGTCTGGTCATCCGGGAGGTCTGCGCGCCGCTCGGCCTGCGCGATACCTCGGTGACGGTGGACGACGCCCGGGCGCAACGTTCCGCCCGTGGTCACGGCAGGCGCGGGCGCCCCGTGCGGCCCTGGCACCTCGCCGACCTGGCGGGGGCGGGCGGCCTGTGGTCGACCGCGAGCGACATGGCCGCCTTCGTCCGGGCCCAGCTCGACGGCGGGCCCGAGGAACTCGCCGAGGCGATCCGCACGACGCGGGCCGATGAGCACCGTACGAGCCCCTTCGGCTGGGTGCACCTCGGCTGGACGGCCCACCGCCTCCACGCCAAGCAGGGCTCCCACCTGCAAATCTGGCACAACGGGGGAACCGGCGGCTTCTCCTCCTTCGTCGGCTTCGACCCGGAGACGAGGTGCGCCGTCATCGCGCTCGCCAACACCGCGCGCCCGGTGGACCGCCCCGCCTTCGACCTCCTGCGCACCTTGCAGTCGCGGGCCGCCGGCGGGTCGCCGGGACGTACGGGCACACCGCCCCGATGAGCATCGTCGTCCTCCGGCGGCCCCGGGGTCGGTCGCGAACCTCCGCCGGATACGCGTGGCTGCCCGCCCGTACCGGCGGACGTCTCGGCCGTACCGGCGGGCTTCCGGTCCTTACCGGCCGGTTCTAGCCCGTACCGGCGGGGTGGCGGCGGCTTCCGGGCGTGTACGGCCCGTCGGAGCCGTTTCGGCTGCCACCCTCGGCACCCATGGATGTCAGCACCTTCTACGCCCTGTTCTCCGCCACCTGTTTCACCCTCGTCGGGCTGTGGTGGAACGTCGTGCAGAGCCACCACGACTGGATGCGCGACCCCGCCCTGCGGCGCGTCGTCGGCGGGATCTACCTCTCGTTCCTCCTCCCCGCCCTGATGGGGCTGTTCGCCCAGGTCGGCGGGACCGATCAGCCGCAGATCTGGCGCGGCGCCTTCATCGTGCTGGCCGTCATCGGCTGCGGGTGCACGCTGCGGCTGTTGTCCCTGGGGCGCGGCAATCGCTTCCTCGTGTGGCAACAGGCCGGGGCCGCCGTTCTCTACGCCCTCATCGCCGTCGTCGGGGCCTTCCCCGAACTCGGTCGTCACACCGGTCTGCGTCCCATCCAGGCCGAGGCGATCATGCTGATCACCCTGATCGTCCTCGGCCACGCCCTGGTCTGGCGCTTCATGGCGGGTGAGGGGCGCCAGCCGGAGGAGGCCTGAACGGCGCCGCCGGCGGCCCTGCGCGCGCCCGCGGTGCGCCCGCGGCGGGCCGGGCAGCGGGCCATGACACGCGGGCGTGCGTTCGGTTCTCCGAGCGGGGGTTCGGACTGTACCCCGCCCGGGCGGTCCGACGTACGGGAATCGGCGGATCCGGAGCGCTGCCCCGGCCGGCGGCGTCAGGATGGGGGGATGGACCCTGGGAATGTGGAACCGGGCGGATCGCGGCCGATCGTGGTGCGGGTGCCGGTGGAACCGGTGGAGGCCGTGGTGGAGGCCGACGCGATCGACGCCGTGGCCCGTGCGGGTGCTCCGGTGGTGCGCGGCCCGCTCTTCGGGGTCGCCGAGCAGCGGGCCGGGGACGCGCCGCGGTGGCGGGTGGTGATCGAGGTGACGTCCAGTTGCCCGCGGCAGGCACGCGACGGGCTGAACTCCTGGCTGTGGTTCCGCGCGAAGGACCATGCGCAGGACCGGGCGGAGCGGCGGGCACTGCTGGCGGCGGTCTCCCGGTTGGAGAGCGAACGGGTCGACGACCTCGCCGTCGCCGGGGTCCGGTACCGGGTCGTGCGCGCCGAGGAGTACGCAGGTGCGGGTCCGGACGGCATCGAGCAGCCCCGGCCGACCGACCCGGAGCCCTTGGTCCCCGACTGGGCCCGTACGGCCAAGGTCCCGGGGATCGACGAGGGCCTGGTCGTCGACCCGGACGCGCCGGTCACCCCGACCCAGGCGGTGGAACAGCTGGCGATGCGCGGCCTGTGCTACACGGGTGCGCGGTTTCCCGACGACGTGTGCGCCGACGCGCGGCGGGCCCTGGACACCCATCCGGACGTGCTGCTGCTGCCGGCGACGTTCACCGTCGCGGAGCGCGGCGGAACCGGCTGGAGCCCGGTCAGCGGTCCGCACGCCACCGCCCACGAGGCCCGCAAGTCACTGGACTTCGCCCTGACCTGGATGTGGCCGCGCATGCACGGCATGATCCCGCCCGGCGCCGGCGCGCACGTCGACGCCCGTACGGGGGCCGCGGACGGTGAGCGCGCCGCGCGGCTGGCCGCGTACGCGGGGGCCGCCGACAGCCTCCGGGTGGGGCGCGTGAACCAGCTGGAACTGGACGGCACCCTCTACCAGATCGTCCGCACCCGCCGTCTGTTGCGTTGGGGGCCCGACGGGCCGGAGGGCCCGCGCCCCTCCGACGTCAACACGCAGGAGCCGACACGGATCCACCTCACGCTCGACGAGGACGGCAACGTCCAACCGTCGGACTGAGGCCGCGGGTCGTCTGCGAGCGTGCTCCGGTGGAATCCATCGGACGGACCGTCGGCTGGAATCCATGGGGCGGACCATCGGCTCCGGGTCCCCGCCGGCACCACGGATCGGCTTCTCCCGGGCGGTCCGGGTCGGCGGGGCTGCGGGCGCGATCGGTCGGTCGGCGCGCGGCCACGCCGGTGAAACTGTGCCTGATCGTGCCCGGTTCGGGGGCCGGACCCGCGAGAATCACCGGGTGAGTACACCACCCCAGTCCCAGCGCGGCGTCGGACGCGGCGTCAGCACCCTCATCCCGCAGAGCGCCACCGACCAGGCCATGGCCGCGCTCACGGGACTCGAAACCGTGCCCGTCCACGTCGGCCTCCTCCAAGCGGCGACCCTCCTCCTGGAGGAAGCCGCGCGCACCGCCTCCGACGAGGCGACGAAGGCTGCCATGGCCAGAACGGCGGGCATGCTGCGCGCGGCCATGTGAGCACGGGCCGGCCCGCGGTGGGCGGGTGGGGGTGCGTGCGTCCACGGGCAGGTCAGACCCCGCCGCGCCAGATGTTGTCGAAGGCCGCCTCGTCGATGGCGCGGCGTTGGCGCACGGAGGCCAGTTCCACCACCGCGTCGCTGACGGCGGCCAGGACGGTGGCCACGGCGTCGTCGGCGACGTCCGGGGTGTCCCCGGTCCGGTCGCCGCGGACCCCGACCGTTTCCGCGAGGTTCGCGAGGACGGGGTCCTCCGACTTCCAGCGGTCCACGGCCCTGCGGCGGGCGGGCGATTCGACGAGTTCCGGGGCGCCGGCGGTGAAGGAGAGTCCGCGGCGGCGTTGCCGGGCGAGCAGCCCTTCCTCTTCCAGCGCGGCCTCGTGGACGGCGGACAGGCCGCGGCCCCGGCGCCACAGCCAGTCGGTGACGGACTCGTAGGGCTCGTCCTGGACGACCGAGGAGGCCGCCTCCGCCATCAGCCGGTCGGCCGGCGCGGGACGGTCGTCGTCCGGGACGATCAGAACGCCGTCCAGCCGGACGGCCCGGGTGCCGAGGAGGTCGATCAACTCGGCGCCGGCGAGCGCGAGCGAGAGATCACCCTTCTCCACCGGGTGACCGGCTGCCGTGTCCATGGTGACGATCAACAAGTCACGCGGTGTGGTCATTTGGGGCTCCACGTCCGATGCGTCCGCTGGTGAATGCGTACCGGTGCGGCTGGTCCGGCACGGTCCGACAGGGGCAGGCTACCCGCGTCCCCGGCCCGACGGACATCGACCGGGCCGGCCCGGTGACTCCGCCCGGCGGCCCGCCGCACCCACCCCGCCGCGGCCGCACGACGGGCACCGATGGCTCGTCTGCCGGGAGTTCATCCGCGTCCTGCCGGCCGAGCGGGCACGACCCCCCGCCCGTCCTTGCGGGCCGGCCCCCCGGGACGGCGCGCCGACCGGTGGGTGCGGGCTATTCGCCCATGCCGCGCAGGGCCGGGAGGAGGGTGGTTTCGGCCCAGTCGATGAACGTGTGCTGGTGGGATCCGCCGACCTGGACCAGGGCGATCTCGGTGAAACCGGCGTCCGCGTACGGTCGGACGGCGTCGACGAAGGCGTCGACGTCGTCGCCGCAGGGAATCGACTTCGCGATGTCCTCGGGGCGCACGTACTGCGAGGCCTGGTCGAAGGCGGCCGGGCCGGGAAGCTCCGCGTTGACCTTCCAGCCTCCGGCGGACCAGCGGAACTGGTCGTGGGCGCGCTGGACGGCCGCGTCCCGGTCGGTGTCGTAGCAGACCGCCAGCTGGCCGACCCGTGGCTTGCCCACGCCTCCCGCCCTGTCGAAGGACTCCAGGAGTTCCCGTTCCGGATCGATGGCGATCGCCAAGTCGGCGTACCGGCCCGCCAGTTCGCAGGACCGTTTGCCGGACACCGCGATGCCGATGGGCGGCGGTTGGTCCGGCAGGTCCCACAGCTTGGCGTTCTCCACGTCGAAGTACTGTCCGTGGTGGTTCACGGAGCCGCCGTCGAAGAGGTCGCGGATGATCTGCACGGCTTCCTCCAGCATCCCCAGCCGCACGTGCGCGGCGGGCCAGCCGGGCCCGACGACGTGCTCGTTGAGGTTCTCGCCGGAGCCCAGGCCCAGCCGGAACCGGCCCTCGGACAGCAGCTGCATCGTCGCCGCCTTCTGGGCCACGACCGCCGGGTGGTAGCGAACCGTCGGGCACGTCACGTAGGTCATGAGGGGGATGGTGGTCGTGGCCTGCGCGGCCGCTCCCAGGACGCTCCACGCGTAAGGAGCGTGGCCCTGCGAGGCGAGCCACGGAGAATAGTGGTCCGAGGTGACGGAGAAGTCGAAGCCCGCCCGCTCGGCGGCGGCGACGTGCTCCACCAGTTGTCGGGGCCCGGCCTGCTCGGTCATCATCGTGTATCCGAATCGCACCATGTGCTGCGCCTTACCGGTCTCCCCCACGCGAAACCTACGGGCGCCGGGTTCAGGCCGCCGCCGCCGTGTCGCCCTCGTCGGCGAGGGCGGAGCCGTCGGTGAAGGACGGGGCCGTGCGGGAGGTCTTCGTAGCGAAGGAGGCGCCCGCGGTCCGGCACAGCCGTTCGGCGCGCAGGACGGTGCTCACGACGGCGGAGCCGGCGGAGCACGGGACCTCCATCACGACGGCGCGGGGCCGGTGGATCCTGAGGAGGAACTCGAACTCCGAGACGGCGGCGCCGCGTGTGCCGACGTCGAGGTCGTCGGGGAGCCGGACGAACAGGACGTCACCGTCGAACAGGTGAGTGAGCAACATGGGCACCCCTTCCCCCCGGCATGGCCGATGCGCCATGTTCACCATGGAAATGCCCGGTGGGCTTGCCGTTACACATAACAAAACTCACCTGCTGGACAAAGAATCCTTTGGATGCTCGTCCCGCAGTCGGGTTCGCGCCGTCGCCTCAGCCCGGCCAGGTGCCCGAAACCCGTCGTACGGCGACGGCTCCGGACCGCTCGACGGCCGCCTTGACGAGGGCGAAGATGGCACCTTGGACCGCCGCCGCAAGCAGGATCTCCCGCCACCGCCGCCCTTCGTCCATCGCGTCCGGGGCGTCGTCATCGTGCCCCGCCCACTTCCAGACCTGCTTGAACAGCGCCCCGGCGACGATCCCGGCGCCGGCGCCGAGCGCCAGGCCGACCGGCTTGTAGGCCACTTTCGATGCCTTCATGTACCGGCGCCTGCCCACCCCGCGGCTTCCGATACCTACGGGAAATCGGATGAACCGGTCGGAGTCGGTGTGCCGTCGGCAGGGCGCGCCCGCGGGCCCCCGACAGGGATGCCGGGGGCCCGCGGGTGTCAGCGGGTGTCACATCTTGCCGCGCTTGCCCTTCATCGCTTCCTTCGCGTCCCCGATGGCTTCCTTGGCCTTGCCCTTGGCCTGGTCGGCCTTGCCCTCGGCTGCCATCCGGTCGTTTCCGGTGACCTTGCCCGCGGCCTCCTTGGCCTTGCCCTTCGCCTTGTCCATTGCGCCCTTGTCGGCCATGGTGATCTCCGATCCGGTCGGGTTGGGTGCGGGGCGCGCGACGGTGGAACACCATGCCGTTCGCCCCCTCCGTCGGGGCACCTGCCCGGTTGTTCCCCCGATAAGCCCCCGCCGTCGAATCCCTTTCCCGCGTCCATTTCCCGCGCGGAGTTCACGTTCCGACAAAGCGGCCCCGCTCCACGTGTTCCCGCGCCGTGCTCTGCGTGTTCTCGCGGCCGTGCGGTCCGTGGTGCGCGAACATACGAACGCCGAACCCCGGCACCCTTTCCGGCGTCGTGAGAGCCGGCAGCAGGAAACATCGAGACAGGAAAGAAGGGCGGACGTGTCCGGCAGCGAAAGTGAGAACCCGGCAATCCCCTCCCCGACCGCCACTCCGACGCGACCCAGGACGAATCGGGACTGGTGGCCGAACCAACTGGACCTTCAGGTCCTCCACCAGCACTCGCCCCTGTCCGACCCGATGGCCGCCGACTTCGACTACCCGAAGGAGTTCGCGGGTCTCGACGTCGAAGCGCTCAAGCGGGACGTCTTCGACGTGATGACGGCTTCCCAGGACTGGTGGCCGGCCGACTACGGGCACTACGGACCGCTCTTCATCCGCATGAGCTGGCACGCCGCGGGGACGTACCGCATCGCCGACGGTCGGGGCGGCGGCGGCTCGGGCGCCCAGCGCTTCGCCCCCCTCAACAGCTGGCCGGACAATGCGAGCCTCGACAAGGCACGCCGTCTGCTCTGGCCGGTCAAGCAGAAGTACGGCCGTCGAATCTCCTGGGCCGACCTGCTGGTATTCGCCGGTAACTGCGCGATGGAATCCATGGGGTTCAAGACGTTCGGGTTCGGTTTCGGGCGGGAGGACATCTGGGAGCCCGAGGAAATCTTCTGGGGGTCCGAGGACACCTGGCTCGGGGACGAGCGCTACAGCGGGGACAGGGAACTCACCGGTCCTTTCGGCGCCGTGCAGATGGGCCTGATCTACGTCAATCCGGAGGGCCCGAACGGCAACCCGGACCCGGTGGCGGCCGCCCGGGACATTCGCGAGACGTTCGCCCGCATGGCGATGAACGACGAGGAGACGCTGGCCCTCATCGTCGGCGGCCACACGTTCGGCAAGTGCCACGGCGCGGTCGATCCCGATTGCATCGGGCCGGAGCCCGAAGCCGGACCGATCGAGCAGCAGGGCCTCGGCTGGCGGAACACCTGCGGCAGCGGGAAGGGCGTCGACGCGATCACCAGCGGGCTCGAAGGCGCCTGGACCTCGGAGCCCACGAAGTGGGACAACGGGTACCTGGACAACCTGTTCCGCTACGACTGGGAGCTGACGACGAGCCCGGCCGGGGCCAAGCAGTGGACCCCGAAGGATCCTGCCGCCCGCGACACCGTGCCCGACGCGCACGATCCGGCGAGGCGGCACGCGCCGATGATGCTGACGACGGACCTGGCGTTGAAGGTGGATCCCGTCTACGCGCCGATCGCCAAGCGCTTCCACGAGAACCCGGACCAGCTCGCGGCGGCCTTCGCCAAGGCCTGGTACAAGCTGCTGCACCGTGACATGGGTCCGATCGCGCGCTACCTCGGCCCCTGGATCCCCGAGCCGCAGCTGTGGCAGGACCCCGTGCCCGCGGCCGACCACGAACCGGTCTCGGACGCGGACGTCGCCGACCTGAAGGGCAGGATCCTCGCCTCGGGGCTGTCCGTCCCCCAACTGGTCACCACCGCTTGGGCGTCGGCGGCGAGCTTCCGCGGCACCGACAAGCGCGGCGGGGCGAACGGGGCCCGGATCCGGCTCGCGCCGCAACGCGACTGGGAGATCAACGACCTGCCCGAGGTCACCGAGGCGCTGCGGACCCTCGAGGGGATCCAGCAGGAGTTCAACGCGGCGGCGGGCGGCAAGAGGGTTTCGCTCGCCGACCTCATCGTCCTGGGCGGGTGCGCGGCCGTGGAGCAGGCCGCGAAGACTGCCGGGCACACCGTTGCGGTCCCGTTCGCGCCGGGGCGCACGGACGCCTCGCAGGAGCAGACCGACGTGGATTCGTTCGCCGTGCTCGAACCGCGGGCGGACGGGTTCCGCAACTACCTCCCCGAGGGGGAGAAGTTGTCCCCGGAGACCCTCCTGCTGGACCGGGCCAACATGCTGACCCTCACGGCTCCCGAGATGACGGTGCTGATCGGTGGCATGCGGGCGCTGAACACCGGCTTCAAGGGAGGCACGCACGGCGTCCTGACGGACCGGCCCGGGGCGCTGACCAACGACTTCTTCGTCAATCTGCTCGACATGGGCACGCAGTGGAAGGCGTCCGAGTCGGCGGAGAACGTCTTCGAGGGCCGGGACCGGGCGACGGGCGCGGTCAAGTGGACCGCGACCGCCGTCGACCTCGTCTTCGGTTCGCACTCCCAACTGCGGGCCCTCGCCGAGGTCTACGCGTGCGAGGACGCCCGGGAGACGTTCGTACGCGACTTCGTGGCCGCGTGGGACAAGGTCATGACCCTCGACCGGTTCGACCTGGCCTGAGCCCCGCCGGTGGTCCCGGCGGGCCGGTCGACGGCCGGCCGGGACGCCGGGGGTCCTCAACGCCCTCGGTGAAACCGGTCGGCGTCGCCCGAGCCGGCCGTCCCCGTCACCCTCCGTACGAGCCGTGGAGCACCCAGCCCCGATGAGCAGCGAACCCGCCGGCGCCCCCGGGCCACGGCCGTCCGGTACCGGCGAAGCCGTCGCCGTCTCCCGCGACGAGTTCGACGCGCTGTTCGACTCGGTCCGTACCTGGGGCCGCTGGTCGGCGGCCGACCGGGGCGCCTGGAACCGGGTGACGGCGGCCCACGTGGGCAGGGCCGCGGCCCTGGTCCGGGACGGGACGGTCGTCCCGCTGGGCCGGCCCTGGGACACCCGCCCCGGACCGGACAACACGAAGCCCGCGCTGCACTACATGTCCGACCTCGGCGACGTCGAGGAGCCGGAACCGGCCGCCTACAAGGATTTCCTCGGCGCCGACTACCACGCCAAGTCCGTGAGCCACCTCGACGCGCTGTCGCACATCGCCTACCGCGGGCAGCTGTACGACGGTCGCGTCGCGCGGCAGGCCATCGGCGCGGGCGGCGCCCGCTTCGGAGCCGTGGCGGCGCTGGGACCGCTCGTCACCCGGGGCGTCCTGCTCGACCTGCCCGCCGTCCTCGGCGTCGACTGGCTGGAGCCGGGGCGGGCGGTGCGCGGGCGGGACGTGCTCGCCGCGGAGGAGGCCCTTGACGTCCGGGTCGTGGAGGGCGACGCCGTGCTGCTGCGCACCGGCCGGTTCCGCCGCCGCCGGGACACCGGCCCCTGGGACACGGGGGCGGCGAGCGCGGGCTGGCACGTGGACGCTTTGCCGCTGCTGGCGGAGCGGGCCGTCGCGCTGATCGGCTCGGACGGGGACAACGACGTACGGCCGTCGCCGGTCGAGGGTCTGCACTCCCCCGTCCACACCCTCGCCATCACGGCCATGGGCGTGCCCCTGCTGGACAACCTGGACCTCGAAGCGCTGTCCGCGGCCTGCGCCGGGGCGGGCCGGCACGCGTTCATGCTGGTCGTGACGCCACTGAACGTACCCGGCGGAACCGGCTCACCGGTCAATCCGGTCGGCGTCCTGTAACGCCCCGGTCCCTCGCGAGCCCGGACGACGGCTGCCCACCGCCCTCACCCCGTTCATAGCATGAGGAATATACTCAAATCGGGTGATCGAGCGGGCTCCGGTGAGGGGAGTGGTGCAGATGGGGGTCGTGGAGGACCGCATCGGCCCCGTGCACTCCCGTGAGCAGTTCCTGCACGGCGAGACGGTCGGGGGGAGCGTACGCAGCCCGATCCTCAGTTCGTGGCAGCGCTGCCGGCTGCTGGGCCTGTCGCCGGACCAGTCCGAGCTTCCCTTCACCGAGGACTTCGACCTGGAGGGGCCCCTCGTCCGCGCGGCCGGTCCGGTGCTCGACCGGCTGGAGTCGATCTTCACGGGCAGCCGGATGAACATCTGCCTCGCCGACGCGCACGGCACGGTGCTGGAACGCCGCTTCGGCGACGCGGCCATGCTCCGGCACCTCGCCCCGATCCAGGTCGTTCCCGGCTTCGTGTTCGCCGAGCGGGTCGCCGGCACCAACGGAATCGGGCTCACCCTCGCGGAGCGCAGGCTCGTCCAGGTCTACGGCGCCGAGCACTTCGCCGAGCGGTCCCAGTCGGCGGCCTGCACCGCCATCCCCGTACGCGACCAGCTCAGCGGGCGCATCGAGGGCGTCCTGTGCCTCGGCTACCCGTACACCGACGCCGATCCGGCCCTGGTCCCGCTGGTGCGCCGGGCGGCCGAGGCCGTCGAGCGGCGCCTGATGGAGCAGAGCTCGGCCCGGGAGCGCGGCCTGTTGCAGGCCTACCTCGACGCGGGGAGCCACGCCCGGACCGGCGTCGGCGCCCTGGACGGGCACCCGGTCACCATGGACGACCTGCTCCAGAGCGACCTCGACCAGGCCGACCAGCTGATCCTCAAGGAAAAGGCCACCGAGCTGATGTCCTCGGCCCGGCTGGCCGCTTCCGACGTGCCCCTGTCCCGCGGCCGGCTGGTGACGCTCGTGAGCCGCTCGGTGACGAGCTCGTCCGGCGTCGAGGGACTCGTCGTCGAGGCGCTGCTGCCCGAGGACACGGACCGGCACGCCCCCGCTCCCGGCGCCCCGACGGCCGGGGCCTTCCCCCGGACCCCGGGTGGTCCGCACCCGGGTCCGGACCCGGCACCGGCCGCCGCCGCGCCCTCCGCGGACCCGGTCGACGGGCGGGTCCGGGGGCTCGTCCTGGTGGGCGAGCCGGAGGTGGGCAAGTACGCCGTCGCGGCACGGCGGCGCCTGGAGCTGCTGGCCGAGGCCAGCAACCGCATCGGCACCACCCTGGACGTGACCCGCACCGCGTGGGAACTCGCCGAAACGGCGGTGCCGCGGCTGGCCGACTTCGTGACCATCGACCTGCCCGAGGCCGTCCTGCGCGGCGAGGAGTCCCCCCGTCCGACCACCGAGATGCACCGCACGGTGGTCCACGGCGTCCATGAGGACTGCCCCTTCTACCCGGTCGGCACACGGGTCGTGCTGCGCGCGACCACCCCGCACATGAGGTGCCTGGCGACCGGCCGGCCGGTGCTGGAGCCCGACCTGAAGGCCGCGTTCGGGTGGATCGCCCAGGATCCCGAGCACGCCGATCGGCTCCTCGCCCGCAACATCCACTCCCTCATCACGGTGCCCCTGCTGGCCCGCGGCGTCCTCCTCGGCATCGTCGGGTTCTACCGCTCGCAGGACCCGGCTCCCTTCGGGGACGACGACCGCTCCCTGGCGCAGGAACTCGCGGCCCGCGCCGCCCTGTGCATCGACAACGCCCGCCGCTACACCCGCGAGCACACCCTCGCCCTGTCCCTGCAACACAGCCTGCTCCCCCGCGGCCTCCCGGAGCAGAACGCCGTCGAGGTCGCCCACCGCTACCTGCCCGCCGAGTCCGGGGTGGGCGGCGACTGGTTCGACGTCATCCCGCTCTCGGGCACCCGCGTGGCCCTCCTCGTCGGCGACGTCGTCGGCCACGGCCTGCACGCAGCCGCCACCATGGGCCGGCTGCGCACGGCCGCGCGCAACTTCGCCGAACTGGAACTCGCCCCCGACGAGCTCCTCACCCACCTCGACAACCTCATGGTGCGCCTGGACCGCGAGGAAGGTGGCGACCACCCCGACCCGGGCAGCCCGGGCATCGTCGGCGCCACCTTCCTGTACGCGATCTACGACCCCACCTCCCAGCTGTGCACGATGGCCCGCGCCGGGCACCCGCCGCCCGCGCTGGTACGCCCCGACGGCACCGTGACGCTCGTCGACCTGCCGGCCGGTCCCCCGCTCGGGCTCGGCGGCCTGCCCTTCGAATCGGTCGAGATCCGCCTCCCCGAACACAGCCAGTTGGTCCTCTACACCGACGGGCTGATCGCGGACCGGCACCGCGACATCGACACGGCCCTGGCCGAACTCCGGCGCGTGCTGGCACACCCGGACCGGAGCCCCGAGGACACCTGCCGGGCCGTCCTGGACGCGGTGGCGCCCGAACATCCCGGGGACGACATCGCCCTGCTCGTCGCCCGCACCAACGCCCTGCCCGCCGACCGGATCGCGAGTTGGGACCTGACCGCCGATCCGGCGCTCGTCTCCCGCGTCCGGGCCGATGCCATGGCCCGGCTGGGCGAATGGGGCATGGACGAGTGCTCGTTCGCCGCGGAGCTGCTGCTCAGCGAGCTCGTCACGAACGCCGTCCGCTACGGCGCCGCGCCCATCCGGGTCCGGCTGATCCACGACCGGACGCTGATCTGCGAGGTGCACGACGCCAGCAGCACCGCCCCCCGCATGCGGCACGCGGCCAGCACCGACGAGGGCGGCCGCGGCCTGTTCCTCGTCGCCCAACTCGCCCAGGCCTGGGGCACCCGCTACACCCCCGGGGGCAAGGTCATCTGGGCGGAGTGCACCCTGGACGCGGCGTGACCGGCCGCCCGGCGCGGCGCGGGCCCGGGAACCCGCCGAGCGGGGATCCACCCGTCGGCCGTTCGCCCATTGAGGTAGCGGAACGGGACGTTGTGCCGGGAATGCGGCACTTGCTCCCCGTAGAATCCCGCATGCAGTCGGGAAGAACTCGGAGGCCGACCCCCGGAGAAGTCTGTGCATGACGCTCCCGACACCTCGACGGGGCCGCCCCACCGCTCCGGCGGGGAGCCCCTCGTCCGGGTACGCGGTCTCGGCAAGCGGTTCGGCGGCACCCGCGCGTTGGAGGCGGTCGATCTCGATGTCCGTCGGGGCAGCGTCCTGGCCCTGCTCGGTCCCAACGGCGCGGGGAAGTCGACCCTGATCAAGGTGCTCGCCGGCGTCCACCACGCCGACGAGGGCGAGGTGACGGTGGCGGGGCATCCGCTCGGCTCGCACGCCGCGACCCGGAGCATGTCGTTCATCCACCAGGACCTGGGGCTCGTCGACTGGATGACGGTGGCCGAGAACATCGCCCTGGGCACCGGCTACCCGCGCCGGTACGGCCTGATCTCCTGGCGACGCACCCGCGAGCGCTGCGCCGAGGCGCTGCGGACCGTCGCCGGGCACTTGGACGCCGACGCCCGGATCGCCGACCTCGCCCCCGCCGAACGCTCGCTGGTCGCCATCGCGCGCGCCCTGGCATCGAGCGCCGAGCTCCTCGTCCTCGACGAGCCGACCGCCACCCTCCCCGCCGCGGACTGCGCCCGCCTCTTCGACGTCCTGCACGCCCTGCGCGACCGGGGGCACGGCATCCTCTACGTCAGCCACCGGCTCGACGAGGTGTACCGGGTCGCCGACAGCTTCGCCGTCCTGCGCGACGGGCTCCTCGTCGACCGGGGTCCCCTGGCCGGCCACAGCCCCGCCCGACTGGTGCACGCCATCGTGGGTCGCGCGTCCGCCCCGCACCGGCCCACCACCGAGCCGGCCGCCGGACAGCCGCTCCTGCGCCTCGAAGACCTGACGACCGAGTACGCCGAGAACGTCCGCCTGGAGCTGCGGGCCGGCGAGATCCTCGGGATGGTGGGCCTGACCGGAGCCGGCCACACGGACCTGGGCCGCGCCCTGGCCGGCGTACGGCCGGTCCTCGGCGGGCGGGCGCTGCTCGACGGAAGTCCGTACCGCCCCGCCACGGTGTCCGCCGCGCTCCGCGCCGGCGTGGGCTTCGTGCCGGGCAACCGTCAGGAGGAGGGCTGCGCGGCCGAACTGACCGTCCGGGAGAACTTCCTCGCCAACCCCCGGTCGGCGGGCGCGGGGGCACTGAGGTGGCTGGGCCCGCGGCGCGAGCGCGCGGAGGCCGCAGCGCTCATCGACCGCTTCTCGGTGCGGCCCCGGGACGGCGAGGTGCCGATCGCCACCCTGTCCGGCGGCAACCAGCAGAAGGTCATGGTCGGCCGCCGGCTCCGGGGGGACCTGCGCCTGCTGGTCCTGGAGGAGCCGACGGCCGGTGTGGACGTCGGCGCCAAGTCCGCGCTGTACCGCCTCCTCGACGACGCTCTGGCCGACGGTCTGGCGGTGCTGCTCATCTCCACCGACTTCGAGGAGGTGGCGGGCGTGTGCCACCGCGCGCTGGTGTTCGTTCGCGGGAGCGTGGCCGCGGAGTTGACGGGCGCGGCCCTCACCGTCGCCGAACTCACCCGGACCGCCTCCGCCATGCCCCCCATCACCGGAGCTGCGACGAGCCGATGACCCCCTTCCTCCCGCCCCGATCCCTGCCCGCGCGGCTGCGCGGGCACTTCATCGGCGGCTACGGCCTCCTGGGCCTCGCCGTCCTGCTGTTCGTGGTCTTCTCCGTCGCCCTGCCGGAGACGTTCCCCACCCGGGACAACATCTCCTCGATCCTCTCCAACCAGGCGATCCCCGCCGTCATGGCGCTGGGTGCGACGATCCCCATCGCGGCGGGCAAGTTCGACCTGTCCATCGGTTACGGCCTCGGGTTGGCCCACGTCATGGTGATGGACCTCGTCGTCACCGAGGGCTGGCCCTGGCCCCTGGCCTGCCTGGTGGTGGTGTGCGGGGGCGGGCTGGTCGGCGTCCTCAACGGTGTCGTCGTCGAGTTCGGGCGGATCGACTCCTTCATCGCGACCCTGGGCACCGGCAGCATGATGTACGCCGTCACCGGTTGGATCACCGACGGGGCGCGGATCGTTCCCGGCCCCGACGGCCTGCCCGGCGCCTTCACGGGCCTGTACGACTCCCGGTTCCTCGGGTTGCCGTTGCCCGCGTTCTACGTGCTGGCCGTCGCGGCCGCCCTGTGGCTGGTGCTGGACCGGCTGCCGGCCGGCCGGTACCTGTACGTCATCGGGTCCAACCCGCGCGCCGCGGACATCATCGGCATCCCGACGCGCCGCTACTGCGTGTACGCGTTCGCCGCCTCGGGTCTGGTCGTCGGGTTCGCCGGAGTCCTCCTCGCCGCGCAGCAGCAGACCGGCAATCCGAGCGTCGGGCTGGACTACCTGCTGCCGGCGTTCGTCGGCGCCCTTCTGGGGTCCACCACGATCAGGCCGGGGCGGGCCAACGCGCTGGGCACCGTCGTCGCCGTCGCGGTCCTCGCCATCGGCCTCGCCGGGATCGGCCAGCTCGGCGCCCAGTTCTGGGCCACACCGTTGTTCAACGGGGCGACCCTGCTCATCGCCGTCGGTCTGGCCGGTTGGTCGGCCCGCCGGCGGCTGCGTCCTCGTACCTCCGTGGCCGGTCGGCCGGTCGCCGCCGGGCCGGGGGGCGTACCGCCGGCGGACGGTCGCCGGCCCTGATTCCCCCTCGAACGCACACACGTGTCAGGAGCACCGTGCATCCGAACCGCATGACCGCAGCCGCGACCGCGGCCCTGCTGACGGCGGCCGTCGTCCTCGTGGCCGGCTGCGGGAGCGGCGGACCGTCGACCGGCGCCGGCACCGCGCCACCGAAGGACGGCTGCCCCGCGAGCCTCGCACGGGCGCGGGAGGCCGTCCGGCAGGCCGAGAACACCGACGGCTCCTGGACCGGGCCCACCAGCGGGCCCGCGGCGGTTCCCGACCGGAGCATCGTCTACGTCGCGCAGACCATGACCAATCCCGGTGTCGCGGGCGTCGCGAAGGGCCTCCAGGACGCCGCGCGGACCATCGGCTGGCGGGTACGGGTGATCGACGGGGAGGGCACTCCGGCCGGCATCCAGGCGGCGCTCAGCCAAGCCGTCACCCTGAGGCCGTCGGGCATCGTCATCGGCGGCTTCGACCCGGAGCTGACCTCCCAGCAGGTGGCGCGGGCGCGGGCGGCGGGCATCCCGCTCGTGGGCTGGCACGCGGTGGGCACGCCCGGGCCGAGCAAGGAGGCCGGTCTGCTGACGAACGTCACCACGAAGGTGGAGGACGTCGCGAGGATCAGCGCGGACTGGGTGATCGCCGGGGCGGGCGGGAACGCCGGGGTCGTCCTGTTCACCGACGACTCCATCCCGTTCGCCCGCAACAAGTCCGAGCTGATCAAGCGGGAACTGGCGACCTGCTCCGGTGTGGAGCTGCTGTCGTACGAGAACATTCCGATCCCGGACGCGAGCAGCCGCACCCCCCAGGAGGTGTCCTCCCTGCTGTCGCGCTTCCGGGACCGGTGGACGTACTCCGTCGCGATCAACGACCTCTACTTCGACGACGCGGCTCCGGCCTTCCGCGCCGCCGGCAGGCCGGGCTCCGGGCCGCCGTTCAACATCGGTGCGGGGGACGGCGATCCGTCGGCGTTCCAACGCATCAACAGCGGGCAGTTCCAGGCGGCCACCGTGCCCGAGCCGTTGTCCCAGCAGGGTTGGCAGATCGTCGACGAGTTCAACCGCGCCTTCGCCGGTGGGCCGCCGAGCGGGTACGTCGCCCCCGTCCACATCTCCACGGCCGACAACAGCCGCGGCGCCGCGTCCTGGGATCCGCCGGGCTACCGCGAGGCGTACCGGAAGATCTGGGGGCGGTGAGGTCAGGACGTGCGGGCGGGCCGACCGAGGCGCACCGGGACGCCGGGTGAGTACAGGACGCTGACCGGGGCGGCCTCGGGGGTCGGGATGCCCGCCGCCGCGATCAGGTTCTCCTCGCAGGTGACCAACTCGGCGCGGAACAGGGGCCAGCGGGGGTGGTCGTTGGACAGGTACGCGGCGCCGCCCGGGAAGGCGTTGTGCATGCCCCACCGGGCGGTGAGGAAGTGCTCCAGCGCGGTCGGTTCCGCGATGCGCTCGCCGGTGCGCACGGTGATCCGGCTGAACGCCCCGCGCGGGCCGGGTCGGCGGCGGGAGCTCGTGTAGCGGACGGTGTCCCCCTCGGTCCGCAGGTCCATCCGCGACCACACGTACGGCAACCGGAACCCGAGCCGGCCCGCCATGACGGGGACCAGTCGGGACGCGTCCATCGAACGGAAGACGACCCCGCGCCGCCCCTGCGCGTCGCGGGAGTACAGCCGTACGTTGGTTTCGGGGAAGGAGCCGAAGTACGGGATCCCGGGCAGCCCGAGCAGCCCGACCTTGTGCATCCGGAAGGCGACGAGGCCGACGTGGGTGAGCCCGTCATGGAGGTCGGGGACGGCGCCCTTCGGCAGGAGTGCGGCGACGGCCTCCGGCGCGACGGCCCAGTGGATGAACGTGAGGTCGAGCCACTGCTGGGTGAACAGGGGCCGGCGAATGGCGGCCGGGGCATCGGGGGTGACCGGGGCGGCCGTCGGCTCGTGGCCGGGGACCGCGGAGCCGTCGCGACCGGTGGGACGGCGCGGCGGGCTGACGGGGGATCGGCGGCCTGTTGTCATGGGCGCGTTCCTCACTTCGCGGGTCCGGCCCGGCGGCGGTCCATCGTCCCGGCGAGCCGGTATTGAACACGTTCAAGATACCAGTTGCCGGGCCCCTGCGACAGGGACGGCTCAGGGACCGCCCTCCTCGACCTCCGCGCCGGCCCGGGACAGGGCGAACACGCCGACGCAGATCAGGGCCAGGCCCAGCACCTGGGGCAGCAGCCACCAGTGGGCCCGTAGGTGTTCCTCGTACAGCAGCACCCCCAGCGCGACGCTGACGCCCGCGTCGCCGAGGGTCAGCGCGGGCTGCGAGGCGACGAGCGGGCCGCCCTGCATGGCGTGCTCGAGGAGCAGCAGGGCGCAGATGCCGCAGGCGGCGAAGGCGTACGTCTGCCAGGCGGTCAGGAAGCCGCCGAGGCCGCCCTCGTCGAGCAGGTGCATGGACGATTTCATGAGGGCCGCGGTGAGCGCGTAGCAGACGGCGGTGGCCGCGCCGAGACAGCCGGCCCGCATCCGACCGGGCGGCCTGCGCAGCCCGGTCACGGCCAGCGCGGCCACGGCCGCCGCGCACGCGGCCAGGGCCAACAGCCAACGGTCGGTCGGGACGTGCGTGCGGTTGCCCGCCGGTGAGGCGGCCACCAGCACGACCCCGAGTCCGGCGACCACACCGGCGACGGCGAGCCACACCGTCCCCGGCAGCCGGTTCCGCGTCACCAGCGAGCCGATCAGCAGCGCGAGCGGCAGCTCCAGTACGAACAGGGGTTGCACGAGGGCCAGCGCGCCCGTCGCCAGCGCGACGGCCTGTCCGACGCCGGCGGCGATGACGGCCAGGATCCCGCCGATCCACACCGGCCGCTTGAGCAGGTCCAGGACCAGCCCGAAGCGGAAGCCGTCGCTCTGCGGCACGGTGAGCGCGGCGCGCCGCTGGAGCACGGTCGCGAGGGCGTTGCTGAGCGCCGCGAACAGCGCGAAGAGGACCGGCAGTACGAAGCCCATGCGCCGATCCTCACCGCACCCGGCGCCGGTCCCCGGCACGACACCGCGCGCGGCCCGCCCGGCTCCGGCCGTTCCCCCGTCCAGACCCGTGCGCCCGACCCGGCGGGCCGGGGTCAGCCCACCGCCTCCCGCAGGGCGTCGAGGAGGTCGCGCACGGCGGGCCGGGCGAGCGAGACCTCACGGACGGCCACGTGGATCCTCCGCACCGGCCGCGGGTTGCGCACCGGGCGCACGAGCACTCCCGGATGGGCGCCGCCCAGTGCCATCCGCGGCATGAGGGCGATGCCCAGGCCGGCCGCGACGAAGCCCTGCGCGGTGGCGTAGTCCTCGCTCTCGACGGCGAAGCCGGGGCTGAAGCCGGCCGCCGCGCACGCGGTGAGCACGGCGTCCAGGCAGGGGCCGGGCGGTTCGCTGCCGACCCACGGTTCTCCGGCGAGGTCGATGAGGTCGACCTCCTCCCGCTCGGCGAGGGGATGGTGCGCGGGCAGGATCACGTCGTACGGGTCGTCGTGCAGGTGGACCAGGCGCACGCCTTCGTGGGGGCGGGGGTCCGGCCCCACGGCGAGCGCGAGGTCCGCCCGCCCCTGTTCCACCTCGTGGAGCGGGGCGGCCGGGTCGGCCAGCCTGAGGTCGATCGGGACCCGGGGATGGGTGCGGCGCAGGCCGACCAGGGCGGGTGCCACCAGCGCGGCGCCGGCGGAAGCGAAGTAGCGGACGGCCAGCCGTCCGGTGTGCCCCGCCCGCAGGTCGGCCAGGGCCGCCTCCGCCGCCGCGAGGTCCCGACCGATGATCTCCGCATGTTCGGCGAGCAGCCGGCCGGCCGCCGTGGGCCGCACGCCGCGACCGACCCGTTCCAGCAGCGCGGTCCCGGCCTGCTTCTCCAGGGCGGCCACCTGTTGGCTCACCGCGGAGGGGGTGTAGCCGAGGTGGCCGGCCGCGGCCGTGACCGAACCACTGGTGATGACCGCCCTGAGGACCTGCATCCGTCGCACATCAAGCATGTAGCACAGGTTAACGGTAGGTGCATGATCCTTTGCTTGTCCTATCGAATCGATTGCGGCACCGTTCTGAGGAGAAACGACCGGCCGAGGGGAGACAGAAGGATGACCAGTGCCGTACGGGTGGCCGTGCTCTCGCTGTTGTGGGGCTCGACCTTCCTGTGGATCGAACTCGCCCTGGACGCCTTCACACCGGTCCAGGTCACCATGGTCCGCTGCGCGCTCGGCGCGGCCCTGCTGTTGGCCCTGTGCCGCGCGAAGGGGCTGCGCCTGCCCAGGGAACGGGCCGTCTGGGGCCGCCTCCTGGTGGCCGCCTTCTTCTGCAACGCCCTGCCCTTCGTCCTGTTCGGCATCGGCCAGCAGACGATCGACTCCGGGGCGGCCGGGGTGCTGAACGCGACGACTCCCCTGTGGTCGCTGCTGCTCGGCGTGGTCCTCGGTGGCGAACGGCCCCTGCACGCGGTTCGCGTGGTCGGCCTGCTGGCCGGATTCGCGGGAACGGCGCTGATCTTCGCGCCGTGGGAGCGGTCCGCCCTCCTGGGCTGGGGCGCGCTCGCGATCGTGGGGGCCGCCGCGAGCTACGCGGTCGCGTTCGTCCACATGGGGCGGCACCTGGTGGGGCGCGGCATCCCCACCCTTTCGCTCGCCGCGTCCCAGCTGATCGCGGCGACGGCGCTCACCGCCTTGGCCCTGCCCTTCGGCGGCCTCACGCCCGTGCGGCCCGAACCGCGGGCCCTCGTCGCCGTCGTCGTGCTCGGGCTCTTCGCCACGGGTCTCACCTTCTACCTGACGTACAGGATCATCGCGGACGAGGGCGCGACCAACGCGGCGACGGTGGGCTACCTACTGCCGGTGGTGTCCGTGGTCCTGGGAGCGGTCGTCCTCGGCGAGGACGTGGGCCCGCGGGTCGCGGTCGGCATGGCGGTCGTCCTGGTGGGCGTCGCCATGACGCGCCATCGCGCCCGGCCCCGGCGTGAGCAGGCGTCGACCCGGGGCGCGGCCGGGGGCGGACCTGCGGGGATACTGGCAGCCGGGGCGCGGGCGGCCGGCCCGTACCGATCCGAGGGATGAAGAAGCGATGACCCTGACAGAAGGCCGGCGGGTACGACTGGCGGACGACACGACGCTGATCGATTCGCTCGCGCCGACGGACGACTCCCCGACGCCGCCGGGCGCCTTCGCCGGGTCCCTGCTGCTCGCGGCGGGGACCGAGGGCACCGTCGAGGAGGTGGTCGAGCACCTGGACGAGGGCGCGGGCGTGCGCGAGTACCGGCGCCTCACCTCGCTCCTCGACTCCTTCGGGCGCGACATGCCCACGGAGAGCAAGCGGCGACTGGAGGAGCAGATCGCCGACCTGGAGCCCGAGTGGATCGCCCATCAGCGGCGCGGGCCCCTCGTCACGGTCCGCGTGCGCTTCGACAACGGGTTCGTTCTGGACGGCGTGCGGCAGGAACTGTTCACGTCGGACTGACCGGCCGCGCGGCCTGCGGATGGTGATCGGGGCGGGCCGCCCGTGAAAGCCGCGTACGTCCGATGAGGGGGTCGACGATCACCAGTTGGGCGGCCGCGAGGGCGAGGCAGAGGACCGCGGTGGCGGCCCACAGCAGGGTCACTCCGGCGTGTTCGAGCGCCTGGGTGGAGGTGACCGGGGCCGCGACCGTGGCGATGCCCCAGCTGACGCCGTACGCGGCGAGGTAGCGGTCGACGGCGCCGGGCGGGGCCAGTTCCGCCACCACGCCCAGGGCCCGGCCCAGCAGGAGCACGTCGCCCAGGCTCCACAGCACGGTGGCGGCGGTGAACGCGGGGAGCGTGTGCGCGACGGCGTACCCGGCCAGGCCGACCGCCATCAGGACGTAGCCCAGGGCCAGGGCCGCGGAGTCGGGGAGGCCGGCGAGGCGGCGCAGCCGCAGGGCGGGCTGCGCCGCCACGACGGTCACGGCCGAGGCGGTGAACAGCAGCCCGGCGTCGGCGGGTTCCAGGCCCCGTCGGTCCAGGCTGAGCGGCAGCGCGATCATGATCTGCATGGTGACGAGGGCGAAGACGGTGCCGGCCCCGAACATGGCGCACAGCGCCCGGTCCCGCCAAGGACTCGCACCGTCCCGGTGGCGGCCCGGGGCGACCGGCGCCTTCGGTCGGAGGTGGTCGGCGGGCAGGACCAGTTGGAGCACCAGGGCGCAGACGAGGCAGGTCAGCGCATCGACGACGAACAGCAGGCGCAGGTCCCACCGGCCGAGGCCCGCCGCGATCAGGCCGGCTCCCGTCCCGCCGATGGCGAGCGCGGTGTTGAGCAGGCCGTACGCGCGCACCCGGTCGGCGGGGCCGACCGCGTCGGCGATCATCCCCTGGCTGGGCGGCTCGTACAGTTCGAAGGCCAGTCCCAGCAGGACCGCGAACAGCGCCACCGCGGCGAGTGAAGGGGCGGCGGCGATGCCCAGTTGGGCGAGGGCGCATCCGGCGAGCCCGAGCACCATGGTGCGGCGGCGTCCGAGCCGGACCGCGAGGCGGCCGCCGGCGAGCCGGGAGGGGATCGTCGCGAGGCCGAAGGCGGCCGAGAGCACGCCGGCCGTCGTGGTGCTCGCGCCGAATTCGGTGCTGATCAGGACGGTCAGGAAGGGCAGGGAGAAGGCGCCGAGCCGGTTGATCGCCCGGGCTCCCACCAGCAGCCATACGGTCCGCGGCAGCACGACCACCCCTCACGTGACTGTCGAATCGATTATTGTCAGTCACCCACGCTAGCCACGGAAGGAGTGACTGGTCAAGTGATGTTCGACAGTCACGTCGGCGTTCTGCTGGAGCAGGCCGTATCGCTCGTGAACACGTTGACCGACGGGGAGGCGCACGGCCGCCCCTACGCCGCGCCCCGCGGGGAGGCGCTGCCCGGCGCCGTCGACGCGGCGGTGTCCCACACCGCCGCGTCCCTGCCCCGCGACATCGATGACGCGCAGGCGCAGTACCTCCTCGGCGCGGCGACCAGGATGCGGGAGGTCTTCCGCGCCGTACAGGACGACCGACTGGACGACGCGGCCGCGACCGTGAACGCCCTCCTGCGCGACACCGGCGCCCGGCCCCGGCTGGATCGGGGCGAGGACGAACCCTGGCAGGTGCACTTCCACGGCGCCGGCGACTCGTTCGCGGCCGGGAGCAGCGCCAGTTGCGCCACCGCGCTCGCGCTGGCCGTGGGCGGCGGCCTGGCCGGGCGGCTCGGCGTGTGCCGGGCCGACCGCTGCGACCGCGTGTACGTCGACACCTCCCGCAACGGCACCCGTCAGTTCTGTTCGACCGCCTGCCAGAACCGTACGAAGGCCGCTGCCTTCCGCGCCCGCAAGGATGCCGGATGAGCGGGTGCCGGCGGTCGGCGCCCGGCGCCCGGTACGGGGCCGAAGATGACGCGGCGGGCCCTCGCACGGTACGAAGTGCAATGTGAACGCACAGACCCAGCCCGCCACCGTTCGGATATTCATCGCGCTCGCCCCGCCCGACGACGCGAAGGACGCGCTCGCGCGGGCACTGCGGCCCGCCTACGAGGCGTACCCGCGCGTGCGCTGGAACCGCATCGAGGACTGGCACGTCACCCTCGCGTTCCTCGGGGAGCTCCCGGTCTCCACCGTCCCCCTGCTGCGCCCGCCGCTCGCGGAGCTCGCCGCGCGGCGAGCCCCCGTACGGCTGGCGCTGCGCGGCGCCGGCCACTTCGACGACCGGGTGCTGTGGAGCGGGATCGACGGGGACCTCGAAGGCCTGCACCTGCTCGCGAGCGAGGTGCGGGCCGTGGTCAAGGAGTGCGGGATCCCCTTCGAGGACCGGCCGCTGCGCCCGCACCTGACATTGGCCCGCGCCCGCCGGACCCAGTCCTCCTTCGCGGTGGAGGCCGCCGCAGCACTCGCCGGCTTCACCGGCCGCGCCTGGCCCGCCGCGCGCCTGCACCTGGTCGGCAGCAACATCGGCCGCGGCCCGGGACCGATCCACTACCGGGACATCGAGGCCTGGGACTTCGTCGGCGGGAGCTGACGACGACCGCGGGCCCGGCGGCCCCGACCGGGCCGTAGGACCCGCGGGGCGAGGGCCTTCGGCCGCTGGAAAGGGCGGACGGGCGGGTGTCCCATGGAAGGGACGGGCCCACAGGACCGCCGTCCCCGTTCGGAGGTACCGGATCATGGCGAGGGTCGAGGAGAAGCGCGGGTTCTGCACGCTGTGCAAGTCGCGGTGCGGGGCGGTCTTCACCGTCGAGGACGGCCGGATCACGGGGGTCCGGCCGGATCCGGACCACCCGACGGGATCGGCGATGTGCCCCAAGGGGCGCTCGGCGCCCGAGATCGCGCACGGCGCGGGCCGGCTCACCACGCCGCTGCGCCGCACCCGGCCCAAGACGGATCCGGACCCCGGCTGGGAGGCCATCTCCTGGGACGAGGCCCTGGACGAGATCACCGCGAGGGTCTCCGCGATCGCGGCCGAGGACGGGCCGGAGGCCGTGGCGTTCGGCGTCGCGACGCCGTCGGGCACCTCCGTCTCGGACGCCACCGAGTGGATCGAGCGGTTCGTGCGCCGGTTCGGCAGCCCGAACACCGTGTACAGCGCGGAGATCTGCAACTGGCACAAGGACTTCGCGCACGCCTTCACCTTCGGCTCCCCGCTCCCTCCGCCCGACTACGCGCACGCCGACCTCGTCCTGTTGTGGGGCTTCAACCCGGCCAAGACCTGGCTGTCGCAGTCCGCCGCGCTCTCCGCCGCCCACGCCCGCGGCATGGAACTGGCCGTCATCGACCCGCGCCGCTCCACCAGCGCCCTCGGCGCCGACCACTGGCTGCGCGTTCGCCCCGGAAGCGACGCCGCGCTCGCCCTGGGTCTGGCCCGCCTCCTCATCACCACGGGCGGCTACGACGAGGCGTTCGTCCGCGCCTGGACGAACGCGCCCCTGCTCGTCCGGGCCGACACCGGCCGCTTCCTGCGTGCGACCGACCTCCCGGACGGCGGCGTCACCGGGGAGGCGTTCGTCGTGTGGGACGGGGCCGAGGGGTGCCCGCGGCCGTACGACACGGCGCGCGGCGCCGTCCGGCCCGAGCGCTTCGCCCTGCGCGGCGCGCACCGGGTCCGCACCCGGACCGGCACGGTGGACTGCGCCCCCGCCTTCGAGCACTACGCGCGGGCCTGCGCCCCGTGGACCCCGCGGCGGGTCGCGGCGGCCACCTGGGTGCCCGAGCGGCGGATCCGGGCGCTGGCCGGGCGGATCGCCGCCGCGCGGTCGGTCGCGTACTACGGCTGGACGGGGGTCGGGCAGAGCGCCAACGCCTCCCAGACCGAGCGCGCCCTGGCCACGCTGTACGCCCTGACCGGCTCCTACGACACGCGCGGCGGCAACCACGTCGTTCCCCCGCCCCCGTACCGCCCGGCGACGTCCGTCGCGCAGTTCGAGCCGGCGCAGCGCGCCAAGGCGCTCGGCCTGGACAAGCACCCGTTGGGGCCGCCCGCCTCCGGATACGTCAACGCCGGCGACCTGTGCACCGCGATCGAGACGGGTCGGCCGTACCGGGTGCGCGCCCTGATCGGCTTCGGTTCGAACCTGGTCGTCTCCCAGCCCGACTCCGACCGTACGGCCGCCGCCCTGCGCTCCCTGGACTTCCAGGTCCACCTGGACCTGTTCCACAACCCGACCGGAGCGAGCGCCGACATCGTGCTGCCCGTCAACAGCGCCTACGAGCACGAGGCCCTGCGCTTCGGCTTCGAGATCGACCACCGGGCCCAGGAGCAGGTGCAGTTGCGGCCGAAGCTGGTCGAGCCGCAGGGCGACTCCCGGTCCGACACGGAGGTCGTGTTCGCGCTGGCGGGCCGTCTCGGACTGGGCGGGGACTTCTTCGACGGGGACGTCGAAGCCGCCTGGAACTGGCAGTTGGAGCCGCTGGGGCTGACCGCGGCCGGCCTGCGGGAGCAGCCGGGCGGCGTACGAGTCCCCCGGGAACGGAGCTTTCGCACGTACGCCTCTCCCGTCGGGAGCGGCGGCGCGGACGACGGCGTCGTGACCGGGTTCGCAACGCCGACGCGGCGCGTCGAGTTCTACTCCGAGCGGCTGCTGGAGCACGGTTACCCGCCCGTGCCCGAGCACCGGGAGCCGGCGGCCCCGGACGAGTCCTTCCCGCTGGTGCTGACCTGCGCGAAGCACGGCTACTTCGTGCACAGCCAGCACCGCTCCGTCAGCTCCCTGCGGCGGCGCGCCCCCGACCCGGCCGTGGACCTCCATCCGCGGACGGCGGCCGCGCGCGGCATCGCGGAGGGCCAGTGGGTGGAGCTGTCCACCCGGCTCGGCTCCATCCGCCTGCGGGCCCGCTTCGACGCCTCCCTCCACCCGGGCGTCGTGGTCGGCGAGTACGGATGGTGGCAGGAGGCCACCGACCTGGCACTGCCCGGCGGCTGCGCGACGGACCCCGCCGGGCACAACTTCAACCGCCTGGTCGACCACAGCGTCAGCGACCCGCTCAGCGGTTCGGTCCCGCTGCGCTCGGCGGTCTGCGAGATCCGCCCCGCCCCGGTCGACGGCACCTGGGCCGGCACCCGTTCGTTCACGGTCACCGGGCTCGGGGAAGCCGGTGAGGGCGTACGGAGCCTGCGGCTGGAGCCCGTCGACGGCGGGCCGCTGCCCGACCACCGGCCCGGCCAGCACCTGACCGTGCGGGCCGACGGGAACGGCCCGGCCCGCAGTTACTCCCTCATCGGACCCGCGCTCGAACCGGGGCGGACCGCCTACCGGCTGGCCGTGCGCCACGTACCGGGCGGCGCCCTCTCCCCGTTGGTCCACGCGCTGGAGCCGGGTGACCGGCTGGAACTGACCAGCCCCCAGGGGGTGTTCGCCGTACCCGTGGACACCCGCCACCCGGTGGTGCTGATCGCGGGCGGCATCGGCATCACGCCGTTCCTCGGCTACCTCGAAACCCTGGCCGCGACCGGTGGCACGGCGCGGGAGGTGGTCCTGCACCACGGCAGCCGGGACTCCCGGGACCACCACTTCCGCGACAGGATCCGCGCGCTCGAAGCCCGACTGCCGCAGCTCACCGTCATCGACCACTACGCGCACCCGCTGCCCGGCGACGTGATGGGCGTCGACCACGACCGTACGGGGTTCGTCGACGCCGACGACGTGGCCCCCGACCTGCTGGACCGGCGGGCCCGCTTCTACCTCTGCGGACCGACCCCGATGCTCGCCTCCGTCACCGGGGGGCTCCGGCGCCGCGGGGTACCCCGCTTCGAGATCTTCAGCGAGACCTTCAGGCCGGCCCGGCAGCCGGTCTCCCTGCCCGACGGCGCGGAGTTCACCGTCACCTTCGCCCGCAGCGGGCGCACGGCCCGCTGGAAGAAGGGCGACGGCCCTCTCCTCGGCCTCGGCGAGGCGGCCGGGGTGAGCATGCCGTCGGGCTGCCGCGTCGGCCAGTGCGAGAGCTGCGCCCGCACCGTCCTCGCGGGCACCGCCGCACACCTGGTCACGCCGTCCGACGACCTTCCCGACACCGACGTCCTGACCTGCCAGTCGGTCCCGACCACGGACCTCGTCCTCGACGCCTGATCGGCCGGAACGCCCGACCGGACCAGGCTCCGGCACGGCGGCCCGGACGGCCCTGGGCCTAGCGGCGGCCCTTCGACAGGTTGAAGGCCAGGACGAGGAGGGCCGCCGCCATCACCGCCACGTGGACCCAGCCGGACATCATGCCGACCTCCGGCCGGCCGGCCCGGTCCTGGGGACGGGCCCGCGGTTGCGCAGGACCGAGGCGAGCACCGCTCCTTGGAACGCGGGCAGCGTCGGCCCGAGCCGCGCACCGATTTCCTCCAACGAGATCCGCTTGCGTTTCCTCATGTCCCCGCGTGTGCCCCCGCGCGGCCCGCTGATGCGTGCGGGCCGGGTGCCCGCTCCGGCCGACCGCCGGTGCGCGGCCGGCGCGAACGATGCGATCGGACGGCCGTTTCATTTCACCAACACGCTTTATGTGTACGGCGGATGAAATTGCGACACCATTACCCGCGGGCCGATATCCAAGGCCATTGACACCCCTTCTCGGGGCCGCCTAGCTTACGCCGCAGATAGCGACATCAGCGGCCTCTCCCGTCCGGCATGACGGCTGCTTTTCGATTTCTCGCCCGTCGAAGCTGCTGGAGAGTCCTTGACCGAATCACTGCTCCTCCCCGCACCACCCTCGGGCTCCTCCGGTCCTGCGGAGCCGGCCGAGCGGGTCCTCCCGCTGCGTCGACCCGGACGGTGGGTCACCGCCGTCGTCGTCCTGGTGCTGGTCGCCCAGGCCGGGCACGGGCTGGTCGCCAACCCCTTCTACCAATGGGACCGCTTCGCCTACTGGTTCCTGCGCCCCGTCATCCTCGACGGGCTGCTCATCACCCTTCAGGTGGCGGCGTACAGCGCGGTCCTCGGCCTGGCCGGGGGCGTCCTGCTCGCCCTCGGTCGGCTCTCGGACAATCCGGTGCTGCGATCGGTGAGTTGGGCGTACATCTGGCTGTTCCGGTCGGTGCCGCTGATCGTCGTCCTGCTCTTCCTCTACAACCTCAGCGCCCTCTATCCCACCCTGAGCGTCGGGGTGCCCTTCGGGCCCGCCTTCTTCACCTTCGACGAGTCGCGGCTCGCCACCGACCTCGTCGTCGCCGTGGTCGGCCTCAGCCTGTGCGAAGCCGCGTACGCGGCGGAGATCGTCCGGGCCGGAGTCCTCTCCGTCGATCAGGGCCAGCACGAGGCTGCGGCGGCGCTGGGCCTGCCCGGGCGCTACCAGTTCGCCCGGATCGTGTTCCCGCAGGCCCTCCGCTCGATCGTGCCCTCGTACGTCAACCAGCTGATCGGTCTGCTCAAGGCCACCTCGCTGGTGTTCTACGTGTCGCTGCTCGACCTGTTCGGCTCGGTGCAGAGCCTGTCCAGCACCTACCCGGGGGACGTGGTGCCGCTGCTGCTCGTGGCGACGGTCTGGTACGTCGTCCTCACCAGCCTGGTCTCCGTCGTGCAGTTCTACGTGGAGCGGTACTACGCCCGAGGGGCGTTGCGCACCATCCCGCCCACGCCCATCCAACGGGCCCGCGCGGGCCTGTCGGAGCTGAGGACCCGCATGCGGAAGGAGACGGACCGATGAGCGTCCGCGGCATCGACCCCACCGAACGGCCCCCGGCGATCGAGGTGCGCGGCGTGCACAAGTCGTTCGGCGGCCGACGGGTCCTGGACGGGGTGGACCTGACCATCGCCCCGGGCACCGTCACCGTGGTGCTGGGCCGGTCCGGCTCCGGCAAGTCCACCCTGCTGCGGGTCCTGAACCACCTGGAGAAGCCCGAGTCCGGGCACGTCAGCGTCGGTGGCGAGCTGATCGGGGTGGAGCGACACGGGAGCCGGCTCAAGGAGCTGCGCAAGCGGGCGATCCTGGCGCAGCGCAGCCGGATCGGCTTCGTGTTCCAGAACTTCAACCTCTTCCCGCACCTGACCGTGCTGGACAACGTCGCCGCCGCCCCGGTCGCCACGGGCAGGTTGCGTCGGCCGCAGGCCCGGGCGCAGGCGCGCGAGCTCCTGGAGCGCGTCGGGCTCGGGGACCGGACCGGCGCCTACCCCCGGCAGCTGTCCGGCGGGCAACAGCAACGGGTCGCCATCGCCCGGGCCCTGGCCCTGCGGCCCGGCGTCATCCTCTTCGACGAACCCACCTCCGCGCTCGACCCCGAGCTGGTGGGCGAAGTCCTGTCGGTCATCAAGGACCTGGCCACCGGCGGCACGACCCTCGTGATCGTGACGCACGAGATCGGGTTCGCCCGCGAGGTGGCCGACGAGGTCGTCTTCCTCCACGAGGGGCGCGTCGTCGAACAGGGCCCGCCCGCAAGGGTTCTGGACCGGCCCGCGCACCCGCGGACCCGGGAGTTCCTCAGCAAGGTGCTCTGAGCTCCCGCTCCCGACACCACTCACGCCCACCCTCCTGACCCTCCTCCGCCCCACCGAACATTCGAACACTCGAACGCGAAAAGGATCATCATGCGACGCCACTCCGTCCTGCGCAGCAGACTCGTCCGCGGTCTCGGCACGGCCGCCGTCACCGCGGCCCTGGCCGGTGGACTCACCGCGTGCGGCGGTGAGGCGGAGGCCACCGGCGCGACGCCGGGCAAGGTCACCATCGGCGCCGTCGCCAACGGCGCGGCCCAGCCGGCGGAACTGTCCGCACCGGTCGTCGAGGCCCTGCGGGCGCGGCTTCCGCAGGCCGTGCGCGACCGCGGCGAGCTGGTCATCGGGGTCGGGGCCCTCCCCGCCGGCTTCCCCCCGCTCGCCTACGTCGGCACCGACCAGAAGACGTTCACGGGCGCGGAACCGGACCTCGGCCGGCTGGTCGCCTCGACGTTGGGGCTGAAGCCGGTGGTGAAGAACTCCACCTGGGAGAACCTCTTCGTCGGCATCGACAGCGGGAAGGTCGACGTGGCCTTCACGAACGTCACGGTCACCGAGGAACGCAAGAAGAAGTACGAGTTCGCCTCGTACCGGCAGGACAACCTGGCCTTCGAGGCGTTGAAGGAGAACACCTGGACCTTCGGCGGCGACCACCGCAACCTCGCGGGCAAGACCGTGGCGGTGAGCTCGGGCACCAACCAGGAGAAGATCCTGCTGGAGTGGCAGAACAAGCTCCGCTCCGAGGGCAAGGACTTCACGGTCAAGTACTTTCCCGACTCCAACAGCCTGAACCTGGCACTGAGCGGCAAGAAGATCGATCTGTACTTCGGGCCGAACCCCTCGATCTCCTACCACATCACCCAGACCGCGAGCACCAACGCCCCGACGCGCAACGCGGGTTCGTTCTCCGGGGCCGGCGATTCCCTCCAGGGTCTGATCGCCGCGACGGCGAAGAAGGACAGCGGGTTGGCCGCGCCGGTGGCGGAGACCATCAACCACCTCATCAAGAACGGCCAGTACGCGCAGCTCCTCACGACGTGGAACCTGTCGAACGAGGCGGTGCCCGCTTCGGAGGTCAACCCGCCCGGACTTCCCACGACGAACTCCTGAGAGCGCACGGGGCGTTCGTGGCGTGCGGGTCGCTCCGGGCGTTCGCGGTCGGACCGGACGGAGTGTTACACCGCCGCCAAATTCTTTTCACAAAGCGGTAATTGCATGCGCCCTCCATCGGTCGTAGCGTTTTGGGAGAAGCTGCCGACGGGCCGAATTCGCGACCCCGAACCTTCCATTCCCGCACGACGATCAGGAAGGCGCTTGCCGACGTGTCCGCATTCCCGTCACGTTCCGTTCCCACCGCCTCCGGACCCCTTCACCTCGCCGTCGCCCTCGACGGCGCCGGCCGGCATCCCGCCGCCTGGCGCGAGCCGGGGGCGCGGCCGGAGGCCCTCTTCACGGCCCGGTACTGGGCCGAGGCGGTCGCCGAGGCCGAGGCCGGGCTGCTGGACTTCGTCACCTTCGAGGACGGGCTCGCGCTCCAATCCTCCGCGCCCGACGGCCCGGACGGGCGTACGGACCGGGTCCGCGGGCGGCTCGACGCCGTGCTGACCGCGGCCCGCGTCGCCCCGCTGACGCGGCACCTGGGCCTGGTGCCGACCGTCACGGCCACCCACACCGAGCCGTTCCACGTCTCCAAGGCCGTCGCCACCCTCGACCACGTCAGCCGGGGCCGGGCGGGTGTGCACGTCCAGGTGTCGGGGCTGCCCCACGAGGAGCGGCACTTCGGCCGGCGCGCGACGCCGTTGTCCGCGGTGGAGCTGTACGAGGAGGCCGCCGACCACGTGGAGGTCGTCCGGCGGCTGTGGGACAGCTGGGAGGACGACGCGGAGATCCGTGACGTGGCCACCGGTCGCTTCGTGGACCGCGCCAAGCTGCACCACATCGACTTCGAGGGGCGGCACTTCCGTGTCCGGGGCCCCTCGATCACCCCGCGCCCACCGCAGGGCCAGCCCGTGGTGAGCGCGATCGTGGCACCGGGAGACGCGGGCGCCGATGCCGCCTACCGTCTCGTGGCCCGGTCCGCGGACATCGCTTACCTGGCCGCGCACGGCTTCGGGGAGTCCGCGGCCGCCGTGGAAGGAGTGCGGCGGGCGCGCAAGTCGGCAGGGCGCGGCGACGAGCCCTTGCACCTGTTCGGTGAACTGATCGTGTTCCTGGACGAGGACGGTCCCGCGGCGGCCGGCCGCCGGGCACGTCTCGACGCGCTCGCGGGCGGTCCGTACGGCGGCGACGCCGAGGTGTTCGTCGGGAGTCCCGGCGCCCTGGCCGACCTGCTGGAGGAACGGCGGGCGGCGGGCCTGTCGGGCTTCCGGCTCCACCCGGCCGTCATCGCCCACGACCTGCCCGCCATCACGCGGGGGCTGGTGCCCGAACTCCAGCGGCGCGGCCTCTTCCGCACCGCGTACGGGGCGGACACCCTGCGCGGGCTGCTCGGCCTGGACCGGCACCCGGCCAACCGCTACGCCACGCCGTCGTCGGCCGTCCGGCCCGGCCCCGCCGCCTGACGCGATCGATCCGGAAGGACGAACCATGAGCACCAAGCCGCTCAAGCAGATCCACCTCGCGGCCCACTTCCCCGGTGTCAACAACACCACCGTCTGGAGCGACCCGGCGGCGGGCAGCCACATCGACTTCGACTCGTTCGTCCACTTCGCCCGGACCGCCGAGCGCGCCAAGTTCGACTTCCTCTTCCTCGCCGAGGGACTACGACTGCGGGAACAGGGCGGAGAGATATACGACTTGGACGTCGTGGGGCGGCCGGACACCTTCACCGTGCTGGCCGCCCTCGCTGCCGTCACCGAGCGGCTCGGACTGACCGGGACGATCAACTCGACGTTCAACGAGCCGTACGAGGTGGCCCGCCAGTTCGCCTCCCTCGACCACCTTTCCGAGGGGCGCGCCGCGTGGAACGTGGTCACCTCCTGGGACGCCTTCACCGGGGAGAACTTCCGGCGCGGCGGGTTCCTGCCGCGCGAGGATCGGTACTCGCGCGCACGGGAGTTCCTGTCGACGGCGATCGAGCTGTTCGACTCCTGGGACGGTTCGGAGATCGCCGCCGATCCGGCGACGGGCACCTTCCTGCGGGACGCCCGCGCGGGGGCCTTCGCCCACCGGGGGCAGCACTTCGACATCGAGGGCCGGTTCAACGTCCCGCGCAGCCCGCAGGGCCGCCCCGTGGTCTTCCAGGCCGGCGACTCCAAGGAGGGGCGGGAGTTCGCGGCCTCCGGCGCCGACGCGATCTTCGGTCGGTACGGGACCCTGGACGAGGGACGGGAGTTCTACGCCGACGTCAAGGGCCGGTTGGCCAAGTACGGCCGTTCCCCTGAACAGTTGAAGATCCTGCCCGCCGCCACCTTCGTGCTCGGCGACACCGATGCCGAGGCCCACGAGAGCGCCCACGAGGTGCGCCGGCTCCAGGTCAGCGGGCAGACCGCGATCAAGTACCTGGAGCACGTGTGGAACCGGGACCTGTCCGGCTACGATCCCGACGGCCCCCTGCCCGACATCGACCCGGAGACCGGTGAGAACACCATCGCGCTGGGCCGGGCCAGCGTGCGGCAGTTCCGTGACCCCCTCGCCACCGCACGCCAGTGGCGGGAGCTCGCCGAGGCGAAGAACCTCTCGATCCGCGAGCTCGTGATCGCGACCACCGCCCGCCAGACGTTCGTCGGCTCCCCCGCCACGGTCGCCGAGCAGATCAACTCCCTCGTGCAGCAGGACGCGGCCGACGGTTTCATCCTGGTCCCGCACATCACCCCCGGCGGCCTGGACGTGTTCGCCGACACGGTCGTACCGCTGCTCCAGGAGCGCGGCGTCTTCCGCTCCGCGTACGAGGGCAGCACCCTGCGCGACCACCTGGGCATCTCCGTACCCGACGCGAGACGGGAATCCGGGCGGCGCGAAGCCGGGCAGACGGCCGGCGCCTCGTGAAGTTCCTGGCCATCACCCTGATCACCGACTCCGCCGACCCGGTGACGGGGACCCCGACCCCCACCCGCGAGCGGTTCCGTCAGGTCGTCTCCGCCGCCCTGCTGGCGGAGGAGCTCGGATTCGACGGGTTCGGGGTGGGCGAGCGCCACGAGCGGCCGTTCCTGTCCTCGTCGCCTCCCGTGGTGCTCGCCCACATCGCCGCGCTGACCCGCGAGATCCGGCTGTACACGGCGGTGACCACGCTGAGCCTGCTGGATCCGGTGCGGGCGTACGAGGACTACGCGACGCTCGACCACCTCAGCGACGGCCGACTGGAGTTGATGATCGGCAAGGGGAACGGCACGGCGCAGCGCGAGCTGTTCGACGTGAGTCCCGAGGACCAGTGGGAACGCAACTCCGAGGGCTACGAACTGTTCCGGCGGATCTGGCGGGAGGACGCGGTCACCGCGCGTCCCCGGTTCCGCCCCGCGCTGACCGGCGCCGAGGTGCTGCCCCGTCCCTACCAGCGCACGCTGCGGGTGTGGCACGGCAGCGCCACGAGCCGGGAATCGGTCGACCTCGCGGCACGCCACGGGGACCCGCTGTTCTCGGCGAACGTCACGCACCCGATCGGTCCGTACGCCGAGCTGATCCGCCACTACCGGGAGCGTTGGGAGCACTACGGACACGATCCGGCGCACGCGGTCGTGGGCGCGGGCACGGCGGGCTTCCACACGGCCCCCACCTCGCAGCGGGCGGTGGCCGCCTACCGGCCGGCGTTCGCGCGGTACCTGGCGGCGCACCGGGCGCAGGGCGTGGAGCCCGTCTTCCCGACGCTGGAGGACTTCATCGAGCGCAGTTCCGCCCTGATCGGCAGCCCGCAGCAGGTGATCGAGAAGGTGCACCGCTACCACGAGGAGTTCGGACACACGGTGCTGCACCTCCAGGCCGAACCCGGCGGGCTCACGGACGCGGAGCACCGGGCCTCACTCGAACTGTTCCAGGCGCGGGTCGCGCCGGTACTGCGCCGCTCGATCCCCGATCCGGCCTTTCCGGATCCGGCGTCTCCGGACCCGACCTCACCGGATCCGACCTCACCGGATCCGGCCCCTCCCCATACGACCAGGCCCCTCCCCGTCCCCCCCGTCCCCGCTTCCCCCGACCTGTAAGGAGCAAGGCCATGCCCGGCATCCCCCTGGGGGTCCTCGACCTCGTCCCGATCACCTCCGGTTCGAGCGCCGCCGAGGCCCTGCACCGCAGCGTCGACCTCGCGCGGCAGACGGAACGGTTCGGGTACGCCCGCTACTGGTTCGCCGAGCACCACCTCAACCCCGGGGTGGCCGGAACCTCCCCGGCCGTGCTGCTCGCGCTGACCGCCTCCGCGACGACGCGGATCCGGATCGGTTCCGGCGCCGTCCAACTGGGGCACCGCACCGCCCTGTCCACGGTCGAGGAGTTCGGCCTGATCGACGCCCTGCACCCGGGGCGCCTCGACCTCGGACTCGGGCGTTCGGCCGGCCGGCCGCCGCAGCCCGCCCCGGACGCCGCGCCGCCCTTCGAGGGGGTGACGTCGAACGGCCTGTTGATCCCGCCCCGGTTCTCCTTCGCGCACCTCCTCGGGCACCCCCGGGTGGCCCTCCAGCAGCGACTGCTGAACCTGCCGGGAGCCCACCCGCAGGACTATGCCGAGCAGGTCGCCGACGTACTGGCCCTGCTGCGCGGCGAGTACCGCTCCCCGGAGGGCGTGGAGGCGCACGCCGTGCCGGGCGAGGGGGCCGACGTACAGGTGTGGATCCTGGGCAGCAGCGGCGGCGTCAGTGCCGAGACGGCAGGGCGCAACGGGTTGCGCTTCGCGGCGAACTACCACGTCAGTCCGGCCTCGGTGTTGGAGGCGGCGGAGGGCTACCGGGCGGCCTTCAAGCCCTCGGACGAGCTGGACCGGCCGTACCTGACGGTGTCCGCCGACGTGGTGGTGGCCCCCGACGACGCGCGGGCGCGGGAACTGGCCGCCGGCTACGGGCCCTGGGTGCGCAGCATCCGTACCGCCGAGGGCGCGATCCGCTATCCGGCGCCGGAGGAGGCGCGACGGCTGCCGTGGACGGACGCCGACCGGGACCTCGTGGCGGACCGGGTGGACACGCGGTTCGTGGGTTCGGCGCGGACGGTCGCCGACCACCTGGAGCGGCTCCAGGAGGCCACCGGGGCCGACGAACTGCTGATCACCACGATCACCCACGGGCACGCGGAGCGGGTCGACTCCTACCGGCTGCTGGCCGAGGAGTGGGCGCGTCGCGGCTGACCCGGGTGGGCCGGCCGCGACGCGTGGGACGAGCGGGGGCGGCGCTACTTGCGGAGCGCTTCGACCGCCTGTCCTTCCAGTTCGAGGCTGCGGTCCACGTGTTCGGCGCAGGCGTCGAAGAGGGCCCGGCGCTCCTCGGCCCCGGCCTCCGGGTCGGCGGCGAGGGCGAGGGCCGCCAGGGCGGACCAGTGCCCGGCGGACTCCCGGAAGAGCTCCGCCGGTTCGGCGCGGCCGACGAGTTCGAGGAAATCGGCGTAGAGCGGGCGGGTGGCGCCCGGCGCGGTCCACTCCTCCTCCAGGCAGGCGTACAGCCGCGCGGTGCCCTCGCGGAAGGCTTCCGGGGAGCTGCCGAAGCGGCGCTCCCAGCCGGTCCTCGTGGTCCGGTCGCGCAGCTGCGCGGCGAACTTCTCCATGCCGGTGAAGCCGAAGTTGACGTCGAACTGGTTGCCCAGGACCGGCCCGGTGAGGTGGGTCACGGTGGCGGCGATGGCGCCGTCGACGTCCGGCTCGCCCTCGGGCGGGCCGGTCGGGACGATCAGCTGGTGGCGGCCCTTGCGGTGCGCGGTCCAGGCGGCTCCGAACTCCTCGCGGTCGATGCGGTGCGGGGTGTCGGCGCCGTCCTCGATCAGCAGGTCGTCGCCGTCGTATCCGGCGATGACGACGGTGTACGGGTCGGCGCCGGTCATCTCGGCGTCCGCGTCGGCCTCGTGCCAGGGCAGGGAGGACCGGTCGACGACGCAGAAGGCGGGCTGCCCCTCGTCGAGCGCGGCGCGGACACGGCCCCAGCGGGGCTTCATCGCGCGCGTGGCGTCGTACGGAACGCCCAGGCGGCCGAGGGCGACCTGGACCCAGGGCTCGGGGTGGGACTGGGCCACGATGGTGGCGATGGGGTTGCGGCCCGCGTACTCGAAGACGAAGTACATGAATCCGATGCCGCCCGCCAGGCCGGCGACCAGCTCCTCCGGGTGGGCGTTGCCCAGGGCGTGTCGGATGAGGGAGGCCTCACGGTGGCGTCCGGTACCGAAGTCTTCATACACGAGCACAGTCATGGCGTCAGCCTAGTTGCGCCCGGGCGGCCCTTTCTCCCCGAGGTGCCGAGCGGCGCGTGCGGTACTAGCGTGTGTGGGGTGAGAGCCGCCCCCACGGGGCACGCCCCCAGCGGCCGGAGTTCCCGCGCGTCCATGGACGGGAACCGAGGCACTGTCGCGTGCCCGTCTCGGGGAGGTACGTCGCATGGGACGCGTCGCTGGGGCAGACGTGCGGACGTACGGAGGCAACGCCACGATCCGCGCCGCAACGTCTTCACGTGCGGCCGCGGCCACCGTTCCTGCCCCGAAGACGTGGTGGGAGGGTGGAAGGAAGGGTATTCCCATGCATGCACAGAGAGCGAAGCGCCTGTTCGCGATTTCGGCTGCCGGCCTCCTGATGGCCGGTGGCGCCGCGATCGGCACCGCGGGTACGGCCGCGGCGGCAACCCCGTCGCACTCGGTCAGCTACCTCGCCGGTGGCGGCTGCGGCGGAGACTCCGACCACGGCGGCTGGTACAACAGCGGCTGGGACGACGATGACGACGACTGGGGCGGCTACGGCGGCCACGGTCACGGTCACGGCGACTACTGACCCCACCCCGCAGAGGAACGGTGCGCGGCCTCGCAAGGGCCGCGCACCGCTGTGTTTTCCGGGCCCGGATCACATCCGGCTGCCCGGATGTCCGAATGTGACAGGAAGCCGTCATTGCGGTCACGGGTGGCGGCCCCGAGGATGGGTCCATGCCCCTCACCCACCGCGTCGTCATCGCGGTCTTCCCCGACGTCGACCTCCTCGACGTCACCGGCCCCGCCGAGGTCTTCGCGCTGGCCAACCGGGAGACCGCGGGCCGCGCCGGCTACCGGGTCCGGCTCGCCGGACCGGCAGCGGGCGAGGTCCGGACGTCGGCCGGTGTGCGGTTGCTGGCCGACCTGGCCTTCGACGAGGTGGGCGGGCAGGTCGACACCCTGCTCGTGCCCGGCGCGGTGGACATGGGCGACGACGGCCCCCGGGCCCGCATCGACCCCGGTGTGGTGGCCTGGGTGAAGGACACCGCACCGCACGCGCGGCGGGTGGCGTCGGTGTGCGTGGGCGCGCACCTGCTGGCGGCGGCCGGACTGCTGGACGGGAGGACGGCGACGACGCATTGGTCGACGGCCGCCCAACTCGCCGCCGAGCATCCGGCCGTCACGGTCGACCCGGATCCGATCTTCGTCCGGACCGATCGTGGCCGGCTGTGGACGGGCGCCGGGATCAGCGCCTGCCTGGACCTCTCGCTCGCGCTGGTCGCCGAGGACCTCGGCGAGGACGTCGCGTTGGCGGTGGCCCGGCAGCTGGTGATGTACCTCAAGCGGCAGGGCGGGCAGAGCCAGTTCTCCGTACCGCTCAGCCGGCCCGCGTCCGCCCGTAGGGACATCGACGCACTGCGGCTGTGGATCGCCGACCACCTCGACGAGGACCTCTCGGCGGAAGTGCTCGCGGCCCGCATGTGCCTCAGTGAGCGGCACCTCGCCCGCGTCTTCAAACAGGAGACGGGCGCGAGTCCCGCCGCGTACGTCGAGGCCGCCCGGGTCGAGGTGGCCCGGCGGCTGCTGGAGACCACCGACAGTCCGGTCGAGCACGTAGCCGCCGCGGCCGGGCTCGGATCCGCGGAGACCCTGCACCGGGCCTTCCGGCGGCAACTCGCCACCACCCCGGCGGCCTACCGCCGCCGGTTCCGCACCACGGCGGGGACCTGACCCGCGCCGGGTCGTCCGCTCCACGCCTCGCCGTCCACCGCACGCCCCGCCCGGGCCGGGCGCACCGCTTCGCCATGCCCGCGCCCTGAAGCCCCGCATTCCTGAATTCCCGAAACCCCTGAAGCCCCTGAAAGGCACTCCATGAGCACGCTCACGCCCTCCACCACCCTGCGCGACGTCATCGGCCTGGACAACCGGCCGCCCGAGCTCGCCGCTTCCGTCCTGATCATGGTGGACTTCCAGAACACCTACCGGACCGGTGTCATGGCCCTCGAAGGCGTCGAGGAAGCCCTCGCGGCCGGCGCCCGTCTGCTGGAACGTGCCCGCGCCGCCGGTGCGCCGGTCGTCCACGTCCTCAACGACGGCGGCGAGGGCACCCCGTACGACATCCGCGCCCACATCGGAGCCATCAGTGACGAGGTCGCGCCGGTGGTCGGTGAGCCGGTGGTCGTCAAGCAGTTCCCCAACGCCTTCCACCTGACCGAACTGGAGCGGACCCTCACCGATCTGGGCGCGGCGCCGGGCAGCGGCAAGGACCTCGTCATCGCCGGCTTCATGACGCACATGTGCGTCAACTACACGGCCCAGGGCGCGTTCAACCTCGGCTACCGGCCGACCGTCGTCGCCGAAACCACCGCCACGCGGTCCCTCGCCGCTCCCGACGGGACCGTGCTGGCCGCCGGCGCGCTCCAGGCCGCCGCCCTGACCGGCATCACTGACCTGTTCGGCACGGTCGTCGCCACCGTGGACGAGCTCCCCGCCTGACCCCTACGGACCGGCTCCCGCCGCCCCGCTGGGGCCGGTCGTACGCGGCCGACCGGGGCCCGGGACACATCGGCGAACGGCACGCCGGCGGTTCGGTGGTGAGGGCGTACGACCCCTCCGGCCGGCATCCTGGTAGCCGCCCGCCCCCGGGGCGGTCCGCTCGCCCCGCGGGAATGCGCGGGGGCGGGGCGCGGTTGCCCCGGCACAGGTTCTTCCCTCCCGAAGGAGCGTTCCGTGCCGCTTTCTCCCGCCGAACGCGAGGAGTTCCTCGCCGAAGCCCACATCGCCGCGTTCGCCGTGGACGCCGGTTCCGAAGGGGACCGGGCCCCGCTGACGGTCCCGATCTGGTACCAGTACTCCCCCGGCGGCGACATCTGGATCATGACGGGCCGGGACTCCCGCAAGGCCGCGCTGATCACGGCCGCGGGCCGGTTCAGCCTGATGGTCGACCGGGTCGAGCCGACGATCCGCTACGTGGCGGTGGAGGGGCCGGTCCTGTCGACGGAGCCGGCGACCCGCGAGCGGCTGACGGAGCTCGCCGCCCGGTACCTGCCGGCGGAGAAGGTCGAGGGCTACGTCGACTTCGCGTGGAAGGAGCACGGCGAGCAGATCGTCGTCCACATGCGCCCGCAGCGCTGGGTGAGCTCGGACCTCGGCCAGGTCTGAGCCCGCTGCGCGGGGTCGGGCCGTCCCGTCCGGCAGCCGACCCCTGGGACGGGTGCGGCGCGCCCTCGCGTCCTGGACGGTCCGTCCGACCGGGAGCGCGCCGCACCGGCAACCCGTACGGTCAGCGGCGGCGCAGCCAACCCGGGCGTCTGCGGGAGGTGCGGGGGCCTCGTTCCGAGGGAAGGGGCGGGGCGAGGGCGAACGTCACGGTGATGTGCGCGCCCCCGCGCGGGCCGAGGGCGATGCGCAGGGAGCCGCCGGTGACGTCCGCGGCCCGCCGGGCGATGTCGAGGCCGAGCCCCGATGAGCCGCTGCTGGCGCCGCGGGACAGCGCCCGGTCCGGTTCCGGGATGCCCGGTCCGGAGTCCTCCACGACGAGTTCCACGGCCTGCGCCGTGCGTGCGACGCGGACACCGAACGGGGTCCCGGACGCGGTGTGTCGAAAGACGTTGCCGATGAGCGCGTCGACGACGGCGGCGAGGTCGTCGTCGGACAGGCCGACGGCCGTTGGCTCCTGGGTGAGTTCGACGGCGCAGGGCCGGTTCTGCTGCTCGGCCAGGATCTCCCAGAAGGCGGTCCGGCGCCGGACCACGTCGGCGGCCTCGCAGCGGGGGCCGTCGCCGTGGGAGGCGTGCGGGTCCGTGTGGAGGTCCGTGCCGAGCAGGCCGTGGCCCATCGGGCCGACGGCGAGCGGGGTGCGGGCCGCCGTGATGATGGCTTCGAGTTCCGTCTCCAGTTCGGCGACCGCGGCCTCGACCCTGGCCGACTCAGGAGTGCCGGCCATGCGTTCCGAGGCCAGGTGCAGGGCGGTCAGCGGGGTCCGCAGCCGGTGCGACAGGTCGGCGACCAGTTCGCGTTCGACGGCGAGCAGTTCGGTCATCCGGTGGGCCATGGCGTTGAAGGCGACGCCCGCCTCGCGCAGTTCCCGGGGACCCATCGGGTCCACGCGGGCTTCGAGGTCTCCCTCCCCCAGCGCGCGCGAGGCCTGTGCGAGCCGCCTGGAGGACCGTACGACCTTCGCGCCGAGCCGGTCGGCGACCATGACGGAACCGGCGACGAGCCCGATGGCGAGGAGGACCATGACGGCCCAGGAGGCCTTCACCCCGCGGGTCAGGTCCTCCTCGGGGACGAAGTTCTCGATGACGGCGACCCGGTCGCCGGGCAGTACCACCGGCTGCAGGGACGTCCAGCCTGCGGGGATCTCCTGGGAGATGGACTCGCGTCCCTGTTGTGCCCGTTTCAGCAGTTCCGCGGGGGCGTGGGAGGTGCCGAGGGGTGGTGCGTCCGGCAGGTGGATCACCAGGTGTTCCGTCGCGTCGAGTCCCGCGACGGACTCCCGCAGGGCGGACGGGTCGGTGGTCAGCGTCAGGACGGGGGCGAGGGCGGCGGCGCGTTGTTCGGCGGCGGTGACGCTCTGCTCCTTGACCAGCGACATGACGAGTGCGGCCAGCGGTATCAGGAAGGACAGCGCGACCATGGACGTCACGGCGAGCGCGACTCCGGCCAGTGAGCGTCTCAACGCGGTGCCACCAGTTTGATGCCGACGCCCCGGACGGTCAGCAGGTAGCGCGGGGCCGCGGCGCGTTCACCGAGCTTGCGGCGCAGGGACGACAGGTGGACGTCCACGGTCTGGTCGTCCACGTAGGGCTCGCGCCAGACCTCGCTCAGCAGCCGGCGTTTGGAGACGACCTGCCCGGTGTGGTGGGCGAGGAAGGCCAAGAGGTCGAACTCCCTCCGGGTGAGGTGCAGTTCCAGCCCGGCCAGGTGTGCGGTGCGGGCGGCGGGGTCGACGGCGAGTTCGCCGACGGTGGTCGCCCGCAGCGGTTCGGCGGCCGGTGCCGGTCCGGGGCCGGCGCTCGGGTGGGCCGGCGGGACGTGGCTGGTGCGGCGCAGGACCGCGGAGAGCCGGGCGATGAGCTGGCCGCCGGAGAACGGTTTGACCAGGTAGTCGTCGGCGCCCGCGTTGAGGAGCTTGATGATCTCCGTCTCGTCGTCGCGGGCGGTGGCCACGAGGACGGGTACGGAGGAGATGCCGCGGATCATGCGCAGGGCGTCTCCCCCGTCCAGGTCGGGCAGTCCGAGGTCGAGGACCACCGCGTCGACGGATATCTGGGTGATCTCCCGCAGGGCGCCGAAACCGTCGCCCACGCTCCGCACGGCATACCCGTGTTCCGACAGGACCTCGATGAGTGACTGGCGGATGCTGGGGTCGTCTTCCACGACGAGGACGCTGGGCATGGGGACACCTTAGGTGCTGGGCCGCGGGAGGTCGTGGGCAGCCGGCGGGCAGCCGGCGCCACGGCTCGGGACGCGTCCGCGGCCCCCTGCTACGGCGCGGCGGGCGTGGCGCCGGCGGCGGTGACGCGCAGGTGGACGGGGTGGTCGGTGACCGGGATGGTGCAACCTTCCCCGGTGCTGCAGCTCGCGTACCCGAACAGGACGGTCGCGTCCCCGTCGGCTCCGGCGCGGACGGGCAGGGTGAGGGTGACCGGGCCGTCCGGGTAGACGGGTACGGGTGCGTCGACGCCGGGCAGGCTGATGTCACGCGCCTCCGCGCCGGCCTTCGGTTCGCCCGCCGCGGCGAGGGCGCCGGTGACGTTCATCGAGGTGGGCCTGCCCACGCCCTCGATGCCGGTGGCCGGCAGCTCCGTGCTGTAGAGGTGGAAGCCCTCCTCCGGGGTGAACACGGCGGTCAGGGTGCCCTTCGATGCCTGCCAGTCGGACACCGAGAGGGCCACGGTGACGCCGTTCTCCGTGAAGCGGGTCACGGGAGCGGGAGCGTTGGCCTCCGGGGACTGCCCGCCGCAAGCGGTGAGCGGCGCGATCAGGGCGAGGACGGCCGCCGCCACGCGGGTGAGGACGGCCCGGCGGGGCCTGTGCGTACCCGGCCGTCTCATGATGCCCACTGGCGCAGGAAGGCATTGAGCCCCTCCGCGGTCAGGGACGGATTGCCCGTGGCGTGGGTGTCGGTGCGCACCGTGCCGGACGGCGACAGGACGACCAGGACGGGCATCTTGTAACTGCCGCCCCCGGGGCTGTACTTGCGCAGGAGCGCCGAGGCGGCGGAGCTGCTGCCGCCGATGTCGATCTTGACCATGTGGTACGACTCCCCGAGCAGGGCCGCCGTCTGCGGCTGCGCGAACACCTTGTCGGCCGCCTTGCAGTTGCCGCACCAGTTGGCGCCGAAGTCGAGCAGGACCATCCGCCCGTCGGCCTTGGCCGCGCGCAGCGCCGCGTCGACCTGCGCCTGCCCGACCGAACCGTCGTAGCCGGGCCCGGGTATCCGACCGGCGGGCGCGGGCGCGGCCGAGGTCCGGGGCGGCTGGGAGGGGGTACGGGAGGGGGTTGCCGTCCTGGTCCTGGACGGCGTCGGCGAGGAGCCGGTCGGGGTGCTCGCGGACGTGGAGGGCGAGGCCGGGGGCGTCGTACTCGGGGACGCCGACGCGGATGCCGACGCGGAAGCGGATGCGGATGCGGACTCGGACGCGGACGGGGACGGGGCCTCGGAGGACGGGACCGGGGACGATCCGGCGACGGACGCCGCGGCGGCGCCGACGGGCGGGGCGGACGTTCCGCAGGCGGCGGTCAACCCCGCCACGACCACGGCTGCGGCGACCAGCGGCAGGCGCGCCCCCGGGCGGCCGGCTGATCCCGGCTGTGCGTCGCGGCGGGCGCGGACGGTTCGGAGCAGGCGAGGACTCATGGCGAAGACACCCCAAGGCACGGTTCGGACGGCGGGAGGGGCGACGACGCCTCCCGACTCGGTGAAACCGACGGCCCGATGGATCGCCGGGCCGTCACGCCCGGGACGCCGAGGCCGCTCGGCTGACGCGAGCCTAGGGCCCCGCGCCCCGTCCCGGGCCGTCCGGGGCCGATCTTGAGGTTGCCCTAAGGAAGAGCTCACCTTCCGCTTCGACGGAACCCGGTGATCGGCGCGCGTAAGCCTCCTCCGTGTACGAAAGGGGACGGGAGCGACGGATGGCGCGGATCGGACGCGGCGGCGGTCGATCGCTCCCCCACCCCCCGAACCGGAAGGAGTTCGGGCTCAGAACGACGTCTCGCGGACGCTCGCCTTCGCCACCGGGTCGATCGTCGCCGTGATGACCGACCGGTGGTCCCCGCCGCTGAACGTGACCGTGAGGGTGTCGTCGGACGTCTGTGACGTGGTGGCCTTGAAGCCCCGGCCGGGAACCGCCGAGATCAGGCACACGCCGCGGGCGCCGTAGCGGACCGTGGCCTTGCCGCCCTGGGAGGGGATGGTGTGCAGCCCCGGCCCGCCCTCCTGGCAGTCGACGGCGGGCTTGGGCGCGGGCGCCTTGGTGGTGGTCGGCGGGGCCTTCGGGGAGGTGCTGGGGGACGCCGAGGGCGACGGCCGCTCCGATGCGGAGGGCGAGCCGCTCCCGGACGGGGTGCCGGAAGCGGAGGGGGACGGCGGCCCGCTCGTCGGCGCCGTCACCGCTTCCCAGGCCGGCGGGGACTCCACGACCGTCGGGGCGGAGCGGGCCACCGGGGGCGTGTGCCGGGTCGAGCCGACCACGAACTGGACCGTGGCGAGCACGGCGGTCACGCTGGTGGCCGTGCACGACAGCCATATGAGCAAGTAGCGCGGAATTCGGGGCACGGCCCCATAGTGACCGACGGACCGGGCCGCCCGTCACCGCCTCCCCCCTTCCCCGGCGGGCCGCCCCTCGCCGCCGACGCGCCGGAGCGGGCGCGCGGGAGCGTCGGGCGCGCGGGCCGTGGACGCGCGGACCGTGAACGCAGACGTCCTCCGGGCCCGCGAACGGGCCGGAGGACGTCTGCCGCGCGGCGGCCGTACCTGGGGGCTTGACGGCCGCCGGGACGTTTCCTACTGCGGGTTCCCACCTCGGTTCTCCACTTCGGCGGTACTCCGCTTCGGTCTCCTACTTCGGTGCGCCGAAGTTCTGCGTCCACCACGGGCCGCCGTCGCCCTTGTGGACGCCTATGCCGATCTCCCGGAACGCGCAGTTGAGGATGTTCGCCCGGTGGCCGGAGCTGTTCATCCAGGCCGACATGACCGCGGCGGCGTCGGCCTGGCCGCGGGCTATGTTCTCGCCCAGCCGGGACCAGGCGTAGCCGGCGGCCTCCACGCGGGTCGTCATGGTCGAGCCGTCGGGTCCGGTGTGGGACATGACGCCGCTGCGCGCCATGGTGTCGCTGTACGCCCGGGCCGCGGAGTTCAGCTTGGCGTTCGCGGTCAGCGGGCCGCAGCCGGCCGTCGCGCGCTCCTTGTTGACCAGGGCGAGGACCGCGGACTCGGAGTCCCCGGAGGCGCTGCCACCGGACCCGCCGGACCCGCCGGAAGTGCTGCCGGAGCCGCCCGATCCGCCCGAGGTTCCGCCGCCGGTCGGGGCGGTCGTACGCGTCGGCTTGCCGGCATCGGGGGCCTTCGGCTTGACCGGGGCGTCACCGTTCGCCGCCGCGGGCTTCGTGGGCGCGGCGGAGCCGGAGGTGGTGGCCGCGGGCGGCGTGGCGGGCATCGAGCCCGACGCGGCGGCGGCCTCGGCGCTGAGCGACGGGGAGGGGGAGGCCGGCGTGGTCGTGGGCGTCGCCGACGCCTCGCCGCCGCCGGGGAGGTCACCGGGGGCCGTCGTCGCGGCCTGCCGACCGGTGGTTCCTTCGGCACGGTCCACTCGCGAGCCGCCGTCGGAGTCGGCCACGGCGACGCCGACCGCGACCGCCGCGGCCGCCGACGCCGCGGTGACGGACAGGACGATGCGGGTGCGCACCGTCTTCTTCCGTCGTGCGTCGATCCGGGACGGCGTTGCGGGAGTTCGGCTGCGACTCATGCCTGTAGCACCTCACAGAGAGAGGGGAGGGGGGTGGTGCGAACGAGACTAGGGCGGTGATCAGCGAAAAGAGCGCCAGTAAGGGGTACTTCACCTTCCCTTAAGGAAGCCCGCAGAGTCGGATCAGGAACAACTCGGGTCAAACACCGCGCACATGGCAGATGGCGATACCGTCGCGTGGGCGGCTGTGGCGACGGCCCCCGTGCGCGACGCCCCCGGCGCCGAGGGCGCAATGGGTGTCGCGGGGACACCGCAGAGTGCTCAGGGCACGAGGACGACCTTGCCGGCGACCGTGCCCGATTCGGCCAGGCGCATCGCCTCGGCGGCGCGGGCGAGCGGGATCTCGGCGGCCACCTTCGCGGTGATCTCGCCGCGCTGGAGGGCGGCGAACACCTGGGTGAGGTCGGAGCGCAGGCGGGCGCGGAACCGGTCCTTGGCGTAGGCCCGGCCGGCCCACACGTTGAAGAAGTAGGCGCTGCGGCCGTTGGGCAGCGCGTTCCACCACCACACCCGGCCCAGCAGCCGCAGGACGGGCCAGGAGCCGGAGCCCTCGTCGTCGCGGGTGGCGGCGCTGCCGTACGAGACGAGGGTGCCGCCGGGGGCCAGGAGCCGCCAGGAGTCGACGATCCCGTCCCCGCCGACGTGGTCGAAGACGGCGTCCACCCCTGTGGGAGCGAGTACGCGGACGCGTGCGGCGACGTTGCCCGAGCGGTAGTCGACCGGTTCGACACCCAGGGCCCGCAGCGCGTCGTGGTGGCGGGAGGACGCGGTGCCGATCACCCGGATTCCCGCAGCGAGCGCCAGTTGCACCAGGATCGACCCGACGCCGCCGTTGGCGCCGTGGACGAGGACGGTGCCCCCGGCGCGGACGTCGGCCTTGCGGTGGAGCATCTGCCAGGCGGTGATGCCGTTGACCACCGCGGTCTCCGCCGCCGCCGCCGTGACGCCCGCGGGCACCTCCACCGCGTCGGCGGCGTCCACCACGACGTGGCTGGCCCAGCCCCCGGTCTTCGTCATGACGGCCACCCTCCTGCCGAGCAGGTCCGACGCCACGCCCGGTCCGGCGGCCTGGACCGTGCCCACCAGGTCGTAGCCGGGGACGAACGGGAACTCGGGCTGGTCGTAGTAGCGGCCGCGACGCATCTGCTGCTCGGCGAAGGACACGCCGGTGGCCTCCATCGCGATCAGCAGCTGTCCCGCGCCGGGCTCCGGCACGGGACGGCGGTGCAGTTCCAGTCCTTCCGGCTCGACCTTGCCCGGCAGCAGGACCTCGACGCGCTCGATGGTGTTCATGACGACCTCCGCTTGTTTGAGCCTCTTATGTTCGTTAGAAGCTATAACCAGAGTGGGCGTCGTCGGCACCGCTGTCAAGCGGTCGACGCGATCGGAAACTAGAGGCCTTGCCGTTGGTGATACGTTCTAACCATCGACTGGATGGAGAGGCGACGACCATGACCGCAAGCACCACGACCCCGCGTGAGCGGTACCGCCAACAGGTCCGCACCGAGGTCAAGGAGAAGGCCTGGCAGCAGATCGCCGGCTCCGGTGCCTCCGCCCTGTCGCTCAACGCCATCGCCAAGCAGATGGGCATGAGCGGACCCGCGCTCTACCGGTACTTCGCCAACCGCGACGAACTGATCACGGAACTCGTCACGGACGCGTACCGCAGCCTCGCCGACACCTTCGCCGCCGTGACCACGGACGGAACCGGACCCGAGCGCCTCGCCGCGCTGGCGGCGGCGCTCCGCGGCTGGGCCGTGGCGGACCCGCACCGCTACTTCCTCATCTACGGGACCCCGGTCCCCGGCTACCACGCTCCGGACGACGTCACCGCGATCGCGTCGGAGATGATGTCCGTCCTGCTGGACGCCTGCGCCGCGGCCATCGGGGCCGAACCCGGGGCAGCTCCCGGCGCCGGAACCGGCGCCCGCGACCTCGACGCGCACCTGGCGGGCCACCGGGAGTGGGCCGACAGCCACCCGGACGCACCGCCGGCGGCCCTGCGCACGGCCCTCGCCTTCTGGAGCCGCCTGCACGGCGCCCTCTCCCTGGAACTGGCGGGCCACTTCACCGGCATGGGACTGGACCCGGCCCTGCTGTTCGCGGCGGAGGTGGCCGCGCTGACGTCCCCGCCTACAATGACCAAATGATCTTCATTGTGGTGAAATTCGCCGTCAAGCCCGCATACGTCGACCAGTGGCCCGAGCTGGTCTCCGACTTCACCCGCGCCACCCGGGCCGAGCCCGGAAACCTGTGGTTCGAGTGGTCGCGCAGCCTGGAGGAGCCCGACACCTACGTGCTGGTCGAGGCGTTCCGGGACGACGCCGCGGAGGCCCACGTCACCTCGGAGCACTTCCGCGCCGCACTGGAAACCATGCGCCCGTTGGTCACCCGTACGCCGGACATCGTCAGCACCACCATCGAGGGCGCCGACGGCTGGAGCCGGATGGGCGAACTCCAGGTCGACTGACCGCCCTCCGCCGGTGAGCGGCCTGCCGGGGATTTCCTCCGGGTGGGGCGTGTAGGGCCCGACCCCCTGGGCAAGCGAGGAATCGGAACGGGACGGAATTCGTTCCGACGGACCACCGATAAAGGGGTGCGGCAGCAATTCGACCGCGCCCGCAAACCGGAGGAGTTGTTTTCGCGTGACCGAGAACATGTGGAATTACCGTTCGACGTCGGGCCACCTCACGGGCGCCGATCTGTCCGGCTACAAGGTCGAGGCCACGGACGGCGGCATCGGCAAGGTCGACAAGCACAACGACGAGGCCGGAGACGCCTACCTGGTGGTCGACACCGGCGTCTGGATCTTCGGCAAGGAGGTCCTGCTCCCCGCGAGCACGGTGATCAGCATCAACGCGGACGAGCAGAAGATCTACGTCGACCGGACGCGGGCGCAGGTCAAGGACGCCCCCGAGTTCCACCGGGACCAGCACTTGGCGGACCCGCAGTACCGCGAGGAGATCGGGATCTACTACGGCATCGGCGGCCCGTTCGGCCGCCCCCTGTAATCCCGAATCCCGGCCGACAGGCGTGCGCGCGGGGCCCCGACTCATCGAGTCGGGGCCCCGTCGTCGTGCCCGGGCGGCCCGCCGCACGGGGAAACCCGGTCCACGGGGCACAGAAAACGGGGAGGGGTGTGTGCCCCGGGCCGGGCCCGGCGGCCGGGAGGCCGCTCTCACTCATCGGCCGCCACTCCCAGAGTAGGCACAACTCGGGCACATCGGTCACCGGAGGGCGAGGCGCGGGTCAGCGGCCCGGAAAGGGGCGCCGATCGGGACGCGGTGCGTCGCGTCGCAGGTCGAGGCGCATCAGCACCCTGGGGTGCCCGGCCAGTACCGACGTGGTGTCCGAGACGTGCGAGAACCCCGCGCGTTCGAAGTTCTTCCGGATCCCGGCGTACGCCATCGTCATGTCGACCCTGGCGTCCCCGCTGTCGAGGGGGTACGCCTCGACCACCGGCGCCCCGTGGGCCCGGGCGAAGTCCACGGCGCCGGCGATGAGCGCGTGCGAGACGCCCTTGCCCCGGTACCCGGGACGGACCCGGACGCACCAGAGGGACCAGACCGGCAGGTCGTCCACCCGCGGGATGGTGCGGCTGCGGGCGAAGGAGGTGTCCGAGCGGGGTGCCACGGCGGCCCAGCCGACCGGCTCCTCGCCCTCGTACGCGAGGACCCCGGGAGGGGTCGGCGTACGACAGAGCGCGGCGACGTGTTCGCCGCGGGCCGGGCCGCGCAGCTCGTTGTTGAGCTTGGACGGGATCCGGTAGCTCAGGCACCAGCACACGTTGGCGGTGGCCGATTTCGGGCCGAGCAGGGTCCGGACGTCCGCGAAGACCGAAGCCGGACGAACCTCGATGGTCATGGCCCCACCCTCGCACGGCCTCCGGTAGGCCGTCACGCGTTCCCCGCGGGGCGGCGGGAACCGGTCACGAATCGAGAAGCCCGGGTCCGCGGACCCGGGCTAACGTAACGGACATGAGCACCGCCGCGGCGCCCGAGGCCGACGGGGTCCGCTCCGCAGGCCCCGTACGCATCAGCAGGGAGACACGATGAGCAAGGCCAAGAGGGCGGACGCCCCGTCGTCCGCGTCGCACGCAGCCGACGGCCACGACCTGATCCGCGTGCACGGAGCGCGCGTGAACAACCTCAAGGACGTCAGCGTCGAGCTCCCGAAGCGCCGGCTGACCGTGTTCACCGGCATCTCGGGGTCGGGCAAGAGCTCGCTCGTGTTCGGCACGATCGCGGCGGAGTCGCAGCGGCTGATCAACGAGACGTACAGCGCGTTCGTGCAGGGGTTCATGCCGACCCTGGCGCGACCCGAGGTCGACGTGCTCGAAGGGCTGACGACGGCGATCATCGTCGATCAGCAGCGGATGGGTGCCGACCCGCGTTCCACCGTGGGCACCGCCACCGACGCGAACGCGATGCTGCGCATCCTCTTCAGCCGGCTCGGCCGACCGCACATCGGCTCGCCCAACGCGTACTCGTTCAACGTGCCCTCGGTCCGCGCGAGCGGCGCCGTCACGGTGGAGCGGGGCGCCGGCACCAGGACCGTGAAGCAGACCTTCAGCCGGACCGGCGGCATGTGCCCGCGCTGCGAGGGTCGGGGCGCGGTGTCCGACATCGACCTCACCCAGCTGTACGACGACACCAAGTCGATCTCCGAGGGCGCCTTCACCATCCCCGGTTGGAAGTCGGACAGCTGGTGGACCGTGCGGCTGTACGCCGAGTCCGGGTTCCTCGACCCCGACAAGCCGATCCGCAAGTACACCAAGAAGGAGATGCAGGACTTCCTGTACCGGGAGCCGACCAAGGTGAAGGTCGAGGGCGTGAACCTCACCTACGAGGGGCTCATCCCGAAGATCCAGAAGTCGTTCCTGTCCAAGGACCGGGAGGCGATGCAGCCGCACATCCGGGCGTTCGTGGACCGGGCGGTCACCTTCACGGCCTGTCCCGAGTGCGGGGGCACCCGACTCAGCGAGGGCGCCCGGTCCTCGAAGATCAAGAAGATCAACATCGCCGAGGCGTGCGCGATGCAGATCAGCGACCTGGCGGACTGGGTCGCCGGTCTCGACGAGCCCTCCGTGGCGCCGCTGCTGACGACGCTGCGCCAGACCCTCGACTCGTTCGTGGAAATCGGACTCGGCTACCTCTCGCTGGACCGCGCGTCGGGCACCCTGTCGGGCGGCGAGGCGCAGCGCGTCAAGATGATCCGCCACCTCGGGTCCTCCCTCACCGACACCACGTACGTGTTCGACGAGCCCACCACGGGCCTGCACCCGCACGACATCCAGCGGATGAACGCCCTGCTGCTGCGGCTGCGCGACAAGGGCAACACGGTGCTGGTGGTCGAGCACAAGCCGGAGACGATCGCGATCGCCGATCACGTCGTCGACCTCGGCCCGGGCGCCGGTTCGGCCGGCGGCACCGTCTGCTTCGAGGGCACCGTCGAAGGGCTGCGGACCGGCGGCACGATCACGGGGCGCCACTTCGACGACCGGGCCTCTTTGAAGGAGAGCGTGCGCAAGCCGACGGGCGCCCTGGAGGTGCGGGGCGCCGCGACGCACAACCTGCGCGACGTGGACGTGGACATCCCGCTCGGCGTGCTGGTCGTCGTCACCGGGGTCGCCGGTTCCGGCAAGAGCTCGCTGGTGCACGGTTCGTTGCCGAAGCACGCGGGGGCCGTGGGCGAGGGCGTGGTGTCCATCGACCAAGGGGCGATCCGCGGCTCGCGGCGCAGCAACCCGGCGACGTACACCGGGCTGCTCGACCCGATCCGCAAGGCGTTCGCGAAGGTCAACGGCGTGAAGCCGGCGCTGTTCAGCGCGAACTCCGAGGGTGCCTGCCCGAACTGCAACGGCGCGGGCGTCATCTACACCGACCTGGCGATGATGGCCGGCGTGGCCACCACCTGCGAGGAGTGCGAGGGGAAGCGGTTCGACGCGTCGGTGTTGGAGTACCGGCTCGGCGGCCGCGACATCAGCGAGGTGCTCGCGATGTCGGTGACCGAGGCGGAGGAGTTCTTCGGGGCGGGCGAGGCGCGCACGCCGGCCGCGCACAGGATCCTGGAGCGGCTGGCGGACGTCGGTCTCGGCTACCTCAGCCTCGGGCAGCCGCTCACGACGCTGTCGGGCGGCGAGCGGCAGCGGCTCAAGCTGGCCACCCACATGGCGGAGAAGGGGGGCGTCTACATCCTCGACGAGCCCACCGCCGGCCTGCACCTGGCCGACGTCGAGCAGCTCCTGGGGCTGCTCGACCGGCTCGTCGCATCGGGCAAGTCCGTCATCGTCGTCGAACACCACCAGGCCGTGATGGCGCACGCCGACTGGATCATCGACCTGGGGCCGGGGGCCGGTCACGACGGCGGCCGGATCGTCTTCGAGGGCACCCCCGCCGACCTCGTCGCGGACGGGTCCACCCTCACCGGCCAACACCTCGCCGCGTACGTGGGCGCCTGACGGACGGCCCGCAGGGTCCGAGGCGCAATCCCCTTACTGGATCCGGCCGTTGCCGTTCCCGACCCATCGGGTAGTTTTCTGGAAACCGAATCCGATGCGATGGGGCTGACGTGTTAGAGCTGACGGGCAGCGGTGCCAAACCGCTGGAGGCCGAGGACCCGCGTCGGATCGGACCGGTACCCCTGGCGGGCCGGCTCGGAGCCGGTGGCATGGGGCGGGTGTACCTCGGGGTCCACGAGGGCCGGTACGTGGCCGTCAAGCAGTTGCTGCCCTCGGTGGTCGGCGAGGACGAGGACTTCCTGCGCCGCTTCGGGCACGAGCTGGACAACCTGGCCCGGCTGCCCGAAGGGGCGACGGCTCCGCTCCTCGCGAGCGACCGCACCGCGCGGCCCCCGTGGTTCGCCACCGCCTACGTGCCCGGCCTCACGCTCAAGGAGGCCGTCGAGCTGAACGGCGGCCCGCTGCCCGCGCGGGCGCTGTGGCTGCTCCTGCGCGAGGCCGCCACGGGGCTGGAGGCCGTGCACGCGTTGGGGATGGTCCACCGGGACCTGAAACCGTCCAACGCCATGCTGACGCTCGACGGGCTCACCCTGATCGACTTCGGCGTCGCCCGGGCCGCCGAACAGAGCCAGTTGACCCGGACCGGCATGGTCGTGGGCACTCCCGCCTACATGGCGCCCGAGCAGGCCTCGGGCAAGCGGGGGGTGAGCGGTGCGACCGACGTGTTCGCGCTGGGTTCGGTGCTCGCGTACGCGGCCTCGGGCCGGCCGCCGTTCGGCGACGAGTCGGGGCACGGGGTGCTGTACCGCATCGTCCACGAGGAACCGGACCTGGAGCCCCTGCGTGAGCTGGACGCGGAGCTCGCCGAGCTCGTCGCGGCCTGCCTCGACAAGGACCCCGAGGCGCGACCCACCGCTGCCGACCTCCTCGAACGCGCCTCCCGGCGCGGGCCGTTCACCGCGCCGCTGTGGCCGCACGCCATCGCCGCGCGACTGACGGAGCGGGCCGCCTTCGCGGCCGAGGTGCGCGCACCCGACGTCCCCACGCTGCCGCTCACGGGCCGGGCGTCCGCCCCGGAGCCGGCCGGTCCGGGCAGGGGCCCCGAGGCCGAGGCCACCCCGGCCGCCGCGGCCCCCACCGGGCGGCCCGAGCCGCGTGAGAAGCGCCGCCGCACCCGCGTGCTGTTCGCCGTGGTCCCCGTCGTGATCGTCGCGGGTGGTACGACGCTCGCCATCCAACTGCTGCCCTACACCATCCCCCCGCAGGCCAAGGCCCAGAACACCCCGCTCCCCCCGATGTCGGCGCCGGCGGGTACGACGCCGCCCCCGTCCACCACGGGGAGCGCGAGTCCCTCCGGCTCGCCCTCGCCCGGCCAGTCGTCGTCCCAGGGGCAGCCGCCCGTGGCCGACGGGCAGGCGAACGGGCAGGTAGGAGCCTCCGGTCCCCCGGTCGCCCTCCCCGGCAACGCCTCATCCGGGCCCGGCAACGGCGGTGCCGCCGGCGCCCCGAACGGCGCGGGTGGCGCCGGCGGCGCGGTGGGTGGCTCGGCGAACGGCGCCGGCGGCGCGGGTACACCCCCTGCCGGCGGCGGCACGTCCACGCCGCCCCCCGCCCCGCGGCCCCCGCAGTCCGGGACCGGCCACTACCGCAACGGCGACAACGGTCGCTGCATCACTCAGGTGTTCGGGTCCTCGGACCACGGCAGTTGCTCGGACTCGACCGCCCGGTGGACCGTACAGGGCAGGCAGGACGGCACGTTCAAGCTCGTCAACCAGCAGAGCGGCCAGTGCCTGTACTCCAACGGGCTCGGCCAGGCCGTCTTCGTGGGCGACTGCGCGCAGGACATCGGCCGACTGTGGCGTGCCGGCGCGGGCGGCAGTCTGCGGAGCGAGTTGGGCGGCGGCTGCCTGGACCTCGCCATGCAGAGCGGTCTCGTCACGAAGTCGTGCACCGGGCCCGCCTCCCAACGGTGGACGCGGGAGGCCTGAGAGCCGGACGCGAGGAAGTCCGGACGCACGAAGGCCCCGGCCTCCATGAGGAGGTCGGGGCCTTGGTTCGAGCGCTGGGCAGGCCTTGCACCTGCATTCCCCCACGGGAAGTGGGGTGTCTTTCCTTGGACCACCAACGCGGGGCTTCACCACCGTGGATCACGGCCGCGAGCACAAGATCAACGATAACCCATGGATCGGGTTCCGCGCACCGCGCGGATCCGGTGGTCGGCCCGCCGCGGAGCCGTGTGACCATGTCCCCTCGGCACACACGCATCTCATGGGGGGACCATGCGCACCCGTACCACCACCGCCACTGCCGGCCTCGCCGCCGTCCTGTCGGCGTTGCTCGTCCTGACCGCCTGCACGGGCCAGGGCGACGGACCGGGCGCGGCGCGGAGTTCGGCGGCTCCTTCGCCCGCGGCCCCGCCCGCGCGGGGTGGGGCCGCCGGGTTCGACGGGCCCCTCCCCCAGGACCAGAACCTGCTGGCCTGGACCGGCGACCCCAACGACGCGGGGCACGTGACGGCCCAGTCGGCGGCCGGCGTGGGCGGCCGGGTCACCCTGGTACGGATCGTCCTGCGCGAGCAGATCACCTGGTCCAACATCTGGCTGGGCCTCGCCGGGGTGGACCCGAACGCGCAGTTGTCCAACTGCTACCTCGGCGTGTACGACGCCCGCGGCACGCTGCTCGCGACGACGGCCGACGTCTCGCCCCAGCTGATGACGGACGCGATCGCCAAGCCCTTCCCCCTCGGCAAGCCGTTCACCGCCGCCCCCGGGACCTACTTCATCGCCCTGCTGCTGAACGGCAATTGGGCGACGAACGCGCTCACCCTGAAGGCGACCGGGGCGGGCATCTCCGTCAACGCGGGACTCACGCCGCCGCAGCTGCGCTACAGCAACCTCCTGACCGGGCAGACGTCACTGCCGGCTTCCGTGAACCTCGCCGACCAGTCCACCAGCACCATCAACACGGGCTGGGCCAGTCAGTGGTACGCCATCTCCTGAGCCGTCCGGCGGACGCGACACGGCTCCCCGCGTGGAAGCGCCGGTGCGGGCCGCGTCCACGACGCGGGACATCGGGCCGTCAGGAACGGGGCGTCCGATTTCGCGGCATGAGGCCGCTGCGGCGTGCCGCCTCGTCCTCCGCGGCGGTGCCGCGGCGCTTGCCCGGGGTGGTGCGGGCGACGTAGCGGAACGGGAGGCCGCCGGGGACCGCGAGCATGCCACCGAAGCGGGGGTCGCCGGCGAACCACAGCTGGTCGTCGGCGAGTTGCCGCGGCGCGGCGGGGCCGTCCCAGCCGTCCCACGGGGGCGGGAACGAGCAGTGGCTCTGGCCGTCGGGTTGCAGCAGCACGACGCGGCCGTCCGTGCCCCACCGGCGGCCCCGCGCGCGCTGCCCCTCGCCGGCGATCACCCGGACCTCCTGCGAACGGCACGGCCACACCTGCCAGCCGTAGGTGCTCAGGGCGAGCCGCTCCTTGCGGCGGGCCCTGCGCCAGAGCTGCAACAGGCCCACCGTCACCGCGAGGACGGGGACGAGTCCGGCGGCGGTCACCGCGGCCGCCGTCGACGTGGGACCGACGAGCAGGACGATGCCGACCAGCAGGAGGAACTCGGCCGCGAGCAGGAACACCCCGCGTTTCACGCCCCGTTCGCGGCGCCGCAGGACCTCTTCGACCCCGGGGGTATCCAGGGCCGTGCCGGGCAACACCTGGTAGCCGTACTCGTGCGCCAACATCACGGTGCTCCGGTCTCGGGTAGGGATGCCGAGGAGGATACCGCCGCCGCCCGTACCACCACAGGGCCGGGACCCCACACGTTCACGCGGACCACCGCCCTCCCGGCGAGGAGTGCCGGTGCGTCCCCTTTCGGGTGCCGTGGGCTCCAACGGCCACCGGGGCGGTCGGCTCCACGGCATCGTCGGGAGCGGAACCGACAGGCCGCCCGACCGGAGGAGACCCGGATGACCGACTCGCCCGCCGCAGCACGCGGCAACGCCGCAGCCGCTCCCCCGCACCAGGACACCCCGGCGCTCCGGGACCGGTACAGCGGGGCCCGGCCCAACATCATCGGCGTGCACCTGTACCTGGAGCGCGAGGACGGCCGGATCCTGCTCGGGCTGCGCCACCCCGACTCCCGCTACGCGGGCGGTGCCTATCACTTCCTGGCGGGCCACTGCGAGCACGAGGGCGCCCTGGGCTGCCTGATCCGGGAGGCCGAGGAGGAGGCCGGGCTGACGATCGCGGCCGAGGACGTGGAGCTCGTGCACACCGTCCACCTCCTGCACCCGGGGGCGGACGGCGGACCGCCCCGCATGCAGTTGGTGTTCCGTGCGCACGCCTGGTCGGGCGTCCCGGAGGTCCGGGAGCCGGACAAGTGCCTGGAGTGGTCCTGGCGGAGCCCCGCGGACCTTCCGGAGCCGATCGTGCCGTACGCGCGGGTGGCGATCGAGGCGATCGGGCGTGGTGCGGCGTACTCCGAGATGGGCTGGGGGTGATCCGGCGGCGCCTACCGCGCGGGCCGGGCGGCCCGGGTCCGGGCGGCGCGGGCGATGCGGTGTTCGACCTCTTCGATGGTCATGGGGGCCTGGATCGCGTACACGTCGCCGACGCGGAGGCGGTCCGGTGTGCTGTACGCGCCGTAGGTGCCGATGACGGACACGGACGCCCGGGAGGCGGGCTGTCGGAACGTCCGGTAGTACGGCGCGTTCCCCTCGCCCTCCGGGACCTCCACCAGCGGGACGCCGCGCCGTTCCAGCAGCCGCCGGAGCTTCGCGAACCGGAGTCGGGGTGCGAAGCGGCCGTAGCGGGCGCGGATTTCGGCGTTGACGAGGGTGCGGTCGCGGTGGGCGAGGCGGTGTACCTGGAGGGTGAAGTGGTGCCCGGACCAGGGCAGGTCGACGCCGGCCCGGTGCCAGTGGAACTCGGCGAGGCCGTGGTCGCGGAACATGCCGGGGCCGCCGAGGTCGTTCTCGGCGAAGTCGGGCCCCAGGACCTCGGCGACGCGGTCGGGAGGGTCGGTGGGCCGCAACCCGAGGACGGTGCCGGTGGTGACGACGTCCACGTAGAACGCCAGGGAGTACGGGGTCACCGCGCGCGGCCGCCCCCGTGGGGCGCGGCGGCGCGGCGGGCGGGGCGGCGGCGGTGTCCGGTGAGCGTCATCCGTACAGCGTAGTGACGGTGCGGCGGACCGGCGGCCGTGCATCGGGGCTTCGGGGTTCGGGGCTTCGCTCGATTTCGGGGCCGGTGGCGGGAACCCGACGCGTGCGGCGTCCGACTCCTTGGGGTGTGGGAGGGCGGACACCCGGGCCGTCCCACTCCCGGCTACGGAGGATCGAGGGACGTGCGATGGGCGGGCTGGACGTACGGATGCGGGAGGTGGCCTGCCGGCACGGCCGGGTCGAGGCCGTCGCCGACGTGGACCTGGAGATCGCGGCGGGCGAACGGGTGGCGCTGACCGGAACCAACGGTTCGGGCAAGACCACCCTGCTGCGGGCCGTGCTCGGGCTGCACCGACAGGTGACGGGCTCGATCCTGGTCGGCGGTCGGGGCACCGGTTCGGCCGCGGAGTGGGCTTGGCGGCGGCGGGCCTGCGCCTGGATCCCGCAGAAGCCGGCGGCCGGCAGGTTCCCGCTCCTCGGGTCGGAGCTCCTCGCCGCCGGCGCCTCCGGGGCAGAGGCGACCGAGGCCGCCGACCGGCTGGGGGTGGGCGCGCTGACCGGGCGGCCCCTGCACACCCTCTCCGGCGGCCAGTTGCAGCGCATGTACCTGGCCCGGGCGATCGGCTGCGTCGCCGCCGGGGCCCAGGTGGTCCTGGCCGACGAGCCGACGGCGGCCCTCGACTTCGACGGCCAGTCCCGGGCCGCCGACGTCCTCACCTCACTGCCCGTGACGCTGATCGTGGTGACGCACGACCGGGCCATGGCCGGTCGCTGCGACCGGGTCCTGGAGATGGCCGCGGGCCGACTGCGGGAGGTGCGGTGACCCTCGCCGGCGCGGACCTGGGCGAACTGCTCGACCTGCTGGCCGTCCAGCGGGCCGGCCTGGCGCTGCTGCTGGCCGCGGTCGGGCTGCCGGTGATCGGTGTGGTCATCGTGGGCCTGGACATCATGCCCGTACGGTTCGCCATGATGCACGTGGCGCTGCTCGGCATCGCGGTCGGCCTGCTGACGGGCCTCGATCCGATGCTGTGCGCGTTGGTGGCCTGCGCCCTCGCCGGCGCGGGGGTCGCTCCACTGGCCCGGACACCGGACGGCTTGTCGGGGGCCATGGGGCTGCTGATGAGTCTGGCCATCGCGGCGGCGCTGCTCCTGCTGGCCGTGTCGGGGGTCAACGCCTCCGGCGCGTTCGCCCTCTTGTGGGGGTCGATCCTGTCCGTGGGGGTCGCCGATCTCGTCGTCCTCGGGGCGCTGGCCGTGGTGGTGCCCGGCCTGTTCTGGTGGCGGCGGCGCGAGATCGGGCTGCTGCTCTACGACCGTGAGCTCGCCGAGGTCTCGGGGGTGCCGGTGCGGGCCCTGACCGCGGCGCTCCTGGTCCTGGTGGCCGTGGCCGTGGCGGGGGCGATCAAACTCACCGGCGCCCTGCTCGTCGACGCCCTGACGCTGCTGCCGGCCCTGGCCGCGCGCCGGCTGGGCGGCTCGCTGAAGTCGATCACCCTGTGGGCGGTCGGCATCGGCGTCGTGGTGAACCTGACCGGGTTCGTCCTGGCCCTGTGGCTGGACTGGCCGCCCGGCCCGGTCCTCGTCCTGACGGCGGGGGCAGTCGTCCTCGCCGTGCATCTCATCCCCGAACGGAGAATCAGCTCATGGCGCCCCACCTCGTCCGAGTCCCTTCCCTCCTCGCACTGAGCGCGGCCCTCCTGTTGAGCGCCGGCTGCGGGAGCGGCGCCTCTTCCGAGGACGCCGCGCCACCTCGCGGCGGGAAGCCCGTCGTGGTCGTGACGACGACGTGGGAGGGGGCGTTCGCCAAGGCGGCCGGCGCCGAGGACATCAAGGTGATCGTGCCGCAGTCCGTGCACCACGCCCCGGACTACGACCCCAAGCCTTCCGACCTCGCCGCCGTGGCGCGGGCCGACTTCGTGCTGTACGCACCCTTCGAGCCGTACGCGGCGAAGATCAAGGAGGCGGCGGGTTCGAAGGCGAAACTGGTCGAGGTCAACCTGGACAACGACCCGGACGCGGTGCGCGCCGAGGTGGCCGAGCTGAGCCGGCTCTTCGGTACGCAGGAGGCGGCCGCGCGCTGGAAGTCCGGGTTCGACACCTCGTACGCCCAGTTGAACGAGGAGATGCGCGCGGCCTGGCCCGGGGGCCGGAGTCCTTCGGTGGTGACGCAGGTCTTCACCGCCTGGTCGGCGAAGTTGGCGGGGGCCACGACGGTGGGCACCTACGGTCCGGAGGCGGTGACCCCGGCTCAGCTCGCCGAGTTGTCCGCGAAGAAGCCCGCGCTCGTCCTCGACAACGCGCACATGTCGACCGGTACGGTGCTGCCCGACTCGGGGGCCGAGCAGGTGAAGATCGTCAACTATCCGGGGGAGGACCTCGACCTGCTGCCGGTCTACCGCAACGCCGCGGCCGAGCTGAAGAAGGCCATGGCAGGTTCATCCTGAACATCCGCTGCAATGGCGGGAATTCCGGGGCCCGGCGGCCGAGTGGCCGCCGGGCCCCGGCGCTTCATCCCGCCTGCGCGAGCGGGACGGTGTCGCTCCGGCCTTCCATGAGCCGGCCGTCCACGACCTGAGTGCTCGTCAAGATGCTTTTCAGCGCCGCCCGGTCGGGCTTGCCGGCTGCCGTCAGCGGCAGTACGTCGACGATGAGGAGCCGTTCGGGGTGCTTGGGCCGCTCCAGGCCGCGGGCGGTCAGGTGCTCGCCGAGCGAGGCGAGCGTGGGGCGCCGGGCTCCGCGCGACACGACGCAGGCCGCGAGCCGCTCCCCCATCAGCGGGTCGGGAACGCCGACGCAGACCACGTCGCGGACGTCGGGGTGGGCCGTGAGTTCGCGCTCCACCTCGGCCGGGCTGATGTTGGCGCCGCCGCGGATGACGATGTCCTTGAGGCGGCCCACGACGTGCAGGGCCCCTTCGGGGTCGAGGAAACCGAGGTCGCCGGTGCGGACCCAGCCGTCGGGGGTGCGGTAGCGGGCGTCGAGGTCGGGGGCCGCGACGTAGCACAGCGGGGTCATCGGGCCGCGCGAGACGATCTCCCCCAACTCGCCGTCGGGCAAGGGGGCGTGGGTATCGGGGTCGGCGATGCGGATTTCCGCGACCCGGGGGTCGGGTCGGCCGGCGATGACGCCGGCGCCGTCGGTCGGTGGCACCGTGTGCGCCAGCCCGGTGTGGCAGTTGACGCCGTCGGCGGACCCGTAGAGGTTCACGACCGGGCAGCCGAAGGCCTTTGCGGCGGCCGCCGCCGTGGTCTCGTCCAGGGGCGCCCCGCCGAGGACCAGGGCGGTCGGCGCGGGCAGTTGCCCGCCCGAAGCGTCGAGTCGTTCGAGCATCATGCGGACCATGGTGGGGACGCCGAGGACGTGCGTCGGCTCGTGGGCGCGCACCGCATCGATCGCGGCCTGCGGGGTGAAGTGGTCGAGCAGGACGAGGGTGCCGCCGTGCCGGGCCAGCGTGACGGAGGTGCCGTTGGAGCCGAACGCCGACGCGAGCGGTACGAGGAACAGGCAGCGCGGCGGGACGGTGCGGTCCGGGATGAGGGAGGCGAGGAAGTTGCCGCGGCCGCCGGCCAGCGCGTTGTGCGAGTAGGCGATCATCTTCGGCTCGGCTTCCGAACCGGACGAGACGAGGATCCGTGCCGCGCTGTCCGGGTCGGGCCGGGCCGGGACGAACCCGTCGGGGTCGGACCGCATGAGCTGCCGTAGGGGCACCGCTCCGTCGGGGACCGTGCCGGGGCCCGCGGCGATGACGTGGCGCAGGGCCGGCAGGGCGCCCGACAGGGTGAGCAGGTCGGCGGCGTGCCGTGCCCCGCGGTGATCGGTGACGGCGATGACGGCCACGGCCGCGGCCCGGCGCAGCAGGCACTCGGCCTCCAGCGTGCCCCGGCCCACGGGGAAGGGCAGGGCGATCGCACCGAGGGCGGCCAGTGCCAGATCGGCGATGACCGCGCTCCGGTCGTTGGGGAGTTGCACGCCGACCACCTCGCCGGGGCGGATCCCCAGGGCTCTGAGGCCGGCGGCGAGACATCGCACCTTGCGGTCGAGTGCGGTGTAGCAGAGCGCGCCCTTGGCGTCGATGACGGCGGTGCGGTGCAGGTCGGCGATCTGGCGGGCCCGGAAGAGGCTGTAGAGGTCCAGGTCGGGACAGGTGCCGTCGACGACCCAGGAGCGGCGCAGTTCGGCGGGCAGCAGGTCGTGCAGGGCGGGTGCGGTGGCGGTGGCGGTCACGCGAAGCTCCAGGGGTCGGGGACTGCGGGGGCGCCGTACGTGTCGCGGCCGATGGGGCCGGTGAGGCGCGGGTCGCGGTGCAGGGCGGACAGGTCGGTGGTGACGGCCGTCGCGGACAGGCCGTTCTCGTGGAGGCGGGTGAGGGCGTCGGCCGTGGAGCGGCCGCGCAGGTCGTCGGCGGCCGCGGAGGCGGACGCGGCGCTGTCGTCGGCGGGCGCGATCCAGCCGTCGACCGTGCGCAGCGGGCGACGGAAGCCGGCGGGCCTGCGGGGGTTGTCGCCGCGGGCGGCGCGTCGCAGGGCCGGGGCGGTCAGCAGGTCGGCGGCCCCGAGGAGGGAGGAGTCGACCCGGACGCCGCGGCCGGTGCGTTCGCGCGACAGGAGGCCCGCGAGGACGGCTTCGGCGCCGAGCAGGCCGCCGAGTACGTCGAGCAGGGTCATCAGGGAGGGGGCGGCGGGTTCGTCCTCGGGGCGCACGGCCTCGCCGACGCCGGTGCGGGCCTGGACCATGAAGTCGGTGCCCATGGGGGCGTCGTCGAGCCGGCCGGCCCAACCGCTGGTGTACGCGTACACCAGCGCGGGATTGACCGGCGCGAGGTCGTCGGCGTCCAGGCCGAGCGCGGCGGCCCTGCCCGGCGCCCAGTTGTGGAGGAAGACGTCGGCCCCGGCGGCCAGTTCCCGCAGGTGGCGACGGCCGGCGTCGGACTTGATGTCGATCTCCACAGCGCTCTTGCCCCGGTTCAGGGCGAGCCAGCGCGCGGAGACTCCGGAACAGGCGGGCGGCATGCCGCGCAGCGGGTCCCCGCCGGGCGGTTCGATGCGGATGACGTCGGCGCCGAGCAGCCCCAACAGGTGTGCGGCGAGAGGTGCTTGGATGCGGCGTCCCGCTTCCAGGACCGTCAGTCCCGCGAGCGGACGGGCGGGGGTGGGGCCGCCGGCGGGTCGAGGGATCGGGGGCCGTGCGGCGCCGGGTGCCGCGCCGGCGGTGTCCAGGGGCGCCAGCGACCAAGGGGCGGCGCCGTCGTGTTCCCCGGCGCGTTCGGCGAGGGTGCGCAGGGGGCACACCTGGGCGCCGGAGAGGACGGCGGCGCGGGTGATGCTCCGCATGGGGTGGGAGCGCGTCACCGTGTGGAGGGCGGCGGGGAGCGGCGCGCAGGCGGTGGCGTAGCGGAACTGGAAGGGGCGCCAGCCGGCGCGCAGCGCGTCGGCGGGTGCGTCCAGGGCCCGCCAGAACGCCGCCCAGGCCCCCGGGTCGAGGGTCTCCAGCTCGAAGAGCACCCCGTCGGCGGAGGTGAAGGGCGGTCCTCCCGGTGCGAGCTCGGCGGCTTCCGCCTCATCGGCCCCGGCTGCGGCGAGGTACTGGGACACCGCGAGGAGCCCGGCCCGGTCGGCGGTCGTGGTGACCTCGGCGGAGCCGCCGCCGCGGGCCTGCCCCACCAGTGCGGCGAGGAGGCCCTGGACCGTCAGGACGGCGGTGGCCGTCGTCACGTAGTCGGCCGCCAGCCCGCGCGGGCCGCCGTCGCGTCGGCCGTGCACGGCCATGATCCCGGTGGCGGCCTGGACGGTGGCCTCGTCGACGATGCCGCTGCCGGGTGATCCCCAGGTGGTGCGCGCCCGGGCCGCCTCGAAGCCGCCTCCGGCGAGGGTGAACCGGGCCGGGCCGGCCGAGGCGGCGGAGCCGGTGGTTCCGTCCGGGCGGACGGCGGCGGCGGTGGGGGCGGCGGACGCGCCGTCGGTACGGTCCGGGAGCGCGCCGAGGCCGCGTAGGTGGTCGGCGACGATGTCCGTGATCCGCGGGGGGCCCGAGGTGTCGAAGCGCAGTGTGTCGAGCGGCCGGACCGTCCGCGCGGTTGCTGGTGACGCCATGCCTCTCCTCTCCTGGCGCGGCGGTGGCCGGCGCCCGGGTGCTGGCGGGAAGCGGGAACCCGGGAGCTCGTGCGCCCGACCAGTTCCACGAACAGACAGTCGGACAGTCGTTCGTACGGGTTCCCGGGATGCAGGAGGAATGCAGTGACGGATCCGGAGTCCCCGGTCGGGGAAGCGGCACGGCCCGCTCCGCACGCGGCGGGGTTGAGGGAGAGGGTCACCCGGTTCGTCGCCGACCGTGTGGTCCCGTACGAGACGGTGCTGGACGCCGGCGGACCGGCGGCGGACGCCGCGCTCGACGCCCTGCGGGCGCGGGCCCGGGCGGACGGGTTGTGGGCGCTGCCGCTCCCTGCGGAACTCGGCGGCGGCGGCCTGTCCTTCGCGGAGTACGCCGCGCTGGCCGAGGCGGAGGGCGCGAGCGACCACGGGCCGGCCGCCCTGGGCTCCGCTTCCCTGCTCGACGTCACGATGCTGGCCCGGCACGGGGGCCCGCGGGTCCGCGAGGAGTACCTGGCCCCGCTGGTCGCGGGAACCCTCCGGGCCTGTTACGCCATGACGGAACCGGATGTTCCGGGCAGCGATCCGGCGCTGACCGGCACCCGCGCCGAGCGGTGCCCGGACGGCAGTTGGCTCGTCAGCGGCCGCAAGTGGTTCACCTCGGGAGCCGGCCGGGCCGACCTGGTGACCGTCCTGGTCCGCACCGGCGGGTCGCCCGGGGACCGCGAGGGGCTGTCCCTGCTGCTCGTGCCCACCGCCTCCGCCGGCTTCCGCGTACTGCGGGAACTGCCCGTGCTCGGCGCGGCCGGCCAGTACGAGATCGGTCTCGATCGGGTCCGGGTGCCCGCCGACCACCTCCTCGGCTCGGGCGGGGACGCCCTGTCCATCGCCGGTGAACGGCTGCAACTCGGCCGTACGCTGCGCTGCCTGCGCTGGATCGGCCAGGCGGGGCGGGCCTTCGACCTCATGTGCGGCCGGGCCGCTTCGCGCAGCGGTACGGGCGGACCGCTCGCCGGGCACCAACTGGTCCAGCAGCACGTGTTCGAAGCCCTGCTCGCGCTCCGCGGGGCCCGGCTGCTGGCCCACGAGGCGGTGGCGCTGATCGCGGCCGGACGGGACGCCCGTACGGAGGTGGGGTTGGCCAAGGTCGCCGCGGCGCGCATGCTCCAGCAGGTGACGGACTCCGCGATCCAGGTCCACGGCGCCGCCGGCCTCGGCCCGGACACCCCGCTGCCGGCCCTCTTCCGCACCGGCCGGGCCGCCCGGATCCTCGACGGCCCCGACGAACTCCACGTCACCTCGGTGGCCCGTCGCGTCCTGCGCGCCTACGCCCCGGAACGAGGCGGCCCCGCGTCGGCCGCCCCGCCGGATGACCCGGCCACGGAAGCTCCGCGGGGCGTCGGGTGATCGGGACCGCCCGCCTCCGCCGGGGCGCGCGGGACGGGGTCGCACCGGCCGGGCCCTGCCGGCGGGGGTCTGCACGCCCCGTGCGGGTGGGCGCCCGCCGGACTCGTCGCGGCGGCGGGTGGTCGGAGCGTTGGCGGGGCAGTGGCGGGGCGGGCTACAGACGGGTGAGGTCGACGAGGCCGTTCAGGGCGGCGAGGCCGAGGGCCAGGAAGAAATCGCCCCAGATCAGTTCGTGCCGGACGGCCAGGGCTCGGCCCGCGTCGTAGCAGCCGTTCAGCAGCATGCCGGCCGGACGGCCCGGCCCCTGGTCGGTGACGTGCTCCCGGACCAGGTGGCCCAGGATCGCCGCGGCCCGCTGCGCGTACCCGTCGGCGCCGGGTCCGGGCAGCAGGGCGAGCTTCAGCAGGGCGACCGCGGTGATGGCCGCCGCCGAGGTGTCGAGCGGGCCGTCCGGGTGTCCGGTACGGGCCGGCGGTACGAGCGGCCCGTACCGCGGGGTCGGAGCCGCGAGCCCGTCGGCCGCCGCCGCGAGCCGGGCGGGGCGCCGGCCCGCGACGTCCGGGAGCAGGAGGGCGTCGGCGACCGCGAGGAGCAGCCAGGCGTCTCCCCGGCTCCAGCCCGGCTCCGGTTCCGCACAGGGCCGCCAACCCGCCACCGCACCGTCGAAGCTCCAGGCGGGGGTCCGGCGGGCCCCCTCGCCCTCCTCCTGCCCGGCGGTCGCGCCGGCGTCCGGGCCGGGCGACGGCCCGGCGGCCGAATCGGCGGACGGGGCGACGGTCGCCCCGGCGCCCGCCGCGTGGTCCGCGTCGGAGCGCTGCCCCGCCTCCCGGCCCAGACAGAGGTCCAGGTGGTGGTGGAGGTGGGTGGAGGCGGCGTCCGCCCCGGCCGGGCCGGCCGCGGCGAGGAGGGGGACCAGGCCCGGTGCGGCGTCCGCCCGGGCCAGCAGGCGCGGTCCGCCGAACGCGTCGCCCCAGGGAACGATCCCGAGCGCGGGGTCGAAGGCCGACAGGCAGGCGCGGGCGGCCCGGGCGCGCAGTGCGGCGGCGTACGGATCGTCCTCGGCCGCGGCGGTCCCGTACCAGAGGATCAGGCCCCGGGTGGCGGTGTCGGCCCGCACCCAGGACGTCAGTCGGGCCGTGCACGCGGCGGCGGCCCGCCGATCGGCCGCGGCGCCGGTGGAGCGGGCCCGGAGCCACAGCAGCCCGGCCCAGAAGCCGGCGGTCCAGGAGCCGTTGCGGGTCGTCGTCCAGGTGCCGTCCGCCGGCTCGGCGAAGAGCGGGAAGCGGTCTCCGACGGCCGCCCCGGTGATCGCGACCCGTTCCAGGACGGAGTCCAGCGCGGGCCCGGCCCACCGGCCGGGTTCCGTGGCGTTCACGCCGTACGTCCCGCACGGTCGCGCCGGGCCCAGGCGAACGCGACCGCTGCCGCGACCGCGAACTCCGCCGCCACCAGCAGCCAGCCGGCCCCGTACCGGCCGCTCTGCGCGAGGAGCCCGAACAGGGGTGGTCCCAGGGCGAATCCGGCGAAGAACCCGGCCGCGACCAGCGCCGAATCCTGCCCGGCCCGGCCCGGCGCGGCGCGCTGCACGACGAGGACCATCGAGACGGCGTTGCCGGACACGGCGAACACCCCGACGGCCACCGCGCCGACCCACACCAGCGGTCCCGCGACGAGGGCGCCGCCCAGCAGGGCGGCCGCCACGAGGGCTCCGCACGCGAGCAGGCCCGGGAGCCGTTCGGCGCGGCCGGGCCGGGCCGCCTTCGACCAGCCGATCCGGCCGGCGATGCCCGCCACGCCCAGTACGGCGACCAGGGCCCCCGCCGTCGTGGGGCCCATGCCCAGACGTTGCGCCCCGAAGAGGGCCAGGTAGGTGTTGACGGAGGCGATGCCGGCGCCCAGGAAGACGGAGAACACGGCCAGCCAGGCCACCATGCCGCGCGGCGCGAGCGGACCGCGCGGCCCGGCGGGAGGTGACGGCGGGTCGGCGGGCAGGGTGCGCAACGCCCACAGGCCGGCCAGCAGGGCCGCGCCGGCCCCGGTCCACACGGCGCCGCGCCAGCCGATCCCGGCCGCGAGCACCGCCAGGGGCAACCCGGCGAAGAAGGCTCCCAGTTGGACTCCTGATTGCTTGATCCCCGTCACCGCCGCCCGCCGCGCCGGCGGTACGGACCGCAGGACGGCCTTGTTGGTGGCCGGGTTGGCCAGCGCCTGCGGTACGCCGCCCAACGCGACGGCGGCCAGCAGCAGGGCGGCGCCGGGTGCGGCGCCGATCAGGGCGAGCGCGGCGGCGGAGAGCAGCAGCAGGGTGACCAGGGACCGGCGCGGACCGATCCGGTCCACGATCCGGCCGCCGGCCGGGGACAGCACCGCCGCCGTCCCGAAACCGATGGTGGTGGCCAGGCCCAGCACGGCGGGCGATATGCCCGCCTCCCCCACCAGGCGGGGGCCGAGGGCGCCGAGGACGAACAGCTGGAGCATGGAGAAGCCCATGGCGCACGTGAGAAGGGCGGTCAACCGCCCTTCCGGTGGACCGGGTTCCCCGGCCCCCGAGATCGCCTTCGTTTCCTCCGCCACCACGAAAATCCCCCGTCCGCGCATGTTGAACCCCTCGGCATGTTGAACCTCTCGGCCGACCGGGTAGGCAGTCGGATGCGTCGGCGGATCGGTTCCCGGCGCACGTGGCGCTCGGGAGCGGCCGGAATCAGGCACGAGAACTTGTCGGGATGTGCGCAGCCCACTGCGCGGCTCGGAAGGCCGGTGCGAGGATGAGCCCGCCATGAACCCGGGCCACTGTCATCGAGCCTTGCGGGCCGCGTTGTTCGCGGCCCTGTGTGTGCTGCTCGCCGCCACCGGGCACCTCCTGATGTCGGGGAAGCCCGTGCCGTGGTGGGCCCTGGCGCTCGCGCCGGCCGCCCCCGCGGGGGCGGGTTGGTTCCTCGGCGCCCGGGAGCGCGGGCCGCTCCGGGTGACCGCGGCGGCCGTGGCCGTCCAGGCCTGGCTGCACGCGGCGTTCTCCCTGGTGCAGTCCCTGACCCAGCCCGTCCTGCCGGCGGGCACCCCGTTCGCCCGGCAGTGGGCGCAGTACCTGACCTGCGGCGGGCTGTCCGCCGCCCTGCCATCGGCGGGGGCCGCCGGAGGTGTCGGGGCGATCGGCTCGAACACCTCGGCCGGGGCGGACGGTTCGGGCTCGGCGATGTTCCGGATGGGCCCTGGTGGGGACATGTCGGCGGCAGCCGACCACCTGCACCACCCCCTGCACGACACGGCGCACGCCGCGTACACCGCGTACGCACCGTCCGCCGTGCAGGTGGGGGCCGGTGGGCACGAGATGGCCGGGATGTCACCGGCCGGCATGCTGACGGCCCACCTGTTGGCCGCCGTGCTGTGCGGTCTGTGGCTCGCCCACGGCGAACGGGCCTTCTACCGCATCGCGCGGTGCGTGGCGGCACGGCTCCGGGCGCCGTTGCGCCTCCTGTTGCGGGTGGTCGGCCCTGCGCACCGGCCTCCCGTTCCGGTGGGCCGGTCCCACCGACACCGCTCCCCGCGACGGCTGTTCCTCGTCCACGCCATCACCTCGCGGGGGCCTCCGGCGGGAACCGCTGTCCTCTGACAGCCGGTTCCCCGAGCACGCGGCGCGTCCCCGTACGCGCCCGCGTCGTGCCTCGGGCATCGGCCGTGCCGTCCGGCCGGCCGTACCCCTCACCGGTGCCGCTCCGCGCGGCGTCGGCTCCCTTGCCCTAAGGACCCGTGGCGATGACCCATGCCCTGCCCACCTTGCCCACCGTGCCCCGTCCCGTCGGCACGAGGCTCCCGCACACTCCCGACTCCGACGCGGCGGTGACCCGTCTGGCGCTGGCGGCCCGCGACGGCGACCCGGTCAAGACGGACCGGTTCGTGCGTGCGCTCCACCGTGACGTGTGGCGGTACGTGGCCTACCTCAGCTCCGATTCCCAGGCGGCCGACGACCTGACCCAGGACGTGTTCCTGCGCGCACTGCGCTCGCTCCCCCGGTTCGAGGGCCGCTCCTCGGCCCGCACCTGGCTGCTGTCGATCGCCCGTCGCACCGTGGTGGACAGCCACCGTCACGCCGCGGCCCGGCCCCGGACCGCTGACCGCACCGACTGGCAGGCGGCCGCCGAGCAGGCCCAGCCGCGGGGCGTCCCGGGTTTCGACGACGGCATAGCCCTGGCCGAGTTGCTGGCCGGCATCCCCGCCGAGCGCCGCGAGGCCTTCGTACTGACCCAGCTCCTCGGGTTGCCGTACGCGGACGCGGCCGCCGCCATCGGTTGCCCGGTCGGCACCGTCCGCTCCCGCGTGGCCCGTGCCCGCCTCTCCCTGACCGCGCTCCTGACGGACACCCCGCCGGCGCCCGCGGCCACCGCGCCCCCGGCCCACCGGCCGGTACCGCGCGCCCGTCGGGGCGCGTTGGCGGGGGCGCGGCCGAAGGCGGCCTGACGGGGGTACGGTCCGTCGCCCGCGGGGGCGGCGGACCGTACGGACCCCGCGGCGGGCGCACGCACGGCCGGAACGTCAACGCCGCACCGCCCGCCCCGACCCGCGAGGAGGTCGTCGTCCAGCTGACCCCGCCGGCCGACGCACGGCACGAAGTGGCGCGTGCCGACGACCAGGAGTACGCGGCGGCCCTCGGGGTCCTCCGCCGCATGATCGCCGACGTCGACCGCGCCACGGGCTGAGGCCGCCACCGGACCGACCGGCCACAGGCGTACCCGTCGGCCGGGCGGCGACGGCAGGACCCCGCCCGGTGCCGCGCCGTCGCGGGGCTCGCCCGCATGGGTGGGCGGCGTGGGGGTAGGCGCCCGACGAGGGAGGGCTGTGCTGTGGAACTTTCCGATTGGCTGCTGACAACCCGTGACCGCGGGAATCCGGCGACTCGCCTGGATTCGCGCCGTGCTGGGGGCTTGGCCTGGGCGGCGGGCAATGACGTCCGGCCCCTGGTGCACGGCAGCACGTACTTCCGGGAGCTGCTCGCCGGGATCCGCGCCCAGGAGCGCGGGGACCTGCTGCTGTTCACCGACTGGCGGGGCGATCCCGACGAACGCCTCGCCGGCGAGGGCACCGAGATCGGCCGGGTGCTGCGCGAGGCGGCCGAGCGGGGTGTGATCGTCAAGGGCCTCGTATGGCGCTCCCACCTGGACGGCTTCCAGTTCAGCGCGACGGAGAACCGCCACCTCGGCAAGGAGGTCGAAGCGGGCGGCGGTGAGTTCCTGCTGGACATGCGGGTCCGCCCGGGCGGCTCACACCACCAGAAGCTCGTCGTGCTGCGCCATCCCGGCCGCCCCGAGCGCGACGTCGCGTACGTCGGCGGGATCGACCTGTGCCACGGACGCAACGACGACGCCGCGCACGGCGGTGACCCGCAGTCCGTGCCGTTCGCCGACGCGTACGGGCCGCGACCCCCGTGGCACGACGTACAGCTCGCGGTGCGCGGCCCTGCCGTCGGTGACCTGGAGGCGGGTTTCCGCGAGCGGTGGGAGGACCCGGCGCCGCTGACGCGCAGCCCGTTGATGCGGCTGCGCCAGCGCGCCCACGGTGAGGACGAGCACGCCGACCGGCTGCCGCCGCAGGCACCCGATCCCGAGCCGTGCGGCACCCACACCGTGCAGGTGCTCCGCACCTATCCGAACCGCCTGTTCCGGGGCTACCCCTTCGCCCCCGACGGTGAGCGCAGCATCGCGCGCAGCTACCTCAAGGCCGTCGGCCGGGCCCGGAGCCTGATCTACCTGGAGGACCAGTACCTGTGGTCCCCGCAGGTGGTGGAGCACTTCGCGCGGGCGCTGGCCGCCCGCCCCGAACTCCACCTGATCGCCGTCATCCCCACCGTGCCCGAGCAGGACGGGCCCGTCACCCTGCCGATGAACCTGGTCGGACGGATCACCGCGCTGGAGCGGCTGCGCCGCGGCGGCGGGGACCGGGTCGCGGTGTACGGCTTGGAGAACCACGCCGGTACGCCGGTGTACGTCCACGCCAAGGTGTGCGTGATCGACGACGTGTGGGCGTCGGTGGGCTCCGACAACGTCAACCTGCGGTCCTGGACGCACGACTCGGAGCTCAACTGCGCCGTCCTGGACACCGCGAGGGACCCGCGCGAGCCCCTCGATCCCGCCGGGCTGGGGGACGGAGCACGGCGCTTCGCCCGGGATCTGCGGCTGGAACTCTCGCGCGAACACCTCGACGCCGAGCCGGAACCGGGGCCGGACGCACCGGACGCGTCGGGATCGCCGGCCGCGCCCGAAGCAGCGGATGCGCTCTGCGATCCGATGCGCGCGTTCGAACGGTTCGCCTCGTCGGCCGCGGCCCTGGACGCCTGGTATGAGGGCGGTCGCCGGGGACGACGACCGCCGGGCCGGCTGCGGGCCTACCGCCCGCAGGACCTGTCCGGGGCGACCAGGGCCTGGTCCCTGCCCCTGTACCGGTTGCTCGTCGATCCGGACGGCCGCCCGCTGCGCGTGCGCCGGCGCGGCGCGTTCTGAGGCCTCCGCCGGCGCCGCGCGCGAGGGCGCGGCACCGGCGGATCCGGCGCCGGCCGTGTCGACTAGGGTCGACCGGACAGCGCGCCACGGAGCGCACGACGAACCACCACACGAGGAGCAGCCGTGAGCCAGCCGGCGTCCACCGCCCTGCAGCAGGAGATCGCCCGGGAACTCCAGGTGTCGCCGACGTTCGACGCCCTGCGGGAGATCGAGCGCCGGGTGGCCTTCCTCACGGAGCGGCTGACCTCGACCGGCCTGCGGTCCCTGGTCCTCGGGATCAGCGGCGGCGTGGACTCCACCACCGCGGGGCGGCTGTGCCAGCTCGCCGTCGAGCGGGCCCGCGCGGCCGGTCACGAGGCGACGTTCTTCGCCATGCGACTGCCCTACGGCGTGCAGGCCGACGAGAAGGACGCCCAGCTCGCGCTCGGGTTCATCAACGCGGACCGGGTCCTGACCGTGGACGTCAAGCCCGCGAGCGATGCCGCCCTGGAGGCCTCCGTGGCCGGTGGCACCGCCTTCCGGGACGCCGCGCACCAGGACTTCGTTCAGGGCAACATCAAGGCGCGGCAGCGCATGATCGCCCAGTACGCGGTGGCGGGCGCGCACGACGGTCTCGTCGTCGGCACCGACCACGCGGCGGAGGCGGTGTCCGGTTTCTTCACCAAGTTCGGCGACGGCGCCGCCGACCTCGTCCCGCTGACGGGCCTGACCAAGCGCCGGGTGCGTGCCGTCGCGGACGCGCTGGGCGCCCCCGCCCAGTTGGTCTGGAAGGTCCCGACGGCCGACCTGGAAACCCTCGACCCGGGCAAGGCCGACGAGGACGCGCTCGGTGTCACGTACGACGACATCGACGACTTCCTGGAGGGCAAGCCGGTCGGCGAAGCGGCTTTCGACACGATCGCCCGCCGCTACCGCCTCACCGAGCACAAGCGGCAGCTGCCGATCGCCCCGTAGGCAGTACGTTCCCCCTGCCGTTCCGGGCCGCCGTGGCGGCCCGGGACGCCGGGACGTGCGCCCCGTGGGATGGTGGAAGGGGCGGATCGGGGGGACTGAACCGACCCGGCACGGGATTGCCGCGGGCTTGCGGCGCGCCCGTCGGGCGGGGAGAGGAACCCCGATGAAGGGCACGACGAGAAGCCGCGCGAGCACGGCCTCCTCCCGATTGCTCGCGGCCGCCGTCCTGGCGGGTGGCGTGCTGGCGGGTGCCGGGCCGGTGGCGGCGGCGACAGCGACAGCGACAGCGACAGCGACAGCGACAGCATCGATCTCGACGGCCGAGGCGCGACGGGCGCCGGCCGCTCCCTGTCCTCACACCCAGCTCGTGGCCAACAGCGCCGAGCGCGTGGGGGCTGCGGCGGTACGGATCACCGTGATCAACGACGGCCCGAAGCCGTGCGCGTTGCGCGGCTTCCCGACCGTGGCCCTGGCGGGCCAGGGTTCCCCGGACAAGAACGAGCCGCTCGGCGTCGTACGGGACGGCACGGCGCGGTCGGTCACGCTGCCGGTCGGTGGACGGGCGACGACGCAGCTCAGCTTCACTCCGGTACTCGGCGAGGCCGACGGGTTCTGCAAGTCCGGCGCCACACCGACCGTCGCACCCTCGCTCGTCCTGGGCGTCGGCGGCGGAGGCCTCCAACTGTCCCCGGCCGACGGAGGCGACTTCGCCCTGTGCGGCAACAGTGTCCGCGCGACCGCCTTCCGTTGAGCACTCCGTACGTGCGGATCCGACCAGCCCGCGACCACCGGAGGGCCGGCCTCCCGGAGGTCAACGGTGTCCGCAGCCCGGGCCCGGAGGGCGGCGCCGGCCGGCTGTGACTCCGCCCACCCGGACTTGACCCACGAAGGAAGGGTTACCTAAGTTCATGGGCATGAGCCCGCACCACCCCACCCCTCCCCCCGGCCAGGACGGCCCCGGAGACCGGCCGGACGACGTCCCGCCGGTCGTCGACTTCACCATCGACCTGACCTCCCAGGAGATGCTCCGGCGGTCCCTGGTGATGGCCGCCCTCGGATCCGACTGGGACCCGGTGGAGGTGTTGCGCGGCGAGGAGGCGGCGTACGACCTCCTGTACTCCGGCCTGGACGACGAGCAGCAGCGCGTGTACGAGGACCTGGTCGCGGCCGGTGTCCTGCCCCGGCGCGGGGGTGGCCATGCTGCCGCTTGACCCCCAGGCGGACATCGGCCGCCGGGCCTGGGTGCCCTGCCCGAACTGCGACGACACCCTGGCCTGCACCCCGTGCGGGGACGGCCGGACGTGCTCGCGGCACTGGCGCTACATGCTCTCCAACTCCGGCAGCCTGATCCACCTCCAGTGCCCGGGATGCACGCACATCTGGGCTCACGAGACCGGATTCGGTGCCACCCGCTCCCTGTGGAGCCGCGTGACCAGCGGCCTGATGCCCCGCCGCTGAGGCCGACCGCCCGCCGCTCCCGCCATCAGCCCCTGCGCCAGAGGGCGGGTACGTTCGGGGGCTCCCAGCCGGGCACGGCCACGTGCGCCTGGAGGCAGATCCAGGCCGTCGAGCCGTAGGTGACCCGGTCGCCCGCCCGGTACGAGGTCCCCGCCGCCCACCCCCCACCGGTCGGCGTCGCGGTCGGCGTGGGCGTGGGGGTCTGCGGTACGTCCAGGACGAAGTCGAAGGTGCCCTCCTTCCCCGGGCCCGCCTGGCGCACGGTCATCAGCAGTCGGGCGTCGAATATCGAATCCGTGGCGTTGCGCGGCTCCCCCGGAAAGTACAGCTGGGTGGTCAGCACGGGCCGGCCGGGCGCCTGCACCTTGACGTGCACGTGCCGGGTGCGCCCGGGATAGAGGCCGGGAACGATCGTGGTCAGCCGGAACACGCCCTGCGCGTCGGTGAACTGGTGGCCGCGGAAGCCGTAGCCGGTGTTGTCGTAGGCGCCGTTCACATCGGCCTGCCAGAAGTCGAGGAGGGCTCCGGCGACGGGCAGGCAGGCCCGGCCGAAGACGTACCCGCTGATGGTGAGGCGGGTGCCGGGGGTGGAGGCCGTCACCAGTGAGGTGCGCCGCGGCGAGTTCGGTTTGAAGTACGGGCCCTCGGTCTGGGGCACGGTCGGCTCGTCCCCGTCGTCGCAGGCGGGGGTGAGTTCGGGCAGGGCCCCGTTCGCCGCCGTTCCCCGCTGGTCGCGGGCCAGGGCCGCGCCGCCGCCGAGCAGCAACGGGGTGGCGCCCGCGAGGGCTGCGGCCTTGAGGAAGTTCTTGCGGCTGAGGCGGCTGCCCGCGCCGGCGCGACCCTCGGGGCGGGGCGCGGGGTGGGCGCCGTCCGCCGGGATCGGTCGGGGTTGGTCGCCGGTTCGGTTCTCGTCGATGGGCACGCGTCGACTCCTTCGCGCTCGTGGGGGGGGTGCGCCTGGTGCCTGCGCCGGAGTCCCGGGCCGCGGTGGGGCGCGGCCCGGGCGGGTGGCGACGGACCCGTCGGCCGGTTCCGTCGGCGTCACGCTACGGTTCCCGGCCCGGCGGCCGCGATGGACCGGATCCGGGGATCGTGGTGAATTCCTCCGGTGCCGGAGGCGGTCGGACCGGTGGCGATCCCGAGCCGGTAGTCGCCCGGCGTCAGGCCGGTCTCGCGGCGGAAGAACCGGCAGAAGTAGGCGGGGTCCGCGAAGCCGGCGCCCCGGGCGACCTGCCCGATCGTCAGGTCGGTCCGGGCGAGGAGCCGCTTCGCCTCCAGCGTCCGCCTGCGGCGGATCAGGCCGCCGGGGGTCTGCCCGGTGGCCTCCTTGACCCGCGCGTGCAGGTGCCCGGAGGTGACCCCGAGCCGCTTCGCGCAGTCGGCGACGGAGAGCCCCGTACCGTCCGGTGAGGCGATCAGGCGCGTGAAGGCGGCGGCCAGTTCCACGGCCCGGCCCGCCGGGACGGGGCTGCTCCCCGGGCCGGGTTCGCAGGCGCGCAGGGCCCGTACGACCAGGACGTGCAGGTAGGCGCGCAGCACCCCGGCGTACCCCTCGCGCAGGTCCCGGTACTCGCGCTCCATCTCCTGGAACAGTGAGGCGATCCCGTCCCGGCCGTCGTCGGGGCGCAGCCAGGGCCGGGCGGCGAGCAGGTCCAGCGCGGCTGCGTCCTCGGGGTGGCCGAGCAGGAAGTCCTCGTTGAACAGCATCACGTGTCCGGTGAGGTCGTCGGCGTCCTCCCAGTGGTGGACCTGACCCGGGGTGATCACGCACAGGTGGGGCGGGTCCAGGGGCCGGTGGGCGAGTTCGAGGACGTGCGCGCCGCTGCCGCCGGTGACGAGGACGATCTCGTAGAACGCGTGGCGGTGGGGGAATCCCGCCCGGGAGAGCGGCCCGATGGAGTCGAAGGTGCCGATGGCGAAGGGGAGCAGGTGCGGGAGCGGTACGTCGAGCCGGTGCAAGGGCAGTTCACTGCCGCGGGTCGCGCTCACGGGGCGGCCCGGTGCGGGGCGGCCTGACTCGGGGCGGCCCGGCGTGGGGTGGTCCGGCGTGGGGTGGTCCGGCGTGAGGTGGTCCGGCGTGAGGTGGTCCGACCCTGCGGGGCTCGGCGTGGCGTGATCCGTAACTCGTCCATCGGGACAGTCTGCGACCCGTTCCCGGCGCCGGCCCAGAGCGCGGACCGGCCGGCGCGACCCGTGCCCGCCGGCCCGCTCCCCCACCGGTCAGGATGGGCGGCATGGATCCCCGTCTCGAAGCCCTGCCGGACGCCTTCCGGGCCGTCCCCTACGCCGGCTCCCGCTACCCCGGCTCCCCCGCCGTGAGCCGGCTGCCCGGCCTCGCCCCGGGCGCCAACTGCCAGCTGTTCGCCTACGAGGTGCTGCGGCACTTCGGCAGGTCCGTGCCCCCGCTGCGCTCCCGCGAACTGTGGAACGACACCCGGCACACCGTCCGGGTCGCGCAGCCCGATGTCCTCGACCTGCTGTTCTTCAACGCGGACACGGACCCGTACGGGGCACACGTCGGCGTGTGGGCCGGCCCGGACGCGGTCCTCCACCTGAGTGCCGAGGTGGGCCGGCCCGCCGTGTGGAGCCTCGCGGACTTCACGGCCCACGACCGCTACCGCGTGCTGCTCGGGGCCAAACGGGCGGAACCGCTCGGGTCGGGGCACCCCTCGACTTGATAGGCAAGCGAACGTTTGCCTATGGTGTGGTCGTGGCCGATGACCTCTTCAAAGCTTTGGCCGACCCCACCCGCCGCACCATCCTCGACGAGCTCTCCGAGAAGTCCGGACAGACACTGTTCGAGATCTGCGCACGGCTGAGCATGAAGCACCAGCTCGGCATCTCACGTCAGGGCGTCTCGCAGCACCTCGCCCTGCTGGAGGCCGCGGGGCTCGTCGAAACCAGGCGGGAGGGGCGCTACAAGTTCCATGAGCTGAACACGGCCCCGTTGCGGCAGATCGCCGAGCGGTGGCCCGTGCCCGACACCTCCGAACCCGAGGAGATCACCCCATGAAGATCCACATGACCAGCGTCTTCGTCGACGACCAGGCCGAGGCCCTGCGCTTCTACACCGAGATCCTCGGCTTCGTGAAGAAGCACGACGTTCCGTTGGGCGGACCGGACCGGTGGCTGACCGTCGTCTCGACCGACGAGCCCGGCGGCACCGAACTGCTGCTGGAGCCCTCCGGCCACCCGGCCGTCAAGCCCTACCGCGACGCGCTCCTCGCGGACGGCATCCCGCTCGCCCAGTTCGCCGTCGAGGACGTGACGGCGGAGTACGAGCGCCTGACCGCCCTCGGCGTCCGCTTCACCCAGGAGCCCCTGGCGATGGGCCCCGTCACCACCGCCGTCTTCGACGACACCTGCGGCAACCTGATCCAGATCGCCACGGAGCCGCGGTAGGCGATGCGCCGCCCGGGGCACCGTCACGGGACCCGAGGAGCAGGCCGGTCCCGCCGGTCCGCCCACGAGTCGGGCGGTCCCGGTCACCCGTGGTCCGGGTGGGCGCGACGGCCACGCCCGCCCGGATGCGACCGGGGGCGCCCGCCCGATCCCGGGTGGGCGCCCCCGGCCGTACCGGAAACGCCGGCATTCCGCCTGCCGGCCGCCCTCAGCGCCTGCCGCCGCGCAGCCGGGTGAGCATCCGACGGGCCGCCGCCCGCTTCCCCGGATCGGCCGCGGCCCGCCGGGCCGAGGCGATGGTCCGCTGCCCCTGCGGGCTACGACTGAACTCCTTGATCTTCGCGAACAGTCCGGGCATGGCTCCTCCAGAGCGTCATCGTGCGCAACGTCCCTGGGCGGATACCCCGCAGACGCCCCTTGAACCGGCGCCACCAGGCAGGATCTCCATGCCAGTTGGGCGGTTGGACGGCTCCTCGCCATCGCACCTCCACCCGAGGTTTGAAACAAACTGTTGACGCGGCTCTTTCGGGACGGCCCCGGGCTGGCGCACCATCCGGATACGAACCCGTGTGTACCCGAACGTGCCTGACGATCCGTGAGTCCACAGGAGCGCCCCGCGCCATTCCGTCGGGAGGTAGCACGACATGGACCCGCTCAGCGAATGTCCCGGCACCACCGCACCGGTACCGGAGTCAGCAGCACAGGCCGTAGGACCCGTCCCGGCTCCGCCCCCGGATCCCGGGCGCCGCAGGGTGTTGGCCGGTCTGGGCATGGCCGCGGCCGGTCCGTTCGTGCTCGGCGCGGGGCGGACCCGCCCGCGGGACGCACCGGTTGCCGCCGGCCCCACCGGCCGGGCCACCGTCCTGCGGAACGCCGCGCTGGTGCTCACCATGGACCCCGCCCTGGGCGACGGGCCGCTGGGCACGGTGGAGGGGGCCGACGTCCTGATGCGGGGCGGGGTCGTCGTGGCGGTCGGGCGGCGGCTCGGCGTACCGGCCGGAACCAGGGTGATCGACGCCTCCGACCGCTTGCTGATGCCGGGTTTCGTCGACGTCCACACCCACCTCTGGCAGTCCTCGATGCGCGGCGGCTGTTCGGGCCGTGACCTCTTCGGCTGGCTGGCCGAATGCAACAGGCCGACGTTCTCCCGGATCCCACCGACCGACATGTACCGGTTCGTTCGCCTGGCGGCCCTGGACTCCGTGCAGTCCGGGGTGACCACGCTGGTGGACTGGGTGGACGCCCTCCCGTACGACACGACCACCCAGTACGTGCGGGCACTGGCCGACACCGGCGTGCGCTTCACGTACGCCATGTTCCAGCCGGAGGCGCGGGCCGATCTCCTGTCCCGGGTGAAGAGGGAACTCATCGACCCGCTGCCGCTGGCCTCGGCGCAGATCGCCACGCACGCGGCGCGCGCCATCGAGGGGCTCAACCGGATGCACTGGGAGATCGCCCAGGACCTCGGCGTCATGCTCAACAGCCACGTCCTGGAACGCGTCGAGCAGCGCGCGGACGATCCGCTCGCGGTGCTCACCGGCATGGGAGCCTTCGGCCCCCACCTGCTGATGAACCACGCGATCCACCTGACGGACGACGAGATCGCCGCGATCGCCGCCCACGACGTCCGGGCCGCGCACTGCCCGCTGAGCAACATGCGGCTCGCCTCGGGCGTGATGCGGCTTCCCGACCTCGGCCGCCGGGGCGTGAAGGTCGGGCTGGGGCAGGACGGCGGAACCAATGACTCCTGCGACTTCTTCGCCCTGATGAAGAGCGCCATCGGCCTGCAAAGGGCACGCTCGCTGGACGCGTCGGTGTTCCCGCAGGTCCAGGACGTCCTGCGGGCCGCGACGATCGGCGGCGCCGAGGCGATCGGGATGGCCGACCGGGTGGGGTCATTGACCCCGGGCAAGCGCGCCGACGTCCTCGTGCTCGATCCCGGCACGTTGAACTTCGCCCCGCGCTTCGACCGGATCGGCCAGATCGTCTTCAACGGCCGTCCGGAGAACGTCGAGGCGGTCTTCGTGGACGGCCGCCCGCTCAAACTCGACGGCCGTCTCGTCGATGTCGACACCGCACACGTCGTGCGCGAGGCGGAGGCCGCCGCGACCCGCCTCCGCGCCGGCGCCCCCGCCGACCGGCGGGCGTAGGGCGCGACGAGCTCCCCCGTCGGCAGGATAATCCGGTGATCCGATGGCCGGTCGCCGGATATCCTGCCTCCTCCCGCACCGGCCACGGAGGTCCCCCAGCATGAGCAGCAGCACGCCGTCCTTTCCCGACCGGATCGAGCTGACCGGGGAGGGCCTGGTCCTGCGCGACTGGACGGAATCGGACCTGGCGGCGATGCCCGAGCTGTTCGACCACCCCGACATCGCCTACTGGACCCCGATCGTCTCCCCCTTCGACGAGGAGGCCGCCCGCACCCGCCTGGACCGGGCCCGGCAGCTGCGTACGGACGGTACGGCCCTGCTGCTCGCCATCACCGTGGACGGCGGCGCCGCGCTCGGCGAGGTGATGCTCAAGCGGGCGCCCGAGGGAACCGAGCTCGGCTACGCCGTCGGCCCGGCCCACCGGGGGCAGGGGCTGGCGGCCCGCGCGGTGCGGGTGATGGCCGCGTACGCCTTCGATCAGCTGGGCGCGGATCAGGTGATCCTGGAGCTGGAGGCCGAGAACGCCTCCAGCGTCGGCGTGGCCACGCGGGCCGGATTCCGGCTCCTCGACGTGCCGTTGATCAAGGGCGAGGAGAAGGGCCGGCCGTACGTGCTCCAGACCTGGGGCCTCGACCGCCCCTGACCCGGACCGCGCCGGTGCGCCGTCGACGGGCGGCACGCACGGCGGCGGGAGCGGGCGGGTCCCGGCGGCGCTTCGGCGGCAACGGGCTGCTCATCGCCCTCTCCCAGCTGCTGCCGCTGCCGCGCGACCACGACCGACGCGTGGAGAACCCGACCGGCGCACGACCCACCGGACGGGCCCCGGCCTTACGGGTCCCTCCTGGGTGATCCGGGACGACCCGTGTCAGAGCCGGGCGCCGACCACGTAGAAGACGCCCAGGCCGACGATCACGCACATGCCCTGGACGATCCAGAACCGGACCACGACGAGGACTTCCGACCAGCCCTTGAGCTCGAAGTGGTGCTGGAGCGGGGCCATGCGGAAGACGCGTCTGCCGGTCAGCTTGAACGAGCCGACCTGGATGACGACCGACATCGTGATGAGCACGAAGAGACCGCCGAGCAGGACGAGCAGCAGCTGGGTCCGCGAGCAGATGGCGAGGCCCGCCAGGGCGCCGCCCAGGGCGAGGGAACCGGTGTCGCCCATGAAGATCTTGGCGGGCGAGGTGTTCCACCAGAGGAACCCGAAGCAGGCGCCCATCAGAGCCGAGGCGACGACGGCCAGGTCGAGGGGGTCGCGGACCTCGAAGCAACCCGTGGGGTCGACCAGCCCCAGGGCATCGGCGCAGGACTTCTGGAACTGCCAGATGCCGATGAAGGTGTATCCACCGAAGACCATCACCGCGGCGCCGGTGGCCAATCCGTCGAGTCCGTCGGTGAGGTTCACGCCGTTGGACATGGCCAGGATCATGAACAGGGCCCAGACCACGAAGAGTACGGGGCCGATCCTCCAGCCGAAGTCCGTGACGAACGAGATCCGCGTCGAGGCCGGCGTCTGACCGCGCGCGTCGGCGAACTGGAGGGACAGGACGGCGAAGGCGGTGCCGACGACCAACTGTCCGGACATCTTCGCCTTGGCGCGCAGGCCCAGGGAACGCCGCTTGACGATCTTGATGTAGTCGTCGAGGAATCCGACCAACCCCATCCCCGCCATCAGGAACAGCACCAGCAGGCCGGGGTAGGTGGCGGGCTCCCCCGTGATCACCTTGGTCAGGGCGTACGCGGCGAGCGTCGCCGCGATGAAGGCGATGCCGCCCATCGTCGGGGTGCCGCGCTTGCCGTGGTGCCCGCGCGGCCCGTCGTCCCGAATGAACTGGCCGTACCCCTTCCGGGCCAGGACCTTGATCAGTAACGGCGTGCCGACCAGGGTGAGGACGAGCCCCAAGACCCCTGCGAAAAGTATCTGGTTCACCTCCCCATCATCCCCACCGGGGACGGCGGCCCCACCGCCGCCCACCGGCCCGGCCGTTCGGAATACCAAGGCTTACTTTGCAGTCGTCCCGTACGCCCGTTATGGTCGGTTTATGAACGTGGTGGACCCGACCGGCCCGGCTGACCCCGCGGCAGAATCCCCGGATCCCTCGGACCCGGATGACGTCGCCCAACGGCTCCGGGACACCGCCGAAGAGCTCCAGCTGGTGGTGAGCCTGATGGTGCGGCACCTGCGCATGGCCTCCGCCGGGAGCGGCGTGACCCTGGGGCAGGTGTCGGTCCTCAAGCGCCTCGATCGCGAGGGGCCCCGTACGATCACCGACCTGGCCCGGGCCGAGAAGATCCGCCCGCAGTCCCTCAACGCGACGGTCGGCGCCCTCCGGGCCGGCGGATACGTCGAGCGCGCCGCGCACCCCACCGACGGCCGCCGCAAGGTGATCACGCTGACGGACCGGGGCCGCCGGCTCGTGGCGGAACGTCAGGAGGCCGGCCGCGGCAGGCTGGCCGATCTGATGGCCCGCCGCCTCGCCCCGGCCGAACAGCGGACCGTGGCCGCGGCCGTCCCGCTGCTGCGCCGGCTGGCCGAAGCCTGAACCACGAGCGGAACGCCTCTTCACACCCCCGGACCACCGACGGAAGGACACCCCGCACCCATGAGCGACGCCCTGAACCTCGAGGACGACACCGCCCTGGTCCTCATCGACCTGCAGAACGGCATCCTGGCCCTGCCCACCACCAGGCCCGCGGACGAGGTCCTGCGCCGGGGCGTCCGGCTCGCCGAGGCCTTCCGGGCCCGCAAGCTCCCGGTGGTCCTGGTCAAGGTCGCCTGGTCGCCCGACGGCGGCGACCTGCCCACCCTCGAAGTGGACCGTCCCGGCCCCGCTGCCGCGCCGCCCGCGGCGTTCTCCGAGATCCCCGCGGAGCTCGCCGCGCTGGCCGACGTCGTCGTGACCAAACGGCACTGGGGTGCCTTCACCGGGACCGAGCTGGACCTCCAGCTGCGCCGCCGCGGCATCCACCGCATCGTCCTGGGCGGCATCTCGACCAGTATCGGCGTCGAATCCACCGCCCGCACGGCCTGGGAACACAGCTACCGGCTCGTCTTCGCCGAGGACGCCACCGCCGACACCGACCCCGAGGCGCACGCCCACAGCTTCGGCCGGATCTTCCCCCGCATCGGCAAGGTCAGCACCACCGACGAGATCGTCGCGGCCCTGCGGATCTGAGGCCCGGACGGGCCCCGGCCGGTGCCCCGGACGGGCGCCGGCGCACCGAGCGGAAGCCTCGCCCGGTGCGGCGTACGCTGAGTGGAACGCCGCACACCTCACGCCTGTGGGACCCGCCCGCCACGAGCACCTGGTACCCCGTGCGGTGCGCGCACGCCGCGCACGATCCAGGGAGGCGGCGCGTGACCGATCCGTTCGGCTTCCTCAGGATCCCCCGCGAGGCCGTACCCGCCCGCCCCGTCGAGGAGCGGCTGCGCGACTGGCGCGAGGTCCACGCGGGACAGGCGCTGCTCCCGCTCGTCTCCCGCCAGGCCGACCGCTGCATGGACTGCGGGATCCCGTTCTGCCACGTCGGCTGCCCGCTCGGGAACCTCGTACCGGAGTGGAACGCCTTCGCCGCGCACGGTGACTGGGCCGCCGCGTACGAGCGGCTGCACGCCACCAACAACTTCCCGGAGTTCACCGGCCGGCTCTGCCCGGCCCCCTGCGAGGACGCCTGCGTCCTGACCATCAACTCGGATCCGGTGACCATCAAGAACGTCGAGCAGGCGATAGCCGACGAAGGTCTGCTCCGCGGCTGGATGACGCCCCGCCCGCCGGAACGCCGCAGTGGCAAGGCGGTGGCCGTCATCGGCTCCGGCCCGGCCGGGCTGGCCGCCGCGCAGCAGCTGACGCGGGCCGGTCACGCCGTCGTCGTCCACGAGCGGGCGGACCGGATCGGCGGGCTGCTGCGCTACGGCATCCCCGAGTTCAAGATGGAGAAACGGCACCTGGACCGGCGGATCGACCAGATGCGGGGCGAGGGCACGGCCTTCGTCACCGGGTCGGACGTCGGCGGGTCGGTCAGCGCGACGGGCCTGCGGAGCCGGTACGAGGCGCTGGTCGTCGCGGTCGGGGCGGGTGAGCGCAAGGAGCTGCCGGTGCCGGGACGCGAGCTGGACGGGATCCACCAGGCGATGGACTACCTGACCCTGGCCAACCGGGTCCGGGAGGGCGATCTCTCGGCGCCGCGGGTCACCGCGCAGGGCCGGCACGTGGTGATCGTCGGCGGCGGGGACACCGCCTCGGACTGCCTGGGCACGGCGCTGCGGCAGGGCGCCCTCTCCGTGGTCCAGTTGGACATCAATCCGGAACCCGCGCCGGCCCGCGCGGACGGCGAGCCCTGGCCGATGTACCCGAAGGTGTACCGGATCTCCCACGCGCACGCCGAGGCCCGCGGGCTGGCCGGGTACGACCCCCGGCTCTTCGCCAGCGCCACGTTGTGCTTCGAGGGGGACGCCTCGGGACGGGTACGGGCCCTGCACCTGAGCTCCGTCGAGCCGGCCGGCCGCACGCCCCTGACCGGCACGGAGCGCGTACTGCCCGCCGGGCTGGTCCTGCTGGCGCTCGGCTTCGCCGGTCCGGAGCGGGCGGGCGGCCTGCGCGAGCAGTTGGGCCTGGAGTGGGACGCGAGCGGGAACTTCGCCCGCGACGCCGGTTTCGCGGCCGCCGGCGGGCGGGCGCCCGGGGTGTTCGTGGCGGGCGACGCGGGCCGGGGGCAGTCCCTGGTGGTGTGGGCCATCGCGGAGGGTCGGGCCGCTGCCGCGGCGGTCGACCGGTACCTGATGGGCTCCACCTGCCTCCCGGCGCCCGTCGCGGCCCACGACCGGCCGATGACCGCTCTGGGCCGCATGCGCTACGGGACCGAATAGCGGGGCGGCGGGATTCAGGACGGACGGGAGCTTGGAGGGGGCACTTCGGGTGCGACAGGAGCTTCGGGGGCGCCTCGGGTGCGACAGGAGCTTCGGGGCGCCTCGGTGCGACGGGCGCCTCAGGTCCGCCGGGAGCCGAGGGCCTCGACCGCACCGACCATGCGGTCCCAGAACCGTTCGGTGTCCAGGCCCACCGCGACCCGGGCGTTGACGGGGCGGCCCAGGTAGTGGTGGAGGTCCACGACCGTGGCTCCGCGGGTGTGGCTGCCGTGCAGTTCGATCGCGACGGTCGCGTCCACGCACTCCACGATCGAGGGGTCGATGACGCGGGCCACCGCGACGGGGTCGTGCAGCGGCGGGTGCGGCATGCCCCACAGCCGGTGGTAGGCCGAGGCGAAGTAGGCGAGCAGTTCGGCGCAGGTGCGCCCCAACTCGGTGCCGAGCCCTTCGAACCGGGCCAGTACCTCGGGAGTGGCCAGCGCCTGGTGGGTGACGTTGAGCCCGCACATCGTGACGGGCACCCCGCTGTCGAGGACGACGGCCGCCGCCTCCGGATCGGTGTGGATGTTGAACTCGGCCGCCGGGGTGCGGTTGCCGCGCTCGGTGGAGCCGCCCATCAGCACGATCTCCCGGATCCGGGAGGCGCTGTCGGGGTAGCGGGTCAACAGCAGGGCGATGTTCGTCAGCGGAGCGGTCGGCACGAGCGTGACGGGCTCGGGGTGTTCCAGCAGGATCCGGTGGATGAGGTCCACGGCGTGCTCGGGGACCACGTCGACCGTGGGCGGCGGGAACCGCGGTCCGTCCAGTCCCGATGCGCCGTGCACGTCGGCGGCGACGACCAGCGGCTGGATCAGGGGCCGGTCGCAGCCGGCGGCCACGGGTACGTCGGTGATCCCGGCGAGGGTGCACACCCGCCGGGCGTTGAGGGTCGTCTTGTCCAGGGTCTGGTTGCCCGCCACGGTGGTGATGGCGAGCAGGTCGACCGCGGGGTCGGCGGCCGCCAGCATGATGGCGAGGGCGTCGTCGTGGCCGGGGTCGCAGTCGATGATCATCGGTACGGGCACGGGCGGTCCTCCGCGTCGGGAAGAGCTGACGGGCCCAGTCTGCCCCGCACCGGACGCCCCGGGCCGTCCGACGCCGGGGGCGTGGCCGAATGTGACCGCCGCCCGACGCGGCGGTGCCCGACCGGCGGAACCGGGCCGGCGGCGCGCGATCCCCGGGGCCCGACCGGCGGCGCCCGGGAGCCCGACCCATCCCCCGGGGACCCGTTCGCGTGCGCCTTCCTTAGCGGAACGTTAGATCTGCGCGGCGGACCTTGCCCGCCGCAGGCGCCGACCGCATGCTCTGGGCACTCCCCCACCACCGGGGCGTTCCCCCCTCCCCCTCAGGGACTTCCCTCTGGAGCCGCCATGTCCGCGCCCGCCGTCGTGCCCGTACCGCCCTCGCCCGCGGACGAGCGCAAGAAGCGCCGTCTCGCCCTGATCGGCGGGTCCCTGGGCAATCTCGTGGAGTGGTACGACTGGTTCGTCTACGCCAGTTTCGCGATCTACTTCGCCGACTCCTTCTTCCCCAACGACAATCCGACCACGCAGTTGATGAACACGGCCGGCATCTTCGCCGTCGGTTTCCTGATGCGTCCCGTCGGCGGGTGGATCCTGGGCCGCGCGGCCGACCGGCACGGCCGCAAGAGCGCGCTCACGCTCACGGTCACGATGATGTCGGTGGCCGCCCTGCTGATCGCCGTGGCCCCCACCTACGGCCAGGCCGGCTACTTCGGCGCCCTGGTGCTGCTGCTCGCGCGGCTCCTGCAGGGGATGAGCATCGGCGGCGAGTACGCGGCCAGTGCCACCTACCTGACCGAGGCGTCGGCCCGCAACCGGCGCGGGCTGGGTTCGTCGTTCCAGTACGTGTCGATGACGTGCGGTCAGCTCCTCGGCCTGGGCATCCTGATCACGATGCAACACACTCTCACCACAGCGCAGTTGGAGAGCTGGGGTTGGCGGATCCCGTTCCTCCTCGGGGCCCTGTTCGCCGTGGTCGTCTTCTGGCTGCGGCGGCGGCTCCAGGAGACCGACGCGTTCAAGGAGCAGTCGTCGGGCGAAGGGGAGCACGACGACAGCACGCGCGGCACGCTGAAGGTCCTGTGGGAGCACCGGCGGCAGGCGGGCCTCGTCATGGCGCTCACCCTCGGCGGGACCGTGGCGTACTACACGTACACCACGTACCTCACCAAGTACCTCGTCGGCAGTGCGGGCATGCCGAAGACGACCGCGACCCTGGTCAGCTTCACCGCGCTCGCCCTGTTCGCGGTGCTGCAACCCTTCGCCGGCATGCTGTCCGACCGGATCGGCCGCCGGCCGCTGCTGATCACCTTCGCGGTGGGTTGCACCGTCGGCACGTACCCGATCATGACCGCCCTCGGGTCGGCGTCCTCGTACTGGTCCGCGCTGGGGTTGTCGCTGCTGGCGCTGGTGATCGTCACCGGCTACACCTCCATCAACGCGGCGGTCAAGGCGGAGCTGTTCCCCACCCGGGTGCGCGCCCTGGGCGTGGCCCTGCCGTACGCGATCGCCAACGCCCTGTTCGGCGGCACCGCGGAGTACGTGGCCCTGTGGTTCAAGAGCAGCGGCCACGAGAGCATGTTCTTCTGGTACGTCTCCGGGTGTGCGCTGATCTCCCTCGTCACGTACGTACTGATGCCGGACACCCGCAACGCCGCGCTCAGCCGCGCCGAGGCGGAGGCCGACGCGGCCGCGGACGGCAAGGCGCGACCGACGGCCACCCCCGCGACGGCCCCGGAGCGGGCCGCGCGCTGAACCGGCGGCGGTGATCCGGTGCGGCGGCTCCCGTAGTCTGCTGCCCCGGATCACGCGTCACGAGGGAACTGTCCATGCACGCTCTGCTCGTCGAGGACGACGACCGCATGGCCCACGCCCTCGGGACCGCCCTCGCCCAGCGCGGACACACCGTCCGCCGGGTGGGGCGCGCCCTGGACGCCCTGCGGCACGTGCACGAGGCCGAGTTCGTCCTGCTGGACCTGGGGCTGCCCGACCTCGACGGGCTGGAGCTGCTGCGCCGGTTGCGGACGGTCTGCGACGCTCCGCTGATCGTGGTCACGGCGCGCTGCGAGGAGCGGGACATCGTGCAGGGGCTGCGGGCGGGCGCCGACGACTACGTCGTCAAGCCGTTCCGGATGGCCGAGCTGATGGCCCGCGTCGACAGCGTCCGGCGCCGTTCGGCCGCCCGCTCGGGCCCGGCGGGCCCCTCCGGTCCGGTCCCCGGAGCGGGCGGTGACCGGATCGTCCGCAGCGGGGACGTCGCCGTGGATCTGGCGCGCCGCACGGTCACCGTGGCGGGTGGCGAGGTCCGGCTGACCCGCAGGGAGTTCGACGTCGTCGCCTTCCTCGCCGAGCGCCCCGACGAGGTCCACGCCCGTGAGGAGATCCTGGACCGTATCTGGGGCGACGCCTTCCTCGGGGTCTCCCGCTCCCTCGACGTCCACGTGGCGGGCATCCGGGCCAAGACCGCGCGGTCCTGGCTGGTGCGGACCGTACGCGGCTTCGGCTACCAGCTCGGCGCCCCGGCCGCCGGGACCGGACCGCAGGGCGCGGCGGGCGGCGGCCCGCGATGAGGCGACGGCTCCTGGCCGTGCTGATGGTCCTCATGGGGGTCGCCGCGCTGCTGCTGAGCGTCCCGCCGGCCGACGCCTATGCCCGGGGCCGCACCGAGCACCTGTTGCTGCAACGGCGTTCCGAGGCCGTGCGGTTCGCCGATCTCGCCGAGCGGATGCGGACGGACGCCGACCGTGCGGAGCTGTCCGCCGAGATCGGCCGGTACGCCCAGTTGTACGGCGCCGGGGTCGTCGTGGTCGACACCGCCGGAACAGCGGTCGCCCGGGCCGGAGGGCGGGCCGACGCCGCCGCCGGGGCGACCGAGGCCCGCGAGCGTGCGCTCACCGGCCGGTCCACCGACCGGCTCCCCACGCTGCGTCCCTGGGGGCCGCGCGCCGTCGTGCTGGCCGAGCCGGTGGGCCGGGACGAGCGGGTCAGCGGCGCCGTCCTGATGACGCTGCCGACCGCCACGGCCCGGCGGGACGTGGCGGTCCGCTGGTCGCTGATCGGCGCCGGGGCGGTGGCCGCCTTCACCGCCGCCGCCCTGGTCGCGGTCGGGATCACGCGGTGGCTGCTGCGGCCGGTCCTGGATCTGGACCGGGCCGTGGAGAAGCTCGCCGCCGGTAGCCTGCGCGCCAGGGCGGTGTCCGAGACCGGTCCGCCCGAACTGCGCCGGCTGCGGCTGCACTTCAACGCGATGGCGGAGGCCATGGCCGACTCGATCGGACGGCAGCGCGACTTCGTGGCCGACGCCTCGCACCAGCTGCGCAATCCGCTGGCCACCCTGGTGCTCCAGCTGGAGAACGTGGAGCCGTACGTCTCCCCGGGCCCCGGCCTGGCCGAACACACCCGGGCCCTCGACGAGGCGGAGCGCCTGGAGGAACTCCTCGACGGCCTGCTGGCCCTGGCCCGGGTGGAGTCCGGCACGGCGGAGCTGCGCGAGCAGGACGTGGCGGCCTCGGTACGGGACCGGGTGCGGGCCTGGACCCCGGTGTTCGCCGGGGCCGGGTTGGAGCTGGCGCACGCGTGCCCCGAGGAGGGGCTGCGGGCCCGCGCGCTGCCCGATGCCGCGGGCCGGGTCCTGGACGCGCTCCTCGACAACGCCGTCAAGTTCGTACCGGCGGGCGGACGCGTCGAGGTGACCGTCACGCGGGAGGACGACGGCGCGGTCCTCGTCCGGGTCCGCGACGACGGCCCGGGCGTACCTCCCGATCAAGAGGGCCTGCTGCTGCGACGTTTCGCCCGGTCCCCCGAGCACCAGAACGTCCGGGGCAGCGGGTTGGGGCTGGCCATCGCCGAGGAGATCGCACGGGTCAGCGGCGGCCGGCTCGACGTGGGCGGCAACGAACCGCGCGGGCTGTTGACCGAACTCCGGCTGCCACCCGCCTGAACCGCCCGGCCGGGCGCGGTCAGCCGTACACCGAGCGGTAGTACGCCACCGCTCCCGGGTGGAGGGGGACGGCCCCGGTCGAGATGGCGAACCGGGGTTCCAGCCGCGCTCCGGCGGTCACCTCCCGCAACAGGTCCCGCCACCGGTCGAACACCACCCGCAGCACGTCGCGCACGGCGCCGTCCGGCAGGTCGGCGCGGGCGAGGAGGTAGTTGCCGACGCCGATGGTCCCGACCGGCTCCGTCAGCCCGTACGCCCCCGCCGGAAGGGTGACCGCCGTGTAGACGGGCCCGTGGCGCCCCCGCAGCGCGCCGACGTGTCCGTCCAGCGGCAGGAACCGGACGGGGCGCTCCCGGGCCAGCTCCGACAGGGCCGGGGTGGGCACGCCGCCGGACCAGAACAGTGCGTCGACCGTGCCCTCGCGCAGCGCCGACACCGATTCGGCGAGGCCCAGCTCCCGCTCCCGCGCGGCGGCGACGTCCGTGCCCACGCCGGCCGCCCGGAGCACCCGACCCGCCACGACCCGCACCCCCGACCCGGCCGCGCCGGCCGCGACCGGCCGTCCGGCGAGCTGTTCCACCGAGTGGACCGGCCCGTCCCTCGGGACGAGGAGGTGGGTGTAGTTCACGTAGACCCGGGCCAGCGCGGTCACCGGGACGGGCCGCGCGAAGGGTTCCCGTCCCAGGACCGCGTCCTCGGCGGCATCGGCCATGGCCAGTGCCAGGTCGACGCTGCCGTCCTCCAGTTTCCGCAGGTTGTTCACGCTGGCCGCGGTGCCCACGGGCGCGATCCGCGTGCCGGGGCCGCTCGCGGCGACGGCTCGGGCCAGGGCCTCGCCGAACGCGTTGTACGGGCCGCCCCGGGGGCCCGTCGCGAGCCGGAGCCGCCGCTGCGGGCCGGAGCCGGCCGTACACCCGGCCAGCGCCGCGGCGACCGCCAGGGCGCCCGCGCCCACGGCCTGCCGGCGGCTGGGCTGTGCTCTGTTCACGGCGCCAGCGTAGGTGGTGTGCCCGGCCGGTCGTCGGGGCCGGGGCTGCGGGCTCCGTGAGGAAGGATCCCCGAAGGGGCTGTTTTTGGCCTCGGGGTGGCCGGGATCGGTGTTTCGCGACCGGTGGGCGGACACATACGTTCCGTCCTGGGCACTCCTCCCGAGGGACGGCACGACACCGTCCCGCGCGGGCCGGGCGTACGCCCCGAGGACACCGGCCGCGTGACGGCGACGTCACGTCGGCCCCGGGTCCGGCACGTTCGAGACGGAGGAGCCCGCCCATGGCTGACGCAAGCCAGGACCACACTCGCGTGAACGGCCCGGCCCCGGCCGGCGCGGGTACGGGCCCGATCACGGTCGAGGCCTTCTTCTGGTACTCCGACTCGCACGCGTTCGAGCTCCAGCCGGTGCTGGACGCCTGGCGCGGCGCCAACGCCCACCGCGTCGCGTTCCGGTGGATCCCCGCGGACTTCGACCGCACGCCGGGCAGCCGGCAGAACTTCAAGCCGCAGCAGCGCCTGCACTTCGCGCTGGAGGCGCTGGGCGCCGGCGAGTTCCACGAGCGGGCCTTCACGGCCATCCACCGGGACCGCGTGCGCCTCAACACCGACGCGGCGGTCCTCGCCTGGGCCGCGGAGCAGGGTTTGGACGCGGCCGGTTTCACCGCGGCCGTCGCCTCCGCCCCGGTGGAGTCCGGGATCCGGCACGCCGACGCGCTGCTCCAGGCGTACGGCATCCAGGGGGTGCCGGCTCTGGTGGTCGACGGCCGTTTCCTGACCGGGCCGGGGTTGGTCAGGGAGACCGCGGCGGGCTTCCCCGGAACGCTGGCCGCCCTCGACCGGCTGGTGGCGCGTGTCGAGGGCGAGCGCGGCGGTCGGGCCGCGGGTCGGGCCCACCCGGTCGGCCCTCGTTCGGGGTCCTGAAGCGGCCTCTCGGCGGCGTCATCCGGCCCGCCGCCGGTCGGGGTTCAGGCGGCCGGCTTGGGGCGGGTGGTGCCGGGCAGGCAGGTGACCGCGCGGTTGAAGGTTTCGAAGGTGCCGGCGGGGTTCTTCTTCCACAGCCACATGTGCAGGGCGTAGTGCACCGGCTGGCCGGGGAAGTTCCCGCGCTGGGGACCCTTGAACGGGATGCCGAACAGCTTCGGACGGTCGTCGTCGGTCGTCACGTCCTGGTCGCGGTCGAAGACCGTCCACTGGACCCCGATGAGGCGCTTGCCGCCGCGCCCGTCGTCCTCGTAGAACAGGGCGGCGGGCTTCGCCGGGTCGACGGAGTTGTCGTGGCCGTGGTTGAAGTGCGGGTAGCCCAGGGCCCCCGCTCCGGCGCGCTCCACGCAGTACTTGTCCGGTACGTAGCCCGCCTTCACGGCGCTCGCGTGCCGCTGGAACGGCGCGGTGGCCCGGTACGTGGCGGCCCGGTCGGCGGCGGCCCTGGCGGTGTCCGCGCCGGTGGCGGCGGGTGCGGCGACGGCCGCCAGGGTGGCGAGCGAGGCGGCCGTGGCGAGGGCGAAGGTGAGGGTTCGGGGCATGGGGGAACTCCTGGGGTGCATCGTCCGGGGAGCGCCGTCCGGTCGGGACCGTGACGGCGCGCCCCCGGCTGCGGGCGGCTGCACGAGCAGCCTTTCCCCGCTCCGGGCGGACGCCACCGGTCGCGATCGGACGGCTGACGGCCGGTCGGCCGACGGCGCGCGGGGCGGGCCGCGTCCGCCGGCCGGCCGCCTACCCACGGCGGGGCGGGGCGGGGGCCGCCCTCGGCGGCATCGGGCGAAGGGGCGGCCGGCTCACTCGAACGAGCCACGGACCGTTTCGCGGCCGGGGACCGCAGGGAACCCGTGAGTGGCCGAACGCCGGCTTCACGGAGGGTACTCAGACATGGCGCAGGAGAATGCGGCACCGAACGGCGGCGAAGCGTTGCGGGACATCGTGGCGTCCGTGTCCAGGGGCGCGCCGGAGTACCGGACGTGCCCTCACGCCGCCTACGCGGCCCTGCGCGAGCAGGCCCCGGTGGTGCGTCTGACGCCCTCCCACGGCGTCGACACGTATCTGATCACGCGCTACGACGACGCCCGCGACGCGTTGTCCGATCCCCGCTTCAGCAAGAACATGCGCGGGGCCCTCGACACCTACCACGCCGTGTACGGCAGCTTCTTCGACGACCTCGACGACAACGTCCTCAACTCGGACCCGCCCCGGCACACCCGGCTGCGCCGCGCCCTGAGGGCCGCCTTCAGCCCGCGGCGGGTGGAGGGGATGCGGCCGAGGATCACCGAGATCGCGGAGCGGCTGCTCGCCGCGTGTCCGAAGACGGATCCGGTCGACCTGATCCCCGCGTTCGCCTTCCCGTTCCCCATCACGGTGCTGTGCGAGCTGATGGGGATTCCGGAGGCGGACCGTCCGGAGATCCTCGGACAGTTCTCGGTGGTGACGCGGGCCCGGTTCGATCCCCGGATGGAGGCGGAGCTGAGGGCTGCCGAGGAGTGGCTCCAGGCCCGGCTGAACCGTCTGATCGCGCACACCCGCGCCCACCCGTCGGACTCCTTCCTCAGCGACCTCATCCGGGCGGAGGACGGCCTGGACGACGCGGAGCTGGTCTCCTCCCTGTGGGTGCTGTTCTTCGCGGGGCACAAGACCACCGCGTTCCAGATCGGAAACTCCGTCCTGGACCTGCTGCTCCGTCCCGACCAGTTGGAGAAGCTGCGGCTGAACCCCGCGCTGATCCCCGGGGCGGTGGAGGAACTCGTCCGCTTCGAGGGTTCCGTGGAGACCTCCACCTTCCGCTACGCCGCCGAGGACGCGGAGGTGCGGGGCACGCTCATCCCCAAGGGCTCGCTCGTGCAGATCGCCATCTCCTCCGCGAACCGGGACCCGGACCAGTTCGGCGCCCCCGACGTCCTGGACGTGACCCGCGAGGGGATCCAGGGCATGCACCTGGGCTTCGGGCACGGCACGCACTACTGTCTGGGCGCGCCGCTGGCCCGGCTCGAACTCGACATCGCCCTGTCCTGCCTCCTGCGGGAGTTCCCGGAGATGGAGCTGGCCGAGTCCGAGGAGGAGGCGCGGGCGGCCCGGTTGAAGGGGCCGGTGGCGGCGTTCCGCGGGCTGGAGCGGCTACGGCTCGTGCTGGAGCCCGTACGGTCCTCCCCGGGCCGAGGCGCGAAGGCGACGCCCCGCACGGCGGGCACGCCGATCGCGCCGATCGCCGGGGCCGCGCCGGCCGCCGTCGTACCCGGCAACTGACCAGACCCTTCTACGGACGGTGAATCGGCATGCCTGAATCCGCGAGCCCCACCGGGCTGGGCCTTCTGGGAACGGCGTCGGACGAGCGCCCCGGCCCCGCCGGCGACGTCGCCTCGCCCGGTACGGGAGCGCCCCACGCGAACCGGTCGAAGATCGACATGCACCACCACTTCTGTGCGCCCGAGTGGCTCGACTGGGCGGTGCGCCACGAACTGGTCGACCCGAAGCGGCTGCCGCCGTGGACGCGGCTGGGCACCGACGCCGCGATCGCCTTCATGGACCGCGCGGGCATCGCCACGGCGGTCCTCAAGCCCATGCTGCCCGCCCGCTACCACTCCACGGCGCAGCAGCGCGAGGCGATCAACATCACGCTGCAGTCGATGATCGAGGTGGCGACCTCCCACCCGGGGCGGTTCTCCTTCTACGTCCCGCTCTTCCTGGACGACCCGGACGCCTCCTCGTGGGCGATCCGGCGCGGACTGGGGCAGCTCGGCGCCGTCGGCGTGAACGTGACGGCCAACTACGGGGGCGTCTACCTCGGGGACCCCTCCTACGACCGGGTGTTCTCCGAGCTGAACGAGTTCGGCGCGGTGGTCGACACCCACCCGCACAACCTGCCGGACGGCCCGCCCGGACCGGCGACCGTTCCGGGGATCCCCAACTTCATGTGCGACTTCCTGTTGGACACCACCCGGGCCGCCGTGAACATGATCAGCAAGCGGACCTTGGACCGGTTCCCGGACATCTCGGTGATCCTGCCGCACGCGGGCGGGTTCCTGCCGTACATCGCGACGCGGCTCCAAGCCCTCGGCCGGTTCTGCGAGCCGCCCGTCGACCCGGGCACCGTCCGCGACCACCTGGGGCGCTTCCACTACGACACCGCCGGGCCGATGGCGAGCGCGGCGACCCTCCTCGCCCACGTGCCCGCCGAGCGGATCCTCTTCGGCACCGACTGGCCCGCCGCACCCGCCGACACGGTCACCGACCTGGCGTTGCCGGCCCTCGACTCCGATCCGGCCTTCACCCCGGAGCAGCTCCGGGGCATCTACCACGACAACGCGCTGCGCCTGATCCCGCAGCTCGCCACCGTTTGACGTCCGCGCGTTCTCGACCCCCGATCCTCCGGAGCAGGTTCATGAGCACCGCCACCTCCCTCACGTCCCTGACGGGCGACTACGCGCTGGATCCGGTCCACAGCCGGATCGGTTTCGTCGCACGGCACGCCATGGTCACCAAGGTCCGCGGCTCCTTCGACGAGTTCGAGGGCAAGGCCCACCTGGACGGCGCCGACCCCGCGAAGTCCTCGGTGTCCGTCACCATCAACACCGCCAGCGTCGACACCCGCAACGAGCAGCGGGACGGTCACCTGCGCACCAACGATTTCCTCGACGCGCCCACCTTCCCGCACATCACCTTCGTGTCGACGGCGGTGGAGCGGCTCGACGACACCACTTTCCGCGTCACCGGCGACCTCACCATCAAGGACGTCACCCGGTCGATCGACATCGACTTCGAGTTCCAGGGCAGCGCCACCGACCCGCAGGGCAACCAGCGCGTCGGTCTGGAGGGCTTCGTGCCGATCAGCCGCAAGGACTACGGGATCACCTGGAACGCGGCGCTCGAAGGCGGCGGCGTCCTGGTCGGCGACAAGGTGGTGCTGGAGTTCGACGTGTCCGCCGTGCGGCAGTCCTGATCGGGGCGCCGGCGGCCGAGGGGCGTGCCCCGGCCGTCGGCGCGACCATGGGGAGTGTGGAGGATGCGCGGCCACGGCGGACCGCGCGGTGGGGCACGCCGCTGACGGGGGTCGGTGCGAGACGGGGCTGAGGCTGCCCGAGAGGGCGGGTGAGGGATGCACGAGGAGCCACTGGCGGATCTGATCAGCCACGCGGCCCAGGACGCGGGCGGGTGGCTCGGCGCCCTGCCGGTGGCGCTGCTGGCCACCAGCGCCGACGGGACGATCGTGCGGTGGAACCAGGGCGCGCAGCACCTGCTGGGCTACCTCCCGCCCCAGGTGCTGGGGCGGCACATCGCCGATCTGCTGCACCCGGGGGCCGACCGCAGTCTGGGCCGCTCCCTGTGGGAGACGGCGGCCGGCGGCCACGGGGTGATGGGGACGGTCACCGCGTGGCACCGGGACGGCCACCCCCTCGAGCTGGAGATCTGGGCCTGCCCCGTGCCCGATCGGCGCGACGGCGCCTCGGCGGTGCTCGTGTTCGCGGCCGACGCGCACGCGGCGCGCCGCATCCGGGGTTCGTCGGCCGTCTGGGACGGGCTGTTCGCCCGCTCGCCGGTGGGCATCGCCGTACTCGACACCCAGCTGCGGTTCCTACAGGTCAACCCGGCTCTGGAGGCGATGAACGGGCTGGCCGAGTCCGCTCACGTGGGGCGGCGCCTGGCCGAGGTGCTGCCCGAGGTGAACGCGGGCGACATGGAGGACGCGATGCGCCGGGTCCTGGCGACGGGTGAGCCCGTACTGGACCGTCGCCGCACGGGCCGTACGCCCGCCGATCCGGAGCACGACCACGTGTGGTCGTGCTCGTACGTGCGCGTGGAGGATCCCGGTGGCCGGCCGATCGGCGTCATCGCGTCCCTCCTGGACATCACCGAACAGCAGCGCGACCACACCGAGGCGGAGGCCGGGCGGCGCAGGCTCGCCCTGCTCAGCGAGGCCAGCGCCCGCATCGGCGCCAGCCTGGACCTGGAACGCACGACCCAGGAGCTGGCCGACCTGGCCGTCCCGCACCTGGCCGACGCGGTCACCGTCGACGTGCTGGACGTACTGGCCAGGGGCGACGAGCCGGGCATGGGGCTGGCCGGGGGCGTCGCCCTGCGGCGCCTGGGCAAGGCGCCCCTGACCGGGTCCGCGGTCACCCACATCCTGGCCCCGCTCGGCAGGACCCTGACGTTCCCCGCGGCGGCCCCGTACACGCAGGCGCTCGGGGCGCGCCAGCCGTTCCTGGTCGCCCGGTTCGACGAGGGGTCCATCGCCCCGGCCGCGCGCCACTCCCCCAAGCCCGAGCAGCTCCTCGCGGCGGGCGTGCACTCCTTCATGATGGTCCCGCTCACCGCCCGGGACGTCGTCCTCGGGGTGGCCACGTTCTACCGGACGCGACCGGTGGGGCCCTTCGGGTCGGACGACGTCACCCTGGCGGGCGAGCTCGCCGCGCGGACCGCCATCAGCATCGACAACGCGCGGCTGTACCGGCACGAGCACGAGACGGCGGTGGTCCTGCAGCGCAGCATGTTGCCGCAGCACGTCTCGCCGCCCCTGGGGATCGAGACGGCGCACCGCTACCTCGCGGCCAGTGACGTCAACGAGGTCGGCGGGGACTGGTACGACGTCCTCCCACTGAGCGGCGGGCGGGCCGCCCTCCTCATCGGTGACGTCATGGGCCACGGCATCGCCGCCGCGGCGGTCATGGGCCGGCTGTCGGCCACGGTCCGGGCCCTGGCGCGCCTCGACATGCCGCCGACGGCCCTGTTGCACCAGCTGGAGGCGACGCTCGCGGACCTCGCCGAGCCGATGCTGGCGACCTTCCTGTACCTGGTGTGCGATCCGGCGACCGGCCGGTGCAGCGTCACCCGGGCCGGGCACCCGCCACCGGCGGTGGCGGAACCCGACGGAACCGTCTACCTGGTCGACACGCCGCCCGGGGTGCCGCTGGGCGTCGGCGGCGTCGGCTTCACGACGACCGACTTCACGGTGCCCCTGGGCAGCCTCCTCGTCCTGTACACGGACGGCCTGGTCGAGGCCCGCAACCACGACATCGACGAACGGCTGGGCGAGCTGACGCGGCTGCTGACCGAACCGGAGCAGCCGCTGGACCACCTGTGCGACACGCTGATCACCCATCTGGTGCCGGCCTCCGCCGACGACGACATCGCCCTGCTCACCGCCCGCATCGGCACGGTCCGGCGGTCCACGCCGGGCTGACGGGGCCGGGGCCCGGGGTCGCGGTCAGTGGGTCGGGCGCACCCCGGTGAAGACCGTACTGGCGGACAGCAGGAAGGCGTCGGGGCGGCGCAGGATGCCGGCCTCCGACCCGGGGTCGATCAGGACGTCGAGGGTCTTGCCGTCCTCGGGGTCCAGGGAGTCGCCCAGCTCCCGCAGTCGGCTCAGGTGGTCCTGCAGGAAGGCCCGGGCCGGTGCGGCCAGCGGGGCGGGCAGGTCGAGGAGGGCGGTGAAGGCGCCCACGGGGCCGAGCCCGGCGCGGCCGAGCATCGCGGGCCAGTCCTCGGTCAGGGAGGTACTGCCGGGCAGCTCGGCCCGCATGACGGAGAACCAGTACTCCAGTGCGGCGTCGAGTCGGGCCTGGAGGCCCGGAATGCCGATGCCGATGTCGCGGGGCAGGAAGCGCATCGGCAGGCCGGCCTCGGCGACGGCGAGCACGCCGCCGGGCCGCAACGAGGCCGCGAGTCCGTCGAGCGCCGCCTGCTGGTCGCCGAGGTGGTGGACGGCCTTGCTGCTCCAGATGAGGTCGGCGGTGCCCATGGCGTCGAGGCCCTCGGGCAGCCCGGCGTGCAGCACGGTGACCCGGTCGCCGAGCCCGAGCCGCTCGGCGCGGGTCAGGGTGTGTTCCAGCAGGGCGGGGGTGCCGTCCACGGCGACGACCTCGGCCTGCGGGAAGGCTTCGGCGAGGACGCAGGTCATCACGCCGGGGCCGCTGCCGACGTCCAGGACGCGGCGGACCGGCGTCCCCGCGGCGGCGAGCAGTTCCCCGAGGCGGGCCGCCGTGCCCCGCAGGACCGGGAGCTGGATCTCCCCGTTGGTCTCCAGCTGGGTGGCCATGGCGGCCCAGTCGATGTCGCTGCCGTGGTCGTGATGGTGACCGTGGCCCTGGCCATCGCCCTGGCCGTGGCCCTGGCCAGGGCCGTGGCCCTGCGTGGGGGTGTGGCCGTCGCCGTGGGCGTGCTGGTGGGGTCCGGAGGCGCTGTGGGTGCTCATGTGCCGGAGCCTGCACCCATCCCCGCCTCGGCGGCAAATATTGTTGCCGTTTCCGGGATGGCGGAGTGAAATGCCCTCATGAACACCCCGGACACCCACCGAGCCGTCCTCGACGAGGTCGCCCCGCGCCTGCGCCGACTGCGCACCCAGCGCGGTCTCACCCTGGCCGCCCTCTCCGAGGAGACCGGCATCTCCAAGAGCACGCTGTCCCGACTGGAGTCCGGACAGCGCCGCCCGAGTCTGGAGCTGCTGCTCCCGCTCGCGTCCGCCTACCACGTTCCGCTGGACGACCTGGTGGGCGCCCCGGAGGTCGGCGATCCCCGGGTGCGCCTGACGCCCCGCCCGCTGGCGCACGGCGGAACGGTCGTTCCGCTGACCCGCACCCCGGGCCCGCTCCAGGCGTACAAGATGCTCATCCCCGACCGGGGGACCGAGCCGGACCTGCGGACGCACGAGGGCTACGAATGGCTGTACGTGCTGGACGGCCGGCTGCGGCTCGTCCTCGCCGAGCACGACCTGATCCTCGGGCCCGGCGAGGCGGCCGAGTTCGACACCCGGCTCCCCCACTGGTTCAGCAGCGCGGACGGGCGGCCCGTGGAAGTCCTCAGCCTGTTCGGCCGGCAGGGGGAGCGCATGCACGTCCGCGCGAAGCCGAGCGGCTGACGCCGTGGTCCGACGTCGGCCCGCCGACCCCCGCTCGGAGCGCGGTTCACCAACGGACGGGCAGCTCCCGGACGCCCCTGATCAGCATGCCGGGCAACCAATCCAGCGTCGTCGCCCCGGCGTCACCGGTGAGCCCCGGGAAACGCTCCAGCAGGGAGCGCAGCGCGATGCGGCCCTCCATCCGGGCCAGCGGGGCGCCCAGGCAGTGGTGCAGTCCGTGCCCGAAGGCGATGTGGCCGCGGGCGTCGCGGTGGATGTCGAACCGGTCCGGTTCCCGGAAGCGCGTGGGGTCGCGGTCGGCGTCGGCCATGGCGATGAGGACGGCGGATCCGGCGGGGATCACGACCCCGCCCATCTCCACGTCCTCCAGGGCGAGCCGTTCGGTACAGGTCTCGACCGGGCCGTCGTAGCGGAGCATCTCCTCGATCGCGCCCTCCAACAGGCCGAGGTCGGCGCGGAGGTCGGCCAGCTGGTCGGGGTGGGCGAACAGGGCCCGCATGCCGTTGCCGATCATGTGGACCGTGGTTTCGTGTCCGGCGATCAGGAGGAGCAGGCTCATGCCGATGAGCTCGTCCGGCGAGAGCCGGTCGCCGCCTTCGTCGACGGCGTGGATGAGCCCGCTGAGCAGGTCGTCCCCGGGTGCGGCGCGCTTGGCGTCGATGAGGGCGACCAGGTAGCGGGGCATCTCCTCGTAGGCGGCGGCCTCGGCCTCGGGGCTGGTGCGGGCGACCATCTCGTTGGACCACGCGCCGAACGCGTCGCGGTCCAGTTCGGGCACGCCGAGCAGCTCGCAGATGACGGTCATCGGCAGCGGGAGGGCGAAGGCGTCCACCAGGTCGGCCCTGCGGTCCTCGCTCGTCTCCATCGCGTCGAGGAGTTCGTCGGCCACCTGCTGGATGCGCGGAGCGAGGGCTTCGATGCGGCGGGTCGTGAACTCCCGTGCCACCAGGCGGCGCAGCCGGGTGTGGTCCGGTGGGTCGGACATCAGCATGTGGGCGAGCCCCGGCTGGTCCTGTCCGGTGTTGATGATCCGGCTGAGGTCGCCGGACCCGCGCCAATCACGACTCAGGCGCGGGTCGGTGAAGGCGGTGCGACAGGCGTCGTGGCCGACGACCAGCCACATGTCCCTTCCGTCGGGTGTCCGGACGTGGTGGACCGGCCCGCGTCGACGCAGGCGCGCGTAGACCGGGTAGGGGTCGCGGACGAAGTCCGGACTGAGGTCCAGCAGGTCGACGACCGCGGGCTGGGATGACATTCCATTCCCCCTGAACGAATGCGTGCCTTCACCTGCGCGACTGCGCGGCATTCCCACAGTAGCCACGGCGTTGTAGCGCCTGTCGATCACCCCGTTGTCATCATCGCCGTCGCCCTGACCAGCGCGGGCCCGGGCCTCGGGGTCAACTACCCGTACGGGAACGACTCGGTGATCGGTTCAGCAGTTCCATGCGCCGCCGCACGAGGCGCAGGTGGCCGGGGTCCGGGTCCGGCAAGGACTCCAGGAGGTCGAGGAGTTCGAGTCCCGCTCCGGCGGCCGTGTCCGGATCCTCAAGGCGTGTCCAGCAGTAGAGGGCTCCGGTCGCGGCGGCCCGTACCTCGGGCGCGTCGGCGGGCTGCCGGGCCAAGCGGGTGCGGACCGCGGTGGTCCACAGTCGGGTGGCGGCGGGGAAGTCGTCGGCCATCCGGGCGAGGTCGGCGCGGATCTCCAGCCATTCGAGGGCCTCGCCGGAGGTGAACCCGCAGGTCCGCAGCACGTGTTGCTCCCATGCTCGGGCGAGGTCGGCCGCCTCCGCGTGCCGCCCGGAGGTGGCCAGGGCGTGGATCCGGGCGCGCGGGTCCCGGGCGGGTACGGGGGGCCCGGCCGCCGGTGACGGATCGTCGACCGGGACGGGGAACCCGGCCGCCGGGGCGCCGGCGGGCGTCCCGGCCGCGGGGGCCCGTCCGGGGGGCGCGCGGTGCCCGCCGAGTTCGCGGGCGCTCGGCAGGACGAGGGAGCCCGCCGGGAGTGCGGCGGCGGCCGCGGCGAGGGTGTGCAGGCGCAGCCGGTCCGGCCGGTTGGGGTTGCTGTGGAGCTGGTCGATCCAGTGCCGCGTGTAGCTGCTCACCGTGTTGCCGCCGCCCGCGGATCCGGGCGGGCGGATCACCCCGTACACCTCGGCTCCGGGGGTCACGGGCGGGCCGCCGTGCTCCTGGAGCGGCGGCCAGGCTGCTTTGTCCGCCACGAGGTCGAGGAGCACGGTGGTCGATCCGGCGGGCCGGCCGCGCAGTTCGACGGCGAGCCATTCCCAGGGCAGTGCCGTCCAGCGGACGGAGGCGTTGGTCGTGCCCGCCAGGGCGAGGTGCAGCCGATGGGCACGCCGGTCGACGGTCAGTCGGCCGGAGAGGTGGACGAGCAGCGGGCCCGGGGTGGCCGCGGCCATGCGCAGCCGCATCAGGACCGTGTTCGGGTCCCGGACCCCGTCGAGGTAGGTGGTGTCGCTGGGAACCTCGCTGTTCAGCAATCCGGCGGCGGGGACCACCCCCAGCGCCGCCAGGTTGGCGCTCGGTGCCACCTGGACGACCCCTCGGCGCACGGCGGCGTCGCCCGCCACGAGAAGCACGTGTCCGCGCCCGCGCGAACCCTCGATCTGCATGCACGAAAGGTACTCACCCCGCGGACCGCGCGAAGCCGACGGTACGTCCTCGCGGGGGCGGATCAGTCGGTGTCGAGGCCGTCGACCAGTCGGTTCAGGAACCGTTCGAACGTGGCTCCGGGGGTGACGGGCCGGGCCGGCGCGTTCAGGACCTCGGCCAGTTCCGGGTGCTCGCCGTCCGCGGCGACGGCGGCCAGGTAGCGGGCCTCCGCCGCCATCCGGTCGGGCGAGGCCGCCGCGGCCTTCAGGGCGACTTCGTGGGCGACGTGTCCGGCGACGAATCCGGTGAGCTGGGCGAAGACTTCCAGGCGCGCCGCTGCGTCGAGTCCGGTGGGGCGCAGCGCCGCGAGGGCGTGTTCCAGGAAGGCGAGGGCGTGGGGACCGAGGGAGCGGCGACCGTGCAGGGCGGCGGGCAACCAGGGGTGACGGAGCATCAACGCGCGCTGGAGGTGCGCGACGGCCTTCAGGTCGGCGCGCCAGTCGCCGGTCGGCGCCTGCGGGACGGGCAGTTCGGCGTTGACCCGGTCGGCCATCAGGTCCAGCAGGGTCTCCTTGTCCGGGGCGTAGCTGTACAACGACATGACGCCGGCGCCGACTTCGGCCGCGAGCCGGCGCATGGTGACGGCGTCGATGCCTTCGGCGTCGGCCAGGGCGACGGCAGCCGCCGTGATCGCCTCGCGGGTGAAGGCGGGCCGGCGTCCCCTGCGGGGCTGGTCGGGGGTCAGCCAGAGCTGCCCGGGGTCGACTCCGCCGATGCCGCCGGGTGCGCCCTCTCCGGTCACGGTGCTGGTGTTCCTTCGCTCTCGGTAGCGGTTCCTGTCGGTTCCCATCCAAGCATCCTCTATTCTCGTACTGTGTACGAGAATGATGGAGGGGAATCGATGACGCCTGCCCAAGACGCTCCGCCGAGGACGGCCTGGACACCGCCCACCGGCAAGCCGCCGCTGTCCGCCCGCCTGATGAGGGCCGGTTGGCGCCGGCTCCCGGCCCGCCTGCACGAGGTGGGTCTGGAGCGGGGACTCACCGTCCCGGCCGCCGACGGCAGCCCCCTCGTCACGGACCACTGGTTCCCCCGCACGCGGGGCGACTTCCCGACGCTCCTCATCCGCTCGCCCTACGGCAGGGGCCTGCCGTGGGGGCCCCAGTACGGCATCCTCTTCGCCGAACAGGGCTTCCACGTGATCCTGCAGAGCTGCCGGGGAACGGGCGGCTCGGGCGGCCGGTTCGACCTCTGGCGCAACGAGGCCGCCGACGGCCGGGCCACCGTCGCCTGGTTGCGCGAGCAGCCCTGGTTCGACGGCTCCCTGGGCACGATCGGCCCCAGCTACCTCGGGTACACGCAGTGGGCCCTGGCCCTGGAGCCGCCGCCGGAACTGAAGGCGATGGTCGTACAGCTCGGCCTGCACGACCCCTGGGCCCTGTTCCACGCGGACGGCGCCCTCCACCTGGAGCACGCGCTCCTGGTCGGCGCCGCCATCAGCCACCAGCACCGGGGCGCGGTGCCGTTCCTGAAGGCGACGCTGCGCCTGCGGCGCCTGCTGCGCGGCCTGACCCCCTCCGCCCCGCCACCGCACTCCTACGCGGCCGCGCTCGGCGGCGTACCCGCCTGGCTCGACGAGGTGATCGCCCACCCCGACCCGGACGACCCGTACTGGAACGGCGCGTCCACGGCGGCCGCCGCCGAGCGGCCGGGCGTGCCCACCGCGCTGATCACCGGCTGGTACGACGCCCTCGCCGGCCAGACCTTCGAGCAGTACGCCCGCCTGCGACGGGCCGGCGGACACGACAACGCCCTGCTCGTCGGACCGTGGACCCACGCCTCCGCCCTGGGCCGGGGCTGGCCCGAGGTGTTCGCGGAGAGCCTCGGCTGGCTGCGCGCCCACCTGCGCTCCGACCCCTCCGGACTGCGCCCCACCGGCGTACGCGTCCACATCGGGGGCGAGGACGCCTGGCGCGACCTCGACGCGTGGCCGCCGCCCCTGCCCGCCCGGTCCTGGTTCCCCGCGCCGGACGGGCACCTGATCCGGCAGGCGCCCGACGGCTCCGCGCCCCTCGCGTCGTTCACGTACGACCCCGACGACCCCGTACCGTCCGTGGGCGGCGCGCTGCTGTCGCTCGGCGCCGGACCGCGCGACAACACCGCCCTGGAGGCCCGCGCCGACGTCCTGACCTTCACCGGGCCGCCGCTCGCGGAACCCGTCGACGTCCTGGGTCCCGTCCACGCCCGGCTGAGCCTGTCCACCGACGGTGGGCGCGCGGAGGTCTTCACGCGCCTGTGCGACGTGGACCCCGGGGGGCGTTCCACCAACGTCTGTGACGCACCGGCCGTACTGCGCGCCGACGGCGCGGCGCCCGTGCCGATCACCGCCCCGATGGGCCACACCGCCCACCGCTTCGCCGCCGGCCACCGCATCCGCTGGCAGATCAGCGCGGCCCCCCACCCGCGCTTCGCCCCGGACCCGACCGACGGCGCCCCGACGGGGCCGGTGCGCGTCACCGTCCACTGCGACTCGGCGCTCCTGCTCCCCGAGGCCGCTCCCGGCGACGTGGTCACCGGCACCCCCGGCGGTGCCGTAGGGTTGGGTTCACCGACGCGGGGTGGAGCAGCTCGGTAGCTCGCTGGGCTCATAACCCAGAGGTCGCAGGTTCAAATCCTGTCCCCGCTACTGCCCGGGAGGGGCTCGGATCCGTTCGGATCCGGGCCCCTCCCGTTTTTACGCGCCCGGTGCCGGACTCCTGACGGAGATCAGGGTGGCTCCGGCGATCAGGAGGGCGGCCCACACCGCGGGCACCCACGCCGACGTGCGGCCCGCCGGCTCCGGGGACACCCGTCGCCGGGCGTCGTAGGCGACCTCGATCTCCTCGCCCCGCTCCGCCAGGAGCCGGTCGTCCCTCAGTTCGTCGGGGTAGCCCCCGGGGCAGTCGAGTGCGAAGCGGTGGACGGTCTTGGCGGGCGGACCGCCCTCGCCGTAGGACCCCTGCACCTGGCTGTGGACCTCGCGCACGACGCAGACGGCGACCTCGGCCCGCCCGGCCGCCCGGTCGGCCGTCGTCACGGTCAGCAGCAGACCCACCGCCAGGAACAGCGCCCCGAACAGGGCTCCGCTGCCGTGGGTCCGTACGAAGTACAGGGCGCAGGCCGCGGCGCACAGCACCGCTCCCACGGCGACGGCCACCGCGGCCGACGGTGGATTCGGGCCCGCGAAGTACCAGTGGGCCCAGCCGTACAGCGCCGCCGCGACGACGGCGGGCAGCGCCGCCGTCGGCCGCCACGCGCGCCTCTCCCCTGTCCTCACCCGCACCACCCCCGACAGTGGGGACGCCGTCCCGCGCCCGGCGGTTGCCGGAAGGCGTCCCGTCGGGGGGCGGTTTCAGCCGACCTTGATCTGCTCGTGGACCGGGGCGCCGAACCTGTTCGGCGTCACGTCCGACGGCGGTCGCGAAGTGGCCGGCGTTCTTCCGGCCCACCCGGCCCGCTGAACTCCTCGCACGGAGCGCCGCCTCGGCCTCCGGGGGCGTGGCCCGACGGGCGGCCTACTGGCCCTTCGCGTTCACTTCCTCGGCGGGGCAGACGGTGTTCCCGCCGGCCGCGGCCCTCCCGTCGGCGTCGCCGGCCGCGCCGTTGCCGTCCGGCAGCCGGCCCGTCAGCAGGAACCGGTCGACGTACCGCTTCACGCAGGTCGAGTGGGGGTAACCGGTGTGGCCGTGGCCCTCGTAGTCGACGACGACCGCCGAGCCGAGCCGGCGGGCCATGTCCTCGGTCCACGCGTACGGGGTCGCGGGGTCGTTGCGGACTCCGACCAGGAGCATCGGCGGGGCTCCGGGGTGGTCGATGTCGGCGACGAACCGGTCCGCCCGGCCTTGGCCGTGGCAGAGTTCGGTCTCCGACAGCTCGCCGCGTCCGAAGATCGGGGAGGCCTTCTCGAACTGCGGCAGCAGGGCGTCGAGCCTGCGCTGGACCGCTGCCGCGTCCCCGGCTCCGCGGTCCGTGTAGTCGGCGCAGTTCACGACGGTCAGGGCGGCGCCCTCGTTGTCCGACTCCGGCTCGGCGAGCTCCGCGAGGACCGTGAGGTCCCCGGTCCGCTCCAGCAGGCCCAGGCCGCGGGCCAGCTCCGGCCAACTCCTGGTTCCGTAGAGCGAGTTCTCGATGGCGAAGGCCAACGACTGGCCGGTGAACTCCTTGCCGGCCGCGGTGCGCAGCGGGGCCTCGTCCAACCGGGCGACCAGCCGTTCGGTCTGCTGCACGGCCTTCTTCGGCTGCATTCCGGCGAAGACGCAGCCGGGTTGCGCGGTGCACCAGGCGACGAACCCCTCGAAGGCGAGCTGCTGGCCCTTCACGACGTCCAGGGCCTGTTCGGTCAGGGGTTTGGAAAGCGTGTCGACCCCGTCGAGCACCATCCGGCCGACGCGACGCGGGAACTCGGCCGCGTAGACGGCGCCGATCCGGGTGCCGTAGGAGGCACCCACGTAGTTGAGCTTCGGCTCACCGAGCGCCGCGCGCAGCACGTCCATGTCGCGGGCGACGTCGACCGTGCCCACGTGGTGCAGGATCGGCCCGGTACGGCTCTCACAAGCGCGGTTCGCGGCCTCGGTGGCGTTCAACAACTCGGTGGCGTCCATGTACTCGGTGCCCACGAGCGGCAGGGCTCCGCCGCAGCTGATCGGGGAACTCTCGGCGATGCCCCGGGGGTCGAAGCCGACCATGTCGTAGGAGCGGGCGAGGTCCTGCCAGCGGGTGAAGCGCTCGGCCGTGCCCGCGGCGCCGCTCTGGCCGGGCCCCCCGTAGTTGAGCACCAGCGAACCCAACCGGTGCGGCCCGGTGGCCGGGATCCGGGACAGGGCGAGCTGGATGGTACCCAGGTCGGGGTGCGCGTAGTCGAGGGGAACCGCGAGTTTCCCGCACCGCATGACGGCGGGGTGGGAGGCGGGGCACGGGCCCCAGGTGATCTTCTGCTGGTAGAACGCGGTGAGCCGCGGATCGTCCGGGACCGGTGGCGACGTGGTGCCGCCCAGGGTGGTCGCGGCGGTCAGGGCTGCGGCGCACAGGAGGGTCGCGCAACGCATGGCACGCTCCGAGGGATGTGCCCCCTTCCACCATAGGCGGCGCCGGCCGAGGTGGCGCGTCCGGAGGAGACCGGATCGGGTCCCCACCCGCGCACGCCACCACCGGCGACCGGACGACCGACCGAACGGCCGGCCGGCATTCCGGCGGTGCAGGTCCAGGCCGTTCGCCCTAGGCGGTCGGTGACAGGAGCGTGTTGTCCCGTCCGGCGGTACCCGAGCGGGGGACCGTGTCGTCGGCGTCCTCCGCGGGGGTCGGGCTGGTACTGCCCGCGACGATGAGGGCGAGCAGCACCGCGGCGGCCTCGCTCTGCAAAATGCGTGCCGCCTGCCCCAGGCGGAGCGGATCCGGGACGGGAATGGACAGGGCCACGCACTCCGCGTTGGGCCCGGCGGTGATGGGGACGGCCGCGCACACGGTGCCGAGCGCGTACTCCTGGAGGTCGAGGAGCGGGGCGTTCGGCGGGCGGCTGTCGAGTTGCTGGAAGAGGTCCTCCTGTTCGATGAGGGTGTGCGAGGTGAAGCGGGTCATCCGGTGACGGGCCAGGTGGTCCCTGCGGTCGGCCTCGTCGAGCTGGGCGAGCAGCGCCTTGCCGACCGCCGAGGCGTGGGCGGCGGCGCGGAAGTCGACCCACTCCTCCACCAGGGGTGCGGTCGGCCCGTCGGCGTACTGGACGATGGAGACCTCGCCGTCGGTGTAGCGGGCGACGTAGACGGCGGCGCCGACCGCGTCCCGGACCCAGGCGAGCGCTTCCCGCAGCCGCCTGCGGCCCTCCCCGGGCGTGGCGCCGCTCACCGTGCCGGTCAGCAGCAGGGCGTTGCCGGCCGCGTAGGCGTCGGGTCCGACCGGGGTGGCCAGGTCGGCCCTGATCAGTTGCTCCATGGCGCGGGCCAGGACCAGTTGCGGCAGTTGCGTCGCCCGCGCGATCTGGGTGAGGCCGACTCCGCCCGAGTGACGGTTGATCACCTCCAGGACGCGCAGCGCCCGGTGGACGGATTCCAGCGGGCCGGACGGGACGCACCGGGCCGCCCCGGCGACCGTAGGGGCGGCGGGTGCGGTCCGGCGCGGCACGTCGGGGTCCCGGGGCCACGTGCGGGCCTGGTCGGTGAGGTGCAGGGGGTCGAGCCGGGCGTGCTGGGCCACGGCCACGGCAATCTGCCGGCCCGGGGTGAGGACGTCCCCGAGGTCGGGGTGTTCCTCGGCGGTCCGCGCGGTGACGGCCTGGCGCAGTCGGCCGGAAAGCCGGTGGGGAGGGCGGCCGGGACCGCGGGTGAGGCCGGTCAGGTCCTGCGTGGTGATGGGTGGTGAGGTCCAGATGACGGAGGCGCCGAGGGCTTCTTCGAGGTCCTCCGGCATCCGGGGCAGTGGGGGCAGGTGCTCATCGGGGGGCAGCGCCTGGGCCTGTTCCTTCCAGTGGCGGGCGGTCCGGATCTCGGCGCGGGCCAGGTGGTGCAGATGGAGGCAGTGCGCGGCGGTCCGCGAGCCCGCTCCGGCCGCGTACTGGAACCAGAATTGGGCGGCCTCCGTCCGGTCGGCGAGGTGCAGGAGGCTACCGAACAGCAGCGCCGAGTCCGCTCCGTGGGGCCAGGATCCTGCGGCCAGGGCGAGTTCGGCGAAGTCCCGGCTCTCCACGAGGGTCCAGGTGAGGTCGTCCAGGGCGCGTGCGGCCCGGACGTGGCAGGCGGCGTCCAGGACGAGGTCGTCGAGCGCGGTCCGCACGGCCCGGCGGTGGTGAGGCGGTGCGGCGGTCCCGTGGACCGCGCCGGCGGCCGGTCGGGAGCGGTCGGCGGCCACGCGGCGGGCGATCCGGCGCCGGGCGGCGCCCTCGTCGTAGCCCGCGTACTCCTCCACCAGCACCAACGCGTCCTTCAGGGCCGCGTCCAGCTCGCACAGCGCCATGTCACGGTCACGGGGCATGTCGCTCACTGCTCCTTCTCCTCTGCGGGGATCCAGTCCACCCCGAGCTTGCGGGACAGGGTTCGTCGGGCGCCGCGAAGGTGCGAACGGACGGTGGCGGGCGAGATCCCCATCATCCGGGCGACCGTGTCGGATTCGTTGCCCAGCAGGAAGGTCAGCAGGACCACGTCGTACTGCCGCTCGGACAGTTCGGCGATCGCCGCGTAGAGCCCGAGCTTGGATTCCAGCAGTTCCAGGCGTTCCCGGGAGGTCCTGCGGAGGGCCGCGAACCAGGCCGTCTCCACCATCGCCACCGGCCGGCCGAGGACGGCCAGCCGGCGCTCGACGTGCTCGCGCAGGACCGCCCAGGCGAAACCGTGGAGACTGGCCTCCCGCAGCGCCTGGCCCCACGCCTTCAGCAGGAAGGTGAACACGTCGTCGACGACCTCTTCGGCCATCGTGGCGTTGCCCAGTTGCAGGTGGGCGTAGCGCAGGTAGGCGCGGTGCTGCTGGGAGTGGAACGCGGTGAACTCCACGGGCAGGACGCCCGCCAGCTCGCTGGAGACCGCCTGGTCCCCCGACGGGTCGAACTCGCCCTCGCTCATGCGCTCCCCCACGGTCGTGGTCCCGCTCCCGGCGTGGGCCTGGGCACCGGGAGCGGATCGGCTGTGCGAACACGGACCGCGGTGGCGAGTATCGGGGCGAGGGCAACCATCTCGACGACATTCACGTGACGTGAAACCTCCCAAGTGGTGCGTGCGCGACGGCGTGCCCCGCCCCCTGCTCGGCAGCCGCGGGGGCGCGGCGCGCCCCCCAACACCCACCCCATCGGAGTGAGCCCCCGATCGTGCAGGCCGCTTCCGCGAAATCTGCCGGAAGTGGAGCGACGGCTCAATCCCGCGCCCCTCGCACACACCCGCGCGCCCCCTCGTACGAGCCGGGGGCGCGCCTCAGGGAGTGGCGGGTCGGCCGGCGAGGGTGAACGAGTGGCCGGCCGGGTCGCTGAACAGGCGTGCGTCGTGCGGGCCTTCCTCGACATCGGTGGAGATCGGGCGGGCCCCGAGGGAGACCGCTTCGCGCTCGGCCTCGTCGAGGTCGGCGGGGTCGACCAGGATCCGCAGGTGCGCCTGCTGCGAGTCCTCCGGGCGCGGCCAGCTGGGTGGGGCGTAGCCGTGGTCCCGGCGCACGGCGAGCTGGACCCCGGCGGCGCCGACCACTTCGACGATGTCGGGGGTGTCCCCCGTCCGCACGTCGGCATCGAGGAGTTGGGCGTAGAAGAGGGCCAGGGCCTGGGGCTCGGCGCAGTCCAGTACGAGAACGCTCGTCTTCTTGACCGTCATGGCCCGCGCCTACCCGCCGTGCCTGGCGACATGCGGTGCGCGACGGGGCGGTGGATGCCCTCGCTCTGGCCGACGATCCGTCAGCGAGGCGCGGTGGCGCGGCCGTCGGTGGATCGCGGGCCTTCGGCGGGCGGGTGGCCGCCGGGGGCGGCGCCGCGCGCCAGGCTCTCGCGCAGCCGGGTGAGCCGCGCGATCTCGGCGTCGAGGATCGCGAGCCGCCGGGCGACGACCGCGGAGGTTCCGGTGTCAGGCGCGGTGTCGGGCGCGGAGGCTGGAGCGGAGGCGCCGCAGGACGGCTGAGGGTCGCCGTCGAGCAGGTGGAGGCGGTGGGCGCGGTCGCGGAGGTCCTCGACGGTGAGCCCGAGGGCCAGCAGGCGCCGTACGACGCGGACCCTGGCGACCTCCTTCGGTCCGTACTCCCGCTGCCCGGCGGCCGTGCGAGCCGGTGGCGGCAGCAGCCCCCGCTGTTCGTAGAACCGCAGCGCCCTGGGCGTCGTCCCGGCCGCCGCGGCCGCGTCCCCGATCCGCATTCCGTACCACCTTCCCGCATCGTGTCCTCGAAGTCCCGGCCCGCCGGCGGCCCTTCGGGCTCCGCGCCACCGCGACCGCACGTCCTAGGGTTCCACCACGACGGCCCCGAAGTGCCGGCCTTCGATCAACTCCTGCAACGCTCCGGGAGCCCGTTCGATGCCCTGGATCCGGGTGTGCGGGAAGGTGATCGCGCCGGTGCGCAGCCAGTCGCCGAAGCGGCGGTTCCATTCCGCCGGGACGTCGGGGTGGTCGGCTCCGCTGTAGCCCTGGAGCGAGAGGCCTCGGACGACGACGCGGAAGGTGTCGATCTCGGCCGGTGCGCTGCCTCCCGCCCGCAGCGGCGACAGTTGCCCGGAGAGGGTGCCGACGAGGGCGACGCGGGCGCCCTGCCGGGCGGCGCCCAGCGCCGCGGTGAGCTGCTCGCCGCCGACGGTGTCCAGAACGGCGTCGATGCCTTCGGGCGCCGCCTCGGCGAGCTGCTCGTCGAAGGGGCGGGCTCCCCGGAGCAGGACGGTGTCGTAGCCCAGTTCGTCGACGAGGCGGGCGGCCTTGGCGGGCGACCCGGTGGTGCCGATCACCTTGGCGGCGCCCAGCAGCCGGGCGATGCGGCCCGCCAGGGAGCCGACCGCTCCGGCGGCCCCCGTCACGAGGACGACGTCGCCGGGGCGGATCCGGGCGAGGCGGGTGAGGGCGCCGTAGGCGACGGAGCCCTGCGCGAGGTGGGAGACCGGGTCGGGCAGCGCGGCGCCCAGCGGGGTGCACGCGGTGTCGGCGACCAGGGCGTACTCCCGCCAGCCGAACATGTGGCTGACGGCGGTGCCCGTACGGAGCGTGCTGCCGGGCGGGGCGGCGACCACCTCACCGACGGCGGGACCGAACAGGGCGTCGCCCGGGCGCAGCAGCGGGAGCGGCAGGCCGTCGCTCTCCCCGCCGATGAGGGTGCGCAGGCCGGGGAAGACCAGGAAGTGGCTGTTCCTGACGAGCACTTGCCCGTCGGCGGGCTCGGGCAGCGGGGTTTCGGCGAGGGCGAAGTGCTCCCGCGCGGGCAGCCCTTCGGGGATCGTGGCGAGGCGGACCTCGCGGCCGGTGCGGGGCAGGGTGGTGGTGGGCATGCGGGCTCCCGGGCGGTGTCGGTCCGCCGGCCGGGCGGGTGCGCGGCCGGGGTGCGGTGACGCTAACCCCTGACCCGCGGGTCAGGGTCAAGGCGTCGCCGCCCGGGAGTGCCCGCGGCGGGTCAGCGTGCGGACAGCTCCGAGGGGGCCTCCTGGACCACCCAACCGTTGCCGTCGGGGTCCTCGAAGGTCAGGAAGGAGTTCCAGGTCTCGCCCTTGCCGTCCTCCCAGCCGCTCGCCCCGACGTGCCGGACCGGGGAGACGACGACGCCGCGCGCGACGAGTTCCTCACGGGCCGCCTCGATGTCCGTGACGCAGAGCTGCAGGCCCTGCAGGGCGCCGGGGGTCATCTCGCGCGTGCCGGGCGCCGTGGGCATTCCGTGCAGCATCGCGATCGAACAGCGCGAGCCGGGCGGGGTCAGCTGGATGATGCGCATGCCGGGGGCGACCTCGTCGTCGAGGTCGACCTTGAAACCGATCTTGTCGGCGTAGAACTCCTTCGCGCGGTCCATGTCGGTGACGGGGACCGGTACGACTTCGAGCGTCCAGTTCATGCGGGGGCTCCTCGTGTCACGCCAGCGGATCGGTCCGGGCCGGTGGCCCGGGTGAGGGGGGGGCGGATCCACGGTGTCCCACGAACGCCCCGCGCGCACGCCGCAACGCCGCCGGCGCCGCCCTCGTTCCGCCGGCGGGGAGGTCGGGCCGGGGTGAACGCCTGGCGGGGAACGGGGGGTTGTACCGGTCTCAGCTCGTGGGGACCGGTCGGCGCAGCAGGTAGACGCCGGCTCCGGTAACCAGGACGGCCATGCAGGCGATGAACACCAGCCCCGCGCCTTCCAGGCCCATCGGGCCCGTCAGGAGCCCCACGCCGATCACCGGCAGGGAGATGCCCGTGTACGCCACCACGAACAGGGTCGAGATCACCGCCGCACGCCGGTCGGCGGGGGACGCCGCGGCCACCGCGGACAGCGCGCCGCGGAAGGCCAGGCCCTGCCCGGCCCCGCCGACGAGCGCACTGGCCACCACCAGGGACAGTTGGTCCCACACGAGCGCTCCGGCGAGCAGGGCCAGGCCGGCGAGCAGCCCGGCGCAGCCCAGCGGCAGGGATCGCCCCACGCCGACCCGGCCGACCGCGAGCTGTCCGGCGGTCGAGGCGAAGAAGGCCAGGGCGACGACGAGCCCGCTGACGGCGCGGTTGTGCACGTCCAGGGACTGCGCGAGGAACGCCGGGCTGACCGAGGTGAACACCCCGAACAGGGCGAACCCCACGAACGCGGCGATGGCCGAGGGCCCGAACACCGCCCGCACGCCCGGCGGCAGCGCGGGCCGCTGGGGGCGTACGGTGCTCAGCGGGCGCCGCTCCACCACGGTCTCCGGGAGCCGCAGCAGGACGGCCGCCGACGCCGCCACCAGGACGAGGTGCACGACGAACGTCAGTTGGAGGGGCCGAGCCGCGTATTGCGCGAGGATGCCGGCGAGCAGCGGACCGCATCCCAGGCCGCCCATGTTGGCGGCGGTGGCCACGAGGGTGGCCCGGGAGGAGCCGTCCCGGGGGGCCAGTTCCATGACGTACGCGGTGGCCGCCCCGGTGAACAGGCCGGCGGACAGGCCGGACAGCAGCCGGCCGGCGTACAGCCAGCCCATCGCGTCGGCGCACAGGAAGCAGCCGGCGCTCGCGGCGGCGAAGGCGAGGCCCACCAGGAGGACCGGGCGCCTGCCGACCGCGTCCGACGCGTTGCCCGCGAGCAGCAGGACGCCGATGACGCCGAAGGCGTACACGGCGTAGATGACGGTCACCATCAGTTCGGAGAAGCCGAACTTCTCCTGGTAGAGGCCGTAGAGGGGGGTCGGCAGGGTGGTGCCGGCCATGCACACGGCGAACACCGCCCCGCCGAGCACGCACTGACGCCACCTTCGACGGTCACCTTCCATGCCGCCGACGGTAACCCCCGCCCGTCCTCCCGGCCGGGCAACGGCGTGCCCGGCGCGCCGGGAGGGGTGCCCCCCGGTGGGCGCCGGACGGGACGCGGCGGAAAATGCCGTGCCGGGTGGAGGTCCCGCTGCCTACACTCGCCGTGCGCGCCGCCGATCGGGCACGGCGCGCCCGACGCCGAACGAAGAGAAGGGGAACCGGGCCATGTGCACGTACCGCACCGCCGCCTTCGTTCCCCCGTCCCGTTACGACGTGATCCCGGTGTCTCGCACCGTGCGGTGCCGGCCGCGCGGCCGTCACCGTAGGCCCGTGACACACCTCTAGGCCCCGACCTCCGTCCCTCCCGTTCCCCCGCTCCGCCCCGCCGGGTTCCGTCCCGGCACGGGCCGGTACGCCGGGGGCGGGGGCGCGCGGGTGGGTGCGTACGTGGTCCGGGAATCGCGCCGATCCTCGTCCCACTTCGTTCGAAAGGCCTCGGGCCATGCGCACCGACCGGCGTTCCACCGTCCCCTCCTCCCCCGCCCTCACGACCCTGCGCAACCTCGGGATCCTCGCCCACGTCGACGCGGGCAAGACCACCGTCACCGAGCGGATCCTGTTCAGGACCGGAGCGGTCCACAAGCAGGGCGAGGTCCACCGCGGCACCACCGTCACCGACTACGACCCCCAGGAGCGCGATCGCGGCATCACCATCTTCGCCGCGGCCGTGAGCTGCACCTGGCAGGGGCACCGCGTCAACCTGATCGACACGCCCGGTCACGTCGACTTCGCCGACGAGGTCGAGCGGTCCCTGCGGGTCCTGGACGGGGCGGTCGCCGTGTTCGACGCCGTCGCGGGTGTCGAACCGCAGAGCGAGTCGGTGTGGCGGCAGGCCGACCGGCACGGTGTGCCGCGGATCGCATTCGTCAACAAGCTGGACCGGGCGGGCGCCGATCTGGACGCGGCGGTCGCTTCCATCCGTGACCGGCTGGGCGCGGTCCCGCTGGTGGTCCAGTTGCCCGTCGGGCGCGAGGACGGCTTCCGCGGCGTCGTGGACCTCGTCCGGATGCGGACGTTGATCTGGCACGACGGCGACGACACCTACCGCACGGAGCCGGTGCCCGAGCCGCTGCGGGAGGAGGCGCTGCGGCGTCGCCGGCTGCTGGAGGAGACGGTCGCGGAACTGGATCCGCAGGCGTTCGAGGAGTTCTGCGCGGATTCCGCGCTGAGCGGGGCGACCCTGGTCCGCGCCCTGCGGGGGCTGACGCTGCGGGGCGAGGCCGTGGTGGTGCTGTGCGGTTCGGCGTACCGCAACCGCGGGATCGAGCCGCTGCTGGACGCGGTCGTGGCGTACCTGCCGTCGCCCGCGGACATGCCGCCGGTGCGCGGGACGGCCGACGGGGCCGAGCAGGAACGGGCTCCCGACCCGGCGGCGCCGTTCGCGGCGCTCGCGTTCAAGGTGACGGCCACGGCGACGGGGCGGCTCACCTACCTGCGGGTCTACGCGGGCACCCTGCGCAAGGGCGCGACGGTACTGGATCCCGGTACGGGGCGTACGGAACGCGTCGGGCGGATCCTGCGGGTGCAGGCCGACCGGCACGAGGAGAGGGAGGAGGCGGTGGCCGGTGACATCGTCGCCGTGATCGGTCCGAAGACGGCCCGCGCGGGCACGACGCTGTGTGCTCCGGACGCGCCCGTACTGCTGGAACCGCCGACGGTGGCCGATCCGGTGGTGTCGGTCGCGGTGGAGGCGCGGCGCGGCACGGACACGGGGCGGCTCGCCGTGGCGCTGGCGCGGCTGGCGGAGGAGGACCCCTCCCTGGTGGTGCGCTCGGACGCGGAGACCGGTCAGACCGTGCTGTCGGGTTTGGGCGAGCTGCACCTGGAGGTCGCGGTGGAGAAGATCCGCAGCGGGCACGGGGTGGAGGTGGCCGTCGGACAGCCGCAGGTCTCCTACCGGGAGACCGTCGTGCGCGGGGTGACCGGCCTGGTGTACCGGCACGTCAAACAGGACGGTGGCGCGGGCCAGTTCGCGCACGTCGTCATCGATGTGGAACCGCTGGCGGAGCCCGGGTTCGAGTTCCGGTCGGCGGTCGTCGGCGGCCGGGTGCCGCAGGAGTACGCGCGCGCCGTGGAGGCGGGTTGCCGCGACGCCCTCGACGAGGGTCCGTTGGGCGGCTTCCCGGTGACGGGGCTGCGGGTGACCCTCACCGACGGGGCGACCCACTCCAATGACTCATCGGAGATGGCGTTCCGGGCCGCGGGCCGCTTCGCCCTGCGCGAGGCGCTGCGGGCGAGCACCGTCGAACTGCTGGAGCCGGTCGTGGAGGTGACGGTGACCGTTCCGCAGGACGGTGTCGGGGGCGTCCTCGGTGACCTCGCGGCCCGCCGGGGTCGGGTCGGCGGCTCCACGGCCGGCGCCGGGAGCGCGGTGATCACGGCGACGGTGCCGCTGGCCGAGCTCTTCGGGTACGCGTCCCGGCTACGGGGTCGGACCCGGGGGCGGGGCACCTTCACCACCCGGCCGGCGGGTCTCGCGCCGGTCCCGTCGTCGGTCGCGGGCACGCTGCTGACCCGTTAGGGGCAGGCGCCGGAGCCCCGGCCCCCTTCTGGGGGGGGCGGGGCACCGGGGCGCGGGGCACGGACCGAAGCCCGCCGGGTGCCGATGAGCCGGCCGGTGTCGACGGGCGGGGCACCCCGAACCCGCTTGGACCGTACCGGTGATGAGTCCGGTGGCCGGCGCAACCACCGGTAGCCCGGGCCGTCTTGGCGCCTTCACCGTGTTCTCACCACGAGGTCGCGCCGAGCGGGTGCCCACGACCCGCGATCCGATTTTCCGATGCCGGGAGCGGGCCGCGCCGGGCCATCGGCCCACCGTGGTACGCCCGTACGCCCCCGCGTCCGTGGGATGACGTCCATCGACGCACCGGGTGGACGCGGTTCGTCCAGACGGGGCCGGTTCCGGCGCGGCCGGGCGGTGGTCCGATGGTCCGATGGTCGTGCGAGGCACTCTCTGAAAGGAGCGCGCCACCACCCATGCCCGTCTCTCGTTTGACGTCCGGATCACCCGAAGGGAGAAGCATGGTGCGTACGAGGTCCACCGCGTTGGCCACTGCCCTGCTGTCGACACTGTTGTGCGCCGCCGGGTGGCCGGCGGGCGCACGGGACGGAGTTCCACCGGACGGGCAGGCCCTGCACGAGGCCGCCCTGCTCGGCATCGCGACGGCCGGTGGCGCGGCCGCGCAGGAGTTCAGGACGTCCGACGCCCGCCTGTCGCGGGTGAGCCTGTACCTGAGCAGCGCCGCCGCCACGGGTCGGGTACGGATCGAGGTCCGCGGCGCCCGCGAGGACGCCGGTTCCACGATCGCCGCGCGCACCGTCGACGTGGCGCAGCTGGGCGGCGCGGGCGCCGGCTGGGTGGAGGTGCCCCTGGACGCCACCCTGACGCCGGGCGCCCCCTACTACCTGTTCGCGCAGGCGACCACCCCGGACGGCAAGTCGGTCGTCTGGCACGGAACGCGCCGGGCCGAGGCAGGCGCCCCCGTCAGCTGGCGGCACGACGGGGCGGCGGACCAGTGGGAGGCCGTCGAGGACCGGTTGGCGTTCCACGTGAACCCGACCGGCGAGGAGCGGTGCGGCGAGACCGACCCCTGTTACGTGCCCGCCTCCGACCGGATCGCGCGGACCTCCGGCCTGCTCTCCAACGGGACCACGGTGGAGGCGGTCACTCCGGAGTTCGCCGTCGGCGCCGCCTACGTGCGGGGCAGCAACGTGTTGCGGTTGCCGTCCGGCCGGTGGCGGTACCTGCCGACGGGCGCCACGGCGTCCGTCGTCGTCGAGGCGGACGACGCCGGCGCGCTGGAGCAGATCGCCGAGTCCCGGGCCTGGCTGGCGTCGGGCCGGATCCCGGGCGCGGCGGGGCCGCAGCGGGAGGGCGCGGAGCGTGCCCTGCTGTCGATGCGGGCGTTGCTGCGGCCGAACGGTTCGTTCGCGGCGGCCTGGTCGTCGTTCTGGGACTTCTCGTGGCCGCGCGACTCCAGTTTCGCCGCCGCGGCGTTCGCGCACACCGGGTACGACGAGGAGGCGTACCGGATCCTGCGCTACAACGCTCAGACGCAGCGGGCGGACGGCACCTGGGAGGCCCGTACCCGGTTGGACGGTTCGGGTCCGCCGGACGACCGGCCGTGGCAGCTGGACGGGAACGGCTGGGTGCCGTGGGCCACCTGGCAGTGGTACCGGACGGCGCCGCAGGACGGTCGGGCCGCGCGGTTGGAGGCGCTGTACCCGATGGTCCGTGCGGCGGCCGATCACACGGCGGGCACCCTCGACGCCGACGGCCTGCCCCCGGCCTCCCCCGATTACTGGGAGCTGGCGACCGAGAGCGCGAACATCGGCACCGCCGCGCCGCTGCTGGCGGGGCTGAACGCCGCCGCCGACCTGGCCCGCGGCCTGGGTCGGACGGAGGACGCCGCCCGGTGGGCGGACGCGGCGCAACGGCTGTCCGCCGGCATCGCCGCCGCGTTCGCGCCGCTGGGGTACCCGCGGACCGCCGACGGGTCGAACGGCCGGGACAGCGCCGTCGGCTTCATGGCGCCGCCGTTCAACAACGCCCCCGCGGACCTGCCCCGGGCCCTCGACGACACGTACGCCGCGCTGTTGCGGCCCAACGGCGGCGTGGTCCCGGGCGATGACCCGGACGCGCCCTGGGGGAACATCACCTGGACGGCCAGTACGTCCTTCTTCGCGCTCGCCTGGGCGGGTACGGGACAGCGGGCGAAGGCCGACGCGGTCGTGGACTGGGTGCTGTCCAAGCGCAACGCGCTCGGAGAACTTCCCGAGACCGTCAGCGTCGACGGCCGGCCGAAGGCGGTGGTACCGCTCGGCTGGACCGACGCGATCGTCCTCCTCGCGCTGCTCGGCACCGACGGCGCCCCGCTGCCGACGCCGCCCGCGGCCCGCCCCTGATCGGAGCTCGGACACCCCCTTTTCACCCCTTTCCATAGGGATCCACGCCCGGATCCGACGCCAACGGGCCGCACGGGACCCTTCCCGCGCGGCACCGCGACCGTCGGATCCGGGCGTTTGACACGACCGGCACCTGAGTCCATTATTCCACTACTCATCTAGTGGATTTATGGAAAGGGGGGACGCCGTGCGCAGTACGACCGATTTCGACGCGGCCGACAACCGGTGGGCCATCGAGGCACACGGGCTGGGCAAGAGGTACCGCCGGGGATGGGCCCTGCGGGACTGCACCTTCCGGATCCCCGCCGGCCGCATCGCCGCCCTCGTCGGACCGAACGGCGCCGGCAAGAGCACCCTGCTCGCCCTCGCGACCCGGCTCGTCGAGCCGACCGCCGGCGAGCTGAAGATCTTCGGTCGCCCCGTCGGATCCGATGGGACCCGGACCCGCTGGGCCTACCTCGGGCAGGACAAGCCGCTCTTCAAGCGGTTCACCGTGGCCCGGACCCTGCGCATGGGACAGGAGCTCAACCCCGGCTGGGACCAGGAGGTCGCCGAACGGATCGTGCGCTCCGGCCACGTGCCGATGGAGGCGCGGATCGCGGACCTGTCGGGCGGCCAGCACACCCGCGTGGCCCTCGCGCTCGCCTTCGGCAAGCGGCCCGAACTGCTGCTGCTGGACGAGCCGATGGCCGACCTGGACCCGGTGGCCCGTGACGAGATCGGCTCGCTGCTCCTCGCCGAGGCCGCCGAGAACGGGACCACGGTCCTGCTCTCCTCGCACCTGCTGAGCGAGATCGAGGACATGTGCGACCACCTGTTGGTCCTCGCGGGCGGGCAGGTGCGCATGGCGGGCGACATCGACGAGTTGGTCCCCATGCACACGGTGGTGACGGGCGTGACCGACGAGTCCGGCGCCCTGCCCGCCGCCCTCGGCGCCCACACCCTGATCGAGGCCCGGACCTCGGGACGCCACTTCACCGCCCTCGTGCGCCGCCAAGGGTGGATCGGCGGCGAATGGCAGCCGTCCGAGCCGAGCCTGGAGGAAGTGCTGCTGGCCTACCTCCGCTCGCCGCAGGCTCCCGCCCTGCTGTCCCCCACCTCCGTCCCCGGCCACCGAGAGGACCACGCCGCATGAGCACGCTCACCCAGGACCCCACGATCCGCGGCCGCAAGCCGTCGGGGCCCCGCGCGCTGCGCGGCCTGGCCTGGCTCATGGTCCACCAGCACCGGGCCGCCCTCCTGTGCTGCCTCGCGCTCACCGCGATCGGCGCGGCCTTGATCATCTACCAGCGCGGCGCGATGCTGGACGACCTGCACGCCGCCGGCTGGCCCGGCAAGGCGGGCGACTCCCTCCCGCAGGACCTGACCAACCGGATATCCAACGACCTCAACTCCGCGGGAGCGACCCTGGGCTTCGTCCCGGTCCTGCTGGGCGCGTTCCTCGGCGCACCGCTGATCGCCGCGGACTACGAGAACGGAACGGGACGGCTCGTCGCCACCCAGTCCGTGTCGCGGCTCCAGTGGCTGCTGGCCAAGGTGTCCTTCGCCCTGATCGTGGTGACCGTACCGGCCGCGGTCCTGAGCCTGCTGTACGGCTGGTGGTGGAGGTCCCTCGGCCCCCTCGCCCCCAACGACTGGTTGTCCGGCGCGCTGTTCGACACCACGGGTCCGGTCCTGGTGGCCACCGCCCTGTGCACCACCTCCCTCGGCATGGCGATCGGCACGGTGGTGCGGCGGGTCACGCCCGCCATGGTCGCGACCTTCCTGATCGCGGGCATCGGCCTGACCGTGGGCGCCGCCCAGCGCGACGAACTCGCCACGCCGCACCGACTCGCCTGGCCCCTCGACGGTGACACGCCGGCCGCCCTCAACGGCGGGGTCGAGGTGGACCAGTGGGTCGGTACCGCGTCGGGCAAGCTCTACGGGTGGTCCACCTGCGCCCATGACACCGCGGTCGAGAAGTGCCGCAGCGACCTCGGCATCGTCAACACGGTCCGGGACTACTTCGGCCGCGACCAGATGGTGGGCATGCAATGGACCGCCGCGGCAGTGCTCCTGACGCTGACCGTACTGTTCCTGGCGGTGTGCGTGGTCCGGAACCGCAGGGGCCGGCTGTAGTCCGGCGAGCACCTAGGCTGAGCGAAAACGACGAGGATCAAGGAGGCGGGCACCGTGGTCGTGTTCCGCATCGAACGACGCAGCGGCCTGCCCGCCTACCTCCAGATCGTCCACCAGGTGGAGCAGGCGCTCCACATGGGGGCGCTGGCCGAGGGGGACAAGCTGCCCACCGCGGCGCAGGTCGCCGCCACCACGAAGGTGAACCCCAACACCACCCTCAAGGCGTACCGCGAACTGGAGCGGTCCGGACTGGTCGAAGTGCGGCAGGGCTCGGGCACCTTCATCACGCGGACGCTGGCGACGCCCCGGACGGCGCCGGAGTCCCCCGTACGGGCCCGGCTGGGCGAGTGGATGCGCGAGGCGCGCGCACAGGGCCTGACCGCACAGGAGGTCACCAGCCTGTTCGACACCGTGTTGGGCGAGGAGTACCCGGCGGGCGCGGGGCGGCCCGCGCACACGCCGTCCGTCCCGACGGTACCCACCGGCTGAGACCCGTCGCCGGTTCGCGCACACGCCCCTTCGAACCGGGCTCCTCCATGCTGCTGGTGGTGGCCGCGACCATGTCCGGTGCCCGGACTGTGGCGGCGGCGCACATCGGCAGCCCCCGGTGGTCGTCCCTAACGTTCGGTTCATGACGAGCGGATTCGGTGGAACGGCGCCCGGGCCCCCGGCGGGCGCACTGGTCGGACGTACGGCCCTGGTGACCGGCGGCGGCAGCGGCATCGGGCGGGCCTGCGTCGAGGCCCTGGCCGGCGCCGGGGCCTTCGTCCACGTCGTGGACGTCGACGCGCCGGCCGCCGCGGAAGTGGCGCGGCGGGTGAGCGGGCGGGCCCATGCGGCGGACCTGGCCGATCCCGGCGCCGTCGCGTCCCTGCCCACGGATCTCGACATCCTGGTCAACAACGCCGGGCTGCAACACGTCGCACCCATCGAGGACTTCCCTCCGGAGATGTTCGACCGCCTCCAGCGGGTGATGGTCACCGCCCCGTTCCTGTTGCTGCGCCGCACCCTGCCGCACATGTACCGGCGCGGCTGGGGCCGGGTCGTCAACATCTCCAGCGTGCACGGCCTGCGGGCCAGCCCCTTCAAATCCGGTTACGTCACGGCCAAGCACGCCCTGGAGGGCCTCAGCAAGGTCACCGCGCTGGAGGGCGCGCCGCACGGCGTGACGAGCAACTGCGTGAACCCCGGCTACGTGCGCACCCCGCTCGTGGAACGGCAGATCGCCGCCCAGGCCGAGGCCCACGGAGTTCCTCCGGAGCAAGTCGTCGATGAGGTGCTGCTCCGCGGCTCGGCCATCAAGCGGCTCATCGAGCCGGAGGAGGTCGCGGCCGTAGCCCTGTGGCTCTGCGGCCCGCACACCGGCCACGTGACGGGCGCTTCCCTTCCGATGGACGGCGGTTGGACCGCCGCTTGACGTACGGCGCACCGGCCGCGGGCGGTCTCCCGAACTCCCCCACCCGTCACGCCCATTAGGTTAGGCTTGCCTAATCATTGGGGGTGCGGAATGGTGGACAACACGGCACACCAGGCCCAACAGGACGAGTGGGCCGACCGAATACTGGCGTGGATCACCTCGCAGGAGGAGATCGACCGGGCCCTGCGCGAAGTCCTGCGCCGCACGCCCAGCCAGCGCGAGGAGACCGTCGCGCACATGGCGGAAGCCGTACGGGGCGCCGCCCAGGGACTGACCATCCCCGGGTGCGCCGCGGCGGCGGGCATACCCGAACACATGCTGCGCGACTGGCTGGACCTGGACACGAGCTTCGCGGAGGCGATCCGCTCCGCGCAGGGCCTGGCCGCCGCGCACGGCCTCGGACCAGGGGCGGCGCCGACCCCGGCAGCCCTCCGGTTGATCCTGGACGCGATCCGCAAGGGGGCGACCTGGCCCGTGGCGGCGGGCCTGGTGGGGATCTCGGTCCGCCGGTTCAACCGCCTGCGCGCCGAGGCGCCGCCCGTGGCGGCCCTGGTCGCCGCGGCCCAACGGGCCCGGTCGCCGCGCAAGAACGGCTCCGGCCCGCGCCGCCGCCCCGCGCGGAGCACGGGCCGCCGCACGGGGTACCGGCTGGTGCTCCTCGACGACCCCCTCCTGTCGTCCGGCCGCCCACCCCGCGCGTACGGCGCGGCGGCGCCGAACGGCGGCCCGCGCGACCGCGGTCCGGCCGGTCCCGCCGACGGCGCGCCCGCGCCGGACTGATCCGGGCCGGCCGGGCGAGCGGGTCGTACCCGTTCGATCTCGCGGGCACGACCGAAGGGGGCCGTACGCCGGGCCGCCGGAGGGCACCGAGGCCGCGCACCGCGTCGAGCCGCGCGACGCGGGGATCCACCGAAGCGGTCACGGTCAGGCTGGTCCGGCGGAGATCGCGCGCGCTGTGCTCGGGCTCGCTTCCCGTTGAAGTACGGCATCGGCGGCGGGAGATCGCGGCCGGGGCGCCCGGTTCCGAGGTCCTGTCGGGACCTCAAGACCCCTGGGCAAATTGGTCCAGACCAACTACGTTGGGGCGTCGCCAGTTCGCCGTTTCCCCGAGGGTGGATGATGATCACGCGTCGCTCCGTTCTGCTGCTCGCCGGCTCGGCCACCGGCAGCCTGCTGCTACCCCCCACCGCCGCCGAGGCGGCCTCCGCGCTCCCGCTGCCCACCCCCTCCGCGCCCCGTCCCGTCGGCACCCGCACCCTCCACCTGGTCGACGCCGCGCGCGAGGACCCGTTCGCCCCGGACCGCCGCCCGCGCGAGCTGATGGTGCAGCTCTGGTACCCGGCCCTCGGCAGGGCGGGACGCCCCCGCGCCCCGTACACCACCGCCGCGGTCGCCGCCGATCTGGAATCCGGCCTGCCCCTGACCGCCGGGACACTGGCCGCCGTCCGCCCGCACGCCCGGGACGCGGCCCCCGCGGCGCAGGGCCCGCTGCCGCTGCTGCTGCTCGGCCACGGGCGCAAGGGGGGCCGGGCCAACTGCACCGCCCTGGCGGAGGATCTGGCCGCGCACGGGTACCTCGTCGCCGCCGTCGACCACACCTTCGACGCCGCGGTGGTCGAGTTCCCCGGCGGCCGGATCGTACGGAGCGTGCTGCCGGAGGAGCCGGTCGACTGGGGCGTCCAGGAACGTCTGGAGATCGGTGCCCGGGTCGATGACCTGCGCTTCCTGGCCGGTGAACTCCTCCGACCGCGGGGCGGCGCGGCCGGTTGGGGGTGGCCGCGGGCCGACCCGGCACGGATCGGGGTCCTCGGCCATTCCATGGGCGGGTCCGCCGCGGCCGAGGCGCTGCGCGTGGACGGCCGTTTCCGGGCCGGACTCAACCTGGACGGCGCCCTCTTCGGCTCGCCCGTGGCCGAACTGGGCCTGGACCGGCCCTACCTGCTCCTCACCGCGGCGGAGGACCACGACACCTGGCGGCAGTGGCGGGAACACCAGCGCGGCTGGGCCCGTCAGGTACGCATCAACGGCACCGGGCACCTGACCTTCACGGACCTGCCGCACTTCGCCGCGGCGGGCGGGCTCCGGCAGTCGTGGCCGGCCGACCTGTACGCGGAACTCCTGGGCACCCTGACCCCGGCCAGGTCGGCGCGACTGGTCCGGGCCTACGCGCGGGCCTTCTTCGACCGCTTCCTGCGCGACCTTCCCTCCCCGCTGCTGGACGGCCCCTCGACGCGGTTCCCGGAGGCGGAGTTCCGCTGGAGCCACCCGGGAACGGGCCCGCGCTGACCGCCTGTCAGGAGTACCGCGTCACCAGCCCCCGCCTGCGGAAGGAGCGCATCATCCGGCTCAGCGCGAACAGGCTGAGCAGCATCAGGACGAGCGTCCCGGCGGTGGCGGTGCCCAGCTCCCGCCAGGGCATCGCCCCTCCCCCGGTCAGGGCCCGTCCGGCGGCGAACACGTGGGTGGTGGGCAGGATCTCGGCCAGCGGGCGCAACGCGGCCGGCAGCGTGGAGACGGGGTAGAAGACGCCCGACAGCGGCATCACCACGGACAGCGCGCCCCAGACCAGGGCCTCGGCCCCGCTCCCGTACCGCAGCACCAGGCCGACCACCAGCAGCGCCACCGACCAGCCGCAGGCCAGCAGCAGGGCAGCCACCGGGATCAGCCCGAAGCCCAGCGCAGTGACGTCGAAGGCGTAGGCGGCGAAGGCCAGTCCGGCGACGGCGATCGTGCTCACGGCCGTGCGCAGCAGGGCGAAGAGTCCGACGCCCGCGAGGTACTCCCACTCCCTCATGGGGGTGGCCAGGAGGCCGAGGAGGTTGCGCGACCAGGTCTCCTCCAGGAACCCGGTGGCGAGCGAGATCTGCGTCTGGTGGACCAGATGCCACAGGACCGTGCCGCTGAGCAGGTACACGGCGACGGCGGTGGCCGCTCCCGGATCGGTGCCCGCCGCCTGCGCGGCGAACAGGCCGATGGACCCGTAGAGCAGGGTGTCGACGAGCGGCCAGACCAGTACGTCGAAGAACCGGTGCGGGCTGCGCTTGAGCACCAGCCAGTGGCGGCGGGCGACGGCCCGCACCCGGTACGCGGACGCGACGGCCGGCGAACGCAGGCCGGGAGGGCCCGCCGCGGGGGTGGCGTCCGGTGCGGCGGGGGGCAGGGGGGATGTCTTCATCGGGCGGCGGCCCTTTCGCGGTCGCGTTCTTCGGCCAGGTGCAGGAAGACGCCCTCCAGGTCGGCCCGGCCGAAGCGGTGCGCCACCTCGGCGGGCGTGCCGTCGGCGGCGATCCGGCCGCCGTGCAGGAACATCACCCGCTCGCAGAGCCGTTCCACCTCCACCATGTCGTGGCTGGTGACCAGCAGGGCGGTGCCCTGTTCCGCCGAGAGGGCGAGCAGCGCCGTGCGGACGCGCAGCGCGATGTCGGGGTCGAGGGAGGCGGTGGGTTCGTCCAGGATCATCAGCCGGGGTTCGTGGAGGGCGGCCTTGGCGATGCCGACCAAGGTGCGCTGGCCGCTGGACAGTTCGGTGCCGATCGCGACGCCCAGGTGCTCGATGCCGAACCGGGTCAGGACGCGGTCCACGGCGGCGCCGGGGGCGCGCAGCCCGTAGAGGTCGGCGTAGAGCCGCAGGTACTCGCGCACCCGGACCCGGTCGGGCAGCGGCAGGTAGCCGGCGACGAAGCCCACGCCCTGCATGGCACGGGCGCGGTTGCCGTGCAGGTTCGTGCCGAGGATCTCGACCCGGCCCGCGTCCGGTTCGACGGCTCCGAGGCACATCAGGAGCGTGGTGGTCTTGCCCGCGCCGTTCGGACCGAGCAGGCCCAGGCGCTCCCCCGCGCGGATGGTGAAGCCGACGCCGTCCACGGCCCGACCGCGCCGGTACTCCTTGACCAGGCCGGTCGCCGCCATCACGACGGGGCGCGGGTCCGCGGTGTGCCCGCCCCGCGGATCGGTCGCGGCGGGGCGCTCCGGGGTCAGCACGGCGGGTCCAGGGGCGACAGTTCCCAGATCACTTCGGCGCGCAGCGGGCCGGTGCGGGCGAGGAAGGTGCCGTGGTCGGGGACGAGCGCGGCGAGCTGGGAGGCGTAGCACAGCACCGCCTCGTGCTTGGCCTGCCACCGATCGTCGGTCAGGAGCAACTCGTGTCGGACGGTGGTGCGGTGGCTCCGCAGGAGCTGCTGGTAGGCGAGCCCGCACATCGGGCTGCGGGCCAGCGCCCCGCTCGCCCCGTCGGTGCCCCATTCGGGCAGGTGCCCGGTGTAGGGGAGGTCGGCGTAGACCCACGGTGCGGGTGCGCCGAGGGCGGCCAGGACCTTCGTGGCGCGCAGCCGCACGCTCTCGTGGTCGGGCTGGTTGCTGCCGAGCGGGGCGAGGACGCGGGTCCCGGGGGCGAGGTCCTCCAGGAAGGCGTCGAGGAGGTACGGTTCGCCGCCGTCGCCGTACGGGCCGTCGGGGTGGGCGAGGACGGCCTGTTCGACACCGAGCCGGGCGCAGGCCCGGGCGTCCTCGGCGCGGCGGGTCCGGTACGCCTGCGCGGCGGAGACGAACCCGCAGGTGCTGTCCCACCAGGAGGTCGGGGCTCCGGGCGCCGGGGCGCCGCCGAACACGGTGACGAAGGCGACCGGTCCGGGCAGTGCGGGCAGCAGGCCGGTGAGCGAGAGGACGGCGTCGTCGAAGTGCGGGGAGAGGACGACGGTGCGCCAGGGGGGCGGTGCGGGAGCGGGCATGGGTTCCTCCGGATCAGGTGCGGGTGGCGGGGCGGGGGCCGGTCTGCGGGCCCGGCTCGGGGCGGGTCCGGCCGGGGCGCGGGGCGGGGGGCGCGGCGGCGTCGGCCTTGTCGGCCAGGGCGGCGAAGGCGGCGTCCCACTGGGCGTCGTCGCCCTCCCAGCGGCCGGGCCGCTCGGCGACCGTGCCCCACCGGACGCCGGGCGGCAGGTCGGCCGTATCGCCGGGAGGCGTGCGGCGCAGCCAGAGCAGGGAGAAGCGGTGGCCCGGGTGGCGGTCGCGGAGCAGGGCGTGCAGGCGGGCCAGGTCGGCGGCTTCGAGCTCGTCGAAGGCGTCGTGGTGGACGTACAGAACGTGGGCCCGGGAGGCCGTGAGGTCCCGCCAGCGGGTGGCGAGGTGCTCGAACTTTGCCCGTACGGCGGTGAACTGGCCGGCGATGTCCTCGGCCGTCAGGGGTCCGTCGCCCCGGGCGTGGAAGTCGTGGAAGAAGCGGATCCGGGAACCCGTGTCGAGCGCGCAGGTGCCGTTGCTGAAGGGCTCGGTCAGACCGGGGCGCAGGACCTCGCGGAAGTCGGTCGCGAGGGTGTCGAGCACGGAGGCGAAGTCGAGGTCGAGCCAGTCGAAGAAGTGGGCCCGGTCGTCGCCGGTGATCCGCCGGATCTGGTAGGTCGATTCGCAGTGGTAGCCGAGGCCGACGCAGACGTCGTACACCTGGTCCTCCGGGGTGACAGGGAAAGGGTCGTTCGGATCGTTCGGATGGTTCGGATGGTTCGGACGGGTTGGAGTGATCGGAGCGGGCACGGTGGCGTTCCGGGCGGTCAGGTGCGCAGGGGGACGGTGCAGGTGCGTCCGGTGAGGAGTTCGGCGGCGGCGACCGCGTTGACCAGGCCGGCGCCGCGGGTGAGGACCACCCGTCCGCCCGGCTCCGGGGTGCGCGGGCCGAGGCCCATGTCGACGGTGACCAGGTCCGGCCTGCGGGCGCGCAGGGCGCGCAGGGTGGTGTCCTGCCAGGGGTCGAGGGCCGCGTCGCGCACGACGACGGCGACGGGACCGCTGTCGGGCAGCTCGATGTCCCGTGGGTCGGCGCCCTGGTCCACGTCGGTGGCGGAGGCCAGCGCGTCGAGCAGCTTCAACGCCGAAGCCAGGCCCCAGGGCGCCGTCCCGACCGCCATGTTGCCGCCGGTGAGGAGCCGTACGGTGTGGATCGGTCGCACCGGCTCCCCGGGCACGACGGCCGGCAGGCCGGCGGAGGCGAGGGCGCGCCGGGCCGCGACGAGCCCGATGCCGTATCCGCTCGCGGAGCCATCTGCGGACGCGGGGTGCGGGTGCCCGCTGGTGGGCGCCGCCCAGGCACGGAGCGCGGCGACCCGGGCGGCCGCCTCCTCCAGCCGTTCGACGGTGAGGGCTCCCGTGCGCAGTGCGTCCTCCACCGCCCGGTGGACCTCGGGGAGGAGCAGCTCGCCGTCGGTGGCGCCGAGCAGGACGAGGTCGACGCCCGCGGCCCAAGCGAGGACGGCCGCGCCGCCGAAGCCCCAGCGGTCGCGTACCGGGGCCATCTCCAGGGCGTCGCTGATCACGACGCCGTCGTAGCCGAGTTCCTCGCGGAGCATCCCGGTCACGATGCGGTGGCTCAGGGTGGCGGGCAGGTCGCAGAGGTGCGGGAGCCGGATGTGACCGGTCATGACGGCCTTGGCGCCGGCGGCGATGCCGCCGGTGAACGGGGGCAGGTCCAGGGCGCGCAGGGCGTCGAGCCCGCGGTGGATGTCGGGGAGCGCGGTGTGCGAGTCGGTCCCGGTGTCCCCGTGTCCGGGGAAGTGCTTCAAGGTGGCGGCCACGCCGCGTTCCTGGAGGCCCTGGACGAAGGCACGGGTGTGGCGGTCGACCGGGTTCGGCCGGGAGCCGAAGGAACGTACGCCGATGATCGGGTTGGTGGCGCGGGAGTTGACGTCGGCGCAGGGGCCCAGGCAGAGGTTGATCCCGGCCTCGCGCAGGTCGGCTCCGATGGCCAGGGCCACCTGCCGGGTGAGTTCGGGGTCGTCGACGCTGCCGAGGGCGTGGTTGCCGGGGTAGACGCTGCCGCGGTGGTAGTCGAGCCGGGTGACGTCGCCCCCTTCCTCGTCCAGGGCGATCAGGGCGTCGGGCCGTACCGCGCGGATCGGGTCGACGATGTCCTCGCGCAACGAGCGCCCGGTGGAGTGGAGGTTGGTGCCGAACAGGCCGACGCCGGCGACCCCTTCGTCCAGGGCGCGCAGGATCCAGTCGGGCGGTACCCGCCCGTCGTAGGCGGGCAGTAGGCAGGCGTTGACCAGGTTCGTGGCTGTGCTCACGGGTGTTCAACCTTCGGGAACGGGACGGAGGGACGGACGGACGGACGGAGGGAGGGAGGGAGGGACGGAGGTGCGGGACGGAGGTCACTCCCGGTGAGGGGCGGGCGGCCGGGCCGGGCGGGTCGACGCGTGGGCCGGGTCCGGCGGGGTCGGCGGGCGTCGGCGGAAGGCCGCGGGCACGGGGGTGGGCACGGGCGCGGCGACCATGGCGCGGCGGGGCCGGCGGGGTGCCGGGCGCGTGGTGACGGTCGGACAGGGGCGTCGGACGGGAGCGGTCGAACGGTGACGCCGGGCCGGTCGGAACTGCCGTCGGGGGCGCGGGGCAGGAGTCGGCGGGAAGGGCCGCGGGCCCACCGGGCACCGGCCCCCGGACGCGGGGCCCGCGCGGGGCGGGACGGGTCAGCGGGTGGTGCGGCGGTGCAGCAGGACTCCGGTGCTCCCCCGCTTGCTGAGGTAGGCGCGGCCACCGCAGACGGCTTCCAGTGCGGGGCGTACGAGGACTCTTTCCTCGGCGGCCTCCCAGTGCGCGGCGGTCTCGAGCCAGGGCGTGAGCCGGGTGGCGAGCGCCTCGGGCTCCAGGGCGACGAAGACCCGGTCGGTCGGCAGGGTGTCGAGCAGGTCGAGGTCCTGGCCGTAGTAGAGCATCTCGATCAGGAGGTACGCGGGTCCGGGCAACCGGGGCCGGGCGGCCAGCTCTTCGAGCCCGTCGGGGTGGACCCGGGCCGTGTCGCCGACGCGGGCGGTCAGCCGGTCGCGGAACAGGGTGTTGGGCTCGGTGGCCTCCACCGTGAACCCCTTGGCGGCGAGCCGCGCGGTGAGCGCGCCCTCGCAGGCGCCGACCTCGATCAGCGGACCGTCCGCCGGGGCGAGCCGGCCGGCGATCCAGGCGGTCGTCGCGTCCAGCCGTTCGTCCTCGTAGGGGGAACTCTCGAACTCCCACGGGTCCTCCACGGAGGCGGCCCCGTCGTCGAGGCTGGACAACAGGGCGAACAGCCGGTCGCGCTCGTCGGGTTGGGCCTCGAAGAACCGCTCGGTGGCGGGGACGCGGGCGGTGTACAGCATCTGGTCCGGCGAGGCGGACCCCAGGAGATGACCGCAGTGCCGGTTGACGAAGTCGAGTTTGGCGGCGGCCTGGGAGCCGTCGAGGGGCCGGTCCAGGTCGCTGATGAACTGGAGGAACGGCGAGTAGCCGACGGCGTGCCGGACGGGCATGCCCTCCCCCGCGAGGGCGGCGTCGCGGCCGAGCACGCCGCGGCTGCGGCGGTTGTCGGCGGGCGAGTGGGTCCACAGTCGGGCCGACCGGCCGGTGGCGGCCCGGTGGATGAGGGCGGCCATCGGTTCCGGGCCGGGCGAGGCGGCCGTGTCGTCGACCGGGCGCACGTGACGGGCCAGTACGGCGATTCGGTCGCGCAGTTCCGTGCCCGGCGGCAGGACCAGGTGGGCACGGGTGTCGCCGCACAGCACGTGGACCTCGGTGCGGCGGGGGTCGGCGAGCACGGAGAGGAAGTCGAGAACCGCGTCCTCGGCTCTGAGTACGGCCACGATGTCGATCACGGACGGGTCCTCCATCAGAGGTTTCGGCGGCGTGCGGTACGGGCCCACAGCCGGCCGGAGCGAGTTCTGTTAAGAACCCTAACCATCACGACGTCAGGTGGTCCAGACCAATTTCACGCCGATCGGGGCCCTACCGCCACCCCCTCGACGCAGCCTCGGGGCGGGGTCGAACCCGGGCTCCGGGACGCCTCCGGCCGCTCGCTCCCGACACCCTCACGCGCCCGCCCCGCGCGGTCGGCGCGCCCGGCACGGGCGTGGGACCACGGGGTTTTCCGCCCCTCCGGCGTCGACGACGGCGCCCCGCGCGGCACGAGGACGTCCGGATGGCGGGCGGAGGGCGAACGGCTCGGGAGTCACGGGACGGACGGGCGGCCCGGACCGCCCGGCCCACGACTCGAACCGTACGAAATCAGCCAAACGTCCCGGCCGGCTCGGCGCGGTGACGGCGGCCCGTCGCGGCGGGCGACCACTCGTGCGCGCACTCGGGGCACACCAGCGGCGCGCCCGTCCCGTAGGTGTGGGCGCCGGAGCACTCGGGACGGGGGGCAACGTCGTGTCGGTCACCCCGGCATCCGTTTCAGCCTGCCGTTCCACCCGGAGCTCGCGCGGGTCAGCCGAGACCCCGGTCCGGCCCCGGGCGACCGAGGGGAAGGAGGTACTGGAGCGGTTGTGTCAGGTCGTCCAGGCCGAGGAGTTCGTGCGCGAGGTCGTCGTGGAAACCGCCCAGTGTCGTGCCGCCGAGCCCGAGGGCGGAGGCGACGAGGAGGAGGTTCTGCGCCAGGTGCCCGGTCTCCAGGAGGGCCAGCCGCAGGGCGCGCAGGCCGTAGCGGCTGCGGAGCAGGCCGAGGTCCGCGTACAGGCCGAGGAAGACCGGGGCGTCGTCGATGCCGATCGCGGCCGGGTCCGTCGCGGGGCGGGACAGGTACGTCGACAGCGCCTTGATCTCCACGACCTCCGGAGCCGGACCGACGTACCGCAGGGTCCGGCGTTCCGGTACGCAGTCGTAGGTGCCCGGCGCCACCCCGGCGACGTCCAGCACGATCAGCCGCACCCGGGCCGTGTACAGGGCGCCCGCGCTGGGGTGGGGGCGGTGGGTCGCGGTCAGGACCGATCCGTCGGAACGGCGATGCTCGGTGCGGCCGCTGTCGGCGAGGGAGTGCCACAGCAGCGCGCCCAGGGTGCCGGCATCGACCGGCCCCTCGAGGGGGCCGCGGATCGAGGCCCGGGCGGCGAGGGCGTCGCGCAGGGGCGTCGCGGGCAACGGGTCGGCGGGCAGGGCGGTTTCCGGTCGGCCCGCGCCCGACACCCGCTGCGGGTCGGCCGCCGGTGACCTCAGCGCCGTGTCCTCGCCCCGACCGATCTGGAACTTGCTCCGCTCCAGGTACTGCACGTCGGGCGCCGTGTGCCCCGACGGGAACCAACCTCCCTCCTCCGGCGCGCAACCGCCCGCCTCCCGAAGCTCCAGCAGGGTGCGGGCGGCCAGCCGGCACACGGCCCGCTCCTCGTCGGGGGTCACCCCGAGCCGGTTGAAGAGCATGTGGAGCTGCGAGGCCCACACCCGGTGCGCCGCCTCCCGCGACAGGCCCTCCGGACCCTCCCCGCCGCGCACCAACGCGTCGGCCTCACGGACCCGGTCGGCCCACCGTGCCGGCCAGGGTTGCGCGGTGCCCGCCGCGAGCCGCTCCCGCAGGTCCTGCGCGCGGCGTACGAGTCCCTCGCGCTGGGCCGCGTAGACGGAGTTGACCCGGCTGTGCACGGCCGCGCCCGGCAGCAGCGGCACCTCCTCGACCCACCGCCAGCCCGCGGCGTGCCGGCGCAGCCAGCGGGCCGCGGTGAGCGGGTCCATGCCGAGCCCGTACGCGGTGGCGTGCGCCAGGTCCGCGGCGCGGGTCAGCCGGTCCGCGGCGCCGCGCAGCCCCCGCAGGGCGTCGAGGGCGGCCCGCGTCGAGTCGGTGAAGACCTCCTCGGCGACCGGCAGGGCCCGGGGGCCTCCGTAGCGGCCGGTCTCGGGTACGTAGGGCACGGTGCGGACCTCGCCGTGACGCGACGGCCACGGTCCGGGCACGGACGGCACCTCCTTCGCCGCCAGGGCCAGCTCGCCCGGCAGTTGGCCGAGCGCGGCCGAGTGCGGGCCGCGCACCCGGATCCGCACGTGGGGACCGTCCTGCCCGTAGCGGATGAAGAACCACCGGTCGGCGTGTCCGGACTCCACCAGGCCGTCGAGGAGCGGGGCAGCGGTCCGCAGGAGGAAGGCGTCGGTCTCCTCGGCGCCGCAGTGCAGGAAGAGGTGGTGGCTGTGCCAGGTGCCGTTCGTGGTCGTCACGTGGTTCCTCGGGGTGGGCCGCGGGCGGGCGCGGGCGGGGTGTGCGGGCGGGCCGGGCGGCGCGGGGTCAGGGGAAGGGGTGCGGGTGGAGCGTCAGGTCCTCGTGGCGCAGGGGACGGGCCGCGCGGCCGAGCCGGTGGGGCACCTCCAGCAAGCGGGGCAGGCCGCGAGTGCGCCGGTTGACGTGTCCGAAGGTCATCGGCAGCGATCCGGGAACCACCGTCTTCACGCAGTGCAGACCGAGGCGTTCGCGCGTACCCGGCTCGCTCTGGTCGACGGTGATGACCTCCAGACCCGCCCGCGCGAGCCGCTCCACGGTGGCGTCGAGCAGGGCCCCGAGGTCGCGCACCGGTGTGGGCGCGCCCGGCCAGGCCTCCTCGACCGTCAGGGACGGTTCGTCGGACAGGAGGCACTCCCAGCGCGGCAGCGCCTCGGCGAGGGTGCCCAGCCCGACGTGGTCGTCCAGGCTCACCACCAGCTCGGGCCGGTCCAGCATCGGCCGCAGCCGCGCCGGATCGCGCGGTCCGCCCCCATCGGTGGAGCGGTGCGCCGACTCCAGGACGTTGGTGACCACCTCGGCCACCGCGGAACGGATCGCCGCGCGGGGGTCGTGATGGGCACCCGCCGCGAGGAACATGCGGGGCGCCGCCGGGTGGGTGCCCTCGTAGCGGCAGAGCGCGAGGACGGCGGGGACGGCGAAGTCGTTCGTCGCGTCGAGCAGGACGAGCCGGTAGCCGACCCCGGCGGCCCGGTCCGCGAGGAGGGCCGTATCGAGGTCCCCGGCGGGCGCCTCGATGCGGCGCAGGGGCGTCGAGGCGTACCAGGCCATCAGGAAGGCGTCGCGTTCGGCGACCTCGAACAGGCCGTAGAGCGCCGCCTCTTCGAGGCTGTTGCCCAGTCCGCAGCCGTTGGAGGACTCGTACACCACGCGGGGACGGTCGGGGCCCGGCACGTCCCAGTAGGCCACGTGCTCGGGCAGCGCCGTCACCCGCTGCCGGGTGATCGACCAACCGTGCACCCAGTCCAGTTCGAGGTCAGGGCTGTACGGGACGGTCCGCGACGCCGGATGACCCTGGTGGGCGGGGTCCGGCAGGCCGAGGCGCTCCGGGTCGACGGCCCGGTCGGGGCCCAGTTCGGCGAAGGAGGCGCGCAGCACGGTGCGGCGGCCGGTGGGGCGCATGCCCGCGTACCGCTCGACGGCCTCGAACAGGGCGATCCGCTCGCTGTCGGCGAAGTCGCCGGCGCGGCCGTACCCGGCGCCGTCGGCGAGCCGGCCGTCCGTGACGAACGCGCTGGTCAGGGAGAAGGCCGAGTCTTCCGCCCGGAGCAGCCGGCGGACCGGGCCGAACCGGGTGTCGTGCAGCGCGGCGCGCAACCCGTCGGGGGTGGTGCGGGGGTTGGGGGCCCGCAGGACGTACGGGTCGGGCAGCGGGCGTGGCGCCGAGGGCAGCGGCACGACCGCTGCCGGGGAATCCGCCGGCAGGGGCCGGCACACGGCGCAGCCGCCGACGGGGCGGATCCGATGGGTCGACCAGGTGCCGCGTCCCTGGTGCAGGACGTGGACGACGGCGGTGCGGCCGTCGGTGGCACCGCCCGCGCCCCCGCGCCCGCCCTCGTCCTCGTCCTCGTCGAGGAGGTCCAGCGCGAGGGCGGCCAGGGAGCCGCCGAGCGCCGGTGACGGTACGCCGGCCAGCGCCATGCCGGGGCTGCGCCACGGCACCCGGCCGCCGTCCGTCGCCAACCGCTGGTACTCGGCGCAGCACAGGCAGGCCGCCGCACCGGGCCGCAGCACCGGGCCGATGACGGCCAGCGGCCCGTCGAGTCGTACGGGCACCAGGGCCACCGGATGCCCGAGCCCGTACCGACCGAGCTCCTCGGCCTCACCGAGCGTCCAGCGCGCGAGCAGCACCACGGCGGGTCCGGCTTCGTGCCGTAGCGCCGCCGCGCCGTCGAGCAGGGGGACGGGCAGGGGGCCGAGGGGGGTCCGGGCCGCTGCCGGGTCCGGGCCGGTCGGACCGGCCCGGTCGGGGGCGGGGCGCGGGGCGGGGGCGGGGGCGGGCAGCGGGGCCCGATCCCGCGCGGGGGCGTCGGGTGACGCGGCCACGCCCCGGACCTGGTTCCGGCCGGGAAGCGGAGCCCGGTCCCGGTCCGGAGCGGCGGGGGGCGGGGTGGCGGGGCGCGTGGTCATCGGGGAGTCCTCGGGGTGGTCAGGACGGTGAACCCGTGCGCGTGCAGGAGGTCGGCGAGCGCGGGGGCGCGCTCAGGGACGGCCGGCAGGCCGGGGAGGAACGTGCCCGTCAGCCGGGCGAGGGCGTCCTGGAAGGCGTCCTCGCGACCGGCCGTCTCCGCGAGCCAGCCCCCGGTCCAACCGGCGTCCTCCCAGTCGGCGGTGCGCGCTCCGGCGACGGCCAGCGGGGCGACGGCGGCGCCCGAGGGTCGGGCCCTCCCGGCGGCCGGGCCGGCGGCGCGGGCGGCCACGGCGGCCAGCGCGGCGTACGCCGCCGCGTCGCCCGGGGTCGCCTCGACGGCGTCGCCGAGCGGCTGCGGCACGCCGTCGGCGCGCCCGCCGGACGCGGTCACCCGGTGCACGACGGCCCGGTACGCCTCCTCACCCGGGTCGATCCGGAACACCTCCAGCCGGGCGGGCACGGCGAGGCGGACGGTCAGGGTCGTCCACCAGTGACGGACCTGGGGGTGACCGGACCAGTCGGACTCCACCAGGGGTGACCGCCCGTCGGCGTCGGCGAAGCGGCGGCGGATCGCCTCGCGCAGGGCCCGGCCCCGGGCGTGCCCGGGGTTCGCCCCGACGGTGAATGCCGCCTCCGGTTCCGCCGCGCCCAGGACGTGTTCGGCGGCGCGGCAGAACACCTCCAGACGGGCCAGGTCCAGGCGGGGCGCTCCTCCGGCCCAACGGCCGCCGTGGGGCGGGGATCCGGGCAGGAAGCAGGCGGCGAGCGGGACGGGGAGTTGGCGCAGCTCTCCCGGTAGGGGTTCGGGCAGTACCCCGCAGCGCTCGTCGGTGAGGACGGCCACCCGGCGCAGCGCCTCGCCCAGGGTGGCGGCGGGGGCGGTGCCGGTGCGGCGGTCGGCGTCGATCCGGTCGGGGCCGAGCCAGGTCCGGTACTCGGCTCGCGACGGGCGGGAGTCCGCGAGGAGTACGGCTGGCAGTCCGGGCTGCAGCCCGCCGTCGTCGCCTTCGGTCGAAGGGTCGGGCAGGCCGGCCGCCGCGCTCAGGAGTCGGTGCGCGGCGGCGCCGGCGAGCAGCGGGAGGAGTACGTCGGACCGTGCGGGCGCGCCGCGGCCGAGCCGGGCCGCCAGGGCCGCCGCGTCGGAACGGGCCTGGGCGGTGCTGCCGGGTGCCGTGACCCAGCCGGTGCCGCCGGAGCGCCCGACGGCGAGTACGCGCTCCGGGCCGGCGCCGAGGATCCGCAGCAGGACCAGGTCCTCGGGCACCTGCGGGTCGGCGCCGTGGGCGACGGGCAGCCCGCCGCGGGTCAAGGCCTCGCCCGCGGCCCGGGCCAGGGGCCCGTCGGGGGCCCCGGCGAGCACCTCGGCGCGGGCCGCGGTCAGCGCCGCTGCGGCGTCGACGGGCCGATCGGCGCTCTCACCGAGCCACTGCGCGACCGGGCCGGGGACGATGGGGTCGGGGACGGCGGGGCCGGGGACGATGGGCTCGGGGACGGCGGACGCCCGAACGGCGGGGGCGGGGGCGCCCGGTACGGCGGGCCGGGCCGGTCCCGTCACCAGCATGTCGTGGGCTTCGAGTTGCGCGAGGAGTGTCTCCACGGCCGTACGCAGGGCCGAGCCGGGTTCCGTTCCGTCGAGGAGGTTCTCGACACCCCCGTCCAGCAGCACGGGTTCCAACCGTCGCCACAGGCGGGGAAGGGCGTCGCTGCCCTCCAGGGTGAGGTTCCCGCGCCGGCCCCGCAGGTGCAGCCCGTCGCGCAAGGGGGTCACGGCAACCCCGGGACGCAACCTGCGTACCACCCGCCCGGAAGCGGCCGCGGCGCCGGCCGACACCGCACCCACCACATCCACCGCACCCGCATCCACCGCATCGGCACCGGCCGCCCCGACGACCGTGCTCGCGGACGCGGCAGGCTCCCGGGAGGCCGGCGCGGCAGCGCCCGGTACCGGAGCCCCCTGCGCGGGTCGCGTCGTGGGGGTCATGCGCCGGGCTCCGCGGCCTTCGCGGCGGCGGCCGCGGAGAGTTCGGTGTGCCAGTCGCAGCCCGTCAGCGCGGGGACCGCGCGGATGACCAGGTGGGCCGCCAGGTAGCGCTCCACCGGGCGGACATCGCAGAGGGCGAGGAGCCGGTACAGGGCGTTGGTGCACGCCCGGTACACCAGGTAGTCGGGCCGGCTCCACATCCTGCCGTCGGGGTCGCAACGGGCGAGCAGGCGGTGGAACTCGCTGTAGCCGGTGCGGCTTTCGTGGTCCCAGCGCCGCGCGGCCGAGGCGTCCCCGGTGGCGGCGGCGCGGGCCCGGTACTCCTGCGGGACGCCGTGCAGGTCGGCGCCGGCGTCGTACCGGCCGCGGGTCAGCCGCCAGGCGTCGCGCGCGTACTGCGCCCAGGCGCGTTCCCAGCCCTGGGCGTCGCCGTCGGCGATCCGTCCGACGAGGGCGGTCACGGCGCCGCCCGCGCGCTCCCAGTGGCCGTCGAAGCGTTCGCGCAGGCGGCCGTCCGGATCCTCGTGGAGAAGGTGGTCCTCCAGGTGGGAGACGTAGGACCAGTGTCCGCCGGCCAGTCCCCCGGGGTGGGCGCGGGCGTGCGCGGCGAGCGCGGTCACCGCGAGCCGCAGCCGGGCGCCCGCGGTGTCGCCCTGTTCCCCGAGGTGACCGGCGCCCGCCTCCAGGGCGCCGAGCCCGGTCCGCAGCAGGTCCTCGCGCAGGGCGGCGCCGTCGTCCCCGAGGAGGGCTCGTACGGAGGACCGGTCGGCGGGCTCGGTGCGGACGGTGTTGTCGGGGGCGATGGGGCCGTAGGGCGGGGCGATGAGTTCGGCGCGTCCGGCCTCGGCGGCCAGTTCCAGCAGCCGTGCCTCGGAGAGGTCCCCCCGCGAGGGGTGCAGGGCCATCCAGGCGCGGATCCGGTCGGCGGCCGCGTCGGCGACGGCCGTCACTCGGGCGGGCGGCCCCTGGAGGCGCAACCGCAGGTGGGGACCGTGCAGCCAGTGGCGTTCGACGTGGGCGTCCAGGGCCCGGGCCGTTGCGGACCGGGCCAGCGGCAGCAGTACCTCGCGCAGCAGCGGTGCCTTGACCGGGTGGTGGTAGGAGGCGACCACGTCGCGGGCGTCCGTGGTGTGGTGGCGTGCTTCTCGCACGGGGCCTTCCTCCGTGGTCGGGGGGTGGGTCATCGGGGCCGTCCGGGCCGGTTGACCTCCAGGACGAGTTCGACCGCGCGGGCCGGGGAGGCCAGGCCGCCGGAGGCGGGAAGTGCCTCTTCGAGGACCGCGCCGCCCTCGTGCCGGACCAACCATTTCGCCAGGCAGCGCAGGTGCAGGGCGTTGCCGAGGTCCACGAACTGCGGCTTGGGGCGGCTCAGTCGGCTGAGGAAGTCCTCGGCGCCGCGCCCGGTGGGGGTGGGGGCGGCCGGGTGCAGGAAGAGTTGCTCGGGCAGGTCCAGCAGGGCGCGCCAGCGGGCGGCCGGCTCGGCCGGGTTCGAGGCGGCGGCCAGCTCCGCCCGCAGGGCCCGGACCGAGTCGGGGGGCAACACCCAGCGGGCCCGCCGGAGCACGACGTGCCGGTGGCGCAGTCGGGGGCTCCGGGTCACCGTCCCGCCCGGTGCGGGGAGTTGCGTACGGGGGATGAGCGGCCTGAAGTCGACGGTTCCCTGGGGGTGGTCGTTCAGGTGGGCGCCGAGGCGGCGCGGCAGGAGGACGGGGGCGAGGAAGCCGGAGTAGAGGACGTCGAGGAGTTCGCCGGTGTCCCGCAGCCGGAAGCGCACCTGGTCGGTGGTCAGGTCGTGGACGAGTTCCAGGTCGGATTCGGTGAGGGAGGTGGTGCGTCGGTCGGTGCCGATCTCGTCGGGGACCAGCAGGGGGTGGAGGTTGGCGTTGAACCCTCCGACGGGGCGGATCTGCGCGACCCTGGCGCCGGGGTCGATGCCCCGGCCGATCTGCCGGGCCACGGCGGCGCGCGCGCCGGGGTCGAGGGCGTCCAGGAAGCGGCTGCTGAACCGCCCCCATCCGCCGTAGACGTGGTTGACGCAGAGCAGGCCGTGGCGAGGGTCGCGTTGGAGGAAGTACGCGTATCCCAGGGGCCGTTCGAGTGTCCAGCCGGGCAGCTGCGCGCCGAGGGTCTTGAGGACGTCCGGGGGCAGGACGAGTTCGGGGGCGCCGGCGGGCGCCGCGGCCGCGGTCTCCCGGACGGCGTCGATGACGGCCGAGCGCAGGGCCAGGAGTTCGGCCGCTCCGCCGGGCAGGGGGGTTCCGTCCCGCGGGTCGAGTACGGGGAGTCGTGCGGCGGCGTCCCAGGCCTCGGTGACCTCGGGGCCGAACTCCCAGGGGTGGCGGCAGGTGCCGCCGCGCCCGTAGCGGGCGACGAAGCGGTCCCGGACGACACGGCGTACGAGGTGACCGAGGTCGAACAGTTCGGCCAGCGCGGTGATTTCTCCGAGGGCTTCGTGGTCGGCGGCGTCGAGGAACCCGTCGAGGACGAGCGGGTCCGGGGCGACGACGTCCTCGGTGAGAACGGTGAGCGGGGCGGACACGGGCGGGACGGGGCGCCCCGCGTCGGCCAGTTCGGCCCGCCAGCGTCGGGACAGGTCGGCGAGCAGGGCGGGGCGCGCGGTGGCGGGGGCTTCGGCGAACGCGGCGGTCAGGCGGCGGAGGTCGTCGAGCCGGTCGGCGCGCGCGGCGTCCTCGGGGTGGGTGGCGCCGAAGGTGCGCAGCCAGTCGGCGAGGCTCCGCAGCGGATCGTCGTCCTGGGGCGGGACCGGGTCGGCGGGCACGAGCAGGCCGGCCTCCACGAGGCGTGCGAGGTATCCGGCGGCGGCAGTCGCCATGCCCTGCGGATCGCCGTCGCCGGTCCCGCTCCCCCGGCCCGACAGGGCGCCGGCCAGCACCTCCGCGAGCGCGTCGAGGGCGACGGGTTCCGCTGCCCGGCCGGTGAGCAGGCCGAGCGGGCCGGCGTGGGCGAGCTCCGCCTCGTCCTCGCCGGCCACCAGGTAGCGTCCGCCGGCGAAGGCGGTCCGGTCCCGGGAGTACGCGGCCCGGCCTTCGGCGACCCGGGCCGTGCTGGTGATGCGGTGGGGCAGGGCGGTGCGGCGGTGGGGGGAGTCGAGGAGGGCCACGGTGAGGGCGGCGGTCAGGGTGCGGTTGACCTTCACCACGGAGTGCAGGGGGCCCGGGAGTTGGGGTGCGGCGCCCCAGTCGGGGACGGCGGGCCCGGCGGGCCGTTCGGTCAGGGGCCCCCAGGCGACGGCGGTGAACCAGGACAGCGGACTGGTCTTGGTGCTGGCCCGCAGGGCGTAGCGCAGTACGGCGGGTTCCTCCTTGCGCGACCGCCGATCGGTCGCTCCGGTGGCGGCCCGTTCCACGGCCCGGAGCAGGTCGACGCTGGTGGAGGCGACGGCCTTGGCGAGGGCCGGCTCGCGGCACAGGGCGGCGAGTTGGGCGCGTTCGGCGGTCAGGGCCCGCTCGGTGGCGGCGTCGAGCCGGCCGAGGAGGAGGGCGCGTCGCGAGCGCAGGGCGGTCCAGGCGGCGAGCGCCGGCAGCCGGGCGGGCAGGTCACCGAGGCGGTCGAGCAGGGCGGGTCGGGGTTCGCGCCCGTTGTGCAGGGCGCGGCGCAGCGGCAGGACGACGTCACGGTGGAAGTCCTCGGGGTGGCCGCTGCGGCTGTCGTGCAGGGCGTCACAGAGCGGCTCGACGAGATGCGTCAACTCGGCATCGATCCGGTGCAGTTGGGCAGCGAGCCGGCGGAACTCGGCGGCGTCGGGCGACTGGGCGGGATGCGCGAGGACGGTGGCCCGGACCAGCGCGTACGGCGCGGACCGGACCGGGTGCCCGGCCGCTGCTCCTGCGGCGGTGTGCTGTGGCTGCGGCATGCCGCTCCCCGTCCTGTGTGTGGTGGCGCGGGCCTCCCGCCGCACGCGGGGTGCGGCGGGAGGCTTCCGGCATGCCGGTGGTCTGTGGTGCTCGTCGGGTGCCGAGTACGGAGTGCCGGGTCAGCCCACGGGGGCTTCGCCGGCGTCCGGGTGGGCACAGGAGGAGGAGCCCTGGCAGGAACACGAGCCCCACGAGGCTCCGCCTTCGGGGAGGGCGGCCGTGTCGCGCATGGACGTCACGGTGAGTTCGCCGAGGTCGAGGTCCTCGATCTCGAATTCGAGGGCGGGCCCGGATTCGGACATGGTGGTCTCCTTCGTCGAAGAATCGGTGGGGGTGGTGCGGGGTGCGGTGACGGGCGGTGATCAGCCCGTGGACACGCCGGTTTCCAGCTGCGGGTCGACGCAGCTGGACGAGGCGACGCAGGAGCAGGCGCCGCCGGCCGCGGCGCCCTCGGGCAGGGAGCCCTTGTCGCGCATGGACGTCACGACGAGGTCGCTGAGGTCGAGGTCGAGTGCCTGGAGGTCGAGATCGATGGTGCTCGCGATGTCGGGCACGAATGTCTCCCAGAAGTGGAGGCGATAGCCGAATGTGCACGGAACAGGACGCCGCACTCCGCGGCTCGGGTCGTCCGATATTCGGAGAGCGCTGTTCCAAAAAAGTATGACAAGGCCGATCGAGCTGCGGCAAGCAATTGTGGAATGCATCGGACGCCTCGAGGAGCCACGTCCGAATAGCGTTTTCGGCGGCTGGAACACAGTGGTCCACCGGCGATAATCGGCCTCTTCGGTGCACGGCCCAGAATCGCCCGAACCCCTATAAGCGCGCTGGAAAGCCCATCGAAGTCGCGTCGACGGACGCGGGCCGGCCCGGGGCGGAATGCGCGGGGAATTCCGCCCCGGGCCGGAACGGGAATCGGGTGACCGCTCTTTCGTCCGGCCGGGAGTTCACGCCCTGATGTGCGGCAGGATCCGGTCGAGGCCGCGCGGCAGCCACCAATTGGCCCGGCCCGTCAGGAACATGACCGACGGCACCATGACGAGCCGGACGACGGTGGCGTCGATGACCACGCTGACGGCCAGGCCCAGCGCGAGCATCTTGATGACGACGGAGGGCGAGGCGGCGAACGACAGGAACACGACCGTCATGATCAGCGCGGCGCTGGAGATGACCCGCCCCGTGACGGCGAGCCCGGTGCCGACGGCGTGTTGGTTGTCCCGCTGCGAACGCCAGTCCTCGGCGATCCGGGACAGCAGGAAGATCTCGTAGTCCATGGACAGCCCGAAGGTGATGGCGAACATCATCATCGGTACGTACGACTCGATCGGCACCGGGCCGGTCAGGCCCAACAGGCCCGCTCCCCAGCCCCATTGGAAGACGGCGACGAGGACTCCGTACGAGGCGGCGGTGGTCACGAGGTTGAGGAGGACGGCCTTGAGCGGGATGACCAGGCTCCGGAAGACCGTCATCAGCAGCAGGAACGAGGCGACGAGGACCAGGCCGATGATGAGCGGCAGCCGCTCGGTGACGGTGTCGCGGAAGTCGAGTTGGCCGGCTGTGGTTCCGGTGAGGTGGGCGGTGGCTCCGGTGTCCGCCAGGGCCTGCGGGAGGGTGCGGTCGGTGAGCCGCTCGAAGAGTGCGCCGGTGGCGGCCTCCTGGGGGCCCGTGGTGGGCGTGACCGTCGAGACCAGGATCCTGCCGTCGGCGCTCGCCCTGGGCGGGGTGGCGCGCGCGACCCCGGGCGTCCCTTGGAGCGCCTCCCCCAGCCCCCGGCCGATGTCGGCGGCGCCGCGCGACGCGCCGCTCAGGTCCACGACGACGAGGAAGGGGCCGTTGGCGCCCGGCCCGAACCCTGGGCCCTCTGCGTCGGAGATCCAGGTGTGGGCGTCGCGGGTGCTGCTGCCGACCGGGTCGGAGCCGCTGTCGACGTGGCCGAGGCGCATGGAGAACATCGGTACGGCGCAGAGGGCGAGGAGCGTCGTGCCGGCGAGGAGGAACGCCCACGGGCGGCGGGCCACGAGGGCGGCGTAGCGGTGCCAGCCGTCCCGGTCCCCCGAGGTCTCGGCGACGGGACGGCGTACGTGGGCGCGGTCGATGCGCCGGCCGACCAGTCCGAGGGCCGCGGGCACCAGGGTGACGGCGGACGCGGCGGTCATCAGCACGGCGATGGTCGCGGCGAGGCCGAGTCTGCCGATGAAGCCGATCCCGCAGGCGTAGAGGCCGAGGAGGGCGACGCCGACGGTCAGGGCTGCGACGAGGACGGCGCGGCCACTGGCGGCGGCGGTCCGGCCGGCGGCCTCGACGGGATCGCGGCCCTCCATGAGGTCCTGGCGGTAGCGGGTGGTGAGGAACAGGGCGTAGTCGATGCCGACGCCGAGGCCGAGCATGGCCGCGAGGGTGGGCGCCGCGGTGGCGAAGGCGACGGCGCCCGCGACGATGCCGACCACGCCCATGCCGACGCCCACCCCGACCAGGGCGGTGGCGATGGGAAGGAGCGCGGCGGCGACGCTGCCGAAGGCGAGGAGCAGGATCACCAGGGCGGCGGCGAGCCCGGTGAGTTCGGCGGCGACGTCGTCGGCGGGCGGACGGACGATCTGATCGAGATCGCCCCCGTAGCCGACCCCGACGCCGGCCGCGCGGGCCGGTTCGGTGGCTTCGTCCAGCTCGTCGGTGTAGGCGTGGCCGAGGGACTTCAGCGGCCTGTCGAAGGACAGGACGCTGTAGGCCGTGCGGCCGTCCTGGCTGGTCACAGGGGCCGAGGCGGCCGTGACGTGGGGCAGGGCGGCGAGCCGGCCGACGGTGTCGGCGACCGCCTTCCCGTGGTCGGCGACGGTGCCCGACTCCACGTGGAGGACGACTTTGCCGCTCGGTGCTTCTGCGGCCGGTTCGGAAGCCTTGAGCAGGCTCGCCCCGGTGTGGGTGGGGGTGCCTGGCAGGCTCACCTGATCGCTGAACCCGGCGCCGACCAGCTGCCGGCCGGCGAGCGCGGCACACATGACGAGCAGCCAGGCCGCCACCACCCACAGCGGGTGGCGGGCGCAGAACGCCCCGGTCCGGGCGAGCCGGCCGGTCGGCGACCCGTCCGGGGCGGCAGGCGCGGGGGCGGTGCGGGGCACCTCGGGCAGGGCAGAGGACACGGCGACTCCAAAAAAAAGTGGCAGCACTGCCAAGGGAGACTAGGTCATATATGGCAGGACTGACAATTGACATGTCTGCCGCCGTGGGTAGGGTGGCTCCATGGCACCCGAGACCACCCCGCCCGGCCTGCGCGAACGCAAGAAGGAGCAGACCCGCCGCACCCTGCGTGCGTGCGCGGCCCAACTCTTCGCCGAGCGGGGGTACACCGCGACGACGGTCACCGACATCGCGGCGGCCGCGAACGTGTCGGAGCGCACGTTCTTCAGGTACTTCGAGAACAAGGAGTCCCTGCTGCTGCCGGACAGCGCCGAGTTGTTCGCCTTCATCGAGGCCGCTCTGGCCGCGCGCCCCCGCGCCGAGGACCCCCTCGACGCGGTGTGCCACGCGTTGCTGGAGGCCGCGGTGCCGTTCGCGCGGAGCACCCTGGCGGGTCTGACCCACTCGCTGGCGGGCACGGAGGGGCAGGCGCTGATCCGGTCCCGGTTGATGCAGGCCTTCATCGAGTTCGAGGACCGGCTGGCCCTCCTCGTACGAGAACGTCTTCCGGCCGACCTGCCGGACGCCGACCTCCACGCGAACGTGATCGCCTGCTCGGCCCTCTCCGCGGCCCGCGCCGTGCTGCGCACCCAGCGGGCCCGCCGCGAGGCCGGTACCGCCGGGGACGCCGCGCCCCTCCTGCCCAAGGCCTTCGACCTGCTCGCCCTCGCCCGGAACGGAACACCCGCACCGTGAAAAGCCCCCGCCGCAAGACCCTGCTCGTCACCGCCGCCGCCTGCCTCGTGGCGACCGCCGCGACCGGGACCGTGAACCTCGTGGCCCAGCAGCGGGCCGAGGAGGAGGTCGTCGACGCGGCGACCTGCCGACTCGGTGCGGCCGGAGCGGTCAGCGCCGACCTCGACGGTCCCCTCGCCGGACTGCGCGCCCTTACCGGCGGCATCGGGACCGTCCGGGTGCGCGCGGAGGGCGTCCGGCGCGAGGGCACCGACATGGACGTCGAAGCGGTCCTCAAGGACGTGTCCCGCGCCGGTGTGGGCGGGGGCACCGCCACGGCCACCGTGCCCTACGCGTCGCTCAACCGGCGCGCGGAGCGCGAGGCGGGCGACGCCGCCTCCGGCCTGGTCCTGGGCACGGACGGCAAGGACCTCACGCTCACGGGCGACGCCGGGGGCACGGGCCTGCCCGTCACGGTCAGGACGACCCTGTCCACCACCGCCGACAGCGTCACCGTCACCCCCGCCGCCGTCCGGCTGTTCGGCCGGGACATACCGGTGGACCGGCTCGCGTCCCTCCCCTTCGGATCCGGCATCGCCGACAAGCTGAAGCCCCGCACGTTCGGCCTCGGGGACCTCCCGGACGGGGTCGGGCTCACCGGGGCGCGCGCCACCGGTGCCGGGCTCGTCCTGTCGTTCTCCCTGACCGGCGGGGAGCTGGGGACGGCCGGCACCGGCGACTGCGTCGCCCGGGAGGCCTGAGCGGGCTCAGCGCCAGGTCGGCCGCGGGTTCAGCACCAGGGCACGTTGGTGTAGTTGTGCACGTAGCGGGCCGACACCCAGCCGTCGCCGTGCAGCCGGTACCAGGTGTCGTTGCCCTCCACCCATTTGGCCTCGGTCCGGCAGGACAGTTTCACCTTCTGCCAGGGGGCGAGGGTGCCGACGACCCGGGCCGTGGTGGTCGGGCTCGAGCGGACCTTCACCCCCGACGAGCTGACGACCAGCCCCTCCGCGTACGACCCCGACGCCAGGGCCGTCCCCGCGAGGAGAACGGCCGAGACGGCGGCCACCGGCGCCGCCACGGCGATCTTCCTGAACATGCGCATCCGCGCCTCCCCATGTCACTGCCGGACACCGCCGGACGCTGCCGGTCGTCGCCGGACACCGCCGGACGCTGCCGGGCTCGCTGAATACCGTCGGGCGACCGTGCGGAACACGGCCGCCGGAAAGGACCTTGCGTCGCGGACGGTCGCCCGACGGTCCGGCGCACCGGGCGTTCCCCCGGACGGCGCACGCCCGGAGCCGGTGATATGACTGGGGGATGGCAATGGCCGCGTCCCCGTCACCCGACGAACGGGCCCGCTCCGGTCGGGCACGGCGCAAGCGGCTGCCCCGGTCGGAGCATGCGGCGACGCCCCCGCCCGACAGCCGCCCGGACCCGGTGGCCGTGCTGGCGGCTCAGGGCTCCGACCGGCTGCCCGAGCTGCTGCCGCTGCGGTACTCCCGGATGGCGGCCGGCCCGTTCCCCTTCCTGCGCGGCGCGGCGGCCGTGATGACCGCCGACCTGGCGTCGGCCCCGCACACCGGGCTGATGGTGCAGTCGTGCGGGGACGCGCACCTGCTGAACTTCGGCCTGTACGCCTCGCCCGAGCGGGCCCTGCTGTTCGACCTGAACGACTTCGACGAGACGCTGCCGGGCCCCTTCGAGTGGGACGTGAAACGGTTGGCGGCGAGCGTGGCCGTGGCCGCCCGGGACAACGGGCACGGCGACAAGGCCGCCCGGCGCGCCGCCGGGGCGGCCGCGGCCGCGTACCGACGGAACATGCGACGGCTGGCCGGGCTGGGCGAACTCGCCGTCTGGTACGAGCGGGTGGACAGCGCGGAGGTGCTGCCGCTGGTACGGCGACGGCACCGGGAGCGGGTCGCGTCGGGGCTGGAGCGGGCCCGGCGGCGGACCAGTCTCCAGGCTCTGGACAAGCTGGCCGAGGTCGTGGACGGCAGGCTGCGGATCCGGTTCGAACCGCCGCTGCTGGAGCCGGTCGACTCCCTCGACGCGGCCATGGTGGAGCAGGTGTTCCAGGAGTACCGGGCCTCACTGCCGCAGGAGCGGCGGGTCCTGCTGGACCGGTTCCACGTGGTGGACGTGGCCCGCAAGGTGGTGGGCGTCGGCAGTGTCGGGACCCGCTGCTTCGTCGTGTTGCTGACGGGCCGCGACGACGCGGACCCGCTCTTCCTCCAGATCAAGGAGGCCGTGCCGTCGGTACTGGAGGCCCACCTCGGACGGTCGACGCACCGGCACTCCGGGCAGCGGGTGGTGGCCGGGCAGCGGCTCCTCCAGGCGGCCACCGACATCTTCCTCGGCTGGGCCACGGGCCCCGAGGGCCGGCACTTCTACTGGCGGCAGCTGCGCGACATGAAGGGCTCGGCCGACGTCGCCGGCATGGACCCGCTGCTGCTGGAAGGGTACGCCCGCCTGTGCGGCCGTACGTTGGCCCGGGCGCACGCGCGCACCGGCGACCGCTTCGCGATCGCCGGCTACCTGGGCGCCGGGGACTCCTTCGACGAGGCCGTCACCCGTTTCGCGCTGGACTACGCGGACCTGACCCTCGCCGACCACGCCGCGCTCACCGCGGCCCTGACCGACACCGACAACCCCTCGCGCACCGCGTACCCGTCGGGACGCGGACGCTGAACTGGGTCATGGGCGCCCGGACGGGCCGGGTGATGCCCACCGGGTGGTCCGTGCTCCGCTGCCCGTTCGGACATCGGCCGGGCGCGGCTCCGCGAGGGCCGGTCCGGGCTCATCCGGTGGTGCGGACGGCCTCGACGTGGCGCAGGCTCGGGCCTTGGAGGACCGTGTGGAGCTGTTGGAAGACCTGCCGGGCCGCCACCGCGTTCCAGTCCGGCGGGAGGAGCTGCGTGGGCAGGCCCGGGTCGAGGTAGGGCAGCCGGCGCCATTGGGTGAGGAGGGGGACGTAGTGGCGGAAGGCCTGCGCCGGGTCGGGCCCGGGACCGGCCGTCATCCGTGCGGCGAGGGGGGCGTGGGCCTCGGTGAAGGAGGCGTACTGGGTTTGGATCGCCGGGAAGTCCCACCACGAACTGACCGTCTCGGACAGGTCGCTGAAGGCCGCGTAGTCGGCGGCGAACAGGTGGACGTACTCGCTGAGTCCGAGCCGGACGAGCATGGCCCGGGCGTCGTCGAGGAGCCGGCGCGGGGCGAGCCATACGCCGGGCGCGATGTTGCCGAAGCCCAACCAGGTGAGGCGGGTGCGCAGTTGGTAGCGGTGGGAACGCTCGGACTCCGGTACGGAGAAGACGGCCATGGCCCAGCCGTCGGCGAGGTCCGCCGGTTCGAGGCTCGCGAAGATGCGCCGGTCGCCCTCGTCGAAGACGGGGTGGACGGCCGGGCTGAGGCGGTAGCCGGTGGCGCCCCTGCGCTCCGGTTCGAGGACGCCGCGCTTCTTCAGGCGGGAGATGGCGGAGCGGACGGCCGGGCCGTCCACGTCCAGCTCCTCCATCAGGGTGATCAGGTCCGCGATGGAGATCCAGCCGCCGAGGCGGCGCAGGAACGCGCCGTAGACCGTGTTGATCAACGAGCTGGGCCTGAGCGGGCTGTCCGACATGATCGCCTTCCGTTGTGAACGGTCGCGATCATATCGAGCCCTCCCCCGACCCCCTCGGCTACCGCGGCAGCGGGCTTTCGGCGTACGCGCCGGACAGCAGCCGGCCCGCGCCGGGTGCCACGGCCGGCAGACCGAGCGTACGGAGCAGTTGGTGGGCGGTGCAGATCGCGGCGGACACCACGGGTTTGCCCAGCGACTGTTCGGCTTCCTCGACGGCGCCGAGGGAGGGCATCTGCACGCAGGCGGAGAGCACGACCGCGTCGGCGTCCGCGTGGTCCAGTGCCCGGGCGAGGCCGGGGAGGCGGGCGGGGTCGTGTGCGGCGACGTCGAGGTTGTCGGGGATCTCCAGGGACCGGTGGTCCAGGACCTCGATGCCCTCGTGGCCCAGGTAGTCGACGACGGTCCGGGTGAGCGGGCGCATGTACGGGGCGAGCAGGGCGATCCTCCGGGCGCCGATGGTGTGCAGGCCGTGGACGAGCGCCCCCGCGCTGGTGACGACGGGCGCCGGGCCGCCGTTCTCGACGGTGCGGCGGTGCAACCGTTCCTGGGCCTCGCGGTGGTAGCCGGGGCCCATGCTCATGATGGCGACGAGGCAGGCGTAACCGAGGACGTCGACGCGGGCGTCGGACAGTTCCACCGCGCAGCGGTCGGAGTCGGTGTCCATGGCCCTGAGCTGTTCGGGGGTGACGTGGGTCATGCGCATCCGGCTGGAGTGGAAGGTGAAGCGTTCGTCGGGGGCGACGGCTTCGCGGGCCCGCAGGATGGCCGGGACCTCGGTCTCCATGGTGACGTTGGAACTCGGCACGATCTGGCCGATGCGGTAGGTACGGGGCGGCACGGGTACTCCTCGTTCGCGGCGGGGGGGGCGGGATGTGGTTCAGCGGGCGTCGACGACCGGGTTGGTCAGGGTGCCGATCCGCTCGACGCTCGCCTCGACGGTGTCGCCGGGCACCAGGTACTGCGGCGGGACCATGCCGGCGCCGACGCCCGACGGCGAGCCGGTGGCGATGACGTCGCCGGGCTCCAGGGTCATGCCGGAGCTGATGTCGGCGATGAGCCGGGCGATCGGGAACAGCATGTGGCGGGTGTTCGACTTCTGCTTGGTGACGCCGTTGACGCGCAGTGCGAGGTCGAGCGCCATCGGGTCGGGTATCGCGTCACGCGTGACGACGACGGGCCCGAAGGGGGCGTAGGAGTCCTGCCCCTTGGAGAAGAACCACTGGCCGGAGCGGCGCTGGTCGCGGGCGCTGATGTCGTTGAGGATGCTGTAGCCGAAGACGTACGCGTACGCCTCCTCCTCGCTCACCCGGAACGCGGTGCGGCCGATGACGACGGCGAGCTCGCACTCCCAGTCCAGTTGGGTGGTGAGGTCGGCGTTGTGCAGGACGGGCTGTCCGGGCCCGGTGACGGCGGTGGCGGGCTTGCCGAAGAGGACGGGCCGGGGCGGCAGGTCCTTGTCGGTGTCGAGACTCCGGCTGGACTCCTCCACGTGCTCGACGTAGTTCAGGCCCACGCCGATGATCTTGCCCGGGCGGAACGGGACGCACGGGGTCACCGCGTCGAGCCGGTGGACGACGGCGCCGGCGGGTCGGGGCCCGTCGAGCAGCCGCCGGGCGGTCTCCAGGGCCGCCGGTCCCGCCTGGACGAAGGAGAGCAGGTCGGACGGGAGGGCCGCGCCGGCCCGGTCGGCCAGCACGGGGAGGTCGTGCACGAGGCCGTCGGACTCGACGCCCAGGCGCGGTGCGGCGCCTGCCGCGGGGGTGGTGAAGGTCATCAGTCGCACGGGGGCTCCTCGGGATCAGGCGGTGGCGGTGGCGGCGGCGGGTGCGGGTGCGCCGGTGACGGGCTGGTGGCCGCCGTGGTCGGGGTAGGCCTCTTCCCGGTGGAAGCCGAGGGAGCGCATGACGGGGAAGTCGTTGAAGGAGAACAGGCAGGCGTCCTCGGAGGTGTCGAGGTTGTGGTGTTCGTGCCAGGCCCAGGAGGGGACGCAGAACATGTCGCCCTTCGTCCACTCGAAGCGCTGCCCCGCGATCACCGACGCGCCGCGCCCCTTGGCCACCGTGTAGATCACCGAGCCGGTGTGGCGGTGGGCCGAGGTGGCCCGGCCCGGGAGCAGCAGCTGCATGTGGGCGCCCATGGTGGGCATGACCGACCCGCCCGTCACCGGGTTGGTGTACTCCGCGATCACCCCGTCGTACGGGGACCCCTCCGTGGCCCGCGCGAGGCCGAGCAGGGCCTCGTAGGTGGGCTCCCAGGGGAAGGCGAGCAGCGGCGAGTGGGGGCCGGTCCACTTCTCGGCGCCGTAGGGGAGGAGGTTCGCCGCGTAGGTCAGGACCGAGGAGTTGATGACCTTTCCGGGGGTCTGGTGGAGATCCGGGTGGACCTCGTAGAAACCGGCGTCCAGGGCGTTGACGAGGGGGATGTCGAGGCCGTCCTGCCAGATGACGGGCTCGTCGTCGGCCTCGTTGCCGTGTTCGTGCCAGGTGCCGTTCGGGGTGATGGCGAAGTCGCCGGGGCCGACCCGAAGTTTCTGCCCGTCGACGACGGTCCAGGCGCCCGTGCCCTCGTGGACGAAGCGCAGGGCCGCCGCCTGGTGGCGGTGGGCGGTCATGGCCTCGCCGGGCCCCATGATCTGCAGGCCCGTGTAGAGGAGTCCGACGGCGGCGCTGACGTCCTTGCGGCCCGGGTTGACGAGCATCACCACCCGGCGGCCGGCGTCATCGGCCCGGACGAGGTCGAGGGCCCTTCGGACCAGGGGCCGCAGTTCGCGGTAGCGCCACAGCACGGGGACGGACGCCGGCTGCGGGTACCAGGGCTCGATGTCGTTGGCCACCGTCCACAGGGCGCCGGCGTCGTGGGCGCCGAGTTCCGCGTAGTAGGCGGTGAGTTCGGGGGTGTCGGTGACCCGGGCGCGGCCGAGCATGCCGTCGTCCTGCTGCGCGCTGTTCATGCGTCCTCCTCGGGATGGGCGGGGGCGGCGGGGGCGGGTGCGGCGGGTGGGGTGGGGGCGGGATGCGCGGGGGCGCAGGGTGCCGGGGGCACGGTGAACGTCACCGGTGGTCGGGGGCGGTTGTCGACCTCAAGGCGGAAGACGTCGAAGCGGTTGTAGTGGCCGACGATGTCGTGCATCTGCTTGGGTTGGACGCACCGGCCCAGGTCGATCTCGCCGAGGACGATGCCCTCGGCGTCGACGAGGGGTTCGACGACCGGCCGGCCGTCGGGCCCGAAGATGCCGGACAGGGCGCTGCGCGGCCGGGCGAACAGGGCCCGCGCCTGCTCGTCGTCCCCGGCGAGGAGCTCGACCATCTCCGGGGAGACGGTGGAGCAGGCCACGACGGAGAAGACCTTGCCCTCGAAGCTGTGGGCGGCCGTGCGGACGGCGATGGCGTCGGCCATGTCGTAGTCGGCGGGCGCGACGGGAAGCGCGATGTAGCAGGAGGCGTGGACGAGTTCGCCCTGCGCGAGGAGGGCGTACCGGGCGAGGGTGTTGGTGTTCTCCCCGCAGGCCAGCGCTCCGAGCGGGCCGACGGGCGTGCGGTGGACGCGCAGGGAGCTGCCGTCCCCGCCGGTCCAGGTGAGCTTCTCGGCCCAGGTCGGCACGAGTTTGCGGTGGACGCCGAGCAGCGCGCCGTCCGCCCCGATGGTGAGCAGGGTGTTGTGGAGGACTCCGAGGCTGTACGGGACCCGCTCGTTGACGCCGATGACGAGCACGACCCGGTGGCGACGGGCCGCCGCGCGCAACGCGTCGACGTGCGGTCCGGGGATGTCGACGGAGGCCCGTTGGAGCCGCTCGAACCAGGGCGAGCCCTGGACCGGGTTCATGGTCCAGTTCCAGTAGGGGTAGCCGGGGACGAACGCCTCGGGGAAGACGACGAGTTCGGCGCCGGCGGCGGCCGCCTCGGCGATCAGGGCCACGGCCTTGTCGACGGTGGCGGCGGGGTCGAGGAAGACGGGCGCGGCCTGGACGGCCGCCGCCGTGAAGCGCGGCAGCCGTTCGGCGGCCGGTACGTCCGGGGGGACGCGCGGGGGGCGGTTCATGGCTCTCCTGCGCTCAGTGGGCGGGGGTGGGGGTGGGACCGGCCGCCGGCGGGGCGGCCGGGGCGGCGGCGCGGGGCAGCCAGCGCCTGCGTACGGGCGGGGCGGTCGGCCGCAGGGCGCCCAGGCGTGGCGGCACCCGGTCGGTGCGGGCTACCGGGGGCCCGCCCCGGCCGGCCCGCCAGGCGGGTGCCCAGGGCGCGGCCGGCCCCCGGTAGCCCTGGGCCTGCGCCGCGTGCAGCGTCCACAGGGGGTCGTACAGCTGGGCCCGGCCGACGGCGCACAGGTCGGCGCGGCCCGCCAGCAGGATCGAGTTCACGTCGTCGTACGTGGAGATCGCGCCGACGGCGATGGTGGGCACCCCCGTGGCGTTGCGGATGAGGTCGGCGTACGGGGTCTGGTAGCTGCGGCCGTGGCGCGGCCGTTCGTGGGCGACGACCTCGCCGGTGGAGACGTCGAGCGCGTCGGCTCCGGCCTCACCGAGGGCGCGGGCGATCTCGACGGTGTCGGCCTCGGTGAGGCCGCCCTCGGCCCAGTCCGTCGCGGATATCCGCACGAGGAGCGCCTTGCCGGTCGGCCAGACCTCCCGTACGGCGCGCAGCACTTCGAGGGGGAACCGCAGCCGCGCGCTCACGTCGCCGCCGTGGGCGTCGGTGCGCCGGTTGGTCAGTGGCGAGAGGAAGCCGGAGAGCAAGTGGCCGTGCCCGTACTGGAGTTCCAGCGCGTCGAAGCCGGCCCGGTCGGCTCGACGCGCGGCGCGGACGAAGTCGCGGACGACGACGTCCATCTCCGTACGGGTCATCTCCCGTGGGGCGGGGCCGTGTTCGTCCGGCGCCAGTGCGGAGGCGGCGGGCGGAGGTCCGTCGCCGGTGCTCGCGCGCCGGCCGGCATGGGTGAGCTGGAGGCCCACCGGGGTGTCGCACTGGGCGTGGACGACATCGGTGATCCGGCGCCAGGCCGCCTCCTGTTCGTCGCTGTGGATCCCCGGGCAACCGGAGGTGGCGCGGGCATCGGCGCTGACCGCGGTCATCCCGGCGAGGACGAGTCCGGATCCGCCGAGGGCGCGGGTGGCCAGGTGGACGAGGTCGAAGTCGCCCGGGACGCCGTCGCGCGCCGTGTACAGGGCGACGGGCGGCACGACGACCCGGTTGCGCAGCAACAGTCCGCCGAGCCGGAAGGGGCGGAACATCGGCGGCACGGGCGGGCCGGCCGGAGCGCTCCCGCCCGGCTGCCCGCCGCAGACCGCGGTGTCGACGGCCGCGGTGAAGTCCCCGTCCCGCAGGCGCAGGTTGTCGTAGGTGACGCGCCGGCTTCGGGTGAGGAGGTTGAAGGCGAACTGGTGGGGGTCCTGGCCGGTGTACCGGTCGATGTTCTCGAACCATTCGAGGCTGGCCTGGGCCGCGCGCTGGGTGGACTCCACGACCGCCTTGCGTTCGCGCTGGTACGCGAGCAACGCGTCCGGCACGTCGGGGTGTTCGTGCAGGCAGGCGGCAAGGGAGAGGGCGTCCTCCATGGCGAGCTTGGTGCCGGAACCGATGGAGAAGTGGGCGGTGTGGGCGGCGTCCCCGAGAAGGACGACGTTGTCGTGGATCCAGGTCCGGTTGCGCACGGTGGTGAAGCGCAGCCAGCGGGAGCCGTTGGGGACGAGTCGGTGACCGTCCAGGTGGGCGGCGAGGAGTTCCTCGCAGCGCCGGATGCTCTCCTCGTCGCTCGCGCCCGGGGGCAGGTCGCGGGCGGCCGGGGCGGCGAAACCGGCTCGCCGCCAGGAGGCCTCGTCCATCTCCACGATGAAGGTGGAGCGCGTGTCGTCGTACGGGTAGGCGTGCACCTGGAGGGTGCCGAAGTCGCGTTCCTCGACGATGAAGGTGAAGGCCTCGAAGACCTTGTCCGTGCCGAGCCACATGTATCGGCCGGCGCGCTCGTCGAGGTGGGGGCCGAAGGTGGCGGCGTAGGCGGCACGGGTGGCCGACCGTACGCCGTCGCTCGCCACCACCAGGTCGTACGCGGCGGCGAGTTCGGCGGGTGGTGGGGCCTCGGTGCGGTAGCGGACGTCGACCCCCAGGGCGGCGCAGCGCTCCTGGAGGATCCGCAGCAGGTCCCGCCGGCCGAGGGCGGCGAATCCGTGGCCGCCCGAGGTCAGGGTCCGGCCCCGGTGGTGGACGTCCACGTCGGTCCAGCGGGCGAACCGCGTCGACATGGCGGCGTGGATGCGGGGATCGGCCTGGGCGATGCCGTCGAGCGTCTCGTCGGAGAAGACGACGCCGAAGCCGAAGGTGTCGTCGGGTGCGTTGCGCTCCCAGACGGTGATCTCCCAGTGCGGGGAGAGTTGCTTGGCGAGGGCGGCGAAGTACAGTCCGCCGGGCCCTCCTCCTCTCACTGCGACGCGCACGCTGTGCCTCCAACGGGTTCGGAATCGGGTACGGAATCAGGTTCGGCGACTCGCCCGGAACCGGCCCACGGCTCGGGTACGGGGGGTGGCGCGAGGAGTTCGGGTGCCTGCGGGCCCGCCGTGGTCAGGGCGTGCCGGACGTCCGCGGGCCAGGGGGTGGCCCCGCTCGCGCGGGCGGCGGAGTGGGCGATGACCATCCGTCCGGTGGCGGCCTCCACGCCCTGCTCGCCGCGCACGGTGAAGGCGTAGTGGAGGGAGCGGGTGCCGACCTCGGTGACCGTCAGCTCGGTGCGCACCGCGTCCCCGAACCAGAGCCGGGCCCGGTAGTCGGCCTCGAAGTGCACGCGTGGGGTACTGCCGAACAGGTGGGACAGGCCGAGGCGGCGGAGCAGTACGGCCTCGGCCGCCTCCACCCAGCGCACGACGGTGGAGTGGTGGTAGTGCCCGGCGGCGTCGGTGTCGGGCCACTCGACGCGGCTCTCGACGATCACACCGGTCGGCCCGCTCCCCGGCTCCGGGCGGGCGACGGCGGACTCGGCTCGCGCGGTCACCGCGGCGGGCCCCCCGCCCGGGCCGGAACCGGCGCGCCCGCGCAGTTCGCTCCGTCGGAGCTTTCCGGTGCCGGTGCGCGGGAGTTCGGTGACGAACTCGACGGCCCGTGGGTACTTGTAGGGGGCGATGGTCCGCTTGACGTGGGCCTGGAGCTCGCGGACGGTCCCCTCGCCCGCCGGGACGCCCGCCCGGAGCACGACGTACGCCTTCACCAGCATGCCGCGCCGCTCGTCCGGCGCCCCGACGACCCCGCACTCGGCGACGTACGGGTGGCCGGCGAGTGCCTTCTCCACCTCGGGGCCCGCGATGTTGTAGCCGGAGGAGACGATCATGTCGTCGCTGCGGGCCACGTACCAGAAGTAGCCTTCCGCGTCGCGGACGTAGGTGTCGCCGGTGATGTTCCAGCCGTTCCTCACGTACGAGGATTGGCGCGGGTCGTCGAGGTAGCGGCAGCCGGTGGGGCCCGTGACGGCCAGCAGGCCGGGCTGTCCGTCGGGGACGGGCTCACCCCGTTCGTCGACGACGGCGGCCCGGTAGCCGGACACGGGACGGCCGGTGGCGCCGGGCCGGATGTCCTCGTCGGCCGCCGAGATGAAGACGTGCAGCATCTCGGTGGCGCCGATGCCGTCGATGATCCGCAGGCCGGTGGCGGCGTGGAACTCGTGCCACACCGCCGCGGGCAGCGGTTCGCCCGCCGATACGCAGCGGCGCAGTCCTGCCAGCCGGTCCACGGCCCCGGCGGCCATGATCGCCCGGTAGGCGGTGGGGGCGGTGAAGAGCACCGTCACCGCGTGCTCCGCGACGAGGTCCGCCAGCCGCTCCGGTGTCGCCTGCTCGATCAGCAGGGTCGCGGCGCCCACGTGCAGCGGGAAGACCACCAACCCGCCGAGCCCGAAGGTGAAGGCGAGGGGCGGCGTGCCGGTGAAGACGTCGTCCTCGCGGGGTTTGAGGACGTGCCGGGAGAACGTGTCGGCGTTGGCGAGGACGTCACGATGGAAGTGCAGGGTGGCCTTGGGCCGGCCGGTCGTGCCGGAGGTGAAGGCGATCAGGGCCACGTCGTCCGCGGCCGTGTCGACGGTGTCGAACCCGCCGTCCTTGGCGGCGCACCGCGCGATGAGGTCCGCGGGGTCCGCACCTCCGTAGGCGAGGACCGGGAATCCGGGAAGGCCGACGGCGTCGAGTTCGTCGGTGTGGCGGTGGTCGCACACGGCGATCGCCGGTCGGCTGATGTCGCCGAGTTCGGCGATCTCGGCGGCGCGCAGCAGCGGCATGGTGGTGACGGCGACGCCGCCCGCCTTCAGCACCCCGAACCACGTGGCGACGAGCCAGGGGTTGTTGGGGCCGCGCAGGAGCACGCGGTTGCCGGGCCGGAGGCCGAAGTCCTCGGTGAGGACCTGGGCGACCTGGTTGGCGCGGTGCAGCAGTTCGCCGTAGGTCCAGCGTTCGGTCGGGGTGAGCAGACAGAGCCGGTCGGGGCCGTGCCGCTCCACGGCGTCGTCGAGCAGGCGCCGAGCGCAGTTGAGCCGGTCAGGGTAGTTCAACTCGGGTAGGTCGAAGTGGAGTTGGGGCCAGAGGGAATGGGGCGGCAGCCGGTCTCGACAGAAGGAATCGGCATGCGCGGAAGGGGAGAGCTCCATGGGGCGGCACCTCGATCGGGCAGCAGCGGGGGAGACGGGAGCAAGATATGCCGAGAATTTGGCGACCGTCAATATTGCGCGATATCGCGGAGCCCCGGACCGGCTCACCCCACCGGGATCCGCACCCGCACGGATTTGCCCGACTCCCCTACCACCAGCGAGAGTTCACCACCGCGCTCGGCCGCCATCAGCTGCACCATCAGCAGCCCGCGGCCACTTTCCGAGTCGAGGTCGACCTCACCCCGCGGGGAGGGCAGCCGCGGCAGCCCGGCCCCCTGGTCGGCGACCTCCAGGCGCAGCCATCCCCCGGTTCGGGACATCCCGACCCGCATCCGTCCGGCGGCCACGTGCTGCACGACGTTGCCGACGAGTTCGCTCACGGCCAGCAGCAGCACCTCGGCCACCTCCCGCGACACCCGCCACTCACCGAGCGCGGCTCGCACCCGGGCCCTGACCCGGGGGACCGTCGCCGCGCCGGGGTCGGTGACCCAGTGGACGAAACCGCCGACGGAGACGGGGAGCAGGGGCGACCCGAAGGGCTCGGACGGCCCGCGCGCGGCGGTGCGCGGGAGCGGGGTGCGACGCCGACACGGCGCGAGGTCCACGGATCTGCCGACAGGGGTGGTCATGGCGTGCTCCCGGAGGGGGAAGGCGGCGCATCCGCCGGAGCGGCTCGTGCGACCGGCCGGGAAGTCGTCCGGCCCATGGGCTTGTGGTCAGCGGAAACGCGTCGCTAGTGTTCTGATTACACGTGTAACACGTTATGCCTCTCCGAGCGATCCACGCAAGCATTTCGGACAAACGTCACGAAGCCTGCGTCCGCGCCGGGACCCGCCGGCCGCCACGGCCGCACCGAATCGAAGGGCCGCAATGACGCAATCCCCCACGGCCGGGTTCGACCTCGCCGACACGACCTGGCCGCCCCCGCCCTACCAACCCCCCGTACAGCCCCGCACGGGCCCCGACGGCGTACGGCTCTTCGACGGGGTCACGTACGCGACCACGCCGGGGTACCGTCCCCGACTGCTCGACGTGCGGACCCCGGCGGGCGAGGGCCCGTTCCCCGCGGTCGTGTGGATCCACGGCGGCGGCTGGCTGGACGGCGACCGCCGCTACCCGCCGCCGACGGTTCCCGCCGACCTCCTGCACGGCGCGGTCCTGGCCGCCGGGCTCGCCCTGGTCTCCATCGACTACCGGCACAGCCTCGAAGCACCCTTCCCCGCCCAGTTGCACGACGTGAAGGCCGCGATCCGCTACGTCCGCGCCTTCGCGGAGGTACTGGGCATCGATCCGGACCGGATCGGCGTCTGGGGGGAATCCGCGGGCGGCCACCTGGCGGCCCTCGCCGGGCTCGTCGGTCCCGGCAGCCCGGACGCCGCCGCCCTGGAAGGGGCGCACGGCGTCGGCACCGGGGACACCGGGGTGCTGGCCGTCGTCGACTGGTACGGCGTCTCCGACCTGCCCGCCCTCGCCGAGCACCCCATGCCGCCGATGCCCGGCGCCGGCGAGTTCCCCGACCCGTACGAGGCCCTGCTGGGCGGGACCGAGGCCGAGCGCCCGGCACTGGCCCGCGCCGCGAGCCCGGTGACGTACGCCGCCGGCTCGAACCCCCCGCCGTTCCTCCTGGTCCACGGCACCCGGGACGGGCTGGTCCCGTACAGCCAGAGCGAGTGCCTCGCGCGGGCGCTGGAGCGCGCCGGGGGCGAGGTCACGCTGCGGCCCGTCGACGGCGCCGACCACATCTTCCTCGGCTCACCGGACGTCGAGGGGATCGTCGCCGAGAGCGTCGCCTTCCTCGCCGGCCACCTCGGCGCCGGGGCCTGACCCCGGGCCCTGCCCCGCGCGGACCGGCCGGACGGCGCCCTCGCGGCACCGTGCGCGAGGACACCTCCGGCCGGTCCCGCCCGCTCCGCACACCAACGGCCGCGGCCGCTCCCGCGGTCAGGAAAGGCAGTGATGTCCACCTCTCCCGCCATCACCACCGCCGCCGGCCCCACCGGCAGACCCGGCGCCTCCGGGACGAACCGGGACCGCGGCGCGCTCGCGTCGGGTCTGCTGTTCCTCGGAGGCGCGGCGCTCCTGGCGCTCGCGGTCCGCCCCGACGTCTCGAATCCGCCCTTCCAGGGCCTGGACGAACGTTGGCTGCGTTGGATGGGCGGCCCGCACGAAGGGCCGTACGCCGTCGCCGCCGCCGCGCTCGACTGGTTCGGCGGCCCGCCCGGGATCGTCGTGCCGCTCGGCCTGCTCGCGCTGCTGCTGGTGCGGCGGCTGTGGGTTTCCGCCGGCTTCCTGCTCGTCACCCACCTGGGCGCCAACATGCTCGTCGTCCAGGGGCTCAAGCACCTGGTGGACCGGCCGCGCCCGGAGAACCCGCTGGTCCGCGTCGACCACGGTTCGTTCCCGTCCGGTCATGCCGCCTCGGCGGCGTTGCTCGTGGTGCTCGTCGGCGTGCTGCTCGTGCCGGCCGCCCGGCGGCGCGCGTGGTGGCCGGCCGGTGCGGTGTTCACGCTGGCCATGATGTGGAGCCGCACCTGGCTGCACGCGCACTGGCTGAGCGACACCGCGGCCGGCGCGGCGGCCGGCGCCGGGATCGGCCTGCTGGCCTGGTGGCTCTGCGCACCCGCGCTCCTGCGCGAGCGGGCACGGGTTCACGACCGCCGGGGGGCGGCCGTGAACGCGACGGACCCCGTACCGCAGGGCTGAGACGACGGGCGGGACCGGAGGGGGGTCCCGCCCGTCGTGCGGCCGGTCCGAGGGGGCCGGAGGGGGTCCGCCGTGCGGCACGGTCCGGGGAGCCGCTCACGGCAGGGCCCGGGCGGCCGGGAGCCCCCTCGATCAGGAGGTCTCGCGGGGGACGAGGACGGCTTCGACGGGCGGCAGCTCCGGAGCCGTTCCCGTGGAGATCAGCTCGTGCAGGGAGTCCGCGATCCGCGCGGGTGACGGCAGTTCCAGGCGCACCGACGTGAGCGCGGGCTGCTGGAACGCGGAGAGGACCAGGTCGTCGGAGCCCACGACGGCGACCTCGTCCGGTACGACGATGCCCTCGGCCCGGAAGGCGTGCAGCAGCAGGGTGGCGTACTCGTCGTTGTAGGCGAACACGGCGTCGAGCCCGAGGTCGCGCCACCGCCGGGCCAACCCGGTCGCCGATTCGCGCGTGTAGGCCAGTTCGAGCGGGGTGACGGTGGCCATGTGCCGGGCCGCGACCGATTCGGCGCCCGCCAGGCGCGGCCGGGCGAGCGTCCCGAGACCGCGCTCCTGCGGTACGACCACGCCGATCCGGGTGCGCCCACGGGCGATGAGGTGCTCGGCCGCGGTGGCACCGATGTGCGCGTGGTCGAAACCCACGGTGTGCACGCCCTCGACGGGGTGCGCCGCGAACGCCAGCAGCCCGCGCACGCCCGCGCGGCGCAGCAGTTCCGCCGCCCGGGGCGGGAACCGGTCGCCGTCCAGGGCGACGACGCCGGCCGGGCGCAGCTCCGCCCAGGCCCGGGCGGCGTCGACGGGGTCGGCGAAGCGGCCCGCGTGCAGCACGGCCGTGTAGCCGTGCCGGTCGAGCTCACCGTGCAGGTCGTCGACCCAGTCGCTGACCAGGCGACCTATGGCGGAGACCGAGGAGGGCATCAGCACGAGGTTGCTGCGGCCGGCCCGCAGGGACCGGGCGGCGGCGTGCGGTACGTAGCCGAGCCGGCGGGCCGCATCGAGCACGCGGGCGCGGGTGGCGTCGCTGACGCGGTGTCCCTGGGTGTCGTTGAGGACGAAGGAGACGGTGGCGCGCGAGACGCCCGCGAGGCGGGCCACGTCCGCACTCGTGGTGGTGGCGGGCGGGGTGTTCGTCGTGGTCGTGGGGACCCGGGTTTCTTCGGCCATGGTGTCCCTCGACGTTCCTCGTGCTCGGCGCGCGCTTCCTCTTTCGAGGTTACACGAGTCAGATCATGAGGTCCGGGGAGTGCGCGGAGCCCTCGTGCAGGATCCTCGCATCGCCGGCGAGGTCGGCGAGGGCCGTCACGACAGCGTCGAACCGCATCGTGGTGCGCTCCCCCGCGGCGTACGGGTCCCAGCGCGGCAGGCCCGCGTGGTTCGGGTCGCCCGTGCGCACGAAGGCGATCCAGGCCCGGTGCATGCTGTCCGCGAGGCCGTCGCGGACGGCGGGGGCCAGTCCGGCCAGGAAGGGGGCGTGCGCCCACTGGTCGAAGTTGGCGAAGACGAAGGGGAGTTCGAGGCAGTGTGCGGCGCCGAGGCGGCCCTCGTGGGCGGGAGTCGGCAGGTCGAACTGGTAGGCCCACACCGGGCGGCCCGCCTCCGCCCTCGCTTCGGCCAGCCGCAGGGCGGGGACCCGGAAGAGCTCGTCCGTGATGAGGTCCATGAGGACGTCGGCGGGGCGGGAGCCCGGGCGGGCCCGCGCGTACGCCGCGTACCCCTCGGGGGCCCGACCGGCTCCGAACGTGTCCGCGATCCGGTCGACGACCCGGTCCCGGGTCGCGGTGGCGTAGCCCTCGTCGAGGGCGAAACCGAAGGTGGCCTCCTCGCGGGTCCAGCCGATCATGACGTCGATGCCGGTCGCCGCGCCCCGGGTCAGGATGTCGGCCGGATGGTGGCGCAGGGTGACCCCGTCGACGACGGGCAGGAAGGGGGTCGGCCAGTACCCCCAGCGGACCGTGCGGGCCAGGAGTCCGAGCCCGGCGTCGATCAGCTCCGGCCAGTCCAGCGCCCGCAGTTCGGCGACGGTCTTCGCCCCGGCGAGGTCGCGGTAGGCGTCCACGCGCTCCTGGTGGGCCTCGGGGGTCGGGAAGTCCAGGCCGAGGGGCGGGCTCTGCAGGATGACCCGCTTGATCAGCCCCTCGGCCTCCGGGTGGCCGGCGAGCGCGGCGGTGGACACCGCGCCGCCCGACTGGCCCGCCACCGTGATGAGTTCGGGGTCCCCTCCGAAGGCAGCGATGTTCTCGCGGACCCAGCACAGGGCGCGCAACTGGTCGGTGAGCCAAGGATTCGCGCCGTCGTCGGCGGGGCTCCCCTCCTCGGCGGGGAAGGCCAGGTAACCAAGGGGTCCGACGCGGTAGTTGACGCTCACGAAGACGAGGTCACCGTCCCGCGCGAAGGTGGCCCCGGAGTAGCCGGGCAGCGATCCCGAGCCGGAGACGAAGCCACCGCCGTGGATCCACAGGAGCACCGGCCGGCGGGCCCCGTCGGCTGCGGGCGTCCAGATGTTCAGGGTGAGGCAGTCCTCGTCGAAGGGGGGCGAGCCGTGGCCGCCGAGCACCGGATCGCCGCCCTCGCGGTACGGCTGCGGGGCGCTGGGTCCGTCGGCGCGGGCGTCCCGCGTCCCGGTCCAACCGGGGTGCGGCCGCGCGGGCCTCCAGCGCAGGTCACCGACGGGGGGTGCGGCGTAGGGAACCGCCCGGAAGACGGTCAACCCGTCCTCGACGGCACCGCGGAGGCGCCCTGCGGGGAGGTCCACCACCACGTGGTCCCGACCCGGGGAGTGAGACATGAGCGGATCCTTCCTGCCCGGCGGCGCACCGGATGCGCACCACCGGCCACCAGCTTATGTTGCCATTTTTGCGACCGTCAATGATTCGCCATGCCTGGTGGGGCGTCCCGTCACAACCAGAGACTGTTCGAGGCCATGCGTTCGGCCTCCGCCTCCAGCAGCGGAGCGAAGAGGCGCCACAGCACCAGGCAGGCACCGACCCCGAGGAACGCGCCCGCGATCGTGTCGCTCAGCCACTGGGCGTGCAACCAGGTGCGGCTGCCCATCATGGACAGCACGTACGCGCCCGCGACCGGCCACCACCAGCGTCGCGCGCGGTCCGGGAACATCACCACCGCGACGACGAACACCAAGGTCACGGCGGTGAACACTTGGCCGGACGGGTACGAGCCGTCGTTGACCAGGACCCACGGGTGCGCCGGGCGGGGCCGGTCGGCCAGCTGCTTGAGGGGCAGTACGACGAGCACGTTGGAGACGACGCAGGCGCTCGCGACGAACAACCCCGACCGCCAACGCCCGTAGACGCAGAGGCAACCGGTCAGGGCCAGCGGCAGGACCAGACCGAGAGGGCCGCCGAGCCGGTCGAGGAGCAGGACGAACCCGCCGGCGGAGCCGCCGCCCGCACTCCCTGCGGCCGGAACGTTGACCGAGGCCTCCCAGCGGTCGTCGATCCCCTGGAAGAAGGGGCGGGCGTCGACGCGCAGCCACAGCGCGAACACCAGCGACACGAACAGGAGGGACGCCCCCCAGGCGAGCGCGTGACGAGGAGGAGGAGCGGGCAACCGGTGCCGTGGCGGCCGCACGGGCGGGGACGAGGGCGTGACGGAGTACGGGTGCTGCACGAGGGACCTTTCACGTCTGCTGCCGGACGCGACGAGGCGCGGGCAGTCGGGGAACGGCGGGGCGGGCGGGTCGGGCGGGGGCCACGGGACGCGGGCGGTCGGGAGCGACGGGGAGCGGGGGGCGGGCGCGGGTCGAGCGGGATGCCGGGGCCGAGGGGGCGTCGGGGTCGAGGGGGCGTCGGGGTCGAGCGGGCCGGGCGCGGCCCGGAGGCGGGGCGGGGCGGGGCGGCAGAACGGAGCCCGACGCGACGCCACCGAAGGGCGCGCACGCGGGGCCGGTGGGGCGCGAACGCCGGGGCGAGCGAAGGCCGGCGGGACGTCGTGGGGATGACGGGGTCCCGGCGCGCGGTCCCGAGCCGGGCAGGGCGAGCGCCGCCCCGCCCCGACCGCGGGGCGCCGCAGCGCCGCGTACGGACGGGAGTTCGTCGCCGCGCGGCACGGAGTATGGCCGATGCGCCGGCGCCGCCACAAGGGCAAGGGGATTTCCGGTCCGATCGGGCTCCACGGGCCCGCCGGGCGGCTCGGATCCGATGGTTACACGTCATGGCACGGTGCCCTGCGCCGCCGGGGCGGCCGGGCCACCATGACGGGGCCTGCGGTCGGTCACGATCTGCACCGACTCCCTCCGCAGGGCCTGGCGGCGTCTCCGAATGGGTGCTACACAGTCTCCAGCGCCGTTGGTGACACGTGTAACAACATCACGTCTGCGGGCTCGTCGGCCCACGGCTCCCGGCAACACCCCTGCCCTGCCGCCCGTCGCTCCGCTCCGCCGCTTCCCGCACGGCGCCCCTCCCCCACGCTCGACCGCTGCTCGCCACCTCCCCGCACCGTCCCCCGAGGAGTCGTCATGGCCACGAACGAAGTCGCCGGCCCGCCCGTCCCCGCAGTCGCCGAACCACCCCGCCAGCGAGGGTTGTTGCCGCTGCTGCTGGTCGCCAACTCCGCGATGATGGCGGTCTACATGGGAGTCGGTTCCGTACTCCTGCCCACCCAGATCGCGGCGATCGCCCCGGACGACAAGGTCGCCGTGCTGGGCCTGATCGGTGGGATCAGCGCCATCTTCGCGACCGCCTTCAACCCGATCGCCGGAGCGCTCTCCGACCGCAGCGGCCGGCGCGGACCGTGGGTGCTCGGCGGCGCCCTCGCCTCGCTCGCGGGGCTCGCGTTCCTCGGGAGCGTGAGCACCGCTCTGCTGGTGGGCATCGGCTGGTGCCTCGTACAGGCGACCATGAACGTCTACCAGGCCGCCGTCACCGCCATCGTGCCCGATCGGGTGCCCGCGGTCCGCCGCGGTACCGCGTCCGCGCTGGTGGGTCTGGGGCTGCCGATCGGCGGCACCGTCGGTGTCCTCGTCGCCTCCCGGACCGCCGAGCACCTGCGCGTCGGGTACCTCGTCTTCGGCGCGATCATCGCCGTGGCCGCCCTGCTGCTCACGACGTTCTGCCGGGACCTCCCGCGCACCGGGGCGACGGATCGCGCCGGGGCGCGGGCCGGCGCCGGGGCGGACGACGGAACCGGCGCGGCGGACGGCACCGGCGCGGCGGATCGCACCGGGTCGACGAGTCCGGCCCCGGAGGCGGCCAAGGCCAAGGCCAAGGGCGCCCAATGGGCCGCCTTCCTCTCCGCGCTGGCCAACCACGACTTCCGGTGGGCCTTCATCGGCCGGGCCCTGATGGTCCTCGGATACTTCTCGGTCGTCGGCTACCAGCTCTACATCCTCGGCGACCACATCGCGCTGCCCGACGGGCTGACGCCGCCCGCCGCCATGGCCGTCCTCACCCCCGTGTCGATGGTCGCGATGGCCGTGTCCACGGTGGTCGGCGGGCTGCTGTCCGACCGGTGGAACCGCCGCAAGGTGTTCGTCGGGGTGTCCGCCGCGCTGGCCGGCCTCGTCATGGTGGTCCCGGTCATCAGCCCGACCTGGACGGGCATGCTCGTCTTCAGCCCGCTCAACGGGCTCGCGTTCGGCTGCTTCATGGCCGTCGACACCGCCCTCGTCACCCTGGTCCTGCCGCGGGCCGAGGACGCCGCCCGCGACATGGGCGTCCTCAACATCGCGAACGCGGGACCGCAGATCATCGCCCCCTTCGTCGCCTCCGCCGTGGTGACGGCCCTGGGCGGCTACACCCCGCTCTTCCTCGTCGGCGGGGCCCTCTCACTGATCGGCGCCCTCGCGATCCTCCCGATCCGCAGCGTGCGCTGACCTCCCCCGGGCCCGTCCGCGCGACCGGCCCGGCCCGTACTCCGGCGGGCGGGCGCCGAGGGTCGCCCGCCCGCCGGTCCCCACCCTGCCCGGGGCGCACCCTCGACGTCCTTCCGTCCCGCACGTCCCTCCCCGCACGTCCCTCCCCGAAGGAGCACTCCGTGAGACGCAAGCGAGTACTGCCGCTGGCCGCCCTGGTGCTGTGCGCGCCCGCCCTGGCGGGCACGGCGCCCGCCACCGCTTCACCGCAGGGCCCGCCCACCGGGCCGCTGCGCATCCTGCTCACGAACGACGACGGTTACAACGCGCCGGGCATCCGCAAGGCCTACGAGCGCCTGACCGCGGCCGGACACGACGTCACGATCGTCGCCCCGCTCACGAACCAGAGCGGCACCGGTACGAAGATGATGAACGCCCCGTCCGTCACCGTGAGACATCCGGAGCCGAAGGTGTGGGCCGTGGACGGGACGCCCGGTGACTCGGTGGCCTTCGGGCTGGCGGAGGTCTTCGCGGGCCGCGCTCCGGACCTGGTGGTCTCCGGTACGAACTTCGGTCCGAACGTCGCCGGGCTCGCCACCCACTCCGGCACCGTCGGCGGCGCCGTCACCGCCTTGGAGTCGGGGGTGCCCGCCATCGCGCTGAGCACCGGCGGGCTGACCGCGCCCGACCCCGTGACGACCGTCAACGCGATGGTTCCCACGATGGACTTCGCCGTGAAGTTGATCGATCGGCTGCGGGCCCGCGCCCGGTCCGGTCCGCTGCTGCCCAAGGGCGTGGGCCTGAACGTCAACCACCCCGTCATCGGTGCGGACGGCAAGGGCACGGCCGCCGGCGTCGCCGCCACCTTCCAGGACCCGCAGACGGTCCTGGAACCGGACTTCACCGACGCCGGCGACGGCACCTGGAAGGTGACGGTCAAGGTGTCCCTGCGGCCCGCCGCCAAGGGCGGTGACCTGGAGGCCGTGGCCGCGGGCCGGATCGCCGTCAGCCCGATGAACGCCGACTGGAACACCGGCACGGCCGACCGCGCCGTGACCTCCGTCCTGCTCGCCGGGCTCCGCCCGTAACCCACCCGCCGGCCGGGGGCGGTGGCGGGGCGCTCCGTACCACCGCCACCGCCCCGGGCCGGATCAGCACGCGAGGAGGACGGACCGTGAAGCGATCCTTGATGAGAACCGTGGGAACACGCGCGCAACGACCCGGGCGACGAATGGTGGAACGTCCCGGGAAACTGCCCGGACATCGGCCCGGAGATCGGCCGCGCCGCCGACTGATCCGCTCGGTCGCCGCTCGCCGCCTGCTCGGTGCGACGCTCGCACTGTTGGCGTTGCTCGCCCCGACCGTGCCGGCCGCCGCGCTGCCCGTCGGCTCGTCCCGGCCGGTGGTCGCCGTCGCACAGGGTGGTGTGCGCGGGCAGGACCGGGACGGGGCGCAGGAGTTCCTCGGTGTCCCCTACGCCGCTCCCCCGGTCGGGGCCGCGCGGCTGCGGGCGCCGGGGGCCGCGCCCCGTTGGTCCGGGGTGCGGGAGGCGGTCCGGCAGGCTCCCGCCTGTTTGCAGTTCTCGCCGTTCGGGCTGCGCGACCCCGCTGCCGCCGACGAGGACTGCCTGTACCTGGACGTGTACCGGCCGCGCGACGCCCGTCCGGGGGCGCGGCTGCCGGTGATCCTCTGGATGCACGGGGGTGCGTACAGCCAGGGCACGGGAACGCAGTTCGGCGGCCGGACGACGGCCGGGCTCACGCAGAGCGTGGTGGTGAGCATCAACTATCGTCTGGGACAGCTCGGTTACCTGGGCCTACCGGAACTGGGCGCGGAAAACGTCCACCGTTCGGGGTCGTTCGGGCTGATGGACCAGATCGCCGCGCTGCGTTGGACGCGGGAGAACATCGGCGCCTTCGGCGGGAACCCCGAGAACGTGACGATTTCGGGGCAGTCGGCGGGCAGTGGTTCCGTCTGTGCGCTGCTGGCGGCGCCGTCGGCGGCCGGGCTGTTCCACCGGGCCGTGCTCCAGAGCGGGCCGTGTTCGCTACCGGGCACGCCCGATGCCGCCCGAGCCGAGGCGCAGGCACGTGAGTTCGCGGTGGCAGTGGGCTGTACCGAGGCGGCGCGGATCGCGCGGTGCCTGCGCGCCGCGTCGGGGGCCGCCATGGTGGAGGCGGCCCGTACGTTGCCCACCTCGGGCCCGGCGTCCGGCGACGGGCTGCTCCCGATCGCGCCGGCGCGGGCCATCGGGAGCGGGGCCTGGAACAAGGTGCCGGTGTTGATCGGCAGCACTCGTTCCGAGGCCCGATTCTTCGTGGCGCTGACGCAGCCGCACCTGACGGCGGAGCAGTACGCCGCTCAGGTCCTCGCCCGGTACGGGGCCGCGGGGCCGGAGGTCCTCGCGCGGTATCCGGTGGCGGACCACGGCTCGCCGTACCTGGCGCTCTCGGCCGTCATGACCGACTCCACGTTCGCCTGCCACACGGCGTGGACGGCCGGCCGCTTCGCCGCACACGTACCCACGTACGCCTATGAGTTCGACGATCCGAACTCACCGACTCTCGCGGGGGCCCAGGTCCCGGGGCTGGACCAGTCGAACTCCCACAGCGCCGAACTGGCCTATCTGCACGACTTCACCATGGGGGACCGACCCCTGTCGCCCGACCAGGTCGCCCTCGCGACCGGGATGAAGCGCTACTGGGGTGCCTTCGCGCGCTTCGGCGCCCCGTTCGTGCCGGGCTCGGCCGTGTGGCCGCGGGCCGGGGCGACCCCCGGTGGCGCGAGCGTCCTGACCCTCACCCCGGGGGCGACGGGCACGAGCACGTCGTTCGAGGCGGACCACCAGTGCGCTTTCTGGGCGACCCAGCCGCCCCGGTCGCTCTGACGGCCCCCCGGTCGCTTTTCTAGGTCGCCTGACCTAAAGTAGGGCTCATGATCACCGAATCGATCGACGAGCTGCGCCATGACCCGTCCGGACCCGTACTGATCACCGGCGGGTACGGCACGGTGGGTGCCGAGATCGCACGCATCCTGGCCGGGGACACCCCGACCCTGCTCACCGGCCGCACGCCGGGCCGGGGCGCGGCACTGGCCGCCGAGACCGGGAGCGAGGTGCGCGCCTGGGACCTGGCGGACCCGGCCCCGTTCCGGGCGGGCGTCCGGGCCGTGATCAGCTCGGTCAACGACCCCGAGGACCGGGTGCTGCTGGCCGCCGCGGCAGCGGGTGTCCCGTACGTCGACATCACCCGGTGGACCGGCCGGCTGCAACGGGCCGTCACCGTCGCGGCCCTGCTCCGTCCGACCGCGCCGGTGCTGCTGTCCTCCGCCTGGATGGGCGGGGTCAGCAGCCTGGTGGCGGCCGCCCTGGCCGAGGAGTTGGGCGGCGCGGAGCGGGTCGAGATCGCCATTCGCTGGGACATGGCCGACCGGGCGGGCGCGGACTCCGTGGAGTTCATGGACCGGCTGGGCGTGGCGTTCGAGGTGGTCGACGGCGGCAGGCGCCGGCTCGCGGCCCCGATGACGGAGTCCCGTACGGTCCGCATCGACGGAACCTCCGTGCGCGTCGCCCGCATCGACACCCCGGAGCAGTACACCCTGCCCCTGACCCTCGGCACCGCCACCGCGGCCACCCGCATCGGGTTCAGCTCCCCGGCCGCGACCCGGGCGCTCCTCGCGCTGCGCGGCACCGGCTTCTTCCGCTGGGCCGACGGGGAACGCTGGGCCCCGGCCCGCCGGGCGCTCCTCCACTCGCCGGGCGAGGGCGGCACGGCCCGGCTGCGCGTCGACGTCGGCCACGGCGGGCGCTCGCGCACCGCGACCGTCGCCGACCCGCTCGGGCAGCACCACCTGACGGCGGTCGGGGCCGTGCTGGGCCTGCGCCGCGTCCTCGGCACGGACGGCTCCCCAGCTCCCCGGGGCCTGGCCTTCCCGGAACAGCATCCGGATCCGGCTCGCGCGCTCGGCCTGCTCGCGGCGCACGGCGTCGAGGTCACCTTCGACGGGGACTCGGGCACGGGTCCCGAGGGACGGGACGCACCCCACGAGCGGAGCGCCGGGAACGGTCGGGCCGGGACGCGGGCCGCCGCGTGAGCCCGGGACCCACCCCCAAGGGGCAGCAGCGCCGAGCGGCCCTCCTCGACGCCGCCGAACGTGTCCTCACCTCCGCCGGCGGCTCCGAACTCACCTTGCGGGCGGTCGCCGAGGAGGCCGGCGTCCGCCTGGGTCACCTCCAGTACTACTTCCCGGCCCGCGCCGACCTGTTGGCGGCGCTCCTCGACCGGGTCCTCACCACGTCCCTGGAACGCGTCACCGACCTCACCGACACCGCCCGCACGGCGAACGCCGAACCCGACGAGGAATCCGGCCTCGAACCCGGGCCCGACCCCGGACCGGACACCGGGCTGGACACCGGGCTGGACGCGGCGCTCGACGCCCTCCTCGACGGCGTCCTCTCCGACCACGACGATCCGCGTCTGGTACGGCTGTTCACCGAGGTCTGGGCCCTGGCCGCGCACGACGAGGAGGCGGCCTCGGCGGTCCGCGCCTTCTACGACCGGTACGCCTCGCACGTGGCCTCGTACGTCCGGGACCACGCACCGGGTGTGTCGGCGGCCGACGCGCGCCACCGGGCGGAGGTCTTCGTCATGCTGATGGAGGGGTCGGCCCTGTTCCGCTCCGGCATCACCGGCCGCCGCAGCACCGACGCCGACGCCCGACTGCGCGCGGTCGCCCGCGCCCTGCTCGGAGGCGAGGCGCGGCCCTGATCGCCGCCCTCACGCGGATGCGACCCGAACCGGGCCCGGCCTAGGGTGGTGGTACGGCCACGAGGAGGTCGACGTCCGGAGGTGTGGGTGGTGCGCAGCGGTCCCGGGGTGATGGGAAGCGGATACGGCCGGCACTCGGCGGCGCAGCACGTCGGCATCGGCACCGCGCTCGGCATGCTCGACCGGGCGGTGGCGGCGCTCCCGCTGCCGGACGACGGGCGGGCCCTGCGGGTGGCCGACCTCGGGTGTGCGTCGGGTGGCAACGCGCTGGAGCCGATGGCCCGCGTCGTGGCCGGTGCCCGCGGCCGGGCGCCGGGCATCGCGGTGGCGGTCACCCACACCGACATCCGGGGCAACGATTTCAACGCGCTGGTGGAGACCCTCGCCGCCCCGGACGCCTACCCGGCGGCGCCCGGTGTGTTCGCGTACGCCGAGGCGCGTTCGTTCTTCTCGCCCCTGTTCCCTCCCGGGGAACTGCACCTGGCCTGGAGCTCGATCGCCGTGCACTGGCTGTCGCACGTCCCCCAGCCGATTCCGGACCACGTCTACTGTTCCGGGGCGACGGGCGCCGTACGGGAGGCGTTGCGCGAGCGGTCGGCTGCGGACTGGCGGGACTTCCTGCGCCACCGGGCCGTCGAACTCGCCCCGGGCGGGCGGCTGGTGGTGGTCGGCGGAGCGGCCACGGACGAGGGGGCGAGTGGCGCGGAAGGGCTCTTCGGCATGGTCGTCGAGGAGTTGCGGGCACGGATCGAGGACGGGCAGCTGAGCTCCGACCGGTTCGCGGCGATGACGGTGCCGACGTGGAACCGCACGTCCGCCGAGTTCCTGGACCCGCTGCGGCGCGGTCCCGCGAGCGACTGGTACCGGCTGGAGGAGGAGGCCTTCGCCGTACTGCCGGACCCCCTGCACGACCGGTACGGACGCGACGGCGATCTCGACGCGTACGCGCGGGAGGTCACGGCCTCCTTCATGGCAGCCTTCGGCCCGTCGCTGTTCCCGACGACCGAAGCTCCGGGAGGCGCCGACGGTCCGAGCGGTGCGGCCGACGAGCTGGTACGGGACTTCCGGTCGGGACTCACGGCCCGGATCCGGGCCCACCCGGCGGACGCCCGCACGAACTGGCGGGTCCAGTTGCTCCGCGCGGCCCGAACGGACACGCCCTCGCGCCGATAGCGGCCAACGGGGCAACGTCGCAACGGCGCGACGGGGCGTGTGACCCTACTCGGCCGCGGCGGGTTCCGGGACCGTTGTTAGCCTGCCGTCCATGATCAAGGACAGCTCGGTGGGCCGGATGAGCCGTGTGGTGGGGGACAGCGGGCCGGAGCGCGTGCTGATCGCCGCCAGTTTCGTCAACCGGGTCGGCAACGGCCTGTTCAACGCGGCGTCGGCGCTCTATTTCACCCTGGTCGTGGGCCTGCCCGCGGTACAGGTCGGCGCCGCCCTCACCATAGCGGGGCTGGTCGGCCTGTGCGCGGGGATACCCGGAGGGCACCTCGCCGACCGGCGCGGGGCCCGCACGATCATGATGGTGGCCCTCGCGGTCCAGGCACTGTCGATGGCGGCCCTCGTCCTCGTCGAGAGCTGGGCCGCGTTCACGATCATCGCGACGGTCGACCGGATCGCCGCGGCGGCCGGTGGGGCGGCCTGGGGCGCCCTGGTGGTCCGGGTCGGGGGTGACCGCCCCGCCCTGTTCCGGGCGCGGTTGCGCACCTTCGTCAACCTGGGCGTCGTCCTCGGAACGGTGGGTGCCGGTGCGGCGCTGGCCGCGGACACCCGGGGCGCCTACGTCACGCTGATCCTCGGCAACGCCGCGAGCTTCGCCCTGTGCGCGGCGCTCCTGCTCCTCCTGCCCCGCTACCCGGTGCTGCCGGCGCCGCCGCGGCAGCGTCGTTGGATCGCCTTCTCGGACCGCCCGTTCCTGACGTTCACCGCCCTCTACGGAGCCATGGGGCTGCAATACCCGGTGGTCTCCCTGCTCCTGCCGATCTGGATCTCCGAACACACCGAAGCGCCGCGCTGGACGATCGCCGCGCTGTTCGCCGTCAATGCCGCCTTCTGCGTGCTGATGCAGACCAGGATCGGCTCCCGGATCGAGACCCCGCACGACGGCGGCAGGGCGTTTCGCATCGCGGGGCTGCTCTTCCTCGTCAGCTGCCCGTTGATGGCGCTGGCGGCGTACACCCCGGTGTGGGCGGCGGCGGGACTGGTCCTGGCGGCGATCTTCGTCCACAGCCTGGCCGAGGTCTGGGAGTCCTCGGCGGGCTTCGCCCTCGGCTTCGGTCTCGCCCCCGACCACGCCCAGGGCCAGTACCAGGGACTCCTCGGCCTCGGCTTCGACGCGGGCCAAGCCCTTGCCCCGGCCGTCCTGACCACGGTGGTGCTCGGCCTCGGCACCACGGGGTGGCTGTTGTTGGCGTCGTTCTTCGCGGCGCTGGGCGCCGCCGGCCCCCCTCTCGCGCGCTGGGGCACGCGGACCCGGCCGCGGTCGGGCGTTGCCGCGGAGATGAACTGATCGGGCCTCACGACCGACGAGTCGTGCCCCGAGGGGAGCCGTCGATGAACACCATACGATCGTTTTGAGCGAATAGCGCTTTGTGATTGATAGATCTTGACGATCGGAATCCGGCTCCATAGAGTCGGCGCGGCCTCACTCAGCCGCAAGGAGCACCCAGATGCCCGGTCGCCGTCCGCGGACCCTGCTCGCGATGGACCCCGATCTCCTTCCCCGCCTGCTCGACGAGGCCGGCTCCCGGCGCCTGCTCCGGGTCGCCGCGTCGGATCTCGACGTCGTCGCGGCCGACTTCACCGCACCCGGGATCGCCGCGGCCCTGGCCGAGGCGGAGGTGCTGCTCACCTTCTGGGGCGCTCCGACGATCGATGCCCGGGCGCTCGCCGGGGCGCCACGCCTCAAGGCCGTCGTGCACGCCGCCGGTTCCGTCAAACACTTCGTCACCGAGGCCTGCTGGGACCGCGGCATCACCGTCTCCTCCGCCGCGCACGCCAACTCGCTGCCCGTGGCCGAGTACACCGTCGCCATGGTCCTGCTCTCCAACAAACGGGTGATGCAGGTCCGCGAGGAGTACCGCCACGTGCGCGGCAGGCGGCACGACTGGCACCTGTGGTACGGGCAGGCGGGCAACTACCGCAGGACCGTCGGCATCGTGGGGGCCTCACGGATCGGCCGCCGGGTGGTCGAACTCCTGCGCCCGTACGACCTCGAACTCGTGCTCCACGACCCGTACGTGACCGAGGAGGGGGCGGCGCTCCTCGGGGCCCGCGCGGTGGAACTCGACGAGCTGTGCCGGGTGTCGGACGTCGTCAGCCTGCACGCGCCGGAGTTGCCCGAGACCCGCTCGATGATCGACCGCAGGCGGTTGGGGCTGATGCGTGACGGCGCCACCCTGATCAACACGGCGCGCGGCTCGCTGGTCGACGGGCCGGCGCTCACCGCCGAGTTGACCTCCGGCCGGCTCCAGGCGGTCATCGACGTCACCGAACCGGAGGTCCTGCCGGCCGGCTCCCCGCTGTACGACCTGCCCAACGTGGTGCTCACGCCGCACGTCGCGGGGTCGATGGGCAACGAGCTGCACCGGATGGCCGACTCCGCGATCGGGGAGATCGCCCGCTACGCCGCGGGCCTGCCCTTCGCGCACCCGGTGCTCCGCGAGGACCTGACCCGTACTGCCTGAACTCCCGCGCACGGACACCCGAACGCGTCCACCGCCCCCTCCAACTGATCATATTGACCACTTGGTCATACGGTCTTGACGTTCATCTTGTGGGGGCGAATGATTCAAGCCGTTCAGTCCACTCGCCAAGGAGCAGATCACATGACGTCCCAGTCCTTGCGTGCCTGCGGTGCGATTGTGGCAGCGCTCTCCCTCGCCCTGCCGGCCTCCGCGTGTGCCGGTTCCGACTCCCCCGCGGCGTCCGCCGCGGGCGGCGGCAACGGCGGCAAACCGGTGACCCTCACGTACTGGACCTGGACCAGCGGGGCCGAGGCCGCCACCGCCGAGTTCAACAGGACCCACACGGACGTCCAGGTGCGGTTCTCGCAGATACCCGGCGGCCCCGACGGCTACAGCAAGATCAGCAACGCCATCAAGGCGGGTGACGCACCGGACGTGACGACCGTCGAGTACAGCATGGTGCCGGAGTTCGCGAGCCAGGGCTATCTCAAGGACCTCACGGCATCCTCCGGCCGGCTGGTCGCGAAGAGCTTCCCGGCGGGCGTGCAGAACCTGGTGACCTTCGGCGGCAAGACCTGGTCGGTCCCCTTCGACGCCACCCCGCAGATGTACTTCTACCGCAAGGACCTCTTCGAGAAGTACGGCGTGAACGTGCCGACGACGTGGGACGAGTACCGCACGGCCGCCGAGAAGATCAAGGCCGCCGACCCCGCCGCGCGCATCGGCTCGTTCCCGACCGACGCCCCGCTCCAGGCGACCCTGTCCTGGCAGGCCGGCGCCCAGTGGTTCCGGGTCGAGGGCGACGCCTGGAAGCCGGTGATCGACGACGCCCCCTCGCAGAAGGTCGCCGCCTTCTGGCAGGGGATGCTCGACGACGACCTCGTGTTCCGCCACGGCGCCGGCACGCCCGAGGAGAGCAGGTCCAGGGCCGACGGGACGAGTGTCGGCGTCATCGGCGCCTCGTGGAGCGCGGGCCCGATGATCGCCGCCATGCCCGACCTCAAGGGCAAGTGGGGCGTCGCCCCGATCCCCCACTGGGGCACCCCGGCCAGCGGGATGTACGGCGGCACCAGTTTCGCCGTGACGAGGGGCAGTCAACACGCTGCGGCTGCCGCCGAGTTCGTCCAGTGGATGACCACCGATCCGGCCTCGATGCGGGCCCGCATCGGCGCCCTGAAGAGCCCGAGCAGCGCCCTGCCCGCGAACCCCGCGATGGCCGAGGTGGCGGCGCGGGCCTTCGACACCTCCTACTTCGGCGGCCAGGACCTGTACGCCCTGACCGGTGCGCAGGTCGCCACCATCGTCCCCGGTTGGACCTGGGGCCCCGTCTGGGGCACGGTCGGCGCCGACTTCAAGGACGAGGCCGCGCGGGGCGGGCTGCCCGGCGCTCTGGTGAAGGCACAGCGATCGGCGGCGACGGCGATCACCGGCCGCGGCCTCAAGCTCGCCGGCTGAGCCCCCGGGGGCGGCCGGCGGCACGACCCCCTGCCCCGGCGACGCCGCCCCCGGGCCCCTCCCGCACCGGACCCGCACGCACGGCCAAGGAGCGTTCCCGTGGCACCGACCTCACCCACCCCGGCCCCCGCCCCGGCTACGGCCGGCAACCCGCTGCGCCGCCAACAGCGCGGCGCCGTGGTCCTGTTCCTCGCCCCCTTCTTCGTGCTGTTCGCCCTCGTGACGGTCGCACCCGTGATGTACGCGGGATGGACGAGCCTGTTCCGGGAGCGGTCCTCGGGCCTCGGGTTCGGCGGCGTGGAGCGCACGTTCGCGGGAGCGGCCAACTACACGGCCGTCCTCGGCGACCCGGTGTTCCGGAGCTCGTTCCTGCACGTCGGCGCCTACTGCCTGGTCTACGTACCCGTGATGATCGGCGGGGCTCTCGGTCTGGCCCTGCTCGTCGACTCGGCGTACGCGCGGGCGACGCGGTTCTTCCCACTCGCGTTCTTCCTCCCGCACGCCGTACCGGGACTGATCGCCGCGATCATCTGGATCTACCTCTACACGCCCGGTCTCAGCCCGGTGATCGACTGGATCGAGGCCGCCGGCGGCAGCTGGAACTTCTTCTCACCCGGCAACTCCCTCGCGTCGATGGTGAACATCGCCGTGTGGCAGTGGATCGGCTACAACACGGTGATCTTCTTCGCCGCGCTCCAGGCCGTGCCCCGCGAGGTCATCGAGGCCGCCACGGTGGACGGGGCGGGCGCCTGGCGCATCGCCCTGCGCGTCAAGGTCCCCGTCATCCGCTCCTCGGTGGTGATGACGGTCCTGTTCACCTGCGTCGGCGCCGTCCAACTGTTCACCGAGCCTCAGCTGCTCTCCACCCGGGCACAGGCCCTCGGCAACGATTGGTCGCCCACCATGTACATCGTCAGCAAGGCCTTCGTCGACCAGGACCACGCGGGCGCGGCCGCCGCGTCGCTGCTCCTGGCCCTCGTGGCGGGGGCGCTCTCCTTCGTGGTCACCCGGACGGGGAAGCGGTGGCAGGAATCATGAGCGCGGACACCGTCACCCGCCGCCCGGACCGCCGGGCCCGCGCCACGACCGGCCGTCCCCCCGCCTCCCGCCCGCCGCGGGTCCCGCGCGCCCTGGCCTCCAAGGTGGCCGTCAACACGGTGCTGGCCGTGCTGGCGCTGTACACCCTGATGCCCGTCAGCTGGCTGCTGATCGCCGCCACCAAGAACCGCCGCGACCTCTTCGGCACCGGCGGCTTCGCCCTCGGGGAGTTCAACCTCCTCTCGAACCTGCACGCGGTCTTCACCCACGACGACGGCATCTACGGGCGCTGGCTGCTCAACACGTTGCTGTACGCCGTGGTCGGCTCGGTCCTCTCGTCCCTGATCTCGATCGCGGCGGGGTACGCCTTCGACAAGTACCGGTTCGCGGGCAAGGAGAAGCTCTTCGGGTTGGTCCTGACCGGTGTCCTGGTACCGGGAGCGGTCCTGACCCTGCCCATGTACCTGCTCGCCTCGAAGGCCGGCATCTCCAACACCTACTGGGCGCTGCTGCTCCCCTCCCTGGTCAACCCGTTCGGTGTCTACCTCGCCCGGGTGTTCTCCGAGGGCTACGTCCCGTACGAGGTGATCGAGGCGGCGCGGGTGGACGGAGCCGGGGAGGTCCGTACGTTTCGCACCATCGCGCTGCCGATGCTGGCACCCGGGTTCGTGACCCTGTTCCTCTTCTCCTTCACCGCGAGCTGGAACAACTTCTACGGCGCGCTGGTCATGCTGAACGACAAGGACCTCTACCCCGTGAGCCTCGGACTCCACATGTGGAACCTGTCGGTGGCCGAGAGTCCCGAGATGTACGCGTTGGCCATCACCGGCTCGCTCGTCGCGGTGGTCCCCCTGGTCGCCGCGTTCCTCCTGCTCCAACGCTTCTGGCGCTCGGGCCTGACCGCCGGCGCGGTCAAGTAGCCGTCGTGCGCCCGCGCCCGGGCGGGAACCGGAGGATCGCGGCGGTGTCGGTGGGGTGAGCCGGCCGGTACGGTCAGCCGCGCGGGCGGCGGCGCGGCTCCGTGTCCGACAGCGACGCGGGGACGTAACCGGCGTCCCGCGTCGACAGGTTGGTGCCCGGCGGGACGATCTTGTCGATGCGGTCGAGGACGTCGGTGCTCAGCCTCACCCGGTCGGCGCCCAGTTGGCTCTCCAACTGCTCGAAGGTGCGCGGGCCGATGATGGCCGAGGTGACGGCGGGGTGCTCCAGTACGAAGGCCAAGGCCAGCTGCACCAGGGTCAGTCCCGCTTCCTCGGCGAGCTGGGCCAGTGCCTCGGCGGCGTCCAGCTTGGCCGCGTTCTCGGGATCCGCGATGTCGAAGCGGGCGGCCTGTCGGTCGATCCGGCTGGACGCGGGCTGTTCGGCGCCCTTGCGGTAGCGGCCGGAGAGCCAGCCACCGGCCAAGGGGCTCCAACTGAGCACGCCCAGCCCGTACCGCTGGGCGACGGGCAGGACCTCGCGTTCGATGCCGCGCGCGAGCAACGAGTACGGGGGCTGCTCGGTCACCACGCGTTCGCGGCCGCGGCGTTCGGCGATCCACTGGCCCTCGACGATCGCGGACGGTTCGAAGGTGGAGGTGCCGATGTAGCGGATCTTTCCCTGGTGCACGAGGTCGCTGAGGGCGCCCAGCGTCTCGTCGAAGTCGGTCTCCGGCTCGGGCCGGTGCACCTGGTAGAGGTCGATCCAGTCCGTGCCGAGCCGGCGCAGGCTGTTCTCCACCTCACGGATGATCCAACGGCGGCTGTTGCCCTGTTCGTTCGGGTCGGCGCCGAGGCTGCCGTGGAACTTGGTGGCCAGCACCACCCGGTCGCGGCGACCGCCGGCGAGGGCCTTGCCGACGATGGTCTCGGACTCCCCCGCCGAGTAGACGTCGGCCGTGTCGACGAAGTTGATGCCGGAGTCCAGGGCCCGGTGGATGATGCGGACGCTGTCGATGTGATCGGTGTTGCCGCGGCTGCCGAACATCATGGTGCCCAGACACAGCGGGCTCACCTTGACGCCGGTGCGTCCGAGCAGGCGGTGGTCGGTCATCGTGCGCTCCCGTTGACTAGTTGATCGGTGAGGGTGTCGGCCGTGACGGTGCGCGCGTCGGCGCCGCCCGACCGGTAGGCGTCCCACAGGCGCCGGTACGGCCCCTGTGCGGCGAGCAGTTGGTCGTGGGTCCCCGCCTCGACGACGGTCCCGGCGTCGAGGACCACCACCCGGTCCGCGCGGGCGGCGGTGGTGAGGCGGTGGGCGACCACGATGGTGGTGCGGCGCCGGGTGAGTGCCTCCACGGCGGCGGTGACCCGCCGTTCGGTGGCGAGGTCGAGGGCGGCGGTCGCCTCGTCGAGCAGCAGGATGTCGGGGTCGACCAGCTCGGCCCTGGCCAGGGCCAACAGCTGGCGCTGCCCCGAGGAGAGTCCCCGGCCGCGTTCCCCGATCCGGGTGAGGTAGCCGTGGGCGAGCGAGGCCACCATCTCGTGGGCCCCGACGGCCCGGGCGGCGGCCTCGACCAGCGCGTCGGAGGCGTCCGGGCGTCCGTAGGCAATGGCGTCACGGACGCTTCCGCCGAACAGGTGCGGCTCCTGCGGGACGATGCCCAGGCGGCGCCGGTAGCCGGTCAGGTCGAGTTCGCGCAGGTCGTGGCCGTCGACCCGGACGGTTCCGGAGGTCGGGTCGTAGAACCGGGCGAGGAGTTTGACGACGGTGGACTTGCCCGCACCGGTGGTGCCGACGAGGGCGACGGTCTCACCCGGGGCGATGCGCAGCCGGATGCCGTGCAGCACGTCGCGGCCGGGGCCGCCCGTGTAGTGGAACGACACGTCGTCGAACTCGATCTCCCCGCGCAGGGCCGGCACGGGCCGCGGCTCGGGCGCCGCCGGGGTGCCGGCGGTGGTGCGCATCAGGGTGCGCAGGCGGTCCATGCCGACGACCGCCTGCTGGTAGCCGTCGAAGACCGGGGAGAGCTGCTGGATCGGCGCGAAGAACAGCTCGACGCAGATCAGGAACGCGATCAGGGTGCCCGCGGTCAGTCCGCCGGAGGCCACCCGGCCCGCTCCGACGGCCAGGACGGCGGCGGTGGAGAGGGTGCCGAGGAACTCGACGAACGGGAAGAAGGTGCCCATGTACCGCTGGGCCCGCAACCGGGAGGCGGCGAACCCGCGGGCGAGGGCGGCGAAGTCCTCGGCGTTGCGCTCCTCGCGGCGGAACGCCTGGGTGACCCGCAGGGCCCCGACGTTCTCCTGGAGGCAGGCGTTGACCGCGCTGATCAGCTCACGGGCCTCCAGGTAGGCGGGGACCGAGTAGTGCCGGAAGAGGGCGGTCGCCACGATCAGCGGGGGCAGCGCGGCCAACAGGACGAGGGCGAGGTGTGCGTCGATGAGCAGCAGGGACACCAGGACGCCGAGGACCGTCAGCAGGCTGACGACGGCCGTGATGAGGCCGGTCTGGAGGAAGTTCGACACGGCGTCCACGTCGGTGGTCATCCGCGTCATGATCCGGCCGGCGAGTTCCCGTTCGTAGTAGTCGAGGCCGAGTCGTTGCAGCTGGGCGTACGTCTTGACCCGCAGGGTGTACAGGAGCCGCTCGCCGGTGCGGCCGGTGGTGCGGACCTGGGCGACTCCGATGAGCCAGTTCACGGCGACGACCACCGCCGCCGCGGCGGCGGCTCCGAGGAGGACGCCGTTGGCCCGGCCGGTGACCCCGCTGTCGACGCCGTACCGGACGAGTACGGGTACGGCGATCTGGGCGAGCGCGTCCGCGGCCACCAGCAGCAGCCCGCCGAGCAGGGGGATCCGGAAGGGGCGCAGCAGGGAGCCGAGGCGGAAGGCGGGGTCGCCCTCCACCGCTCGGGCGAGCGGCACGTCGGGGTCGGCGGCGGGCAGCGGGACGCGGGCGAGGGCGGCCAGCAGTTCGGGGGCGGGCGGGGCGGAGCCGAGGACGCCGCTACCCGGCCCGCCGCGGCCGGGACCGGACGCGGCGGCTACGGCGAGGGCGTTCGCGGCCCGGACCGCGGTGCCCTCGTGGTGTGCGGGGCCCGGGCCGTCGGGGCGTCGCCACAGTTCCTCGGTGACCGCGCCGGCCGGGGCGGCGGGAGGGGGCGCGGGGGCGGGGCCCCGGGTGCCGTCGGGGGCGACCGGGGCGGCCAGCAGCGACCGGAAGAGGGCCGAGCGGCCGCGCAGTTCGTCGGGGGTGCCGATGTCGACGATCCGGCCGGCTTCCATCAGCGCGACGCGGTCCGCGAGCTCCAGGGTCGAGCCGCGGTGGGCGACGACGAGCGTGGTGCGGCGGTGGTCGCACCGGCTCAGTCCGGCGTGGATCTCCGCTTCGACACGGGCGTCGAGGGCGGAGGTGGCGTCGTCCAGGACGAGCACGGTGGGGTCGGTGAGGAGGGCGCGGGCGAGCGCCACCCGCTGGCGTTGACCGCCGGAGAGGGTGAGTCCCTGTTCGCCGACGACCGTGTCGTAGCCGTCGGGGAGTCGGTCGATGAACTCGTCGGCGCGGGCGATCCGGGCCGCCTCGCGGACCTGGGTGTCGGTCGCGTCGGGCATCCCGTAGGCGATGTTGGCGCGGATGGTGTCGGCCAGGAGCAGGCTCTCCTCGAAGACGAAGCCGATCCGGGACCGGAGGGAGTCCAGGGTGAGGGTGCGGACGTCGTGGCCGCCGACGGACACCGTGCCGGTCCGGGGGTCGTAGAACCGTGGCAGGAGTGCGGCGACGGTCGATTTGCCGCACCCGGCAGGACCGACGAGGGCGAGCGTCTCGCCCGCGCGGACGTCCAGGGTGAATCCGGAGAGGAGCGGGGCGGCCCCGTCGTAGTCGAAGGTCACGTCGTGCCAGGCCAGGGCGGGGGCGGCGGTACCGAGGGGGTGCGCCCCGGGGGCGTCGGCGATCACGGGTGCCTCGTCGATGACCTCCAGGACGCGTTCGGCGCCGGCCCGGGCCTGCTGCCAGACGGTGAGGAGGGTGGCGACCTGGCGTACCGGGGTGACGAGGGCGCCCAGGTAGGCGGTGAAGGCGAGGAAGGTGCCCAGCGAGAGGCGGCCGTCCATCGCGAGCCGGCCGCCGAACGCGAGGACGGCCACCTGTCCGAGGGCGGGTACGGCTTGCAGCGCGGGGTTGTAGCGGCTGGTGAAGGCGACCACGCGCAGTCGGGAGGCGAAGAGCGCGCGGACGCGTTCTTCGAGCCCGCGCAGTTCGCGGCGTTCCTGTCCGAAGCCCTTCACGACGCGGACTCCCGTGACGGTCGCCTCCACGGTGGACGCCACTTCGGCGGCCTCCTGCTGGGCGTGCCAGTTGGCGGGGAAGAGGGTGCGGCGGCTGTGCAGGGCGATCATCCACAGGGCGGGCCCCACGATCAGCGCGATGACCGTGAGGAGCGGGGAGAGCCAGGCCATGAAGACGAGGGACACGCAGAACATCAGCGCGTTGCCGGTCAGGTTGGGGAGGAACTGGAGCAGGGTCTGGATGAGGGTGATGTCGGATATGGAGCGGCTCACGACCTCCCCGGTGCGCAGGCTGTCCTGCTGGGGTCCGCCGAACCGCAGGAGCGCCGCGAAGGCGTCGTTGCGCAGGTCGTACTGGACGCCGAGGGACAGCCGTCCCGAGCGGTGGCGGCGGACGAAGGACGCTCCGAAGCGGACCGCTCCGATGCACGCCAGGAGCAGGATCCAGGGCCCGAGAACCGCACCGTCCGGGCCGACTTCGGATGCGACGTCGTCGACGACGTGGCGCAGGACGAGCGGCAGCACGGCCGTGGCGACGGCCGCCACGGCGGCGCCCGCGAAGGCCAGTACCAGGTCGGTGCGGTGGCGCAGGGCGTAGCCGACGAGCCGTCGCGCCCAGCCCGCGGTCGGTGGGCCGGCGGCGGGACCGGCCGCCGCGTCGTGCGCAGCGGCCGGCTCCGTCGTGGTGGTGGGACAGCCCGTCACCGGGCCTCCACCAGGTCGGTGCCGGGGTGGGCGGCGTGGGGGGCGGGACCGTCGAAGAGACGGTTGGCGGGGCGCGGGAGGCCGTAGTGCTCCCGCAGGGTCGTGCCGGTGTACTCCGTGCGGAACAGGCCGCGTTCCTGGAGGATCGGGACGACGCGGTCCACGAAGCGCTCCAGCCCGGACGGGAGGACGGCGGGCATGATGTTGAAACCGTCGGCGGCTCCGTTGTCGTACCAGTGCTCGATGGTGTCGGCGACCTGCTGCGCGGTGCCCGCGAAGGTGCGGTGCCCGCGGCCGCCGCCGAGGCGGCCGATGAGCTGCCGTACGGTGAGCCGTTCGCGGCGGGCCAGCTCGACGACGAGGGTGTAGCGGCTCTTCGCGCCTTCGATCTCGTCCTCGGTGGGGATGTCGCCCGGGAGTTCGGAGTCGAGGTCGAGTGCGTCGGGGGCGATTCCGAGGCGCAGGGCCAGCTGCCGCTTGGCGTACTCGGGGACGATGAGCCGGTCCAGTTCGGCGTCGAGTTCGCGGGCCTCGGCCTCGGTGTCGCCGATGACGGGGACGATGCCGGGGAGGATCTTGATGCCGTCGGGGTCGCGTCCGAGGGCGAGCGCCCGGCGTTTGACGTCCTTGTAGAAGGCGATCCCGTCCTCGAGGGTCTGCTGTGCGGTGAACACGGCTTCCGCGTGGCGGGCGGCGAACTCCTTGCCGTCCTCGCTGGAGCCCGCCTGCACGAGGAGCGGGTGACCCTGCGGGGAGCGTTCCACGTTGAGCGGGCCGTCGACGCGGAAGAACTCGCCGCGGTGTTCCACGGGGCGGACCCGGTCGGCCCGGGTGTGGACGCCCGTCTCCTTGTCCCCGAGGACGGCGTCGTCGGCCCAGCTGTCCCAGAGCTTCGTCGCGACCTCGACGAATTCGGCGGCCCGCCGGTAACGGTCGTGGTGCAGCGGAGTGTCGTCGAGGCCGAAGTTGCGGGCGGCCTCGGCGCCGGCCGTGGTGACGATGTTCCATCCGGCGCGGCCGTTCGAGACGTGGTCGAGGGACGCGAACCGGCGGGCCAGGTTGAAGGGTTCGTTGTAGCTGGTGGAGGCGGTGGCGATGAGTCCGATCCGGCTCGTGACCGCCGCCAGGGCGGTCAGCAGGACGGTCGGCTCCAGTTTGCTGGACGGCCGCCGCCCCGGGTCGCCCTGGAGGACGGGGCTGTCGGCGAGGAACACCGAGTCGAACCGGCCGCGCTCCGCGATCCGGGCGAGGTGCTGGTAGTGCGCGATGCCGGTGCCGCCGTCGGCCGGGCTCTCGGGGAGCCGCCAGGACGCCTCGTGGTGGCCGACCGACATCAGGAAGGCGTTGAGGTGGAGGGGCTTGCGCTCAGGGGTGTCCGGCATCGGGGGCGTCCTTCTGATGGTGGTCGGCGGGGTGGGTGTGTCCGGCCGGGACGGCGGGGACGGTCGGGGCGGTCGTCCCGGCCGGGGCGGTCGGGACGGTCGGGGCTGGTTGCTCGGACACGCCGAGGGCGGCGAGCAGGGTGTCGCGGTACTCCTGGAAGCGCGGGTGGCGCCGGCTCCTCGGGGTGGGCAGGTCGACGGCGAGGTCGACCGAGATGCGGCCGCGGTCCAGGACCAGGACGCGGTCGGCGAGTTCGACCGCCTCGTCCACGTCGTGGGTGACGAGGAGGACCGCGGGGCGGTGACGTTCGTAGAGTTCGCGCAGCAGTCCGTGCATGCGGATGCGGGTCAGGGCATCCAGCGCGCCGAACGGCTCGTCCGCCAGCAGCAGTTCGGGGTCGCTCACCAGCGCGCGGGCCAGCGCGGCCCGTTGCTGTTCGCCGCCGGACAGCTCGTGCGACCAGGCCCGTTCACGGCCTTCGAGGCCGACCTCCGCGAGGGCCCGTACTCCGCGTTCGCGGACGCCGGGTCCGCGCAGTCCGAGGGTGACGTTGTCCAGCACGCGTAGCCAGGGCAGCAGTCGGGAGTCCTGGAAGGAGAGGGAGACCCGCTCGGGAACGGTGAGCTCGCCGGATCCGGCGACGTCGTGGTCGAGGCCGGCGACCGCCCGCAGCAGGGTCGACTTGCCGGAGCCGCTGCGGCCCAGCAGGGCGGTGAACTCGCCCGCGCCGAGGGTGAGGTCGAGTTCCTGGAGGATGGTCCGCTCGCCGAAGCGGCGGACGAGTCGGCTGGTGCGCACCGCGGCCGGGGCATGGGCCCGTACGGCCGGGTCCTCGGTCAGCCGGCCAGCGTACGGCGCCATGACAGGGCCCTCCGTTCGATCGCGCGGACCAGTGCGTCGGAGGAGAAGCCGAAGATCCCGTAGGCCACCAGGCCGACGATGATCACGTCGGACTGGGCGTACTGCTGGGCCTGGAACATCATGTAACCGATACCGCTGGTGGCGTTGATCTGTTCGACGACGATCAGGCCCAGCCAGGCCGAGGTCACGCCGAGCCGGAGCCCGACGAAGAAGCCGGGCAGGGAGCCGGGGAGGACCACCTTGCGCAGGAAGCGCCGGCGGCTGAGACCGAGCACCTCGGCGAGTTCGACGTGACGGTTGTCGATGCTGGTGAGCGAGGCGTACGTGTTGATGTACATGTTGACCGCGACGCCGAGGGCGATGACGGTGACCTTCATCTGCTCGCCGATGCCGAGCCAGAGGATGAGCAGGGGCAGCATCGCCAGGGACGGGATGGCGCGCTTGATCTGGAACGGTCCGTCCACGAGGTACTCACCGGTGCGGCTCAACCCGGCGAGGACGGCGGCCGCGACCCCCGCGACGACTCCGAACAACAGGCCGAGACCAGCCCGTTGCAGAGAGACGAGAACGTTGCCCTGGAGGCGGCCGTCCGCGACCAGTTCGGCCGCCGTACTGATCACGACATCGGGGCCGGACAGGATGCGCGGGTCGAGGAACCCACCCGCGGACGCCGCCCACCAGACGGCGACGAGCAGCGCGGGACCCAGGAGGCGGCCGAAGGGGACGGCGCGGCCGGGCCCCAGCCGCCGGGCCCTACGGGTCACCGGGCGCCGTCCGGGCAGTGGTGGGTCGGGGAGCCTCGCGGGTCCGCCGGGCGGCCCGTCGGTCGCGGTGGCGCGGTCCTTCACCGCTTCGTTCTCCGGTGCCCGCACGCGCGGGCCCGTCAGGGCTCCGCTCATGCCCCGGCCTCCCGGTATCCGGCGGGTACGGCGGCCGCGGCGATACCTTCGAAGCGCCGGTCGAACAGCGCCTTCACGTCGGTCTTCGGTACGAAGCCGCCCTCGGCCATCAGGTCCGCGGTCTCCTGCTCCCACGCGATGGCCTTGTCCCAGCTCACCGGGAAGACGGGCTTCGCGAGGGAGTCGACGATGCGCCGGCCGTCGGCCGCGCTGACGCCCTGGTCCTTGACGTAGTACGCGTCGATCCACTGGTCGGCGTTCTCCGCCGCCCACACCACGCCCCGCGCCCACAGGGCGACGTAGCTGCGTACGGCGGCCGCCTTCGCGGGGTCGTTCACGACCTCGAGGGGCGCCCAGAGGACGGTGAGGAGGTCCACCACGTCGGTCCGTACGCCGCGGGCTCCGTCCTTGCCGTACTGGGTCAGGTACTTGGTCAGGGTCGGTTCGCCGAGGGGCGCGACGTCGACCTGCTTCGACTGGAGTGCGGTGAGGAACTGCGTGCTGGGCAGCGCCACCAGTTCGACGTCGGAGTTGGCGAGTCCGGCCTTCTTCAGGGCCCGCAGGACGACCACGCCCTGGGCCTGGCCCTGGGAGAAGGCGATCCTCTTGCCCTTGAAGTCCTCGGCGGTGGTGATGGCCGACCCGGGTGCGGTGGCGAACACGTAGGTCGGATTGGGGCGTTCCTGCACCGCGACGATCCGGGCCTTCACCCCGATGGCGTCGGCTTGGATCGGCGGAATTCCCGCATTGCTCGCGATGTCGATGGACCGGGCCCGGAATCCCTGGATGATGTCGGGGCCCGCGTTGAGGTTGATCCAGGAGGAGACCTCGAAGGGGAGTTCCTTGTCGAGTCCGGAGGTGGCCAACTGGATCTGCGAGGTCCTCACCGCCACGGCGAGTTTCGTGCCGGGGGGCGGCGGCCCGGTGGGAAGTTCTCCCACGGGTCCGGAATGGGCGGCGTTGGTGCTCTGGGGGGCGCATCCGGCGGCGGCCAGCAAGGCGCCGCCGGCGAGGGTGAGGAATCCCCTGCGGTCCCAGCGCGGCGAGGAAGGGCGGGAAGGCATCGGCTTTCCTGTTCTCATGACGGGGATCCGCCGGTCGTCGGGGTGCTCAAGGAGGTGTAGGCCCCGTCGTGGAAGAGCAGGGGCCGGCCGTCCTCGCTCTGCCGTGCTTCGACGGCACGGCCGATGACGATGTGCGCGTCCCCCGCCGGAACGAGCTGTTCGACGGCCAGCCGCAGCCAGCCGGTGACCCCGTCGAGGACCGGCTCGCCCTGCGGCAGCCGGTGCCACCGGGTCGGCGCGGCGAACCGGTCGATGCCGCTCGTGGCGAAGCGCCCGGCGAGGTCCTCCTGCCCTGAGGCGAGGAAGTTGACGACCACCGTCGCGGCCCGTTCCAGGTGCGGCCACGAGGAGGAGCCGTTCGCGATGCCGAAGGAGACGAGGGGCGGCGCGAGGGACACCGAGGCCAGTGAGGTGGCGGTGAAGCCGACCGGACCCGCCCCGGAGTCGGCCGTGACGACCACGACGCCGCCCGGGTAGGCCCGGAAGATCTGCTTGAAGCGGTCCGGCTCGACGAGGTTCGCCGCCGGATGCGAGGACAAGGAAATGGTCAAGGTTCCCCCCAGGGTGAGTGATGCCGTGAGCCGCCGCGGGAAAGCGTCCGCTCGGCCGCGGGCAGCCGAAATCGACGCCGCGGGAAAGGCGGTACGCAAAGGGCGGTACGGAAAGGAACGACGCGGAAAGGAGCGACGCGGAGAGGATCAGTACACAAAGAGGTGGTACGCAAAGAGGTGGTACGCAAAGGGGTGGCGCGACATGGGTGATGCGCGGGAAAATCCGCGGAAGGCAGCGGAAAGTCACGACGGGACGTACGCGAGGAAGGGCGGTCGGCGTTCGAGGACCGCACCGAAAAGGGGCCTACGGCCCGCTCGTCAACAACAACAGGAACGGGCGGCGCCCGAGACGGCCGGCCGGACCGAGCGGCAGTGTCGCGCGATCCGGTGCGCGTACCGTCGGTTCCTCTGCGGGCTGCTCATGGATCCATCCTCGCTTTCCGGATCCGGCCCGGTCAACAATGCAACTTTCTGAATTAAGTCGATTTCCCTCGGCCGCCCGGGGTTTTCCCCGGGCGGCCGAGCGGCGGCGCCCGGGTCAGGACACCGCGGGCAGCGCGGGCCACGGGCCCAGCGGGTCGTCGTACAGGGCGCCCAGCGCGACGGCCGCGCCCGCGGTGGCGAGTACGGCCCCGGTGAAGCTGCTCGGTACGACGGCCCGGCCGGCGTCGTCGCACACCAGGGACCGCGCCCGCACCTCCGTCCGCAACTCATCGATGCAGCCCGGCAGTCGGCCCGTACCCGGTTCGACGACCACCAGGACTTCGGGGTCGAACATGTCCAGCAGTACGGCCGCCGCCCGGCCCGTGAGCCTGGCGCGTTGCCGGAACAGCTCCACCGCCGAGGCGTCGCCCTCGACGGCCAGTTCGAGCAGGGCGGCGAACGACGTGACGGGCAGGCCCCGTTCGACGGCGCGGCGGACCATGGCCGGCTCCGACACCCCGGACTGGAGGCACCCGGCCGTACCGCAGGCGCAGGAGCCCCCGGCGGAGGGTGTGCCCACCGGAAGGTGCGCCACGTTGCCCGCGCCGAAGCGCGGCCCCTGGTGCACGGCGCCCGCGGTGACGAACGCCGCGTCGACGACGTTGCCGACGAACAGGACGACCGCGCTGGCGCGGGTGGCCGCCTCCCCGAAGAGCTGCTCGGCCCGGGCGAGGGCCCGCGCGTGGCTGTCGAGGTGGACGGGGACACCGGTCGCGCGAGCCAGCTCGTCCCGTACCGGGACGCCCCGCCAGCCCAGTTGGGGGTGGTGCACCACGGCCCCGGCCTCGGGATCGACCCAGTGCCCGGTGGCGACGCCCAGCGCGAGGGCGGTGCGGCCCGCCCCGTGCGCGGCCAGCAGCCGCGGCACTCCGGCGGCCACCCGCGCGAGGACCCGCCCGGGTTCGGTGCCCTCGTGGGGGTGGCGCTCCTCCGCGACGATCCGACCGGTCAGGTCCATCAGGGACAGGGTCGTGTGGGGGACGGCGATGTGGGCCCCGGCGACGAGGAAGCGGCTGGTGTCGACCTCCAACGGGATGTACGGGCGGCCCAGTCCGCGAGGGCCCGCCGTCTCCGGTCCTTCCCTGAGCAGCCCCCGGTCCAGCAGGGCCGCGCAGTGACCGCTGACCGCCGCCGGGGACAGTCCGGTGAGCCGGGCGACGGTGCTGCGCGCGACGGGGCCGTGGTCGAGGACGGCGCCCAGCACGGCGCCGGTACCGGACGCCCTGCGCAGCGGGTTCGCGGCGGCCGGCGGGATGTCGGAACGGCGCAGGGGCGCGCGGCGGCCGGCGGGTGTCTTCTGTCTGTCCACGGGGGGCCTTCCAGGTCCTGTGCGGTGGCGCGGAACGCCCGGCTCCCGGGGGCGGCGCGTGGGGCGGCCGGTCCCCGGGCGGGGCGTGCGCGGGTGGCTCCGGAGGGAGCGATGTTCACCGGAACACGGGTGCACGGCGCGGAGTTCGGACTCCGGGCCTGCCCAGGGGCAGGTCGAGGCCGAGGGTCGCGCGCGGTCGCCGTGCGGTCAGGACCACGGACACGCTGCGGAGCAGACACGCTTCAGGTCGACGTGACCTCGTGTCGTCAGCAGCGCGGATCGGTACATGGCGCGCAACATAACCGGGGCGGCGCAAGCCGGTCAAACGTCCGCCCCCACCGTGGACGGCCGTGCGCCGCGGCTGGAGCGGCCGGCCGCGGTGGGAACTGCCCAGGTGCGGCCGGTTGATGCGCGCCTCCTGGCGTACCGCACGGCGCTCCGCACCGGTGGCGACGAGTATTCCGCCGCGGTCACCGCGGATGCAACCATGATCCTCGTCGCTCGCGAGCGGCAGCGGACGGACCCCGGGGTACTCCAAGAGCGCACGCTCCAGCCCGAGTTGTGCGCCCATGACCTGGTCCGCCTGTCCGCGGCGCTCGCTTCGCCCGTGGTCCACACCGTCCGTGAGCACTTCCGTGCCGCCGTAGGAGGCAGCCCATCATGAGAGAACCCACGCGCCGCCGCCCCGAACGCGTCGTGATCGTCGGGGGGAGCATCGCGGGCATGCTCGCGGCAGCGGCCGTCAAGGAACACGTCGATTCCGTCGAGATCCTTGAAGCCCACGATCTGCCCGCAGGGCCCGAACCGCGTACCGGAGTTCCTCAAGCCGCCCATATCCACTGGCTGCAAGCCGGCGGAGCAGAGGCGATCGACACTCTGCTGCCGGGCAGCATCGATCGATTGCTGGCCGCGGGCGCCCACCGCATACCGGTGACCACCGACATGGTGATCTTCTCTCCCGAGGGGTGGTACCGCCGCTGGCAGCGAGCCACGCACTACGTGATCACCGCGAGCCGGGACCTGACCGACCTCGTCGTCCGGGAAGAGGTCCTCAAGGACTCCCGGGTCACCGTACGCGGGAACACCAGGGCCGTCGGGCTGCTCGGCGACCGACATGCCGTCAGGGGCGTACGGATCCGGGATGCCGACGGCGTGGAAGCGGAACTGCGCGCCGACCTGGTCATCGACGCCTCCGGCCGGGCCTCCCGCCTGCCCCGGTGGCTTGCCCGGCTTGGTATCGCCAACCTCGCCGAGGAGCATCTCGACTCCGGCATGGTCTATGCGAGCCGCCTCTACCGGGCCCCCGTCCCCACGCGCGGCTGGCCGGTGGTCGGAGTGCAGGCCGACCCGCGCCTGCGGCAACCCGCCAAGGCCGGCGGCATCCTGCCGATCGACGGCGACCGCTGGCACGTCAGCCTGATGGGAGCCCCCGGCGGAGAGCCCACTCGTGCCCCGGAGGAATTCGAGCCCTTCGCCCGTACGCTGCGCCATCCCCTCGTGGCCGACCTGCTGGAGCACGCCGAACCGCTCGGCGACGTCAGTCTCACCCGCAGCACCGCGAATCGGCGCTACTACTACGAACGGCTCGGCGCGCGGCCCGAAGGACTGGTGGCCCTGGGGGATTCCGTTGCCACCTTCAACCCCGTCTATGCGCAGGGCATGTCGGTGGCGGCGCTGGGCGCCCTCGCCCTACGTGACGTGCTCGCGACCGGCTCGACACGCGACCCGGCCCGCCGCGCGCAGCGCGCCATCGCCCGGCCCGTCGACATCGCCTGGGCCCTTGCCACTGGTCAGGACATCCACTTCTCCACCACCGAGGGAAAGCGCCCGAGATGCGCCGATCGACTCCTACGTCGCTACGTCAGCCGCCTGTCCCGCACGGCCACCGGATCGTTCCGTGCGGCCACGGCCCTGACTGACGTCCTGGCTCTCCAGGCCCCGCCCACGTCCCTCGTCAGGCCCGGTGTCCTGCTGGCCGCTCTCATCGGCCCCTTGCGCCCTCAGCTCGATCGTCCTCAGTTCAACCCGGCTGAACGTACCCTCCTGAACGGCCTGTCCCACCGAAAGTCCTCACGGGGGTGAATCCGGGGCGGGCGCGGCGCCGGCGACGACGCGGCTCGACCGGGCGGCGGCTCCCGCACGGGGGGCCGCCCGGCCATCGGCGCTGTCCCTCAGTCGGTGGTGGCGCAGTGGCGCGCCGTGTCAGGGTGAGGCTTGGGCGATGTCAACACCACTGTTCACATGGCGCTTTCGGGTCTCCCCGCGCCGGTCGTCGAGGGGGTGGCCGACGCAAGGGCGGCCGACGAGGGGGTGGCGACCGGTGTGCACCTCGGCCAGGTCTCCCCGAGGACGTCCTCCGCTTCCGCGAGCGCGGGCGCGACCCTTCGGGCGCGTCCGGTGCGACGGCTGATCGAGCTACATCACGGCTGCGCGAAGGGCCGGTGGCGCGCCGGTCGTGCAGGCTGGGCGACGGAGGTGACCGCGATGACGCACGACGATCCGTCCCGACGGGCGAGGCGGGGTGTCCCCGGGGACATGGACCTGGCGGTGTTGGACGCCCTGTTCACCCAGTCGCCGGTGGGCCTGCACGTCCTGGATACGGACCTGAGGCTGGTACGGATCAATACCGCCACACGCCCCATGCATCACGTTCCGGTCGAGGGCCTGCTGGGGCGCCCCTTCGCCGAGGCCTTCACGGGGCTGAACGCGCCGGGCGAAGTGACGCGGCTGATCCGCGGGGTGCTCGAGACCGGGATCCCGGTACGGGAACGGCTGGTACGCACCCGGCTGGACTCCGACCAGGGGCGGGAGCGGGCACGCTCGATGTCGGTGTTCCGGCTGAGCGACGAGGCGGGGGTGGTACTGGGGGTGGCGGTCGCGGCCGTCGACGTCACGGAGGCGGAGGAGGCGCGCGCCCGGCTGCGGGTGCGGGACGCGGTGCGCGAACGCGTGGGACGGTCCCTCGACGTGATCACCACCTGTGAGGAACTGGCGGAAACCCTGGTCGAGGCCTTCGCCGATGTCGCCGTGGTCGAGGTGGTGGAGGCCGTGGTCCGGGGCGAGGAGCCCCCGGCGGGCCCGCTGGCTCAGGACGTGCCCTTGCGGCGTGCGGCGTTCCGGTCCCGCGAGGGCGGGCGGCAGGAGCAGGCCCATCCGGTGGGTGACGTGCGCAGTCTTCGCAATCCCACCCCCTACAGCCGGACGTTGACGGACCTGCACCCTCGGATCGTTGCCCTCGACGAGGACAGTCCGTGGCTGGGGACCGACCCGAGGAGGGCCGGCGCGATCCGCGCCTCCGCATCGCACAGCCTGCTGGTGGCCCCGCTGGCGCTGCGCGGGAACGTCCTGGGTCTGATCAGCCTGTACCGGACGGAGGGCTCCGCCCCCTTCCTCCAGGGCGATCTCGGTCTCGTCCGCGAGGTGTGCTCCCACACCGCACTGTGCGTCGACAACGCCCGCCGCTTCACCCGCGAGCACACCATCGCCGCGACGGTCCAACGACACATGCTGCCACGCCTTCCCATGGGGCAGAGCACCGTCGAAACGGCCCACCTGCACGTCCCGGCCGAGGGCGGAGGCGGCGGCTGGTTCGACGTGATCGCCCTCTCGGGCGCCCGCACCGCCCTCGTCGTCGGCAACGTCTCCGGACACGGCATCCACACCGCGACGACGATGGGGCAGCTGCGCACCGTCGTCCACGCGCTGGCCGGGCTGGACCTGGAACCGGACGAGCTCCTGGCCCGCCTCGACGACACCGCGGGCTTCCTGGCCGTGGAACGCGCGGCCCCGCCCACCGGCCTCCCCGCGCGCCTACCGCCGCTGTCCGCGAGCTGCCTCTACGGCGTCTACGACCCGTTCGAGCGCACCTGGACCTTCGCCTGCGCCGGCCAGCCGACTCCGCCGGTGATCGTCCGTCCCGACGGGCCGGCCGAGACCGCGGACCTCGCCGTCGGACCGGTGCTGGGCGGCGGCGGGGGCTGGCCCTTCGCCACCACCACCGTCGAACTCACCGAAGGCAGCACCCTCGCCCTCTACACACCCGGGCTGCTCCCGGCGGCCCCGGCCGCCACCGAAGACGTCCCGGACCTGCTCCGCGAGGTCCTTGCCCACCCCGGCCGGCCTCTTCAGGACCTGTGCGACAACGCCCTGTACGCGCTCGGGAACCTCGGCGGTGGCGACGACGCGGTCCTCCTGCTGGCCCGCACCCGGGCATTCCCCGCCCACTGCGCTGATACCCGGCTCCTGGCCGACGACCTCACCGAGGCGGCCGCCGCTCGAAGGTACACGCGCCGGACGCTAGAGAGCTGGGGAGTGGACGCGGACACCGTCGCCGGCACCGAACTGATCGTCAGCGAACTGGTCACCAACGCCCTGCGCTACGGAAGTCCGCCCCTGCGGCTGCGCCTCATCAAGGACCGCGCTCTCACCTGCGAGGTCCACGACGCGAGCAGCACGAGCCCGCACCTGCGCCACGCCCGCGCCGTGGACGAGGGCGGCCGCGGGCTGTTCATCGTCGCGCAACTCGCCCAGCGGTGGGGCATCCGCTACACGGCCGCGGGCAAGACCGTGTGGACCGAGCAGGACCTCGCGTACTGACCCCCGGGCACGACCCGGGAGAGCCTGGTGTCCGGTGGGGGACCCTGCCGTTGAACCCGGCCGGCCGACGCACTCCGCGCCCCGCCGGACGGCACCGTCGCAGGCATGTGTTTCCGGGCCCTCCCCCGGATCCGCGACCCGCGACCCGCGACCCGCGCAGCATCGCGCTGCCCGCGAGGATCGACGACGGGCCGCCCGAGGAACAGCCCGGTTCGACGACGGGGTGGGGTAAGCCCTACCCTCCGCCGGCGGGGTAGCAGGCTCGCCCCGGCAACGCGAACCAGCGAGCGTGGTCACATGATGGAGACCGCCTCACGCCCCACCGTCCCGCAGGAACCCACCACGCGCGAGCCGCGTGCCGGCCGGTTCCGCCGCGAGCTGGGATACCTGCTGTCCGGACTACCGATCGGGGTGGCGGCGTTCACCGTCGCGGTGACGGGAGCCGCCCTCGGAGCGTCCACCCTCGTGGTCTGGGTCGGGTTGCCGATCCTGGCCGGGACACTGCGAGCGGCCCGGGCTCTGGCCAACCGGGAACGCCGGCGCGTAACGGCCGTCACCGGCCACCCGTTGCCGGCGCACCAGCCGCGGCCGTCCGGCGCCGGATGGGCGGGGACGCTGCGCGCGGTGGGCGACCCGCGGTCCTGGCGGGACCTCGTCCATCCGGTGGTCGCCTTCCCGCTCCAGGTCACCACGTTCAGCGTGGCACTGGCATGGACCCTCGGCGGCATCGGTGAGCTGCTCTACGTCACTTGGTCGTGGTCCCTGCCCCGGGGGCGGGACAACCAAGGCCTGGCCGAGCTGATGCTCGACACCTCCTCGCGGGCCGCCGACATCGGACTCAACACCGGCATCGGGGTGTTCCTGCTGGCCACCGCTGTCCCGGTGGTCCGCGCACTGGCCGCACTGCAGACCCGGCTCGCCATCGCCCTGCTGACCGACCGGCCCGCGTAACCACGGGCCGGCTCACGGACGGCTTGGGCCGGCCGGTGTCGGCCCCGCGCAGGCGGCGGCGATCGCCGCGGTGTCCCAGTAGAAGGGGCGGACCTCGCAGATCCGGCCGCCCTCGACCCTGATCGTCTGCACGATAGGAAACGTGAGCTCACGGCCGGTGGCACGGGCGCGAGCACGGACCTGGGTGAGCACCACCGCGGTCTCGCCGGTGGCCAGGAACTCCTGTTCCCCCATGTCGAACGATTCCCACACCTGGCTCATCATCAGGAAGAACCGCTCCATGCCCTCGTGCCCCTGCCAGGTTCCGCCATAGGGCAGGGCATCGGCTTGATGCAGCACGACATCGGGTGCGAAGAAGGGGGCGAGCAAGGCGAACGGAGCCTTGCCCGGCCCCCCGGCCGCCAGGTACTGCGCCTCGGCCGCGTACATGCCGGTGAGGACGGTTACCGAATCCGTCGGGGAGGAAATCGTCATGCCGCAAGTGTGATCAACCGGGACGCACCACGCCGGCGGCAATCCGACCTCGACCTGTGGATGCGGCCGGCGGCTTCCTTCCACATCGGCGATCCACCGATTGCCTACGTCGAGCGGGTCGGGGGAAGGACGAGTCGCGCGGCAGGGTCGACCGCGGGCAGGGCGACGGGGTCGGCGCCGTCGTGGTTTCGCAGAGCGGCTTCCACCGGGCGGGTGTGCTCGGCTGCGCGCGCCATCCACTTCCATATGCCGGTCGAGGAGTCGGGTTCCGTCCTCGCGGACTCGGCGGCGCTGATCCAGGTCGTGAGGGAGAACCTGTGGTCTGCGAACCGTCCGCTGGGGCACGTGGACGGGACCACCTCGTGAAACGCGCTGGCCGGGAAGAACACGATGCTGTCGTGCTCGGGTTCGATGGTGCGGTAGGTCTGCGCCGGCCGGGCCTCGCCGTCCTGGAACGTGGTGTCGTACAGCCGGAGCCGGCCCCCTTCGAAACCGCGAGGCCTGCCATGGAGGTAGTACACCGCCGACAGGGCCGTGCTGACGTCCCGAACCCGCGAGGCATCGGTGTGGAGGCCGTAGTGGCCCCCCTCGCCGTGAGCCGTCAGGACGGTCAAGGTCTGCGTGAGCACGGCCTGATGGCCCAGGATCTCCCGCACGAGCGGCAGGGCGTCAGCGAGGTGGGCCCCGAAGACGGCACTCGTGACGGGAAGGACGAGGGAGCTGCGCCCCTTGCGGGAGACCTGGCCGGACAAGGGGTCCAGAACGGTTCCCGCGCGGAAGTCGGCCTCCCGGGAGATCGCGTACGCCAGCAGGGAGGCAGCGCGTTCCGCGCCGAGGAAGTTCTCGAAGCGGCAGACCGGAGCCGGTATCACGGGGGCGGCCGACCACGGCGAGGAGGGCGGCAGGATCTGGGTACTGATTTCCGTCGGCATGGCCGGTTTCCTCGTGTGTCCGCTCATGGCCCGGAACCGTAGCGGGGAGCTCCGGGTCGCCGAAGGAGCACGCGGGGGCGCACGGGAGTACGCCCCCGTGCGTCATGTGCCGGCGCGCCGAAGGCGGAGCCGCACTCCCGCGCGATCGCGAGGGCTCACCCCCGCACCCGGCGTCCCGCCCTCGCGAGGTCGCTCGAAGCGGCCCGTCGTGCGGCGCCGGCGGTTGGTCCGTACGGGCGGATCGGGTGGGTGCGGCGGGGCGGGACCGGACGGGTGCGCGGCCGGTGCTGTGAGGCTGTCGCCGACCCTGCCCCAGCCCGAAGGAAGGACCATGCGGATGCGCATGCGCCGTGGACATCACCGGGCGGCCCTCCTGGCCGCCCTGCTCTCGATCGCCGTGGCGACCGGGCCCGCGCCGGCCTCGGGTGACCCCGGGCCGGGTGGCTCCGGGGAGGTACGCCAGGAGGGGGTGGTGCGGGGCGGCAGCGGCCCGGTGCCGGGGGCCGCGGTCACGGTGTACGAGGCGGGCACCCGCTTCGGTGACCGGCCGCGCCGCCTGGGCGGCGCCCGTACGGACGACCGGGGCCGGTTCCGGGTGGCGTACTCCCCTCCCCGGGACCCGGGCGCGGTGGTGTACGTGACGGCCGACGCGCGTCCCGCGGACGGCGGGGCGGGCGGCAGGGCCCGTACGACGCCTCCCGTACGGTTCGCGGCCGTCCTGACCGGGGCCGCCGGCGGTCCGGGCCGCCGGCTCGGCGTCACCGAGCGGACCACCGTCGCGGCCGGGTTCGCGCTGGCCCAGTTCACCCGGGACGGCGGTTTCGCGGGGCCCTGGCCGGGGCCCCGCAACGCGGCGTCGGTGGCGCACAACCTGGCGGACGTGACCACCGGCGGGGTCTCCCCGATCCTGGCGGCGCCGCCGAACGGCGGGCAGACCTCGACGCTGCGCGCCTTCAACTCCCTGGCGGACGCGCTCGCCGCGTGCACGGCGCGGGCCCGCGACTGCGCGCAACTCTTCGAGGCGGCGCGGGTGCCCGGCGGCGAGCTGCCCCGGGACACCCTCCAGGCGGTGGCGGACATCGCCCGCGCGCCGGGCACCCGCCCCGGAGCGGTGTTCGCGCTGGCGCGGCGCCGGCCGGTGTACACCCCGGCGCTCGACGCGGCGCCGACGGCGTGGACGCTGGCGCTGCGCTACGAGGGCAACGGGCGGGAGTTCGACGGTCCGGGGAACATCGCCTTCGACAGGGCCGGTGACGCCTGGGTGGTGAACAACTACGTCTGGGCCCGGGATCCGCGCGACCCGGCGTGCGGAGGCAGGGAGCTGCTCCGGATCCGCCCCGACGGGCGGGACGCCCCGGGCGCGCCCTACCCGGGCGGCGGCCTGTACGGGGCCGGGTACGGGGTGGCCATCGACCGGTCCGGTGATGTGTGGGCGGCCAACTTCGGTTTCCAGGGGCGCGGTTGCGCGCTGGATCCGGACCCGCTCTTCCGCAGCGTCTCGCAGTTCGACCCGCGGGGGCGGGCGCTGTCCCCGCCGCAGGGCTGGCGGCAGGGGGACTTCGTACAGCCGCAGGGGCTCGCGACCGGTCGGGACGGCACGGTGTGGGTGGCGAACTGCGGCAACCGCAGCGTCACCCGGATCCCGCGGGGCCGGCCCGGGAGGGCCGAGAACATTCCGGTCGGGGACGGCAAGCTGGTGAAGCCGTTCGGCGTGGCGTTGGACGGCCGGGGCCGGGCGTGGGTCACGGGCAACGGCAGTGACAGCGTGGCCGTGTTCGGTCCGGAGGGGAACCTGGAGCGTACGGTGACCGGCGGCGGGCTGCGGCGGCCGATGGGCATCGCGGCCGACAGCCGGGGCAACCAGTGGGTGTCCAACAGCGGGGGCGTACGGGTGCCGTGCGAGGACGACACGTCCCAGGACCTGGCCGATTCGGCGGGCCCGGCGGGCGGCCCCACCGCGGACGGGGCCTCGGTCATCCTGCTCGACCCCGACGGTTCGACCCCGGAGGCGTCGTTCACCACGGGCAGCCTGCTGTTGCCGTGGGGCATCGCCGTGGACGGCGCCGACACGGTGTGGGTGGCCGACTTCTCGGGGCAGCGGGTGACGCGGTTGTGCGGGGTGCGTACGGAGGCCTGCCCGCCGGGGCACCGGACCGGGCAGCCCATCTCGCCTGCTTCAGCCGGGTACGGCTTCGACGGGTTGGTCCGCAACACGGGGGTGCAGGTCGACCCGTCGGGCAACGTGTGGTTGACCAACAACTGGGAGCTCGTCCCGCTGCAGACCAACCCGGGCGGCCGTCAGCTGGTGGTGTTCGTCGGCCTGGCCGCCCCGGTGCGCACGCCGCTGATCGGGCTGCCGCGACCGCTGTAGACCGGCTCCGGCCCCGCCCCCTGCGACGGGGGCGGGGCGCAGGGCAGCCGCCCGCTTCGTCCCGGGTCACTTGCCGACGACGGTCCGGACGTTCTCGACGCTGCCGCAGTCCGCGGCCAGGTGGCGGGCGCGTTCCTCCAGGAAGGCGGCGCCGAGCTCGGCCCGCCGCTCGTCGGGGACGTTCTCCCTGGCGCCGTTGAGGATGGTCCGTTCCTCCTCGTCCAGGTGGTGGGAGACCGCCTTGACCAGGTCCTCCAGCTTGGAGTCCCAGGCGTCGGAGCCCACCTCGTCGACTTCGAGGAGGGCCAGGAGGGCCTCGTTGCCCTCCTGGTGTTCTTCCGCCCCGTGCTCGACTTCCTCGTTGTCCACGTCCTTGAAGCGCTTCAGGGCGCCGTACACCTTCGACTCCTCCGCCTCGCCGTGCGCGATGAGCAGGGCGGAGAACTTCGTCAGGGCGTCCGCACGGTCGGATTCCACGCTCCGCATCCGGCGGAACAGGTCCTCCATCCTGCGGTGGTCCTTGAGGATCAACGCCACGACGTCCTGATCCTCATCCTGGTGCTGCCGGTCGGCTGCCATGCCGGCTCCCTCCTGGTTCGGGTCCACGTGCCTCACCCGGCGCGTGCTCGGCGCGGGGCGGTTGAAACCTCCCGGGGCCTCGAAACATGCCGGTCACGGGTTTCCGCCGCCGGGCGCGGGCAGGCGCACGGGCATGACCCACGCACTTGCCTCGCTCCTGCACGTCGTACGCCGAGAACCAGCGGTCGTCCAAGCGCTCCGCTCGACGGCCGCCGCCGTCGTCTCCTATGCCGTCGCGCTACGGCTGAGCAGTGAACCCGCACCGTTGACGGCGCCGCTGACCGCCCTCCTCGTCGTACAGGTCACCCTCTTCACGACCCTCACGACCGGTATCCGACGGGTGAACTCGGTGGTCGCGGGGGTCCTCGTCGCGATCGCGTTCAGCGCGCTGGTGGGTCTGACATGGTGGAGCCTCGGCCTGGTCATCCTGGCCTCGCTCGTGGTGGGCCGGTTGGTGCGGGCCGGGGAGTTCGTTCCCGAGGTGGCGATCAGCGCCATGCTGGTCCTCGGGGTGAGCCGGGTGGCGGACACCGCCTGGGACCGGGTCCTCGAAACGCTGATCGGCGCGGCGGTCGGGCTGGCCTTCAACGTGCTCGTCGCCCCGCCCGTGTGGGTGGAGCCGGCGAGCGCCGCCATCACCGGACTCGCGACGCGGATGCGCACGCTCCTCCTGCACATCGGGAGCGAGGCGGAGCACGCCACCACCGTGGAGTCGGCCGCCGCCCGGCTGCACGAGGCCCGCCGGCTCGACAACGACGTCGCCGAGGTCGACGCGGCACTGCGGCAGGCCGAGGACAGCCTGCGGCTCAATCCCCGCGTCCGCGAGGGGCTCCTCTTCCGTCTCGTGCTGCGTACGGGTCTCGACACGCTGGAGATCTGCGCGGTGGTGCTGCGGGTCTCGTGCCGAACCCTCACCGACCTGGCCCGGACCCGTGGCACCGAGCCGCTCTTCCCGCCCCGGGTGGCGGAGGCGCTCCAGGAGGTGTACGCGCACCTGGCGGGCGCCGTCGAGTCCTTCGCCCAGTTGGTGACGGCCCAGGTCAGCGCGAACGCGGAGGCGGCCGAGGAGCGGCTGAACGAGGAGCTGGCCATCGCCCGCCGCAGCCGCGAGCGGTTCGCCGCCCTGCTGCCCGAGCAGATCGCGCGTCACCCCGACGAGTGGCAGTTGTACGGCTCCCTGCTGGCCGACGCGGACCGGGTACTGGACGAGCTGGGGGTGGAGAAGCGCTCGGCCCGGCTGATGGAGGAGCTGGACCGCCACTCGCGCGAACGGCGCGCGCGCCACCCCCGGCTGCACGCGCTGGCCGGTCGGGCGCCGCGGGGTCGGGCCCGTGCGAAGGTCTGAGCGCGGTCGGGCGGGTACGCGCGGGGGGCGGCCGGAATTCGGCCGCCCCCCGCGCGTACGCCGGCGACGTACTTCGGTGCCTCACGTTCGGCGCCCCACGTCACCGGGCCGCCCAGCGGGTCAGCGCGTGGCGCCGAAGCTCTGCGTCCAGTACTGGCCGGGCTGGGCGAGGCCGATCCCGATCTCCTTGAAGGAGCAGTCGAGGATGTTCCGCTTGTGCCCCGGGCTGTTCATCCAGCCCTCCATGACCTTCGCGGCGGTGTCGTAGCCGTAGGCGACGTTCTCGCCGTACGTCCCCCACTGGTAGCCGGCGCGGGTGATGCGCTGCCCCGGGTCCGAACCGTCGGAGCCGGTGTGGGACATGTTGGAGTGCGCGGCCATGTCGGCGCTGTGGTCCTGGGCGGCCTTGGTCAGCTTCTCGTTGACGGTGAGTACGGGGCACCCGACGGCGGCCCGCTCCTTGTTGACGAGTGCGAGGACCTCGGCGGCGGCGCCGGTGGGGGCCTGGGCGTCGGCGGGGGCGCCGGTCCCGGGCGCCTCGGCCGACGGCTCGACGGGCTGCGGCTGCTCGGCCGGCGGCTGCGCCGGCTGCCGGGGTGCCTGCTGGGGCTGCTCGGCGGGCTGCGGGGCCTCGGTCGCCGGATCGGCGGGCTGCTCGGCGGCGGGCTGCGCCACCGGCTGCGCGACGGGCTCGGTCGGCGCCTCCTCGGGGGCGGCCGCCTGGATCGGGGCCTGCACGGGCTGCTGTGCCCCCGGTCCGCCGTGCCAGGGGCGACTGTCCCGCTGGGAGGAGACGACCCGGGTGGGGTCGGTCTCCTGGGTGTCCAGGCACGCCATGGCCGTGGTGGGCACGCCCACGATGGCCAGCACGCCGACGGCGACGGCTATCTTCCGATGGTGCTTCTTCTTACGGTGCTTCTTCATGCGGGACCTCACTCGGTGATCGCGAAGCTCCCGGCGCCGGACCGCGAAGGCGCCGGAGGAGTCGCCATTCTTAGAAGCCCGGCAGGGGCCTGGCAAGCCGCGCCCCCGGAGCCGTCGAGGGGGGCCGGGACACGGCTTGAATCGGCCCGAAGATCGTGCATGCCCGGGCGGCGGCCTCGAGGACACGCACCTGGTGCACCGCCAGAACCGGCCCCCGTCAGCCGTGTTGGAGCGGGCCGAACAGGAGTCAGAAATTCCGTTTCTGGCGGAGTGCGGCATGTCCCCGTGAAATAGCGACATAGCCCGACATGTCGCCGGGCCGACGATCACCACAAGGGCCGTCGGACCGGCGTGCGGGCCGTGACGCATGTCACGGGTGCGGGAGGGAACCGAAGAGCGCGCGGCCCGCACGACCGACGCCCGCAGCCCCTGCGCCACGCATCGCACCGCAGCGATTCACACCGCCGCGCTGCGGACCGCCGTGGATCAGAAAGCGAAGACGGCGTTGCCGTTCAGGGTCGCGTTCATGGCGCAGGCGTTGGAGAACGTGTGCTTCCAGGCGACCCGGCCGCCCTGCCAGACGCCGTCCGCCGTGACGGTGACGGGGTCGTAGTGCATGGGGCACGCCCGCTGCGGGTCCGGGGCGGCCAGCAGTCGGTCGAAGGCGCCGTCGGTGGCGTTCAGCGCCCCGCAGGCGGCGGCGGGGTCGGGGTGCGTGCCCGAGGCGGTCGGGGCGCAGCTGAGGGTGGAGGCACGCAAGGCGGTGTCCGTGGCCGTGTCGCCCTGGACGACGGTGAAGACCATCGCGGACGGGGCGTACAGGCTCGTCGGGCGGGCCTCGGCCACACCGGAAGCTCCTACGAGACACAGGAGGGCGGCGGCAGAGACCGTGGTGATGCGACGCACAGCACAACTCACTTTCGATTCCAAGGTTGAACGCGATACTTTCTTGCAATATCGCGCCCTGACTTGGCCAACAGTGACCGATGCGAAGGGGCAGCGCATATCGATGACCGGTTTACGGACACTCCGTTCGGATAGCGGGCACCGAATGGTCGTTCGGGCAGCTCACAAGGGGTGCGTCCGCTCCCGGCGCGATCACCGGTCCGCGGCGGCGGCGCCCGTGACCTGCGCTCGGACCCGCCGCCCGCCCCGCGCGGTTCACCGAACGGCCACGCAGCTTGACCGGATCGGGCCGGTCCGGGGCGCTCCGCACACCCGTTTCGGGGCCCGGCGTGCCGGGCCCCGACGCGTGAACGGTCCGCCGGTCAGAGCACCTTGGAGAGGAAGGCCCGGGTGCGTTCCTGCCGCGGTCCGTCCAGCACGGCGGCGGGCGGCCCCTGTTCGACGACGACGCCGCCGTCCATGAACACGACGGTGTCGGCGACCTCCCGGGCGAAGCCGATCTCGTGCGTCACGACGATCATGGTGGTCCCGGCGCGGGCCAGGTCCTTGATCACGTCCAGCACCTCGCCGACCAGCTCCGGGTCGAGGGCCGAGGTCGGCTCGTCGAAGAGCAGCACCTTGGGTTCGAGGGCGAGCGCCCGGGCGATGGCCACCCGTTGTTGCTGCCCGCCGGACAGCTGCCGCGGATAGGCGTCGCCCTTGTCGGCGAGACCGACCCGCTCCAGCAGTCGCAGCGCCGACTCCCGGGCCCGCTCCCTCGGGCGGCGCAGCGCGGAGACCGGGGCCTCGACCAGGTTCTCCAGCACGGTGAGGTGCGGGAAGAGGTTGAAGTTCTGGAAGACGAAGCCGATGTGCGTGCGCTGCCTCAGCACCTCGGCCTCCCCCAGTTCGTACAGCTTGCCGCGGGCGCTGCGGTAGCCGATGAGTTCGCCGTCGACGCGGACCCAACCCCGGTCGACCTTCTCCAGGTGGTTGATGGTGCGCAGGAGGGTGGACTTCCCCGAGCCCGAGGGCCCGATGACCACGGTGACCTCTCCGGCTCGGACCAGCAGGTCGACGCCGCGCAGTACCTCCAGCGTCCCGAAGCTCTTGTGGACACCGCGCACGTCGACCATGACGTTGCCCGCGGCGCTTTCGTCCGGGGTGCTCACGTGTGCTCGGCGGGGTTGATCCGCGAGGCTTCGATGGCGGAGGCGGTGGTGCCCCACTTCTTCAGGATCCGGGCGTACGTGCCGTTCTTCACCAGCTCGTTGACGGCGGCCTGGAAGGCGGGGGTCAGCGGGGATCCCTTCTTGAAGGCGAAGCCGACGTCGAGGCGGTGGTACTCGCCGAGGAAGGTGGTCTGCGCGGCCGGCTGGGCGGCCTGGTGGCGCAGGCCGTTGATCGTCGACATGACGACGTCGATACGGCCCTGCTGGAGCGCGGTGGTGACGGCCCCGGGCTCCGAGAAGACCTTGACCTCGTAGGGCTTCTTGCCGGCCGCGGCGCACACGCCCCGCTGGGCGGTCAGGGTCTTCTCGAAGGTGGTGCCCGCCCCCGTGCCGATGGTCAGTCCGCACAGTTGGGTGAGGTCGTTGACCTGCGTGGTCAGCGTGGTGTTGCCGGTCTTCACGGCGAAGCCCTGGCCGTCGTTGATGTAGGTGACGAAGTCGATGGTCTTCAGGCGTTCCGCGGTCACGCCGAAGTTGCCCGTGCCGAGGTCGTACTTTCCGCTGCCGAGGGCGGGCAGGATCGTCTCGAAGGAGGCGTCCTGTCGTTCCGCCTTCACCCCGAGGACCTTGGCCACCGCGTTGGCGATGTCGATGTCCTGGCCGGCGGGCGGCTTGTCCTGCCCGTTCGGGTAGTACGCCGAGGGCGGCGAGCCGACGGAGCTGCCGATCCGTACGCTGCCCGTCCCTCGGACGTCGGCGGGGAGCAGGGCGGCGATGGCCTCCACGGTCCGGACGTCGGCGACCGGATCGTCGGCGGGGGCCGGTGAGGCCTGTGCGGCGCCCGCCGGCGCCGTGGTACCGCCACCGGCTCCGCAGGCGGTGAGCGGCAGGAGGGGCAGGAGGGCGAGGGCGGCGGCGGCGCGCAGGCGGGTGCGGATCCCGTTCCCGGGGACGTTCACGGTGGGCAGGCCTTTCCATGGCGGGGCGTGGTGGCGGGCGGTGACGGGTGGGCGGGGGGCGGGGCGGTCCGGCGGGATCGTCACCCGCCGACTCCGGTCAGCCGGCCCCGCGGGGCCTCGGCCGGGCGGGCGGCTTCCCGGGCGGCGTCGCGCTTGGCGACTTCCTCGCGGACGAGCGGGATCACGTACCGGCCGAAGTCGACGGCGTCGTCGAGGAGGTCGTATCCGCGGGCGGACAGGATGTCCACGCCGAGGTCGTAGTAGTCGAGCAGGGCCTCGGCCACCGTTTCCGGGGTGCCGACCAGGGCGTTGGAGTTGCCCGCGCCGCCGGTGGCGGCGGCGGTCGGGGTCCACAGCGCCCGGTCGTAGCGCTCACCCGCCTCGGCGATGGCGATCAGGCGCTGCGATCCCGTGTTCTCGGGCGCCGCGGCCTCCGTGACGCCGCCCTGGTGGCGCCGTACCGGGCTGCCCGCCCGGCGCCGTTGCCGGATGGCCGCCACCGTACGGTGGGCCTTCTCCCAGGCCAGTTCCTCGGTCGGGGCGATGATCGGGCGGAACGCCACCTGGATGCGCGGCGCCTGTGTGCGCCCCGCGGCCGCCGCCGCGGCCTTCACCGCCTCGATCTGCAGGGCCGTTTGCGCCAGCGGTTCGCCCCACAGGCAGTAGACGTCGGCCTCGGCGCCCCCGGCCGCGTACGCGGCGGGCGAGGAGCCGCCGAACGAGACGTCGGGGCGGGGCTGTTGGACGGGAAAGACGTCGCTGACGAAGTCGTGGAACCGGTAGTGCTCGCCCTCGTGGTCGAAGGGCTCCTGCGTGGTCCAGATCTTCTTGACGATCCGGATGTACTCGCGGGTGCGGGCGTAGCGCTCGTCCTTCGTGAGGGTGTCGCCCTCGCGGCCCTGCTCGTGGTCGTTGCCGCCGGTGATGAAGTGGACGGCCAGCCGGCCCTCGCTGATCCGGTCGAGGGTCGCGAAGGTCTTGGCGGCGAAGGTGGGGTACGAGACGTTGGGCCGGTGGGCGAGCAGGATCTGGAGGTGGTCGAGCCTGGCGGCGACGTACGCCGCCGCCGGCGCGGGATCCGGGGAGCCGGAGCCGTAGGCGAACAGCACCCGGTCCCAGCCGTGGTCCTCGTGCGCCCGGGCGAGCCGGAGCGTGTACTCCTTGTCGAAGGAGGCGCCGGAGCGGGCGGTGGTTTCGGAACCGTCGTTGGTGGCGGCGATGCCGAGGAATTCCACGGGCATGGAGTGGCCTTTCGAGGATGCGGCGGATCACGAGCGGGCAGCGCGAACTGGCCGTTGCACAAGGCAAGGTGAAGCAACGTCAGGGCAATGGACGAGGCGGTGCGGGCACGACGACGTGGACGACGCGGCACGTCGCGGGGCGGGGGCGGGGCAGCGCACGTCCGGACTCACGACGCCGCGTCCCGGTACGGGCGGACGCCGCGCGGCGGGTGGTGCGAAGGGAGATCTCGGCCCGCGACGGGGTCACCGAAGGAGGGAAGGGCCGGTCAGACAGCCCGCTGCCGCATCAGGCGCGACAAGCCGCGGACCACACCCGACCGAAGTCGATGTAGTCGCGCGAGACAAGGCGCTGATGGGCATTCATGTGACTACTTGAGCAGTACGCGACGCGCTTCGTCAAGCAACGGCCCGCATCCCGGACGCGTCCCACCCGGCGGGCCGCCCGTGGTTGACACGGCCACGCCGTGGGCGCGTACGATCCGGCGACGGACCGGCTGACCCGTACGGGAGGGCCGATCCCGCCGCGTTGAGGGACGCGGTGAGCGCGACGACGCACCGACCCGGACCCGGACGGGCCCCGCTCCTTCGCGGAGCGCCACTGCCGCGCCCCTTTTCGCGCGCGGCGCCGGGCGGCCATCACCGCCCGCGCATCCCTCACCTGGAGAATCCCCGCGATGCCCACGCCCACCGCCACAGCTCCCCCCTCCGCCGACCCCGGCGCCGCCTCGACCCCCTCCTCCGACGCCTCCGGGCTGCCGCCGATCGTGCCGCGCCGGCGCACCGGTCGTCAGGTGTCCGCCGCCGTCGCCCTGCTGCTCTTCGCGATGGTGCTCACGTCCGTCATCCGCAACGACGCCTTCCAATGGGGCGTGGTCGCCCAGCACTTCACCACCTCCGCCGTACTCGACGGGCTGCTGCTGACCCTGTGGCTGACGGGCGTGGTGATGGTCCTCGGTTTCCTGTTCGGCACCGTCCTGGCGGTGATGCGACTCTCGAGCAACCCGGTTCTGCGAACGCTGAGTTGGGGCTACGTGTGGATCTTCCGGTCCACGCCGTTGCTGGTGCAGCTGTTGTTCTGGTTCAACATCGGCGCCCTGTACCCCACGCTCGGTCTCGGCATCCCGTACGGCCCGGAGCTCTTCACGGTCAAAACGGTGAACCTGCTCGGTCCGACCCTCACCGCCGTCATCGGTCTGACCCTGCACGAGAGCGCGTACGCCTGCGAGGTGGTGCGCGGCGGCATCCTGTCCGTGGACTCCGGGCAGACGGAGGCCGCACAGGCGCTCGGGCTGAGCAGGTTCCGTACGCTGCGTCGGATCGTCGTCCCCCAGGCGATGCGCTCGATCGTGCCGACCGCGGGGAACATGTTGATCGGCACGCTCAAGGGCACCAGCATCGTCAGCGTGCTGGCCGTGCACGACCTGCTGTACTCGGTGCAGCTGACCTACAACCAGAACTACCAGGTCATCCCGCTGCTGATGGTGGCCACCCTGTGGTACGTCGCCGTCACCACCGTGCTGAGCGCGGGCCAGTTCTACGTCGAGCGGTACTACGCGCGCGGCACCTCCCGCGGCCTGCCGCCCACGCCACTGCGCCGACTGCGCGTCCGCGTGGCCGCCACACGGGCCCGGCTGCGGAGGCTGACCGCACCCGGCGGCAGGTGAGGCCCGCCGAACCCGGTCGGGGGCCGGCGCCGGGCCGGCGTCCGTTGTTGCGGGAACGTGGCGAGCGTGTGGCAGTCGGCCCGGGCAGCCGCTTCGGGGCCGTCGCGACGCCTAGGATCCCCGGCACGTGCCGCCGCATCCGGGCACGCCCTCCCCCTGCCGAGGATCACGATCCGCCATGAGTGTGACCGCCGCCCTGAGCGTGCCCGAGGCGCTCCCCCGCCTCCACGAGCTGACCGTCGTGGACGTCCGCACCCCGGGCGAGTTCGCGTCCGGGCACCTGCCGGACGCCGTCAACGTGCCGCTCGACCGTCTCGGGCGGGCCCTGCCGGAACTGCGGGAGGCATCCGGTCCCAAGCCGCTGCTGGTGGTGTGTGCCTCCGGAGCCCGCGCGGAGAACGCCGTCACCGTCCTGGCCGCCCACGGCATCGACGCGTCCGTCCTCACGGGCGGCACCACCGCCTGGGCGGCCGGCGGCCACCGACTCGACCGCCCCGACGGCCGAGCGCGGGCCGTCTGGGCCATGGAGCGTCAGGTCCGCTTCGCCGCGGGCGCGCTGGTCCTGCTCGGCCTGGTCCTCGGCCTCTTCGCGCACCCCGCGTTCCAGTTGTTGTCCGCGGGCGTCGCGGCGGGGCTGGTGTTCTCGGCCCTCAGCAACACCTGCGGCATGGCGGTCGTGCTGGGCCGGCTCCCCTTCAACCGGCGGGCGGGCGCGCAACCCGCTGGGTGAACGGGTGTCGGGGCGGACGCCGCCTCCGCCGCGCGCCGAGGGCGCCGTACGCACTCAGTCCGTGACGGCCCAGCGGTCCGTGATCAGCGCGGCTTGTTCCAGCAGTGCGGCGACCACTTCCCGGGCGCTGCGGGCCGCCGTCGAACGGAGCACGACGACGCTGATCTCCCGCGCGAGGTCGCCGCCGGCCGGGGGGCGGACCACCAGGTCGGGGTGGGGGGCGCCGAGGGCGAGGCGCGGGACGAGGGCGACGCCCGTACCGGCGGCCACGAGGCCCTGCACGACGGCGTAGTCGTCGGTGCGCATGGCGTGGACGGGCTCGAAGCCCTGTTGGGCGCAGGCCCAGGACAGCACCCGGTCGCACGGGTCGTGCGGGTCGGCGGCCCCCACCCAGGCGGTGTCGCGCAGCTCGGTGAGCGGAACCCGGTCCAGGGACGCGCAGGGGTGGTCCCGCGGCATGACCAGGAGGAGCGGGTCGACCAGCAGGGGGTGGAGCTCGAACGCGTCGTCCAGGTCCAGGCGATCGCCGGGCTGCGAGAAGACGAGGGCGGCCTGAAGCTCCCGGGATCGCAGCCCCTTCAGCAGCAAGGGGAGTTCGCCTTCGGTGAGGGAGATGTGGACTCCCTGTTGGTGGAGGCGTTTGACGGCGGGCGCCAGCAGGAGCGCGCCTGCGGTGGGGAAGGTGCCGATGTGCAGGGTGCGCGTACCGCGCTCGGCGAGCTCGCGGACCTCCAGTTCGGCGTGGCGCAGTCGCTCCAGTACGGCCTCGGCGTGCGGCAGCAGCGCTTCGCCGAGCTCGGTGAGTTCGGCGCCGCGCGGCCCGCGCCGCACGAGTCGGGCGTCGAAATGGGATTCCAGGGCGGCCAGGTGGTGGGTGATCGTGGGCTGGCTGTAGTGCAGCGCGCGGGCGGCGCCGGCGAGCGAACCCTCCTGGGCGATCGAGCGCAGGACCTGGAGGTGACGGACATCGAGCATATAGACAGGGTATGGAGGGATGCAGAAAACTCCACCGTTCCTCGATGGCCCGCGGAGTGTCACGCTCGCCGGGTGAACACGCGAACCGCCCCGCTCCCCCCGTCCCGTCCCGGCGCCACCCGAGCAGCCCGCGACCAGTCGCGCGCCCCGTACGCCGAGGCCCTCGTCGCCCAGGCGGGACGGGACTGGCTGCGGTTGAACGTGCCCGGGCACGCCGCCGACCCCGGTTCGGCGCTCGCGGACCAGTTCGGCGCCCGGGTCACCGATCTGGACTTCCCCCCGCTGCTGGACGGGCTCGATCTCGGCCCGGACAGCCCGCTGGAGGAGGCGCTGGCCCTGGCCGCCGAGGCCTGGGGGGCGCGGCGTACGTGGTTCCTGACGAACGGCGCCTCCCAGGGCAACCAGATCGCCTCGATGGTCGCCCCGGCCCTCGGGCGGACGCTGGTCGTCCAGCGCAGCGTGCACTCCAGCGTCGTCGACGGGCTGGTGCTGTCCGGCCTCGACGCGGTCTTCGTCCAGCCGTCCGTCGACCCCGTGCAGGGCATCGCCCACGGCGTGACGGCCGGGGACGTGGCCGAGGCGTTGCGGCGGACACCGGACGCGGCCGCCGTGTACGTCGTCTCCCCCAGCTACTTCGGGGCCGTTGCCGACGTACGGGCCATCGCCGACGCGGCCCACGCCGCCGGGGTCCCGTTGATCGTGGACGAGGCGTGGGGATCCCACTTCGGCTTCCACCCCGCGCTGCCCGCGGGCGCCCTCGCGCTCGGTGCGGACCTGGTGACCTCCAGCACGCACAAGCTCGCCGGCAGCCTGACGCAGTCGGCGATGCTGCACCTGGCCGACGGCCCGTTCGCCGACCGCCTCGAACCACTCGTGGACCGGTGCTTCAGGCTGGTGCAGTCGACGAGCGCGAGCGCCCTTCTCACCGCCTCGCTGGACATCGCCCGCCGCGCCCTGGTCGCGGGCACCGACCGGATCACCGGTTCGATCGGGGCGGCGGACTCCGTACGGGGCGCCATCCGGGCCCGGGGGCGCTTCGGGGTGGTCGGCGACCGCTTCCACCGCTTCCCCGACATCACCGCGACCGACCCGCTGCGGATCGCCGTCGACACGCGGGCCGGTGGGATCACCGGGCACGAGGCGCGGCGGTCGCTCGTCCGGGAGCACCGCGTCATGGTCGAGGTCTCCACCGATTCGGCACTCGTCGCGGTGCTCGGCGCCGGGTCCGCGCCGGACACCGGCCGCTTCGTGGAGGCCCTGCACCGTCTGCCGTCCCCGCTGAACGCGTCCGACGGCCCGCGGCCACAGCCGCTGTCCCTGCCCCGTCCGGGCCCCGCACGGCTGACGGCCCGCGAGGCGTTCCTCAGCCCGGCCCGGGTGGTGCCGGCCGCGGCGGCGGTCGGCATGGTCAGCGCCGACACGCTGGCCGCCTACCCGCCCGGCATCCCCAACGTGCTGCCCGGCGAGGTCATCACCGTCGAAACCGTGGATTTCCTCCGCCGGTCGGCCGCCGCGCCGGGGGGTCACGTACGCGGCGCCCTGGACGCGGCCGTCTCGCGGCTGCGCGTCGTCGCGCCCTGACCGGGCGGAGGGCGCGGAAGCACCGACCGGGGATTGACCGCGCGGGCAGTGGGCAAACGGGTTCTTGTGAGAGCCCTGTAGAGCCGCGACCGGGAGACCACCGATGACTCCTGCACTGCTGCAGCACCCTCGGTTGCACCTCGACCTGGCGTGCGACCACGCGGCCGCCAACCGGGCGCGCGCGGCGACCTCCCGGTTCCTGCACGAGGCGGCCGACCGGTCCGACCGGTCCCCGGCGGTGTCCCCGCCGGCCGAGGACGCGGCTCTGCTGATCGTCACCGAGCTCGTCACGAACGCGGTCCGGCACACGGCCGGCCCCTGCACCCTGGATCTGGCCCTGCACGAGGAGGGGCTGGACATCGACGTCACGGACGGCAGTCCGGAGCAGCCCGTCACCCGGCCGCCGCACGTCGAGGGCACCGGTGGGTGGGGCTGGATCCTCATCCGTCACCTGGCCCGCGAGGTGACCGTGCATCCGACCCGGACCGGGGGCAAGACGGTGCACGCCTGCCTGACGGTCGCGGCCGCCTGAGCGTCCCGGTGCGCCCGGCCCGCTAGAGAGGCCTCAGCACCATGCCGCTGCGGGGCCGGGTGGGTATCCGGTTCAGCGGGATGCTCAGGTCCTGGCGCGCGACGGTGTGGTCCAGTCGGCTCAGCGCGGTGGCCAGCGCGGACAGGACGCCGACCACGATGTCCTCGCCGGGACAGCGGTGTCCCGTACGCGCGTCTCCCCCGCCCTGCGGAATCAGCAGGTCGTCGTCCGGTTCCCGGTCCAGGAAGCGGGCGGGGTCGAACTCGTACGGGCGCTCGAACAGGTCGGGGTCGTGGTGGTGGCCGTACACGTCCAGCAGGACCAGGGTGCCCGCGGGAACGACCGCGCCCCGGTGTTCGAGGTCGTGGGCGGCGACGCCGCCCACGAAGGGGACGAACGGGTAGAACCGGCGGACCTCGTGGGCGAACGCCCGCGCGTACGCCCAGTCCCCCGAGCGCAGGCGTGCGCGCAGTGCGGGGTCGCGTTGCAGGGCGTGCGCGGCGAAGGCGGCGAACCAGGCGATCGCGACGGTGGGTCGGATGATGTTGAGCAGTTCCACCGCGGCGGTGTGCGGGTCCAGCGGCGTGCCGTCGGCGTCGTGGTGGTGGGCCACCGTCTCCAGGACCGAGCGGGACGGGCCGGAGCCGCCGCCCGGGAAGGTGAGGACTCCGGGATGCGCGTGGCCGGCCCGTACGTCCGTCACGGCGTGCGCCAGGCCCTGTTCCTGCCGGGCTCGGGCCCGGCGGGCCTTCCAGTGCCGCGCCCCGGGCGTCGCGAAGCCGTCGACCATGGCCACGCAGTCCTCGGCGATCTCGCGGGCCGCGTCCTGGGTCACGGGCAGACCCACCCAGTCGCAGACCGCCTCGGCGAGGACCGTGGCCACCTGGTCGAACAGCACGATCTCCCGGCCGCGGGCGCGCGTGAAGGCCTCGTGCCAGTGGGTTCCGATCCGGTCCACCAGCGCGGAGGCGCCCTCGCGGGACATGAGCAGGGACACGAACATCGCCTTGCGGACCCGGTGCGCCTCACCGTCCAGCATGTGGACGGCTCCGCGCCCGAAGAGGGTGTCGAGCACCGGCCCCGGCAGCGCGTCGTGGCGCAGCACGTGCCGCTCGTCGTAGAAGAACGCGACGTCGGCGCGACCGTGCAGGACGATCGCGGGCCGCCCGAGGACGCGCGTGCGCACCGGGCCGCCGTCGGGACCCCTGCGCCGGCGCAGGTCGGGCAGCCAGGCGTAGCCGTGCGTCCACAGGGAAACGGTGCCGTCGATCATCGGGAGGGGCATGCCCGGCGCCTACCCGGCGATCCGGACGGCACGCGGGTTCGGCACGCGGCCCGGGTAGGCGGGCGGCCGGTCGGGGGTCAGGCTGCCGACCCGGTCGGGCGTCGGGCTCCTGCCCGGGCGGCCCGTACCGTCCGCTCGTCGCGCATCAGGAGGGCGTAGACGGCGGCGGGGACGAGCAGGCCGACGGGCAGGGAGAGGTCCACGCCGCCCAGGGCCGCGGCGACCGGACCGGTGTAGAGGGTGTTGACGCACAGGGCCGCGGCGCCCACGCCGGCGGCGAGCGCGAGGGCGCCGGCCGGGTTGACGCCGGCGGTGTACCAGAAGGGGCCGCGGGGGCTCTCGTCGGCGAGCGCGAGCCCGTCGTAGCGGCCGCGGCGCAGTACGACGTCGGTCGCGTAGACGGCCATCATCGGGCCGAGGAGGACGACGATGATCTGGAGGGCGTTGCTGACGGTGTCCAGGAAACCCGACACGAGCAGCCCGTACAGGGTCATCGCGACGGCGACGGCCCCGTCGAGGAGCACGCTGACCGAGCGGCGGATCCGCAGGCCGACGGCCTGGAGGGCGAGGCCGGCGCTGTAGGCGGTGAGCGCGTTGACGGCGATCGTGCCGAGGACGACGGCGAGCAGGAAGACCGGGGAGAACCAGCCGGGCAGGAGTTCCTGCAACGCGTGTTGCGGGTCGGTCATGTCCACCGCGGTCGCGGCGAACGCGCCGAGGGAGCCGACGACGACGCTGGGCAGGAACGACCCCAGGGCCGTCCATCCGGCCACCGCCGCGGGCGACGACGTACGGGGCAGGTAGCGGGCGAAGTCGGCGCTGGTGCCGTACGACAGCGGGCCGGAGGCGATCAGCGTGGTGCCCGCGAGGAGCAGGGCCCACTGGCCGGCGCCGGCCGCCGGCGGTTCGGCGGGCCGGTGGGAGAAGTCGGCGTGGGCGACGACCGCGAAGGCCACGACGGTGAACACGGCGGCGAGGACCAGGGTGATCGGCAGGTAGAGCTTCATGATCATCGCGTGTCCGTACACGCTGATCACCAACGTGAGGGCGGCGATCAGCATGATGACGGCGACCTGGACACCGGTGTTCGCGCCGATGCCGGCGCGTTCGACGAGGGCGAAGGCGGCCGTCGCGGCGGCGGCCAGGTTCAGGGCGAAGTAGCAGACCGAGATCAGCCAGCCGCCGATCGCGTTCATCACCCGGTTCCCGACGACTCCGTACAGCGCCCGGGTGACCACCTCGCTCGGCGCGCCGGCCGCCGGGCCGGGGATGGCGACGAGCCCGGTGAGCAGCCAGAACAAGTTGCCGACGACGATCACGGCCAAGGCCTGCCACAGGCTCAGGCCCATCAGCACCAGCGCGCCGCCGATCACCAGGCTGAGGTAGTTGACGTTCGCCGCCGCCCAGACGGCGAAGAGGTCGCGCGGACGGCCGTGGCGTTCGGCGTCGGGGATGTGGTCGATGCCGTGGGCCTCGATGCGGCCGGCACGGTCGGGGCCGGCGCGGTCGGGGCCGGGGATCGCGGGGCCGGGGATCGCGGGGCCGGGGATCGCGGCGCCGGATCGGTCGTCGTCCGAGCGTTCGGGCTCCGGTCTGGCCGGGTCGGGAGCGGCGCCGGGAGTGGGTCCCGGATCGGGGGTCTTGGACGCCATGGGGCCCTCCGGTGTGCGGGGCGGTTGCCGACTGCTTGCTTATTGGTCGCACACTCAATAGCATCCCCGGTATGTCGTCAAGCGTCGAGCGCAAACGAATCCGCAAATCCCCGGAGGCTCGTCGGGCGGAGATCGTCGGGGCCGCGACCGAGGTCGCCCTCACCGAGGGGCTGGAGTGCGTCACCCTCCGGCGGATCGCCGAGGAACTCACCGTCCGTCCGGGCCTGATCAGCCACTACTTCCCCTCCGTCGAAGACCTGGTCGCCGAGGCCTTCGGCAGCGCCGCCAGTACCGAACTCACCCGCCTCGTCCCGACGGACCCCCGGGGCGCGAGCCCGACCCGGCGGCTGGCGGAGTTCTTCGCGCACACCTCGGGCGAGGCCTACGACGCCATCAGCCGGCTCTGGATCAACGCCCGGCACCTCAGCCGCTACCGGCCCGTCCTGCGCGACCGGGTCGCCGAGCAGGAGGCGGCCTGGCGGGGACGGCTGGAGGGGCTCGTCCGGGAGGGCGTCGCGAGCGGGGAGTTCCGTACGGAGGATCCGTACGTCACCACCATCCGGATCCTGGTCGTGCTCGACGGCCTGGGCGCCCACGCGAACACCGACACGAGCGACCGCCCCGAGGCGGTGACCCGAATGGCGGTGACGACGGCGGAACGCGAGCTCGGACTGCCTTGCGGGGCCCTCACCCTCCCGACGGCCGGCGACACCGGGGCGGAGGCCGGCGCGGAACCCGGTCCGGGAACCCGCGCGGAACCCGACGCGGGACCGGGCCCCGCCCCCGGGCCGACCCCCGCCCCGGCAGCGGAAACCGGCGCGGCCGCCCCCTCCCCCGCCCTCACCGACTGATCAGCCGACCCACCGGCCGACCCACCACCCCTTCCTCCGAGGAGCCTCCGTGCGCACCCGCCTGGTCCTGTTGTCCGCCCGCCTGCTCGACCCCGCGACGGGAGCGTTCCTGCCGCAGTCCGCGTTGGCGGTCGGCGAGGACGGCCGGATCTCCGCGCTCGGCGCGGACCGGGAGGTGCGCTCGCTCGCCGGTCCCGCGACCACCGTGATCGACCTGAAGGGGGCCGTGGTCACTCCCGGACTGGTCGACGGCCACCTGCACCCCGTCTCCGGCGCCGAACTCACGCACGGGCTCGACCTCTCCGGCTGCGCCGACCTGGACGACGTACGGGAGGCGCTGGCCGGGCGGGTGCGCGCCCTCGGGCCCGGCGAGTGGCTCTTCGGGTGGGGCCTCGACCCCAACGTCTTCGGGGAGCGTCCCGTCGGGACCGCCCCCTTCGACGCCGTGCTGGAGGGCGTGCCTGCCTTCCTGCTGCTCTTCGACGCGCACTCGGCGCTGGCCGGCCGGCGCGCACTCGAACTCGCCGGGATCGACGGCCCGCGCACGTTCGACCAGGCTTCCGCCGAGGTCGTCTGCGACCGCGACGGCCGCCCGACCGGCCTGTTGCAGGAGGACGCCGCCTGCGAGCTCGTCGAACGCGTCGCCCCGCGACCCTCCCGCGCGCAGCGGCGGGAGAGGCTCGCGGCGACGCTGCGGTCGATGGCCGCCGCCGGGCTGACCGGCGGTCACGTCATGGACGCGAACGGCGACAGCCTCGACCTGTACGGGGAACTCGACGCCGCCGGACAACTGCCGCTGCGTCTGCGGGTGGCGCCCTGGTGCCAGCCCGGTACGGATGCCGACGGGGTCCGGGCCCTCGTCCGGCAACAGGGCACCGGTGGGGTCCTGTGGCAGGTCGCGGGCGTGAAGCTGTTCATGGACGGCACCATCGACAACGGGACGGCCTGGCTGGAACGCCCCGACCGCAACGGCGAATCCGTCCGGGCGTTCTGGCCCGATCCCGCCGCGTACACGCACGTCATCGGGGAGTTCCACCGGGCCGGCGTGGCGACCGCGACGCACGCCATCGGCGACGCCGCCGTGCGGCACGCCCTCGACTCGGTCGAGAAGGCGCAGGCGTCGCACGGGACGGGCGGGGTGCGCCACCGGGTGGAACACATCGAGACGGTCCCGGACGACACCCTGCACCGGTTCCGGGAGCTGGGCGTGATCGCCTCCGTGCAGCCCACCCACTGTTGCGACTTCACCCGGGCCGACCACACCGACAACTGGTCGCGCCGGCTGGGCGAGGAGCGCGCCTCGCGCGCCTGGCGCTGCCGCGACCTGTGGGAGTCCGGGGCCACCGTGGTGCTCGGCTCCGACTGGCCGATCGCACCGTACCCGCCGCTGGGCGTGATGGCCGGCGCCCGGCACCGGCGCCCCAGCCGCGATCTCGGCATGCCCCCGCACGGACCGGAGCAGGCGCTGACGGCCCTGCAGTCGCTGCGGGGCATGACCACCGGCCCGGCGTACGCGGCGGGCGAGGAACACCTGGCCGGCCGGCTCGCGCCCGGCCACCGCGCGGACCTCACCGTCCTCGCCGCCGACCCCCTCACCACCGCCGCCGTGGACCTGCCCGCTCTGCCCGTCCTCCTCACCGTCGTCGACGGCCGCCCCACCCACCGCGACCCGGGCCTGTGACCGCCGTCGGTCAGGGGCCCGTCAGGGGCGGCCCGGGTGCGGGCCCGTGACGGCCTCCGCCAGCAGGCGGCGCCCGGCCGGGGTACTGAGGACTCCGCGCAGGGCGGTGTCCCGCCGGGTCGAGGGAGGGGTCCTCCACCCTCAGGTCGGCGAGCTGCCAGGCGCCGGCGTAGGTCCGGCCGCGGAACGCCGTACCGGCCAGGGTGCGCAGGGTGCTCGACGCCCCGTCGGCCGCGACGACCCAGCGGGCGCGCAACGGCCCGACCCCGTCCGCCCGCAGGGTGACGCCCCCGGCGTCCTCGGCGACCGTACGGACCGCCGCAGAGCGGTGGACCCGTACGCCCGCGCGTTCGGCCTCCGCGCCGAGCAGGCCCTCGGTCGCGCACTGGGGGACGGTCAGGATGTACGGGTACGGGGACGGCAGCCCGGCCGGCCCGCTCGGGGTCAGGGCCTCCAGGGTCCGGGCGTGCAGGTCGGTGGCCCGGGACTCGGTGACCGGCCCGGGCCGGCGCTCCAGCACCACCACGCCGAGCCCCGCTCGCGCGAGCAACAGCGCGGCGGTCAGCCCGACCGGCCCCGCCCCGACCACCGCAACATCCACGTCCACGTCGCCCCCCTGCCCGGCACTCCAGGGGGTCGCGCCGCGAGGTCCCCGCGCGATCGTCCCGGCGACGGAACCCGAAGGAACGCGGAGGACGGCACACGGAACACGGCGCCGCCCGGTCCGGTGGGCGCCCCCCGCGGTGACCGCGTTCCCGCCCGCACCCGCGCGCCCCGCCCCCCGAACGCGGTTTCCGTTCGTGTCGCCGCGCCCGCCGGCGCCCGGGACGTGGAACCGTCTCCGCATGACCGAAAGTTCGACGCCTTACATCGCCGCGGCCCGGGTCACCGTCCTTGCGGTGCAGCCCGGCAACCCGCCCTTCCGCCTCGTCGAGGTCGACGGGGAGTTCATCGGCAGGGCCACATCGATGACGGACGTGCTGCTCGTCGCCGCGGAGGCCGGCGTCACGGTCCACGACCTCGACGACCCCGAGGACGTCCACTGGGTGGGCGGCGGCAAGTTCACCTGGAGCGTCCACTGAGCCGTCCCTTCCGGATCACGCGGGTCGGGCAGGATCCGCGAGGGACGGCTCAGGGGCGTGCCGCGCGAGTGCGGCCGGCCCGACCGTGCTCGCCGGGGGTGCGACTGCCGTCGCCATGAGCGGGACCCGCCCGTGCGGCTCACCGCTGGAACTCCCGGCCCGCCGGCGCGTCGCCGGCCGGCCCTGCGTCGACGCCGGCCGGTGCGGCGGGTCCGCGGCCGGGACCACGGTTGTCGGGTGTCAGGTCAGGCCGGCGGTGATGGCGAGGCGTACGGCTTCGGCCCGGTCGCGGAGGGCGGCCTTGGCGAACAGGTTGTTGATGTGGGTCTTGACCGTGGCCTCGCTGATGAAGAGCCGTTCGGCGATGGCCCGGTTGGGGAGGCCCTGGCCGATGAGGGCGAGCACCTCGCGTTCCCGCAGGGTGAGGTCGCCGGGGAGCGGGGTGGGCGCCGCGGACGGGGCGGGGGTGCGGGCGGCGGCCAAGAGGCGGGCCTGGACCTCGCGGTCGAGCACCGACTGCCCCGCGGCGGCTGCCCGGATGGCGCGGGCGATGTCCTGGCGACCCGCGTTCTTCGTCAGGTAGCCGCGCGCGCCGGCGCCCAGCGCCGCCATGATCGAGGCGTCGTCGGCGAAGGTGGTCAGGACGACCACCGCGACCTCGGGGTGGTCCGTGCTCAGCCGCCGGGTGGCCTCGGTCCCGTCCATGACGGGCATCCGCAGGTCCATCAGTACGACGTCCACGGGACCGGCGGCCACCGCCGCGAGCACCTCGTGCCCGTCGGCCGCCGCGGCGACGACCTCGATGTCCGGCAGCAGGGCCAGGACCGCGGCGAGGGGTTCGCGCACCGCGGCCTGGTCGTCGGCGACGACCACCCGCACGGGCCGCTGCTCCGGGGTGGGTTCGTTCATCGGGGGACCACCGCTTCCACCTGCCAGCCTCCTCGGTCCGACCCCGACGTGAGGGGGCCGGTGGTGATGGTTCCGCCCAGCAGGGCGATGCGTTCGCGCATGCCGATCAAGCCCCATCCGCTGCCGCCGGCGGCCGGCGGCCGGGTGCCGGGGCCGGGGCCGTTGCGCACGCTCAGTACCGTCCTGTCCGCGGCGAGGGCAAGTCGGACGGTCACCGCGGCGCCCGGTGCGTGCCGGGCGGAGTTGGTGAGGGCCTCCTGGGCGACCCGTAGCAGGCCCTGGACGACCTGCGCCGGCAGCGGGTCGGCCCGTCCCTCGACGGTCAGCGCGTCGTGGTGGCCGAAGGATTCCAACATGGCGGTCAGGCTCTCCACCAGCGGCAGGGAGTCCTCGCGCAGGGCGTGCACGGTCCACTGGGCCTGCTTCAGGCTCTCCCTGACCAGGCTGTGGGCCGTGTTGTTGGCCTCCCGGACCCGCTCCAGGTCACCGGTGTCGATGAGTGCGTCGACCAGTTCCAGCTGCATGTTGATGCCGGCCAGCGAGTGGGCCAGGACGTCGTGGACGTCCCGGGCGATCCGGGTGCGCTCCGCCAGGACGGCCGTCCGGGCCTCGGCCCGCGCGGTCCTCTCCGCGGCCTCGGCCGCCTCGATCGCCGCCTGCACCGCCTGTGCGCGGCTGCGCCCGGCCATCCCGGCCAGTACGGCCGTGCCGGTGGCGAGTCCGAGCAGCGCCGGGACGGCCCGGTGGCCCGGTTCGGCCTGCAGGTAGAGGACGGCGCCGCAGAGCAGGCCGCCGAGGACGGCGAGGGCCAGGGCCGGACGCGTGTCCAGGCGGTTCCCGGCGAGGGCGACGAGGAAGACGGCGAAGAGGTACGAGGTGCCGGAACTCGCGGTCCCGAGCAGTGCGGCCGACGCCACGACGCCGAAGGCGGACCAGGCGAGGAGGCGGCGGTCGGGGATGCGGTCCGCGGGCATGACCCGGACGGCCAACACCGCGCAGTTGACGGCGAGGAGGACCGTGACGGCCAGGCCCCGGCCGCTGAGGCCCAGGGGGCGGACGGTCGCGATCCCGGCGGCGGCGAGGGCGATGGCCACCGTCCACCGGGCCAGGGCGCTCCGCTCCCCCTGCGGGCGGACGGGGGCACCGGCCCGGTCCGTGCCTCGTGTTGGCATGGCGTGACCCTAACCCACGGTCAACCCGCGCGACCGGCGCCGACGACGGGGCGCGGCCCGGGCCGGGCCGGCAGCGCGGGGGGCAGCAGCCGGCTGCGTACGAAGATCGTGGCCAGCCGGGTGACGACCTCGGTCAGTGCCATCAGCACCAGTGCCGTCACCCACGCCCGGGAGCTGGTGATGTGGTGGTCCAGGCTGAAGCGCGCGACGTCGTCGGCCCCGCCGTGGTCGACCCACAGCTGGAAGCCGAGTCGTGCGCCCATGCCGAGCACCCACAGGGCCGCCGAGACGGCGCCGGCCTTGATCAGGATGTGCCCGTCGGCGCGGCGCATCCAGGTGAAGATCCCGCCGGTGACACCGAGGAGCGCGCCGACCCCCATGAGGGCGCCGATCAGGACCGGGTCGTTGCCGTCCGTGGGGATCCCGTCGAGGTACTGGAAGCCGACGAAGGTCACGATGCCGAGGGGCAGGAGGTAGGACCGCGGGCCGAGGGGGCCTTCGCGCAGCTGCCGGAAGACGATGAGGACGAGGGCGATGTCGATGATCCAGGTCGTGGTGGTCATGTCCGCAAGCGTGCTGCGCGGCGGCGCGGAACACCTGCACCCAGGGGTGGAGACGGGGGTGGAGATGACCCGCGCGCCTCCCTCACGGCCCCTGCTCGACCCCTCTACGCCCAGGGCCCGACCACGCCTGCCGGTGGCCCGGAGCACGCCGTTACGGGGAGCCGAGGTCCGGGATCGTCAGGGCGCCGTCCTCGGCCAGGGGGAAGCCGGGGTTGTGGGCGATCTCCCAGAGGTGGCCGTCGGGGTCGGCGAAACAGCCCGAGTAGCCGCCGTAGAAGGTTTCCTCCGCGGGTTTGGTGAGGGTGCCCCCGGCCCGTTCCGCCGCGGCGAGGAGGGCGTCGACCTCCTGCCGGGACCGCAGGTTGTGGGCGAGGACGATGCCGCCGAACCCCGTGCCGCGGCTGTCGGGGAGACCGCAGTCCAGCGCGAGCTTGTCCCGGTCCCACAGGACCAGCCCGAGGCCGCCGGCCTGGAAGAAGACGGTTTCCTCGACCTCCTGCCCACGCCAACCGAGACGCTCGTAGAACACCCGGGAACGCCCGAGGTCCACCACTGCCAGGGTGATCAGACTGACGCGCTGGTCCATGACCGGAAGCTAACACGGGCTCCGGCGCGATCCGCGGAAGGTATGCGCAGGAGGCGGTCGACGGCCCGGATCAGGGCGTGTTCCCCCGTGCCGGCCGCCGAGGTGATCCGGCCCGCCGCGCCGTACGGTGCGCGGCGGCCCTCACCCGGTCGGGTCGGGCGTCGGGTCGAGCAGTCGCCACGTGGTCAGGGCGATCCGGGCCCGGGTCAGTCCGGCGGGTCAGGTCGTCGCCGGCTGTCTGCTGGGCGCCGATCGGCGCGTGATCGGGGCCGGTCGCCCGACAATTGGCGACCGCGGGCCGGGGCGCGCGCGCACGTACGTCGGCGCGGAGCCGGCCGCACCCGCGCGGGCTCCGGGCGGGCCGTCCGTGGCGGCCCTCCGGAGTCCCGGCGGTGGGTGGTGTCGGCTCAGCCCGCGAGGAGGGTGAGCGTGTCGATCACCCGGTTCGAGAAGCCCCACTCGTTGTCGTACCAGGCGACCACCTTGATGTGGCGGCCGTCGACGCGGGTGAGCTCCGCGTCGAAGATCGAGGAGGCGGGGTTGCCGGTGATGTCGGAGGACACCAGCGGGTCGTCCGAGTACTCCAGTACGCCGGCCAGGGGTCCGCTCGCCGCGGTCCGGTAGGCCTCCAGCACTTCCTCGCGCGTCACGTCGCGGGCGACGGTGGTGTTGAGCTCGACGATCGAGCCGACCGGCACCGGCACGCGGATCGAGTCGCCGGACAGCTTGCCCGCGAGGTTCGGCAGGACCAGGCCGATCGCCTTGGCGGCGCCCGTCGAGGTCGGCACGATGTTGACGGCGGCGGCGCGGGCGCGGCGGGGGTCGCGGTGCGGGCCGTCCTGCAGGTTCTGCTCCTGCGTGTAGGCGTGCACCGTGGTCATGAAGCCGTGCTCGATGCCCGCGAGGTCGTCCAGTACGGCGGCCAGGGGCGCCAGCGCGTTGGTCGTGCACGAGGCGTTGGAGACGATCGTGTGCACGGCCGGGTCGTAGGTGTCGGAGTTGACCCCGTACGCGAGCGTGACGTCGGCGCCGTCGGACGGCGCGCTGACCAGCACCTTGCGCGCACCCGCCTTGATGTGGGCGCGGGCGGCCTCGGCCGAGGTGAAGCGGCCGGTCGCCTCCAGGACGAGGTCGACACCGAGCTCGGCCCACGGCAGCTGCTCCGGTTCGCGCTCCGCGAGCACCGTGATGCGGTGGCCGTCCACGACGAGGACGTTCCCGTCGACGGTCACCGGGCGGCCGAGTCGGCCGGAGGTGGTGTCGTAGGCGAGCAGCCGGGCGAGGGTGGCGGGCTCCGTGAGGTCGTTGACGGCGACGACCTGGAGGTCGCTGTCGCGTTCCAGGAGCGCGCGCAGCACGTTGCGGCCGATGCGGCCGAATCCGTTGATGGCGATGCGAGTCATGAGCGATGTCCCTTCGTTCGCCACCAGGTTCGCTCCCGCACCCCGCCCGTCGACAGAGGCGGGATCGCCATGGTTCAAAAGGATCCCGCCAAGTCCCGCCAAAGGGGTCCCGCCCACAAGGATCCCGCCGACCGGTGGTGCCCGCAGCGCACGCCCGGCCACCGGGCGCGAGCTACTCGCCCTGGGTGAAGGTGCGCCGGTACTCGGTCGGGGTGGTGCCGAGGATGCGCTGGAAGTGCAGGCGCAGGTTCGCGCCGGTGCCGAGGCCCACGTCGGCGGCGATCTGCTCGACGCCGCGCTCCGAACGTTCGAGCAGCTCGCGGGCCAGGTCGATGCGGGCCCGCATGATCCACTGCATCGGCGTGTAGCCGGTGTCCTCGGCGAAGCGCCGCGAGAACGTGCGGGGCGAGACCCCGGCGTGCCGGGCGAGGACGTCCAGGGTGAGCGGGTCGGCGAGCCGGTGCAGCGCCCACTCCCGGGTGGCGGCGAACCTCTCGCCGAGCGGCTCGGGCACGCTGCGCGGAACGTACTGCGCCTGGCCGCCGCTGCGGTAGGGGGCCGCGACCAGCCGCCGCGCGGCGTGGTTGGAGGCTGCCACGCCGAGGTCGCCGCGCAGGATGTGCAGGCACAGGTCGATGCCGGAGGCGGCGCCGGCCGAGGTGAGGACGCTGCCCTCGTCGACGAACAGCACGTTCTCGTCGAGGCGGACCAGCGGATGCCGCGCCGCGAGGGCCCGTGCGTAGTGCCAGTGGGTCGTGGCGCGCTTGCCGTCGAGGAGGCCCGTGGCGGCGAGCGCGAACGCGCCCGTCGAGATCGCGGCGAGCCGCGCGCCGCGCTCGTGGGCGGTGATGAGCGCGTCGATGACGGGCCGCGGCGGATCGTCACGGTCCGGGAACCGGTAGCCGGGGACGAAGACGATGTCGGCCCACGCGAGCGCCTCCAGCCCGTGGGTCACGTGGTAGGAGAGCCCGTCGCCCCCGGCGACCAGGCCGGGCGCCGCCCCGCACACCCGGACCTCGTACGGCATGCTCGCGCGGGTCGTGAAGACCTGTGCGGGGATCCCGACGTCGAGCGGCTTGGCGCCTTCGAGGACGAGCACGGCGACGCGGTGGAGGCGAGGAGCGGACACGACCCCGACCCTACGCGCCGGCCCTCGACCGCCCCGAACCCCTCGGGCGTCCCAGGAGGTCGTTCCGGGCCGCCCCGTCGGTCGTCCGGCGTAGGCTTCCGGCAGGCACGGACGTGGCAGGGGGCGGAGCGGATGGCTGCTGGGGTGGGACAGGGGTGGGAGTCGGACCTCGACTCGGTCGTGGTGTACGCGCGGGGCGCGCTCTGTCGGCGCCTGGCGCGCGGCAGCGTGCCGCCCGACGGCCGGGTACGGGTGGCCGGCCTGCCCCGTTCGCTGGACCCGGGATCGCTGCGGGCCGCTGTGGTGGGCTCCCTCGGGGTGCGCGTGACGGAGGCCCGGGTGGAGGTCGAGGCGCAGCCGCTCGGCGCCGGCGCTCCTGACGCGTTGCGCCGCGAGGTCGAGCGGCTGGGCGAGGAGCACGCGGCGGCGCGGGCCCGCCGGGACCGGCAGTCGGGCCTGATCGAGGAGGTCCGGGCGCTGCACCCGGTGCCGCCGCCGCGCAACCCGGAGGATCCGCACCGTCGTACGCCGGTCGACGCCTGGTTGGACCTCGCCGACTTCGTCGACGGGCGACTCGCCCGGCTGCACGCCCGCCTGGTCGAGCTGGAGGAGGCGCTGACCCTGGCCGGGCACGAGCTGGCCGTCGCCTCGGACCGGCTCGCGCGCGCCTCCACCGACGCGCCGTCGGCGCACGTGGAGACCACCGTCTGCGCGGTCCTGACCCTCGACGGGGCCGCGGACGCCGAGGTGGAACTGGAGTTGGAGTACGGGGTGCCGGGCGCCGTCTGGGTGCCCGCCTACCGCCTCAGTCACCGTCAGGGCGACGGCACGGGCCGTCTGGTGCTGCGGGCCTCGGTCGCCCAGCGCACCGGCGAGGACTGGTCGGGCGTGCGGATCGCCCTGGCCACCGCGGACCTCCGTCGCCGCACCGACCTGCCGAAGCTCCGCTCGGTCCGGATCGGACGGCGGCAGCCCGACCCCGCCCCGTCCGGCTGGCGGGAGCCTCCGGCCGGCCTCGCGGACCTGTTCGCCGGGTACGCGGCCGCGGGCCCCCGCCCGGCCCCGGTCGCCGCGCGCGCGACGGCCCCGGCCGTCCCCGTACAGGCTCCCCCGGCGCCGCTACCGTCGCCACCCCCTCCGCCCCCGCCCCCGCCGCCGGCTCCGCAGGCCTACGGTGGGCCGCCGCCCGCGCTGCCCGTGCCCGGCGGGGCCCCCGAGTTCCGGGCCGGCGGGGCACCGGCCTTCGCGCAGCCGGCCCAGGCCCGTACGTCGGCGCGGGCCGGCGGGCCCCGGTCCGTCGCGGCCGGTGCCATGGCTCCGGCGGCTCCCGGCATGGCGGCGGCGCCGCCACCGGAGCGACCGGCTCCGCCCGTCGGTCCGCCGCAGCCGAGCGGCGCCGAGCTCGACTACGCGGCCCTCGCGCTGCGCGGTCCCGACGAGCCGGTCGGCCGCCGGGGCCGGCTGTTCCCGGACTCGCCCGTCGACCCGATGGCGGCCGAGCACCGCCGCCGCGCCGAAGCGGTGGCCGCGCTGCCGCTGCCCGGGCATGCCGTACGGCCCCGCGAGTCGGCGGGTTCCTTCGACCACCGCTTCGACGCGGCCGCCCGCGCGGACGTACCGTCGGACGGCAGCTGGCACACCGTCACCGTCACCGAGATCCCGGTCGGGCTGCGTACGGAGTACCTGTGCGTGCCGTCCGTCGAGCAGACCGTGTACGGGACGCTCGTCCTGTCCAACGCCACCGGCCAGGCCCTGCTGGCGGGACCCGTGGAGGTCACCGTCGACGACGAGTTCCTGTTGACCGCCGCCCTGCCGACGCTCGCGCCCGGCGGTGTCCGCCGCGTGGGGCTCGGTGCGGCCGAGGGCATCCGGGTCACCCGCCGTACGAACCTGCGCGAGTCGACGGCCGGGCTGCGCAACAACACCACCGTCCTGGACCACCGGGTGCACGTGGAGGTGGCGAACCGGCTCGCGGGAGCCGTCACCGTCGAGGTCCGCGAGCGGGTGCCCGTCACCTCCGAACCGGACGTCCGCATCGAGGAACGGGCCGACTGGACCACTCCCGAGGAGGGCGCTCCGGAGCACCATGCTCCGGGCACCAGGGTCTGGCGGGTGGAGCTGCCCGCCGGCGCCACCACCGCCCTCGAAGGCGGCTACGAGATCCGCATCCCGGCCGGCAAGGCCCTGGTCGACGGCAACCGCAGGAGCTGAAGCACACCATGTCCACGGACCCGAAGCCGATCGCCCTGCCCGTCACCGCCGTCACCTGCCTGGAGGACCGCGCCCACATCGAGCGCACCGCCGACCTCGATCTGGAAGCCGGGGTGCAGCGCCTGCGTCTGGGACCGGTCACCGCGCTGGCCGTCGACCGCACCCTGCACGCCGAGTTGGTCGCCGACCACGACGCCGCCGTGCTCGACGTACGGATCGTGCGCGACTGGACGCCGCGCGGTCCGCAGTCGCCCACCGTGGACGACTCCGCCGTGCGCCACCGCGTGCACGCCGTCGAGGAGGAGCGGACCGCCCTGGGACAACACCGGGACCGGCTGCGGACCCGGCTCGACGTCCTCGGCCGGCTCGCTTCGGACCTGCTGCGGGAGATCGGCGAAGGCGCCGGCTGCGGGGAGAGCGAGGGCGACCGCTGGAACCGCGAACTGGACCGCGTCGACGACGAACGCGACACGTACGGCGAGCGACTGCGCACGGTGGAGGCACGACTGGCCACGCTGTCCGGCGAACTCCACTCCCTCCAGGCGGCCCTGGGCCTCTCCGAGGAGGAGCCCGCCGAGCTGGTCGGCCACATCGAGCTGACCGTGGACGCCGCGGTCGCCGGGCCGGTCCGGCTGCGTCTGAGCCACCTCACCCCGTGCGCGCTGTGGCGGCCCGCCTACCGGGCGGTGCTCGACGGCGACTCGCTGACGTTGGAGACCGACGCGATGGTCTGGCAGCGCACCGGGGAGGACTGGTCCGACGTACGGCTGACGTTGTCGACGGCCCGTTCGGCGCAGGCCACCGATCCGCCGCGGCTGGGCGAGGACCGGCTGACGCTCAAGGACCGCTCCGCCGCCGAGCGCCGCACCGTGGACGTGGAGCTGCGCGAGGAGGAGATCGGCGACCTCGGCCCGGCCCCCGTGCTCGGCCTGCCGGGAGTGGACGACGGGGGCGAGGCCCGTGTACTGAGCTCCCCCGTACCGGTGTCGGTGCCCGCCGACGGCCGCGCCCACCGGGTGCCGCTGTCCGCCTTCACCTCCGCCGCGAGCAGCGAGTACGCCTGCTCGCCCGAGTTGTCCCCGCTGGTGACGCAGGTGGTGCGGTGCGACAACCGGTCGGGGCACGCACTGCTCGCGGGCCCCGTGGACCTGGTGCGCGGCAGCGGGTTCAGCGGCCGCGGCACGCTGGACTTCACCGCCCCCGGCGCCCCGGTCGAGCTGGCCTTCGGCAGCCGTGACGACCACAGGGTGGTCCGGTACGCCGAGGAGTCCCGGGACTCCGTCGGGATCTCCCAGCGGACCCTGGTCACCCGCACGGTGCGGCTGCACCTGTCCCGCTTCTCGGCGCCGGGCGAACAGGACGACCGGGTCGTCGCCGTGCGGGAGCGGATCCCGGTCTCGGAGGTCTCGGCGGTGGAGGTGCGCCTGCGCCGGGAAGCGTGCTCCCCGGCGCCCGACGCGGTGGATGCCGAAGGCATCGCCCGCTGGGACGTGACGCTCCCGCCCGGTGGCCGCCGCACGGTCACCCTGGTCTACGAACTGTCGGCGAGCGCCAAGGTCATCGGGCTCTGACACCCGGCGGCCGGGCGGCGCCGGGCGAGCCGAGCGAAGGGGTGGTTGACCGCGCGTTCTTCGTGATGCTCCGGTCCTCGGGCAGCGCGGCGATCCGGTCGGCACGCATGCGCGACGGCGGCTCGTCCTGCCGTGCGAAGCTTTCGACCATGGCGCCTGCGACAGTCCGGGGACTTCCCCTGCCCGCCCCACTGATCTCCCTCATCGACCGTGGCCTCTGGCAACACCCGGGTGACGCGGTGTTGTCGAAGGTCATCCCGTGGTTCCGGGACCCGCTCACCTTCGTGCGGGACCCGGAGCAGATGGCGTTCGCGTCCCGATCGATGGACATCGTGGCCGACGATCCGCACGCCGGCTACTTCCGCCAGGCCCGCGGAAGCAGGGGCACCGCCCCGCTCGAACTGCCGTGGCTCGACGTCGACCGGGCGGTGCTGATCGCCATCACCCGCAACCCCGGTGATGACGGCGCCCTGGCCCTCGACTACCGCACCGATCCAGCGGATCCCCGCGTCCTCGGCAGTGACTACTGGACGGACCCCGAGTGGTGTCGGTGGCGGGTCGTGGCACCCACGTTCTCGGGCTTCGTCGCGAGCTGCGCCGCCGCGATGAAGTCCGAGGCCGGTACGACCACGCGGCCGACACCGGCCCGGCCATCCTCACGAGGGTGACCGCCATCCGTGACCGCGAGGTCGAGCCGGTCGGCTTGTTCACTTCGTGATCCGTACCAGGCGCGCAGTCGCTCCAACGTGAGCTCGACCGAGGCCCGAAGGTGTAGCGGACGAGTTCGGGATCTTCGATGACCTCGGCCATGGTGATCGCGTCGGCCTCCGTGAAGGGCCGCAGCACGGTCCGCTCACCACGCAATACGCTCGGCTCCGCTCGGCTCCGCTCAGTTCCGGCCGTCGGCGGTCCACGGGCGGAGTTTCTCCGGGTTGCGGATCGCCCAGATGTGGGTGATCCGGCCGTCGGCGAGGTTGAAGGCCGCCACGGTGACCGTGACTCCGGCGTGTTGGGCCACCAGGCCGGGCATGCCGTTGACCGTGCGTTCCAGCAGCGTCAACCCGGGTGCCTTGTCGGCGATGTGGATCAGGTAGGCGGCGATGTTCTCGCTGCCCTGGACCGGGCGGAGGACGGTTCCGACCATGCCGCCGCCGTCGGCGGTCATGGTGGCGTCGGGGTCGAGGAGGCCGACGAGGGCCTCGATGTCCTTGGCCTCCCAGGCTTCCTTGAAGTTCCGCACCAGACCGGCCTGCCCGGCCGTCGCGGCCACCGGTGCCTGCGCGGCGCGAATGCGGCGGCGGGCCGAGGTGGCCAGCTGTCGGCAGGCCGCCGGTGTGCGTCCGACGATGGCGGCGACTTCGGCGAACGGGTACCGGAAGACGTCGTGCAGGACGAACGCCACGCGTTCAGCGGGCGTCATCGCCTCGAGGACGACGAGGAAGGCCATGTTCACCGACTCGTCCAGGGTGACCCGGTCCGCAGGGTCCACCGGTTGGGCCGTGCCGACGCCGGCCGACCCGCTGATCCACTCCCTGCGGTCGGGCAGCGGCTCCGGTATCCACGCGCCGACGTAGCGCTCGCGCCGGACCCGGGCCGAGCGGAGCAGGTCCAGGCAGATGCGGCCGGCGACCGTGGTCAACCAGGCGCCGGGCGCGGCGATGGCCTCCTGCTGCTCGCGCGACATCGCGTACCAGCGGGCGTAGGTCTCCTGTACGGCGTCCTCGGCCTCGGCCAGCGAACCGAGCAGCCGGTAGGCGAGGTTGATCAGCTGGCGCCGCTCGCCGACGACCGTGCTCAGGTCCGGCTCGAACCGCTCGTGCGCTGCCTCGGATGGGGTGCTCATGGTGGCGGCCTCTCCTTGGTTCTCTCGTCCGGTTCCGCTCTCGCCGGTTCGACGAAACACCGCACAAGATCGTGAGGTCGGCGGATCGCCTCACATTTCGCGGACCCATCTCGTCGGGCCAGCAGGACAGTACAGATCCACCGCCGCGAGGCAGAAGAGGGGACCACATCATGGCCATCACCCGGACGGCGACGACACATCACCGCCTCACCACGTTCCTGCGCGTCTCCGTCGTCCTGCAGACCGCGGCGCTGTTCTTCCAAGCGGTCACCGCCGGGATGCTGCTGTCCTCGTCCACCGGCGGGGTACTGCACGATGTCGGCTCACGCGTGATGTACGGCGCGTCGATGCTGTACGTGCTCGCGGCGGTCCTCGCCTGGCGGCCGGGCGGCAGATCGCCGCGTCCCATCCTGTACGCGTCCGGCTTCCTCGTGCTCGCCTCGGTGCAGGTGGTGCTGGGCATCGCCCACATACCTTCGGCCCACGTTCCCCTGGGCGTCCTGATGTTCGGCCTGAGCGTGCTGGCGCTGGGCGGAATGCTGTCCCCCCACCTGTCCCGGCGCTCTGCCGAAGCCCGGGCGTAGCCGCGGCGCGAACCACCGCCGGGGATTCCCGGACGGTGGTTCGCCGGCGGGGGCGGTGAAACAGTGACATGCGCCACAGAGCCTCCACGGGTCACGGAACCATTACGACCGCATGCGGGTCCGTGACATTTCGCCATTTGCCCGCCGGCGGTCGACATTTCCCTCTCCGGCGAAATGGGCGTCTCGAATGCTGGGACGGCAGTGAGCAACTTTCCTTGTCAGCACTGCTTCTGAAGACGCGTCATCCATCTCGGATCGACCTCGGCCCGCGTGGCAGGCACGATCGCCCGACCATTTCAAGCCCGGTGCGCGGCGCCGGCGCTCGGGCCGGTGGCGAGACTTGCCGGCCCGTTGGGGGGCTTCTAAGAATGGCGGCCCGTCCGGCGCTCCCGCAGCAAGGGACGCAGGACGCTTCGCAGAAACCAAGTGAGGTCAGGTCACGTATGCAGAGGCACCGCAAGACGACGCGCTACCGGAAGATATCGATCGCCGCAGTGACGCTGGGCGTCGTGGGCATACCGACCGCCGCCATGGCATGCCTGGACACGGACGGCAGCTCGTCCAACGCCTCCCGGAAGCCCTCCGCGCGCCCTTCCCACAGCGCTTCGGTCCCCGACGTGCCCCTCCCCGGTATCGCTTCACCCACCCGGTCGCCCCAGGACCGGACCCAGGCTCCCGACCCGAGGCCGACGGACCCCGTCGGTGCGGGTGGCGGCGGGACGACCGTGCCCGTCTCCCAGACCTCACCGGCCGCACCGCCGGCGCAGCCCAGCAGCACCCCCGCCCGGACCCCGACGGCGACGAAGCCCCCGGTGTCGGCCGAGCCGACGAAGCCGGCGCCGGCCCGTCCGACGAAGCCCGCCGGCGGACAGACACCGCCCACCGCCCCGGGTTCCGGGCCGACGGCCCAGGTGGTGGCCCTCGTCAACCAGGAGCGGGCCAAGGCCGGATGCTCGGCCCTCACGGTCAATGACAAGCTGACGGCGGCCGCGCAGAACCACAGCCAGGACATGGCCTCCCACAGCAACATGTCGCACACCGGATCGGACGGCTCCGACCCGGGCCAACGCATCACCCGCGCCGGCTACAACTGGAGCACGTACGGCGAGAACGTCGCCTACGGGTACGGCTCGCCCGAGCAGGTCATGAACGGCTGGATGAACAGCCCCGGCCACAAGAAGAACATTCTGAACTGCTCGTTCAAGGAGATCGGCGTCGGCTTGGCCCAGCCGAACTCCTACTGGACACAGGCCTTCGGCGCCACCCGCTGACACGCCCCGCTGCTCCACGCCCTGCGGGTGGGACGCCCATGGGCGCCCCACCCGCAGGGCGTTCGGTTGCCGGGGGTTCAGTTGCCGGCGGTCCCGCCGCCCAAGCGGTCCCGGAGCTCCGTGGTGTCCGCGAGGAACCAGGTCTGACGCCCCCGGTTGCACTCGCGGACGAAGTCTCGCAGCGCCGAACTGGCTTCGGTGTGGCGGGTGATGTCGCCGAGGACCACGAGCCCCATGCCGTAGTTGGCGAACTTCTGGACGATGTCCCCCGCGACGCGGCTGCTCAGCCGGAAGAACTCGTCGTCGAGACGTTCCGCGGGGATGACGACCCACCGCGCGCCCTGGTAACCGGCGTTGCCGATGAGGTCCAGGGCATCGGCTTCGCAGCGGATGGCGTCACCGTCGGGTGCGCAGGTGAACACGGGTACGTCGTGAATGGTCAGCAAGGTGCTCATGAAGTCCGAGGGTAGTTCGGCGACTCCCCCGAAGCCGACCGATTTGTACCCGTACCCGGCCCTCCCCTGGTCCGGCGACATCGGCGCCGTCCCGCCGCCTAGCTTCTGACCAGGCAGAACGGATGCCCGGCCGGATCGGTGAGCACCCTCCACCTGTCCTCGTCGGGCTGGTACGCCGGCTTGCTCGCCCCCAGCTCGATCAGCCGCGCCTCGGCTTCGTCCAGGTCGTCGACCGCGAAGTCGAAGTGGAACTGTTGGGGAACGCTCTGGTCCGGCCAGCGGGGCGCCCGGTAGTCGTCCACCCGCTGGAAACCGATGAAGAGGCCGGCCTCGCCGTGGAGACCCGCGAACTCGGCGTCGGATGCCGGATGCGCTTCGAGGCCGGTGGCCTGCTCGTAGAACGCGGCCAGTGCCCGCGGATCCGGACAGTCGAGGGTGATGGCGCACAACTTCATCGTGTGGGGCATGAGGGCAGCATGCCGGAAAGGGCGACCGCGTGCCGTCGCAAGCGCCTCCGGGGCCGGGCGGCGTGTGCCGGGTCCGCAAGGGTTCGCGTGTCCCGCGTACGAGCCCGACGGCCGGGCTCGGGTCACACCCAGGTGTAGTTCTCGTCGGTGACGGCCGCGAGGGCAGCGTCGGTGACGCCCGCGCGCGGGTCGGACAGCGCCGCGAGGGCGGGCCCGATGGGTGGGAAGATCGGGAGACCCGCGGTCTCGCGGTAGTCGACCCACTCGACGGTCCCGAGTTCGTGGCTGCCGTCGGGAAGCTCGTCCCACTCCTGCTCGGCCAGGCCGGCGCGGACCTCCGGGGTGATGTGGAGGCGGTGGATCAGGTGGAGCTTGCGCGGCGCCGGCGTGGGACCGGGTCGGCTGACGCGCTGGTCGACGACCCACAGGAGGTCGCCGCCCTCGGCCCGGTCCACGTCGAGTTCGAGCTCCTCCGCGAGTTCACGGCGCAGCGCCTCCTCGAAGCCTTCGCCGTCCTCCACGTTGCCGCCGGGCGGGGTGTAGTGGGTCGAGCCGTCCCGGTCGCGGCGGATGAGGGCGACGTCGTCGCCACAGAAGACCAGGGCCCCGACCCGGACCTTGATCCGGGAGAACGGGGTGGTCGTCGGCGTACCTGGACTGTTCGGCATGACGACCAGTATCGCGGCCGGCTCTCAGCCGCCTCCGCCTACCGTCCCGCTGTCGGACTCCGCCCGGTCCCGCGTCCACGGCCCGGGCGTCGCGGCCGGGATGACGACCGGCGGTTCCTGCGGGCCGCCGGGCCAGAGCCACAGGGCGCCGGGCGGGGCCGTGCCCGTCAGGCAGGCGATGATCGGTTCGCTGCGCCGGCGGGACGGGTGGGCGGCCAGTCGGGCCCGGGCCTCGTCCAGGGGCACCCAGGCCGCCTCCAGCACCTCGGCGTCCGGATCGCGGGGGCCCAGCGTCCCCGTAGGCCGCTCCGCGCGGAAGGTGATGACGGTCCAGGTCCCCTCCCACCCCGGATCGTCCGTCACCGCGTGCTGCGAGACGCAGGCCAGGCCCGTCGGCCCGGTGACGGTCAGCCCGGTCTCCTCGTGGACCTCCCGCACCATGGCGTCGTGCGCGAGTTCGCCGGGCTCGACGACCCCGCCGGGGAGGACCCATTGCTCCGGCCCGGCCGGCAGACGTTCGCGAACCATCAGCAGGCACCCGTCCTGCTCGACCACGGCCGACACGATGGTTCTGGATGTTCCGGACATCTCCCCCGCCCTTCCCCGCACGGTCAACGACGTGGACGTCGACACCTCAACCCGTCCCGGGCACAGGACCCTCGCGACGGTTGACCGGCCGAACTCCCGCTGCGCATAGAACAATCGACGAACGGACAGGCGGGTACACGTGCACCCACCGGCCCCGCGAAGCTTAGTCGGACGACTGATCGACACCCACCGTCCGGGCACGTTCGCGCACCTCGCCCCGTCATGGAACGCCCGCCGGGACGGCTGTCCGTACGCGACCGCCCACCGGTCGGGTGACAGCGCGCCCGCGCCGCGCCGCAGGGGCGGGTCGCAGCGCGATCATCGGAGGTCGCATCCTTGGGGCGAACGACTTCGCGTACCCGCGCGACGCACCCGAGCATTGAGGAGCATCCGATGAACACCGCCGGAGCAGGTCCGCAGCTGCCGGACGCGGCCAGCGTCGCCAATGCGAAGACGACGCTCCTCCAGCTCCTCGCCCGTGCGGGCGTCTTCACCGGCGACGCGGAGGAGCTGATCGGCGTCGTCGAGGCCGGCGCCCTGGCCCGCGCGTACGAGGAGCTCACGGGCGGTGGGCCGGGCGCTCCGGGAGCCGGGGGCGAACCGGACGGATCCGGCCGGCCCGGCGGCGCCGTCGCCGGCGACGTCGTCCACGAACTCGGCGGCATCGCCGAACGGGCCCTGCGGCGGGCCGTCGGCTCCGACGCGCCGGTCTCCGCGCCCGAGGACAGGCCGCGGGTGCGGAGGATGGAGGTGGAGCGGGCCCAGGTGGCGGTGAGCCCGCTCTACCTGTCCCTCACCTCCGTGTCCGACTTCGACCCCGAGGTCACCACGGAGGTGCTCTCCGCCGTCCTCGGCACGATGGGTTACAGACAGCGGGCGATGTACGCGGGGCAGCTCACCGGGTTCGGTGCCGATCACCGGGCCCGTCTGGAGCGGCTGTACGCGGAGTACGGGCCCGGCAGCGCCATCTCGATCCACGGCCGCTACTCCTTGATCCACTCACCCACCAGCCTCGCCGTGCTGGAACGGCTCGTGACGGACCCGTCCGCGCTGCGCGAGGAGTGGGACGCGGCCGAGCTCCCGCCGGCGTGGTTGGACGGCCTGCTGACGGCGTGGGACGCCTGCGCCTGACCGGCGAGGGCTCCCGCCCCGCCTACTTCAGGCAGTCGGCCACCAGACGGCGCGCGTACGCGGGGTCCAGGAGGCCCGGTCGGAAGAGGACGCGGTACATGATCGGTGCCACGACGGCGTCGAGGACCGTTTCGACGTCGGGGGCCGGCTCGCCGCGGGCGGCCGCCCGTCCCAGGATGACCTCGATCGATTCGGCGGCGTACGCGGAGCACAGGCCGGCGTTGCTGCCGTCCGGGTCGCCGACGAGGGCGTCCCGGATGTAGGCGCGGCCGACGTCCGAGGCCATTTCCTCGACGAACTGCTCGCCCCAGGCACGCAGGTCGGACGCCAGGTCACCGAGGTCCGCCGGTTCCGCGTCGGGCCGCAGGTGCTCCACGGCGACGTCGGAGAGGAGTTCCTGGAGGTCTCCCCAGCGGCGGTAGATCGTCGACGGGGTGACGCCGGCCCGGCCGGCGATGAGCGGAACGGTCAGGGCGCCGCGGCCCACCTCGGCCTCCAGCTCCTGCACGGCGGTGTGCACCGCCCGCTGGACTCGGGCACTGCGCCCGCCGGGACGGGCCATGGGTCTGGGCATGCGCCCCAGCCTAAGGCACGGCCCGAGCGCCGACGGGGGCGTCGGCGCCCTCCGTCCGCACCCGGGGACGGCCCACCGGCGCGAGGGCGCGGGCGGGCTCGGTGAGCTCGTACGCGTGCCCGGTCCGGAACAGGACGGCCTCGTCGAGCGGCCGTCCCAGGAGCTGCATGCCGATCGGCAGTCCGGCCGTGTCGTGTCCGACCGGCAGGGTCAGCGCCGGCATTCCGGTGATGTTGGCCGCCGCCGAGAGGCGCACGTAACCGTCGGAGACGGTCTCGACCGTGCCGTCGGACCAGGTGAAGGTCTCCTGCCCGACCGGTGCGGCGGTCGCCGGGACGGTGGGGGCGACGATGACGTCGACCGTGTCCAGCAGCGCGAGCCAGGCCTGCCGCATGAGGGTGCGGGCGCGCCGGGCCCGCAGGTGGTCGCCGGCGGGCATGAGCTCGCCCGCCTCCAGCAGGAGCCGGACCTCCGGCGTGTAGAGCTCCGGCACGGTCCGGAGCGTCCGCTCGTGGTAGGCCGTGGCCTCCGGGACCATCAGGCCCCACTGGGTGGCCCGGATGTAGCGCGCCATCGGGATCTCGACGTCGACGAGTTCCGCCCCCAACTCGGCGAGGCGGTCGACGGCCCGCCGGACGGCCGATTCGACCTCGGGGGCGACGTGGTCGAAGTAGTGGTTGCCCGGTACGCCGACCCGCAGTCCGGCCAGGTCTTCGGCGGCGACGCGGCCGCCGGCCCGCCACGGGTCGGCGGGGGCCACGGACAGGGACGCGGGGTCGCGGGGGTCGTACCCGGCCAGGGCCGTGAGGACGAGCGCCGCGTCCTCGACGGTCCGCGTGAGGGGGCCGACGTGGTCGAGCGACCAGGACAGGGGCGTCACCCCGTGGCGCGGGACGAGCCCGTACGTCGGCTTGAGGCCGACGACGCCGTTCAGGGCGGCCGGTACGCGGATCGACCCGCCGGTGTCGGTTCCCAGCGCGAACGTCGCCGCCCCGGCGGCGACGGCGACGGCCGAGCCCCCGCTGGACCCGCCGGCGACCCGCCCCGCGTCCTGGGCGTTCCTCGTCCCGGGCGTGGTGAGGCCGTAGGCGAACTCGTGGGTGTGCGTCTTTCCCACGAGCGCCGCGCCCGCCGCGTCCAGGCGCGCGGCGACCGCGCTGTCGGTGGCCGCCCGGTGGCCCTCCCGTACGCGGGAACTCGCGCTGGTCGCCACGCCCTTCGTGTCGATCAGGTCCTTGAGGCCCATGGGGATCCCCTGCAGGGGGCCCGTGTCGCGGCCCGCCGCGAGGTCACGTTCGGCCCGGCGCGCGGAGTGCCGGGCCCGCTCGGCCGTCACGGTCACGTACGCCCCCAGGAGCGGTTCCGTGGCGTCGATCCGGTCCAGGACGGAGTCGACCAGCTCGGTGGGCGACAGGCGCCCGGCCCGGATCTCCCGGGCGGAGGCCGCCAGGGAGAGCTCATACGGCTGCATCGTTCTCCCCCCGCGCGTGAAGGTGGCCGGGTGCCGGGTGCGTTTCGCCGAAGTCGAGTTCCCGCAGGACCGAGACGACGGAGTGGATGTGGTTCGCGGTGGCCGCCACGGCCGCGTGGCGGTCGTCCGGGAGCGGGAGCCCGGCGCGGGCGGCCCATCGGGCCGCCTCCCGGGGGGTGAGTTCGGCGTCGGACACGGGCGCTCTTTCCTGATCGGGGCTGCGAGCGGGGGGAGTTGCGCCCGCCGGGCAACCAAAAGCAAACGGTTTGCCTTAGCCGACCGTAGGGGCTACGTTCACTTAAAGCAATTCCATTGCTTTAACTCCCGGGGGCTGCCCCCCGGCCCAGCGCCGAGGAAGCCGCACCATGAACACGACGAACACGACGAACACGACGAGCACTCCTTCGGCCGGCATCGGCCGCGCCGGCGTCCCCCACTGGTCCGTGGGGGACGTGACCGTCCACCGGGTGGACGAGGTTCCCCTGGCGCCCGCGACCGGGCGCTGGCTGCTCCCCGACGCGACTGCGGCCGTCGTCGCCGAACAGGAGTGGCTGCGACCCGACTTCGCCGACCCGGACGGCGCGCTCCGCCTGTCCAGCCACAGCTTCGCGTTCTCCGTCGGCGGGCTGCGCGTGCTGGTCGACACCGGGATCGGCAACGGCAAGGAGCGGGCGAACCCCGCATGGCACGACCTCCGTACCGACTACCTCCAGCGCCTCACGGCCGCGGGCTACCCGCCGGACTCCGTCGACCTGGTGATCCTGACCCACCTCCACACCGACCACGTCGGTTGGAACACCCGCCAGGTGGACGGCGCATGGGTCCCCACGTTCGGCAACGCCCGCTACCTCACCTCGCGGACCGAGCGGGAGTTCTGGGCCTCCCACCCCATGGACGGGCCACGCCGGCAGATGTTCCGCGACTCCGTCCACCCGGTCGAGGACGCGGGGCTGCTCGATCTCGTCGACGTCCCGGCGGAGGGCCTCGACATCGCCCCCGGCCTGCGCCTGGTTCCCACCCCGGGGCACACGCCCGGCCACCTCGCGGTCCAACTCGACAGCCGCGGAGCCACGGCCCTGATCACCGGTGACTGCGTCCACCATCCCGTCCAGTTGCCGCACCCGGACATCGGCAGCTGCGTCGACATCGACCCCGCACGGTCCGAGGCGACGCGCCGGGCCCTGCTCGCGTCCCTCGCCGGCACCGACGTCCTGCTCCTGGGCTCCCACTTCCCGCCGCCCACCGCGGGCACCGTCAGCGCCCACGGGGACCCCTACCGACTGAGTCCCGTCCCGGCGCGCCACTGACGGAGCCCGCCGGCGCAGTCCGCCGGCGGTTCGGGCCGGTCAGCCGCGCCGGGCCGCGAGGCGGTGCTCGTGAACGCGCAGTTGCAGTGCGGCCAGGTCGAGCAGCGGTGTGGGCACGCCCGCGGCGCGGGCCCGGACGGTGAGGTCGGTGAGGACGTGGTCGGCCTCGGTGGGGCGGCCCGCGACGAGGTCGCGGTAGAGCGACGGGGTCAACGGCGAGCCGGGCGCGGTGAGCACGCCCTCGGTGAAGGCGCGCTCGGCCCCCGGCAGGGGATGTCCGGTGGCCTCGGCCACCGCCGCCGCCTCGGCGAGCAGGGCAGGGCCCAACTCGGGTCCGCCGGCGACCGCGTTGACCTCGCCGACCGATCCCCGCATCAGGCAGGTCAGCGAGATGAGGGTGGAGATGAAGACCCACTTGTGCCACATGGCGCCGACCACGTCGTCGGTGGCCGGCGAGTCGATGCCCGCTTCCGTCAGGGCGGCGCGCACGGCGTCCACCCGGGCGGAGGGACGGCCGTTGAGTTCGCCGGTCTGGATCACGGCGGGCGGGGCCATGCGCAGGACGTCGCCGTGGTCGTTCAGCGTGGTGACGACCTTCGCGACGCCACCGAGGACCGCATCGGCCCCGAAGCGTTCGACGAGTACGTCGAGGTGGGCCATGCCGTTGAGCAGGGGGAGCACGGCCGTGCCGGGTCCGACGGCGGGGGCGAGGTCGGACAGGGCCGCCTCCAGCGCCGTCGACTTCACGGACAGCAGCACCAGGTCGTAGCCCGTACCCGGCGCCTCGGCCGTCACCAACTCGGGGGTCAGGCGCAGGCTCTCCCCCTGGCCCTCGATCCGCAGGCCGCGGGCCCGCAGGGCGGTGGCGCGAGCGGGCCGGACGAGGAAGGAGACGTCATGGCCCGCTCGATCGAGGCGGGCGCCGAAGAAGCCGCCGACGGCGCCGGCGCCGACCGTGAGGATCCTCATGTGGGGGTGCCTTTCGTGACAGGGGCAGGGGTGGTGACGGGGGTGGGCGTGTGCGTGGAGGTGGTCGGAGGCAGCGGGGTGAGGAGCCGGTGCGGGTGGTGCAGGGCCGCCGTCACCAGGTCGTCGGCCGGGTCGGGTCCGGGGAGCCCGGGACCGGGGGTGAGCAGGATGTCCCGTACGTCGACCAGGACGCCGCAGCGCTCGCAGCGGCCCTCCCCGGTGAGGGCGCCGCCGTCTCCCGCATGGCGCAGGATCCTTCGGGGGCCGCCGCCCTCGGGGGCGTAGTGCAGCTCCCCCCAGACGGTGAGTGCGCGTACGGCCGGCCACAGCTCCACTCCCTTGGAGGTGAGTTCGTACACCTCGCGCTTGCCGGGTCCGGGAACCCGGGCCAGGACGCCGGCCCGGGTGAGGGTGGTGAGGCGGTCGGTCAGTACCGCGCGCGGGAGGCCGAGGTGGGCGGCGAAGTCGCCGAAGCGGCGGACGCCGAAGAAGGCGTCGCGCACGATGAGCAGCGTCCAGCGCTCGCCGATGACTTCCATCGAGCGGGCGAGGGCGCAGCTTTGGCCGCGGTAGTCGCGGGGCAGCGTCATGCCGTCGACCCTAGATCACATGGTTCGGTGAGTGAACTCTTTTCATGACCGTGTCACAAATGCGCCACAGGGAGGTCGTGGCGCGAACCGGGTGTCGGCGCGGGGTCGTGTCCGTCGGCGCGAGAGCCGGTGCGGGACCGGCCCGTGAGCCTCGGGAGCACCCATGCGGTACACAGCAGCCGTCCGACGCGGCACGGTGGTTCTGGCGACGGCCGCGGTGGCCGCGGCCCTGGTCACGGGTTGTACGCCCACCGGCGAGGACGGCGCGGCCACCGGCCCGTCGACGCCGCCCGCGGCGTCCGGCCCGGCGAAGCCGACGGCGTCCGCCACGCCGACGGGCCCGGGATCCGGTGGTGCGACGTCCGGCGGTACGGGTTCCGGCGGCGGGGGCAAGGGGGCGCCGAGCCCGTCGGGGTCGGTTCCGGCGAGCGGGGCCAAGCCCTGCGCGAGTGGCGGTGTCAAGGTGTCGGAGGCCCACCAGGCCGACGTCCGGCCGCCCGGCACGGGCACCGGGGCCGCCGTCGTCTCGGTCACGAACACCTCGTCGCAGCCCTGTGCGCTGACCGGCTTCCCCACCGTCGCGGGCGCGGGCCACGGCTCCCCCGACAAGAACCGACCGCTCACGGTCACCCGCAGCGGGACGGCCGGCCCGGTGACCCTGGCCCCGGGGGCCCGCGCCTGGACCAAGCTCACCTTCGTCCAGGTACAGGGCGAGGCGGACGGCTACTGCGTGTCCGGAGCCACCCCGTCCAGCTTCCCCACGCTGGTCCTCGGCGTGCCGGGCGCGGGCGCGCACCAGATCGCCATGGACGACGGGGTGTTCGCCGAGTGCGACGACAAGGTGACCGTCACGGCGTTCTCCGCGGGTAAGCCCTCCTGATACCGCGCCCGGCCGGGTCCGGACGGAGTGCCGAACCTCCGCCCGGACCCGGCGCGCGGGTCAGCCGGTGAAGATCCAGCCGAGCTGGCCCCCGGAGGCCTGGCCCTCACAGTCGGTCTGGTTGGACTCGAAGAACTCCCGGTGCTTGCCGACCATGCAGCGCATCAGGGGCGCGGTGCCCACGTCGGCGGGCCGGCCCGGATGGAACCAGCCGAGCCGCGAAACGTACGTCTGGCCCTCGCAGTTGACGTCGCCCGAGAGGAAATTGTCCTTGCGGACGACGCAGTGGTACAGCGGCACCGTGCCCTCGCGCGGGCTGGTGTAGAGCCGGCCGAGGCTGCCCTCGACCTGGTAGCCGGGGGGAACGTTCCAGACGGTGCTGATGTGTTCGCCGTTCGGGCCGATGAGGCGGTTGAGGCTACGGGTGGGAGCGGTGACCGCGGGCTCGCCACTACAGGTGGCCTTGATCATGGCCTGGTAGTAGTTCCCGGTCACGTGCGTGAAGAGCGGACCCTCCGTCACCCGGCATTGGGAGCCGGCGAACCCGGCATCGGCGGCCTGCCGACCCAGGTGGTCGTAGGCGGCCGCCGCGGCGATGTTCTGCGGCCCGCCGCCGATGCCGGTCAGGTACACCACGACGGGTCCGACGTTGGCGACCGCCGGTGCGGGAGCGGGAGCGGGCGCGGCGCCGGCCGGTGCGGCGGCGGTCACGGCTGCCGCGAGGGCGACGGAGAGGGCGAGGAGGGTCGTACGCAGGCGAGAGGTGCGGCGCAAGGCTGAACTCCTGGTCGTCGGCCGCGGCGGCCTGTGGGCCGCCGCGGGGTGGAGCGACTGTGCGTACCGCCCGATAGGCGGCATCGGCGTCATTCCACACTTAGACCCCTCACCGGGACCAGACGGTCTTCGGCCGATCCCGGGGGGCGCCCTCCGGCCGCCGTTTCCGCGCGGACGCCGCCGTGGCTCCTCGACCTGCAAGTTCCGTGCTGGAAAGGTGTGCTGACGGATCATCCGGAGCGTGCCGTGACAACACGGGCCCCACGCGGGAACCGAATTGATCACGTTTGGCGTCTCTGGATCACATGACCGCACAGGACTGACGGAAGAGGAGAAGCTGACGTGAAGACCCCGGGAACCATCCCGTCCCGTCGCTCACTGCTGACCGCGGGAGCGGGGGCGGCCCTGGCCGTGGCACTACCGGCGGGCGCGGCCCGTGCGGCCTCGTCGCCGGACGCGACCGGCGTCGTGCGCCAGTTGCGCGAACTGGAACGCGAGTACGGGGCGCGGCTGGGGGTGTACGCGCGGGACACCGGAACGGGCCGGACCGTGCTCCACCGCTCCGACGAGCTGTTCCCCATGTGCTCGGTGTTCAAGACGGTCGCCGCGGCGGCCGTGCTGCGCGACCTGGACCGGGACGGTACCTTCCTGGCCAAGCGCATCCACTACACCCAGCAGGAGGTCACGGACGCGGGCGGCGGTGAGATCACGAAGCGTCCCGAGAACATCGCCGGCAGTCTGACCGTGGCCGAGCTCTGCTCGGCGGCCATCGCCCAGAGCGACAACGCCGCCGCCAACCTGCTGCTCCGCGAGTTGGGCGGTCCCACCGCGGTGACCCGGTTCTGCCGCTCGGTCGGGGACCGTACGACCCGGCTCGACCGTTCGGAGCCCGACCTGAACTCGGCCGAACCGACGCGGGTGACCGACACCACCACGCCCCGGGCGATCGGGCGGACGTACGCGCGGCTCACCCTGGGCCACCTGCTGACGCCGGAGGACCGGGAGCGGCTCACCGGGTGGCTGCTGTCCAACACCACCAGCGGAGATCGGCTCCGGGCGGGTCTGCCCCGCGACTGGGCCGTGGCGGACAAGACCGGCGCCGGGTCGTACGGGACCAACAACAACGTGGGCATCGCCTGGCCGCCGGGACGACCGCCGCTGGTCGTGTCGATCCTCTCCACGATGCCGGACGCGGACGCGCCCCGCGACAACACCCTGATCGCCAAGACCGCGAAACTGTTGGCGGACACGTTCGCCTGAGGGCCGCAACCGCAAATGCGTTCGCGGTACCGGGTGCTCGTGGAGGATCATTCGCCGAATGAACGACCAACCCGCGCGATGGACCCAGGCAACCGTGTACCCCGACATGTGGGTCGACCCGGCCGACGACCCGCGTGACACGCGAACCAGCCCGGACGGCGAGCTCGCCACGCTGGAGGACTTCCTGTCGGACTACCGCCTGACCCTGCGGATGAAGTGCGAGGGCCTGACCCCGGAACAACTGGCCCGCCGTTCGGTTCCGCCCTCGACGATGTCGCTGCTCGGGCTGCTGCGGCACCTCGCCGAGGCGGAACGGGACTGGCACAACTGGATCATCGAAGGTGATCCGCTGCCGAAGCTGTACGGGAAGCGCGACGCGGACTTCGACGAGGCCGTCGCCGACCAGGCCCAGGTCGACGCCGCGTACGCCGATCTGGAGCGCGAGCAGGCCGCCACCGACGCGGCCCTGGCCGGGCATCCGGACCTGGGCGAGCGCCTGGGGAAGGACGACATCGCGGTGCGGGAGCTGCTCGTCCACAGGATCGAGGAGTACGCCCGGCACTGCGGACACGCCGACCTGTTGCGCGAGTGCGTCGACGGCCGCGTGGGCCAGTAGGGGAACGGCAGGCCCCCGGTGATCACCGGGGGTCGGCCGGGGCCGCGGCCTCCAGGTCGTCGACGCCGCCGGACATCACGGTGCGCACGTGCCGGGTGAGGTGCTCGGCCGGCCAGTCCCACCAGGCCACGGCGAGCAGACGGGACACGTCCGCCTCGCTGTAGCGCGTACGGATCAGTCGGGCCGGGTTGCCGCCGACGATCCCGTAGTCGGGCACGTCCTCGACGACGACGGCTCCGGAGGCGACGATCGCGCCGTGTCCGATGCGCACGCCGGGCATGACCGTGACGCCGTGGCCGAACCAGACGTCGTTGCCGACGACCGTGTCCCCGCGTCCGGGGAGTCCGGTGATGAGGTCGAAGTGCTCGGCCCAGCCGCCGCCCATGATGGGGAACGGGAAGGTCGACGGACCGTCCATGCGGTGGTTGGCGCCGTTCATGATGAACCGGACGCCGGTGCCCAGCGCGCAGTACTTCCCGATGACGAGCTTCTCCGGCCCGTAGTGGTGGAGCACGTTGCGGGTCTCGAAGGCGGTGGGATCGTTCGGGTCGTCGTAGTAGGAGTACTCACCGACCTCGATCAACGGGGACGTCACCAGCGGCTTCAGGAGCACGACGCGCGGCTGTCCGGGCATCGGGTGGAGGGTCGAGGGGTCGGGCGGACCGTCGGGCCGGTCGTCGCGCGGTTCGGGACTCACGGTGGCACCACTCCGACCGGTCTGTGCGTGCGTGGACAGTGCGTCCATGATCCCGGACTCCGACGGCGGGCACGTCAGCGGGCGTCGCCGATCAGGTGGACCCGCTGGTCGGTCAGTTCGTACCGGGCCGGAATGACGGCCAACCCGCCGGCCTCGATCCTGGCGGCCAGGACCGGCTCCGCGACCAGGCGCGCGGCCACCAGCCGCACGTTGGCGTCGACGGCGGCGTCCACCCGCGCGGCGCCCGTCAGCGTGCGGTCGATCGCCGGGCGGATCTGATCGACCAGGTACTGCATGTGGCCGGGCAGCCCCGCTCCGCTCTCGTCCGCGTGCACGGCCGCAGCGACCGCCCCGCACGACTGGTGCCCCAGGATCACGACGAGCGGGATGCCCAGCTCCACGACCCCGTACGCGATGCTGGCCAGCACGGCTTCGTCGAGGACCTCACCGGCCGACCGTACGGTCAGCAGGTCACCGAGGCCCTGGTCGAAGACCAGCTCCGGCGGCACCCTGGAGTCCACGCAGCCCAGGATGACGGCGAAGGGGTGCTGGCCGGTGACGAGCGTGTTGCGCACCGCCCTCGTTTCGTCCGGGTGCCGTTCGTGCAGCGTCCTCCAGCGCCGGTTCCCCGCGTCGAGCACCCGCAACGCGGAAAGGGGCGTCGTGGGGCGCGGGCCGTTCAATCCGTCCGTCGCGGAGGTCTTGCCGTCCGGCAGGCCCGCGACCAGTCCGGCGCCGACGGCGACCGTCCCCGTGAGCGCGGCCCGCACGAAGAAGCGCCGGCCCCGGTCCTCATGACGTTCGACTTCAGGAGTCATAGCGGACCAAAATAGGCGCATCCACGCTCCACAATGTCATCCGGCACTCTTCTTTGATCGGTCTTTGGTCGACCTTTGAACGAATCCCGACGAATGCCTCCACGACGGGCCCGTCCCCCTTGGCGCCCGTCGGTGCGAGGCGTTCCGGCGCGGTGGCGTGCCGGGCTGGACCCGTGTCGACTCTCGCCCCGCCCTCCCGCCCGACTCAGCCCGTCGGGGGTGTGGAGCGGGCGTAGCGGTCGGCGAGCCGGCGCAGGTGGGCGACCAGTTCCGGCGGCTCGACGACATCGAAGTCGAAGTCGAGCAGGCCCAGGTGGACGGCGAGGGTGCGCAGTGTGTCGGCGCCCGTGATCAGGGTGCAGCTGTCGGCGTCGACGGCCTCCACCGTGCCGACCGCGGGGTTGATCCGCTCGACCACCTCCGTCGCCGGCGCGTGGACGGTCACGCGTGCGTGATGGCGCCAAGCCGCGCTCGACACCCGTCCGGAGACGTAGGCCGCGAGGTCGGCGGCGGGTGCCTCGCGGGGGACGAAACGGGGTCCGGTCGGGGTGCGGGGGCGCATCCGGTCGATCCTGAAGGTCCGCCAGTCCTCCCGGTCGACGTCCCACGCCACGAGGTACCAGCGCCGCCCCCAGTTCACGGCCCGGTACGGCTCCACGACGCGTCGGGTCGGCGAGCCGGCGTGGTCGAGGTAGTCGAAGCGCAGGCGTTCCCGGTCCCGACAGGCGGAGACCAGGGTGGTCAGCACGTCCGCGGACACGGTCGGCGCCGGGCGGTCCGCCGGCACGGCCACGGTGTACGCCTGGAGCGTCCGTACCCGTCGGCGCAGCCGCGACGGCAGTACCTGTTCGAGTTTGGCCAGCGCCCGGAGGGAGGTCTCCTCGGTGCCCGGTACGGCGCCCTGGGCGGCGGTCCGCAGCGCGATCGTCACCGCGACGGCCTCCTCGTCGTCGAGCAGCAGCGGCGGCATCGCGGCCCCCGCGCCCAGCCGGTATCCGCCGGCGGACCCGCGTGCGGCGTCCACGGGATAGCCGAGTTCCCGCAGGCGGTCGATGTCGTTGCGAACGGTGCGCCCGCTCACCCCCAGGCGTTCGGCCAGCTCGGAGCCCGGCCAGGAGCGTGGGGTCTGCAACAGGGAGAGCAGCTTCAGGAGGCGTGCGGAGGTATCGAGCATGGAACCAAGCCTGTGAGGTGATTAGGAAGGCACCGTGCCTATATCGAGACTAACGTCTTACCCATGGAGAACAGCAGCGACACCGACGTCCGGATCCACCCGTACCGCATCGACATCGCGCAGGAGGAGCTCGACGACCTGCGGGACCGGCTGGCGCGCACCCGCTGGGGCAGCGAGATCCCCGGCGTCGGCTGGACCCGTGGCGTGCCCACCGACTACCTCAAGGACCTGGCCGCGTACTGGGCGGACGGCTTCGACTGGCGCAAGGCGGAGGCGGAACTGAACGAGTTCCCGCAGTTCACCACCGAGATCGACGGCCAGAACATCCACTTCCTGCACGTCCGTTCGCAGAACCCGGCGGCCGTCCCCCTGCTCCTGGTGCACGACTGGCCCTGCTCGTTCGTCCAGTTCGTGGACGTCATCCGGCCGCTGACCCGGGACTTCCACGTCATCGTCACCTCGACGCCCGGTACCGGCTTCTCGGGCCCGCTCGGCGAGGCCGGTTGGAACACCGGCCGGATCGCCGGTGCGTTCGTCGAGCTGATGGAGCGGCTCGGGTACGACGCGTACGGGGTCCAGGGCACCGGCGGCGGGGCCTGGATCGCAGCGGAGACGGGGCGTCGGGCGCCGGACCGGGTGATCGGCGTGCACGTCAACGGGCTGATCACCTTCCCCTCCGGGGACCCGGCCGAGTTCGAGGGGCTGACCGGGCCCGAGCAGGAGCGACTGGCCCGGCTGGAGGCCTTCCAGCAGGACAGGATGGGCTTCAACGCCATCCAGTCCACCCGCCCGCAAACCCTCGCCTACGGCCTGCACGACTCCCCCGTCGGTCAACTGGCTTGGATCGCGGAGAAGTTCAAGGAATGGACCGATCCCGCGGCGGAGCTCCCCGAGGACGCCGTCGGCCGCGACCGGCTGCTGACGAACATCAGCGTCTACTGGTTCAGCGGCACGGCCGGCTCCTCGGCGAACCTCTACTACGAGGCCGGCCACGACGCGGGCGCCTGGGCTCCGAAGCCGCGCGGCACCGTCCCGACCGGCGTGGCCGTCGCGCTCGGCACCGATGTCGCCATCCGCCGCTTCGCGGAGCGGGACCACCGCATCACCCACTGGACCGAACTCGAGCGGGGCGGCAACTTCCTCGCGCTGGAGCAGCCGGAGGCGTTCGTGACCGACGTACGCGCCTTCTTCACCACCCTCGGATCCTGATCCGGGAGACGCGGACCGGCGCCCGACACCGGCGGCGCCGGCGCGCCGGGCCGGGGGCGGGGTGTCAGGCGAATCGCGCCGTGGTCCTCCGTTGCCAACCCCGGTCCGTCAGGGCCACCAGGTGGGCCGCCTCCGCGCGGGCCGGGAGCGGCAGGAGTTCCCGTACCCGGTCACTCACACGTCGGGCTTCCGCCTCGTCGCAGCCCAGTGCCACGGTGAGGTGGGCGGTGGGCGACTCGCCGTAGCGTCCGCCGTAGGGCCGCAGGTCCGGCCACGCGTTCCGGAACGTCGCTACGGTCGGGGCGAGTTCGGCCGCCTCGACCGCGACGAACCCGGGCTCGGCCACCAACTCGCGCAGCAGTAGGTCCACCGCCGGGATCGACCCGGTGAGCCGGTGGAACTCACGCTCGGTGTCGTCGCCGAGGTCCGCGACGGGCACGAACGGGTACATCACCGTCACGTGAGCGGGCAGCCCAGGCCGTACGAGGCTCGCCCGCACGCCGACGGCCACCTGCAACAACGCATCGGCGGGCGGTAGTTCGATCACGATGGCGGTCGTTCCGATGGCCGGCATGAACCCATCCTGCCACGCACCCTCCAAGGGTCCGGACACCGCGAACGGGCCGGGGGCCCCTGTGGCGGGACGGAGTCGCGGCCACCCTACGCTTCCGGCGCCGGCTCGGCCCTCAGGTGGCGGCCCCAGATCTGGGCCTTGCGGTAGGGGCCGTCGCCGGCGCTGTCGCGCTGCGGCGTGTCGAAGGCGACCCAGTACAGCAACTCGCCGTCGAGTGCCCGGGCCTGCTCGTTGGGATCGGGTGCTCCCATGGCGTCGATCGCGCCGGTGAACTCCACCTCCCAAGGCCCGTCCCAGTCCTGAGCGCGAACGACCCTGACGCGGCTGCCCGGCGCCAGGGCGTCCGTCGGCCACGTCTGATTCAAGGGACGCCCCAGGACGTGCTCAACCGCTTGACGGTCATCAAGGTCCACAGGAGCAGGACCGGAACTGTCTCTCATCCCGCCCACTCTGCCCGCACCACTCCCGGGGCGCCACGGGATAAGGAGCGGGCTCAGAGCCGTCTTTCGGTCCTGACCCTGCGATCGGGGATGTGCCCGCGTCCGGCCGACGAACGCCTTGGGGCATCGTGACGTCGGGAGGGAAGCCCCGGGCGCAGCCACGCCGGGTGAACGGGCCATTGCGGCGGCGGGCTCCGCGAGGTCATCGGGGGCTGCGGCGCCCGGGTTGCCCGGCCGCGGCGGCGGCGAAGGCGTCGAGGGTGCCCACCAACGCGGCGCGGTCGGCGGGGTCGAGTCGCGCGAGGACGGCTGACGTCTCCGCCCGTCGGCGGGCCGTGACGGCTTCGACCAGGCGCCGGCCGGAATGTGTGGCGGTGAGCACCGTCTCCCGTCGGTTCTCCCGGTTGGGTCTGCGGTCCGCCAGGCCCGCGGCGATCAGCCGGTCGACCATGCGCATGGCGGTCGACGGGTTGACCTCCATCAGACCCGCGAGGGAGACCAGCTTCACGTGTCGGCGTGCCACCAGGACGTCGAGCATCCGGAACTGTGCGGGCGTGACGCCGTCCCCGGCGGCCGCCAGGGCTCGGGCGGAGATGGAGACCAGCAGGTCGGAGGCGGCCAGGACCGCGTGCGTCACGTCCCGGACCTCGTCCACCTCGTCGGAGGCGTGGACGGTCCGTCCGGCGTGGACGGCCGGTCCGGCGTGGATGTCGTCGGCGTTCTCGGTGGCGTTCGCGGCACACGGGGGATCCGCAGGGCGCGTTTCCTCGGTCATACCCCTTTGTACCGCCTGATCGTTCGGGATACCCAGTGGTCCGACGCGCGGGCGGGCACCCAGGTGGCGGTGCGGGTCGGCCGCGCGGTCGAGGGGGCCCACTCACATGTCCCGTTCCCCCCAGCCGAAACGGGGGGACGGCCGAATGTCGCGGCTTTCACACCGCAAATATGGCACAGGGCAAAGACGTTATGATCTCGTGACCTTTTGAAGTTTTGGGGTGTTTTATGCCGATGAATGGGTCTTTCCTTCAGGGCCTCTGAGGGGGTTGTCCGCATCGTGGACAACGCCGGATAACACGGACGTACGGCGTCCGGAACCCCATATGGGCATGTTTTTTGGGCAGATGGTCGGTAGCTTCGGCCCGCATGACCGCCGCCCATCCAGATCTGGCCACCCGTCCCCGACATCCCGTCCCGACTCCCCCACCCGGAATCCGGGCCGACCGGCCCGACGTTTCCGACGGCCCCGACCTCTGGCGCATCGCCCGCGATACGCAGACGTTGGACGTCAACTCGCCCTACAGCTACCTGCTGTGGTGTCGCGACTTCGCCGCGAGCTCGGCCGTCGCACGCGACGGCGACGGCCGGGCGGTCGGCTTCGTCACCGGGTACCTGCGGCCCGACGCGCCGGCCACGCTGTTCATCTGGCAGGTCGGCGTGGACGCCGCGGTCCGCGGGAAGGGGATCGCCGGGTACCTGCTCGACCACCTCACCGAACGGGTCGCCGCCGAGCACGCGCTCGATGTCCTGGAGACCACCATCAGTCCGGGAAACACCGCGTCGGAGCGGTTGTTCGCGTCCTACGCCGAACGTCACGGTGCGCGCGTCGCCCGGAAGGTCCTCTTCGCCGAGGAGCACTTCCCCGGTGGCGCCGGGCACCACGACGCGGAGGTGCTCCACCGCATCGGCACCCCTGGCGAGCCACTGACCACGTAGGTCGGCCCGCAGTACACCACTCACCCGTCACCACACACCACAGGAGAGGTCCACTTGACCACGACAGCACCGATCCCGACCGTCTTCGAAACCGTCGAGTCCGAGGTGCGCAGCTACTGCCGCGCCTGGCCCGTCGTCTTCGACCGCGCGCAGGGCAGCCGCCTCCACGACGAGAACGGTCGCAGCTACCTGGACTTCTTCGCCGGCGCCGGCTCGCTCAACTACGGGCACAACAACCCGGTGTTGAAGAGGGCGTTGCTCGACTACATCGAGCGCGACGGCATCACGCACGCCCTGGACATGTCGACGACCGCCAAGCGGGCCTTCCTGGAGACCTTCCAGTCCACCGTCCTCGCCCCCCGCGCCCTGCCGTACAAGGTGATGTTCCCCGGCCCCACGGGCACCAACGCGGTCGAGGCAGCGCTGAAGTTGGCGCGCAAGGCCAAGGGCCGTGAGGCGGTCGTCTCCTTCACGAACGCCTTCCACGGCATGTCCCTGGGCTCGCTCGCCGTGACCGGCAACGCCTTCAAACGCGCCGGCGCCGGCGTTCCGCTGGTCCACAGCACGCCGATGCCCTTCGACAACTACCTCGGGGGTCGGACGCCGGACTTCCTGTGGTTCGAGCGGCTGTTGGAGGACCAGGGCTCCGGTCTCAACAACCCGGCCGCCGTGATCGTGGAGACCGTCCAGGGCGAGGGCGGCGTCAACGTGGCGCGCGCGGAGTGGCTGCGCGCCCTCGCCGACCTGTGCCGCCGACGGGACATGCTGCTGATCGTCGACGACGTGCAGATGGGCTGCGGCCGCACCGGCGACTTCTTCTCCTTCGAGGAGGCGGGCATCACGCCCGACATCGTCACCGTCTCCAAGTCCATCAGCGGCTACGGACTGCCCATGGCACTGTGCCTGTTCAAGCCCGAGCTCGACATCTGGGAGCCGGGCGAGCACAACGGTACGTTCCGCGGGAACAACCCGGCCTTCGTCACGGCGACCGCCGCGCTGGAGACGTACTGGCGCGACGGCGTCCTGCGCGAACGCACCCGCGTCCAGGGCGACCGCATCGAGCGGGCCCTCATGGACCTCTGCGCGGAGCACGAGCGGGACGGCGCCTCCTACCGCGGTCGCGGCATGGTGTGGGGCCTCGAGTTCACCCGCAAGGAACGCGCGTCCGAGGTGTGCCGCAGGGCCTTCGAGAACGGCCTGCTCATCGAGACGTCAGGGCCGGAGAGCGAGGTCGTCAAGTTGCTGCCGGCGCTCACCGTGTCGGCGGACGAGCTCGACGAGGGCCTCGACATCCTCGCGCGGTCCGTCCGCGAGACGGCCTGACGCCACCGCACCCGACACCACGAAAGGCAGCACCACCGTGATCGTCCGATCCTTCCGTGACATCGAGGGCACCGACCGCCACGTCAAGGCGGCGTCCGGCACCTGGGAGAGCAAGCGCCTCATCCTGGCGAAGGAACGCGTCGGGTTCTCCCTCCACGAGACCGTCCTGTACACCGGCACCGAGACGTCCATGTGGTACGCGAACCACGTCGAGGCGGTGGTGTGCGTCGAGGGCGAGGCCGAACTCACCGACGAGGAGACCGGCGAGAAGCACACCATCACGCCGGGCACCGTCTACGTCCTCGACGGCCACGAGCGGCACACCCTGCGCGTCATCAGCGAGTTCCGCTGCCTGTGCGTCTTCAACCCGCCGGTGACCGGCCGTGAGGACCACGACGAGAACGGCGTGTACCCGCTGCTCACCGAACCGGATCCGGTCTGACGTTCCCGACCCGGTCCACACCCACCGAACCCGAGAGGAGAGGCAAGCAACGCCATGCTCACTGCCACCGAACGCACCCTCGCCGACCTGTACCCCACCCGGGGCTCCGAAGAAGTCCTCATCGGACGCAAGGACCCCGTCGTGTGGTCCGAGCCCGGTACCCCCGGACCGTTCTGGGCACGCGAGTTGGAGGGTTTCGAACGCGACGGCTTCGTCACCGCCGAGCAGTTGATCGGCCCGGACGAGGTCGAGCAGTACCGGGCCGAGATGGACCGGCTGGTGTCGGACCCCGACGTACGGTCCGACGAACGGGCCATCGTGGAGCCCGGCTCGGGCGAGGTCCGCTCGGTCTTCGAGGTCCACCGCATCAGCGAGGTGTTCGCACGGCTCGCCGCCGACCCGCGGCTCGTGGACCGGGCGCGGCAGATCCTCGGTTCCGACGTGTACGTCCACCAGTCCCGCATCAACGCCAAGCCCGGCTTCGGCGCGAGCGGCTTCTACTGGCACTCCGACTTCGAGACCTGGCACGCGGAGGACGGCCTGCCCCGCATGCGGACGGTCTCGGTGTCCATCGCCCTCACGCCGAACCACCCGACCAACGGCAGCTTGATGATCATGCCGGGGTCCCACCGGACGTTCCTCGGCTGCGCGGGTGCGACGCCGAAGGACAACTACAAGAAGTCGCTGCAGATGCAGGATGCCGGAACCCCCTCCCCCGAGGCCCTGACGCGGTTCGCCTCCGCCTGCGGCATCCAGCAGTTCACCGGGGCGGCCGGGACGGCCACCTGGTTCGATTGCAACGCGATGCACGGTTCCGGGGACAACATCACCCCCTACCCGCGCAGCAACGTCTTCCTGGTGTTCAACAGCGTGGAGAACCTGCCGATGGAGCCGTTCGCGGCGCCGATCCGACGGCCGTCCTTCATCGCCTCGCGGGACTTCACCCCAATGACCTGACCCACCGGCCGGGCACGGCGCACCCGCCGGACCCGCGCACGGGGACCCGACGCCCCGGCCCCGTGCGCGGGTGCGGCCCGTTCCGTACCCTGGCGGCATGCGCATGCGCCCCACACTGAGCTGGACCCCCACCGAAGGCCTGGCGCCCGGCATCACGGATCTGGAGCCGGTCTCCGACGTGCTGCGCACCGGCGGGGTGCTGGTGCTCACCGGGGCGGGCATGTCCACGGAGTCGGGCATCCCCGACTACCGGGGTGAGGGCGGGAGCCTGCGGCGGCACACCCCGATGACGTACCAGGACTTCACCGCGAGCGCTCAGGCCAGGCGCCGGTACTGGGCGCGCGGTCACCTCGGCTGGCGCACGTTCGGCCGGGCCCGGCCCAACGCCGGTCACCGCTCCGTGGCCGCCTTCGGGCGGCACGGTCTGCTCTCGGGTGTGATCACGCAGAACGTGGACGGTCTGCACCAGGCGGGCGGGAGCCGGGACGTCGTGGAACTGCACGGGAACCTCGGCCGGGTCGTCTGTCTGTCCTGCGGTGACCTCGGCTCGCGCGGCGATCTCGCCCGCCGGCTGGAGGAGGTCAACGCGGGCTACGACCCCGTGGCCGCCGGAATGAACCCGGACGGTGACGCCGACCTCACCGACGAACAGGTCGGGGACTTCCGCGTGGTGCCCTGTGCGCGGTGCGGCGGCGTCCTCAAGCCGGACGTCGTGTTCTTCGGCGAGTCCGTCCCCCCGGAGCGGGTGGAGCGCTGCCGGGCCATGGTCGGCGAGGCGTCCTCGCTGTTGGTGCTGGGTTCCTCGCTGACGGTGATGTCGGGGCTCCGGTTCGTCCGGCAGGCCGCCCAGGCCGGCAAGCCGGTGGTGATCGTCAATCGGGACCCGACGCGGGGCGACCGGTACGCCGTCGCCCGGGTCGAGCTTCCCCTCGGGGCGGCCCTGACCACCCTGGCCGAACGCCTGGACGTCCCGCTCGACGGCCCGGCCGCGCTCTGAGTGCGGAAGCCACCCGGCCCGCCACGGCCTGACCACGGGCCGAACGCGGTCGCCGGACAACGTCGGCATCAGCACGGCCGCCCGTGCCCGCTGGGGTACGGTTCATGGTCGGCGCGAGCGGCTTGCTACCCCACGTCTGCCGATCGAGGGGGCCGATCCGACCCTCCGCTTCCATCAGCACGGCCCGGCCCGTCGACGGGGCGTGCCCGAGCACGACAGGTTCGACCTCCTTGCCTTCTGCTGCTGCGGTTGTTTCCCCTGCCGCGCGCCTGCGCGGCCTGCGCCCCGACTGGCTGTCCGATCCGAAGGTGTGGCGCACCGAGGTGCTGGCCGGCCTGGTCGTCGCGCTCGCGCTGATACCCGAGGCGATCTCGTTCTCGATCATTGCCGGGGTCGATCCCGCGATCGGTCTGTTCAGCTCGTTCACGATGGCCGTGGTCATCTCCGTCGTGGGCGGTCGGCGGGCGATGATCTCCGCCGCGACCGGGGCCGTCGCCCTGGTCATCGCGCCGCTGAACCGGGAACACGGCCTCGGACACCTGATCGCCGCCGTCATCCTCGCCGGCGTCCTCCAGGTCGCCCTCGGGGCGCTGGGCGTGGCGAGGTTGATGCGATTCATCCCGCGCTCGGTGATGGTCGGGTTCGTCAACTCCCTGGCCATCCTGATCTTCATGACGCAGATCCCCGAACTGCGCGACGTGCCCTGGGCCGTGTACCCGTTGCTCGTCGGTGGCCTGGCGCTGTTGGTGTTCCTCCCCCGCATCACCACCGCGGTCCCGGCGCCGTTGGTGTCGATCGCGGTCCTCACGGCCATCACGGTCGGCGCGGCCATCGCGGTGCCCACAGTCGGCGACAAGGGCGCCCTGCCCACCTCGCTCCCCGTGCCCGGGCTGCCCGACGTGCCGTTCTCCCTGGACACCCTGACCACCATCGCCCCGTACGCCGTCGCCATGGCGCTCGTCGGGCTGATGGAGTCGCTGATGACGGCGAAGCTCGTCGATGACATCACCGACACGCACTCCGGCAAGACCCGCGAGTCCATCGGCCAGGGCATCGCCAACATCGTGACCGGGTTCTTCGGCGGTATGGGCGGTTGCGCCATGATCGGCCAGACGATGATCAACGTGAAGGTCTCCGGTGCCCGCACCCGGATGTCCACCTTCCTGGCGGGCGCGTTCCTCATGGTGCTGTGCGTCGTGTTCGGTCCGGTCGTCTCCGAGATTCCGATGGCCGCCCTCGTCGCCGTCATGATCATGGTCTCGTTCGCGACCTTCGACTGGCACTCGATCGCCCCGAGGACCCTGGCCCGGATGCCCGCGGCTGAGATCGCGGTCATGGTCATCACCGTGGCGGCCGTGGTGGCCACCCACAACCTCGCCGTCGGCGTCGTGCTCGGGTCGATCACCGCCATGGTGCTCTTCGCCAAGCGCGTCGCTCACCTCGCCGACGTCACGGCCGCCGCCGGGCCCGATGACGACACCGTCGTCTACCGGGTGACCGGTGCGCTGTTCTTCGCCTCCTCCAACGACCTCGTCGGCCGGTTCGACTACGCCACCGACGCGAGCAGGGTCGTCATCGACCTGAGCTCCGCCCACATCTGGGACGCCTCGTCCGTCGCCACCCTCGACGCGATCGGGGCGAAGTACGCACAGCGCGGCAAGACCGTCGAGATCACGGGCCTGAACGACCTCAGCGCCGACCTCCACGGCAAGCTCACCGGCCAACTCACCCGCCCCTGACATCGGGCTCCGGGCCCCCGGCACGCTCTTGACGGCCCCCGTCCACCGGCGGACACATCCACAAAAGACGGGCTAATCCATCCCATCCACGCCCCCCGCCGGCTTCGAACTACATGTGTCACATCAACCACTGCTCTCACCGCGGTGAGGGCGAGGAGGTGGGATCCATGTCCGTTCCCATCCGTGTCAGACACATGGCGGTGGCCGTCGCCTCGACCGGCATCCTGGTCGGCGGCGCGGCACTCGGCGCCGCGGCCCCCGCCATGGCGGCGCCCGCCGCGACGCAGACCGTGTCCGCGTCCGTCACGGGCGACCGCGGCGAGCGGTGCGTCTGGAAGAAGGGCCACTGGGACAAGCGGTGGGTCAAGGGCCACTGGGAGAAGCGGTGGGTCAAGAACCACTGGGACAACCACGGCAACGGGAACTGGAGCGGGTACGGGAACGGGGACCGGGACCGGGACCGCAACGGGGGCCACGGCGACTCCAAGCGGGGCAACCAGGGTCACTGGAAGTGGGTCTACGTCCCCGGCCAGTGGGACAAGCAGTGGGTCAAGGGCCACTGGGACTGCTCGTACAAGCACCGCTGGTAGCGGTTGCTTCCACCCGCAGGACGCATGGTTGGACGAGGGCCCGCACCGCGGGCCCTCGTCGGCGTGTTGCCCGTCCTCTCCGGATGCGCCCGGTCCACAACGGTGATGGGATCGGAAACCGACGCACGCACCCGAGGAGCACGGGACCCCAGATGGCGGACAGCACGGACAGGGCGGTGAGCCCGGACGGTGTGAGCTCGGACGGTGTGAGCTCGGACGGTGTGAGCGCCGACTCCCACGACGGGCCGGACGCCCTGCTGCTGCGGGTCGCCCAGGGCGACGCGGAGGCCTTCGCCCCCTTCTACGACGCGCTGGTCGCCTCCGTGACCGGCGTGGTGTGCCGGGTCCTGCGGGACGAGGACCAGGCCGCGGAGGTCACCCAGGAGGTGATGGTCGAGGTGTGGAGGACCGCAGCCCGGTTCCGTCCGGAGATCGGGACGGCGAAGGCCTGGGTGCTGGTGCTGGCCCACCGTCGGGCCGTGGATCGCGTGCGTTCGGCGGAGGCGCGCGTGGTGCGGGAGGAGAAGGCGGCCCTCCTGAACCTGCTGCCGCCCTTCGACGAGGTCGCGGACGAGGTCGAGGGACGGGACGAGTACGCACGGGTGCGGCGCTGCCTGGACGCGCTGAGCGGGCCCCAGCAGGAGGCCGTACGGATGGCCTTCTACGAGGGGATGACCTACCGGGAGGTGGCCCGCTCCCTGGAGGCGCCCGAGGGGACGGTCAAATCCCGGTTGCGCGACGGGCTGCACCGGTTGCGCGGCTGTCTGGAGGCGTCCCGATGAGCATCGCCCCCGACCCCCACGCCTCCCTCGGGGCCTACCTGCTCCACGCGATGCCGCCCGATGAGGAAGCCGCCTTCGCCCGGCACCTGGCCGGTTGCGTGTCCTGCCGCCGCGAGGCCGCCGCCCTCGCTCCCGTCGTCGCGGACCTGTGCGCATCGCCGCCGGTGGCGCCGCCTCCGCGGTCGCGGGCCGTCGTGCTGGAGCGGATCGCCCGTACCCCGCAGGAGACCGCCGCCGACGCCCCCACCGCCGCGGGTCCGGCGCCGTCCCACGCCCCCGGTGCCCCCGTGGGGCGGGCCGGCGCACCGGTTCGGCCGCCCGGCCGGGTGCGGCGGCTGCGGTGGGCCCTCGCCTGCTGCGCCGTCGCCGCGGCCGCCTTCGGCGGCATCGCCCTCTGGCAGCACCAGGAGGCCGAGGAGGCCCGCGCCGGATTGTCCGCGTCCCGTCCCGCGGGCCCCGCCCGGGAGCTGGCGGAGGTACTCGCGGCTCCGGACGCCCGGGTCAGCGCCGCGCGCTTCGAGGACGGGGCCACCGGCTGCGTCATCGTCTCCCGCAGCGAGAGCCGGGCCGCCTTCATCGCGACCGGCCTGCCGAAACTGCCCGCCGACCAGGTGTACGCGCTCTGGTACGACGACGACGGCACCACCCGTTCGGCGGGCACGCTGGCCGGGGGCGGCAACTGGCACATCAAGCTCCTGGACGGGGCGGTCGACCAGGCGACGGCCGTCGGCGTGACCGTCGAGTCGGCCGCGGGGTCCACCGGGCCCACCACGGCCCCGGTCGGAGTCGTGGACATCCCCGCCTGACCGGGCGGACGCGACGGGCGGACGCGGAGCGGGGCGGGGCGGGGCAGGGCAGGGCAGGGCCGAGCGGGGCGAATGCGGGCGGGATGCGGGCGGGATGCGGGAAGTCCGCGTGTTCGGGGAGTGCCGACTCCCGGTTCGGGGCAGGCGCGCCGAAGGCGGGCAGCAGCGTTGCTGCCGGCGCCCCTACCCCGCAGCCGTGACCAGGAGGGTCCACCATGTCGCAGGTCAAGGAATCCATCGCCGTCGATGTCCCGGTCGGTACCGCGTACGACCAGTGGACGCAGTTCGAATCGTTCCCGCAGTTCATGGACGGTGTGGTGACGATCGAGCAGCGGACCGAGACCCTGACCCACTGGAAGACGAGGATCTCCGGGGTGGAGCGGGAGTTCGACGCGGAGATCACGGAGCAGATCCCCGACACGAAGGTCGCCTGGGTCTCCGTCGGCGGCGACACCGAGCAGGCCGGCCTGGTGACCTTCCGCCCGCTCGACCCGTCCCACACCGAGGTCACGCTGCGGATGGAGTTCGACCCCGAGGGGATGGCGGAGAACATCGGCGACAAGCTCGGCTTCGTCGACCGCCAGGTCAAGGGCGACCTGCGGCGGTTCAAGCACTTCATCGAAAACCGCGGTGAGGCCACCGGCGCCTGGCGCGGCCGGGTCTGAACCGGCACCACGGGCAAAGCCCCCCTCGCCACCGCACGGCGAGCCCCGTACCAGGACCCGGCCCGGGCGACTTCGGTCGCACCGGGCCGGTCCTGTTTCCCACGGAGTACTTCGTGTGCGGTGTCCGACGTCGGGCCGCCCGACGGTCACCCCCCGCGCGCGGCGGATCCGGTCCGCGACACGCCGCCCCCGCCGGGCCGCCGGCCGGCGCGCAGGGCGAGCGCGGCGACGGCGGTCGCGGTGATGACGCCCGCCTCCAGGAACCCGTCGCGCGAACGCCAGGACAGGACGGACCAGCGGGACCGCGCGGACAGCAGCGAGCCCGTACTGAGCCAGGACGCGGTGGAGAGCAGGGAGAGCGAGGACCCGATGGAGGCGGCGGACAGGGCGGAGCCCACCGAGCCGACGGAAAGCACCGAGCCCACCGAGCCGATCGACAGGACGGAGCCCACCGAGCCGATCGACAGCACCGAATCCTTGGACCAGAGGGAGAGGTAGGAGGCGTCACCCCGGCGCCACGACTTCGTCAACGTACGCGGTTCGATCACCTGTCCATCGTGACACGAGGACGGTCCTGAAGACCTGCCCCGAACGCCGGTCGAGGACCGAACGGACGGCCGGCGCGCGGCCCGAGGCTCCTTACTCTCGGTAACCGGTCGGGCGGAGGCAAGAATCCGGCCGACCTCCGCGCCCCGGCGGCGCGCCCCTGGGGCGGGCGCGGCCGGCGGGGCTACGGTCACGGAACGCCACGCCGGCCCGGCTGGGTACGGCAACCCCGCCCGGGCGCCCGCGGGGCGGGGAAGCGGGCTGCCCGAGCGCCCGCGCCCCCGGGCGGCGCGCCGGTGGCCGAACTAGGCCGTCCACTTCCCGGGCATGGGAGAAACTCCTGTTCAGGAGGGTTTCGCGCAGCCGGGGGCAGATGTCCCGGCCGAATGCGGCGCGGCTCACCGGGTGTTCGTGGGGTCAATGGGGTTGACCTCCCACGACACTTCGCACTCCTTCCCCGCGGGGCACAGGAGCAGGCCCGGCGGGGCCGGGCCGGAAAGTACGAGGGCATGGGGCACGACATGAACACCGACGCGATATCCCTGCGGTTCACGCTGCTCGGCCGCCTGCGGGCCTGGCGCGGTCCGCGGGAACTGGAGTTGGGTTCGCGCCAGCAGCGGACCCTGCTGGCACTGCTGTTGTTGCGCCAGGGCCGGCCGGCGCCGGTCGACACCCTGGTCGCCGACATCTGGGGCGACCTGCCGCCGGCCCGCGCCGTGGGCTCGCTGCGCACGTACGTCTCGCGGCTGCGCAAGGAGATCGAGACTCCGGACCCCGCGGGCGACGGGCCGCGGGTGCTGGTCTCCGAACACGGTGCTTACGCCCTGCGGGTGGCGCCGGAGGCGGTGGACCTCGGGCTGTTCCAGCGGGACGCGGCAGCCGCCGAACTCGCCCGGGCGGCGCGCCGGCCCGAGGAGGCGCGGGTGCTGTTGCGCGGCGCTCTCGCCCTGTGGGGGGACGAGCCCCTGACCGAGTTGGGAGGCCCGGGTATCGAGGCAGAGCGGAGCAGGCTGGCCGGACTGCGGCTCGCCGCCCTGGAGTCACGCCTCACCCTGGACGTGGAACTGGGCGACCACATAACGGCGTTGGCTGAGCTACGCGCGTTGACCGAGCACCATCCCTTGCGGGAGCGACTGGGCGCCCTGCTCATGCGGGCGTACGTGCTGAGCGGGCAGGACGCGGAGGCGTTGGCCGTCCACGAGCGGACGCGACGGCTGCTGGCGGCGGAGTTCGGGATCGACCCGGGCCGCGAGATGGCCGCGATGGCCGAGGGCATCGCGTGCGGTACGAGCGGCCGGGGCGGTACGAGCGGTGCGGCCGGTGTCGGCGGCGCGGGCGGTGTCGGCGGCGCGGGCGGTCCGGGCGGGCGCGCCACCGGAAGCGACCTGACCGCGGGAGCGTCGGCCTGCGAGGGGCCGTGCGAGGGGCCCGCCGCCCCGACCCCCGCAGGTGGCACCCCGCGGCCCGGATTGCGATCGGCGCCGGACGGCTTCCGAAGGCCGGCCCAACTACCACGTGATCTGGCCGACTTCACGGGTCGGGGCGAGGCGCTCGTGCGGCTGACCGGCGCGCTGACCGGCGTGCGGACGGGCCCGCCGGCGCCGGGCGCGGCCCGACCGGCTCCGGTCGTCGTCGTGTCCGGCTCGACCGGCACGGGCAAGAGCGCGCTCGCCGTGCACGCCGCGCACCGGGTACGTGGCCACTTCCCCGACGGCCAGCTCCACGCCGACCTGCGCGCCCCGGACGGCAGTGCGGTGCGGCCGGCCACGGTCCTGGAGTCCTTCCTCCGCGCGCTCGGGGACGCCGGCCGGGCGGTGCCCGAGCAGCAGGCCGACCGGATCGCGCTCTACCGGTCGGACCTCGCCGAGCGTCGCGTCCTGGTGGTCCTGGACAACGTGGCGGATCCGGCGGCGGTCGACGCCCTGGTGCCCGGCGGTTCGGGTTGCTCCGTACTCATCACGAGCACCACCCGGCCGTCCGGTCTCGCCGGCGCCCACCACACCCACCTGGACGTGCTCTGCCGCGCCGAGGCGTTGACCTGGTTGGAGACGGCGATCGGTGCGGACCGCGTGGCGGCGGAACCCCAGGCCTGCTCCGAGTTGGTCGACCTCTGCGCAGGGTTGCCGCTGGCCCTGCGGATCGCGGCGATGCGGCTCGCCACCCGGCCGGCGTGGGCCGTCGCCTCGGTGGTGGGCGCGCTGCGCGGTCGCCACCGGTTGACCGTGCTCGGTATCGCGGACCTCTCCGTGCGGGAGGCGTTCCAGCGGGAGTACCGATGCCTGCCCGCTCCGCTGCGGTCGGTGTTCGCCCGGGTGGCACTGCTGCGGGAGCCGGACGGCCGGTTCGGGCCGACGGCGGTGGCGCCGGCCCTGGGAGTCCCCACGGACGAGGCCCGCGCCCTGTGCGAGGAGTTGGTGGACCGCAGCTGGTTGGAATCCACGCACCCCGGCCGCTACCACGTGCACGGCCTGCTCCGTGAGTTCGCCGTGTCCGTCCACCGGGACGAACCGGCTCCGCGCGCCGACGGGGACCGGCCCGTGGCGATGCTCTTCGCCGCCGACGGGGCAGACACCCGCCTCGGCAGCCGGTCGTTCCGGCCGCCGCGCGGCCTGCGGGAGGGCCTGGCCTCCTGACCCGGGCGGGCCCGTCCGCCCGTCCGCCCGTGGGCCCTCGTACCCGCTCGGCGTGCCACCGCGCGCCGGGCGACGCCGCGTGCGCGGCGCCCCGTACCCCCCGCGCCGCCACCGCACCTCGTCACAGCCCGTCGCACCTCGCCTCGCTCCGCGCACTCCGCGTCGCGAGACCGACCGCGACCCCGACCCCGACCGGTCCCCGCGTGCGACGGCAAGCCCGTCGCTGTCCCTTCCGACACCCCCGCTGGAGAAGCTCCCCCATGTCTGCCGCTCACCGTCCCGCCGCCACCCCGCTCCACGCCTCTGATCCGCCACCGCCCGCCCTGTCCTTCCGGGTGCTCGGTCCGCTGCGCGTGCGCAGCGCGGGGGTCGAGACGGACGTACGGCCGCCCCTGGCGGCGGCCCTGCTCACCGCTCTGCTGCTGCGCCACGGCCGAAGGGGCAGTACGCAGGCCCTCATCGACGCCGTCTGGGGCGACGCCGCTCCCGGTGGGGCGCCCGGGGCCCTGCGCGGCCACGTCGCCGCCCTGCGCCGCGTGGTCGAACCCGGGCGGGCGCCGCGCACCACGGCGCGGGTGCTGGTCTCCCGCCCGAACGGATACGCCCTCCACCTGCTGCCCGACGCCCTGGACCTGACCGTCTTCGACCGGCGGGCGGGCAGCGCCGCCCGGGCCGTGCTCGCGGGGCGGCCCGGTGACGCCCTCGCGCTGTACGACTCCGCGCTGGGGCTGTGGGACGGGGACGAACCCCTGTCCGGGGTGCCCGGTCCGTTCGCGGCCGCCCAGCGTTCCGCGCTGCGCGAGCGACGGCTGGCGGTCCTGGAGGACCGGTGGGAGGTGGCGCTGCTGCTCGGGGGCCACGCACGGGCCGTGGAGGAGCTGCGCGGGCCCGCGCAGGCCCACCCGCGACGCGTACGGCTCCAGGAACTCCTGATGACCGCGCTGTACGAGACCGGGCGTCAGACCGAGGCGTTGGACGTGCACGACCGCGCCCACGAAGCCCTGCGGGGTGCGGACGGAGCCGGCGCCGGGGCGGGACTGGACCGGATACGCCGGCGCATCCTGGCCGGTCCGGGAGCCTTGGACGACGACGCCGCCGGGCCGGCGAGCACCGAGCACCCACCGGTCGTCACGGTCGACGCGGCGGCACGGGAGCAGGGTTCGGGAGCCGGTCAACCCCCGCCGGCAGCGACCGCCCCCGTACCGACCGCCACGGCCTTGACCTCATCGGCGCTGGGCCTGCCTCCCGACCCGGCGGACCTCGTCGGGCGTGACGCGGAGGTCGCGCGGTTGCGGCAGGTCCTGGAGGGCGGTTCGGTCGCGGCGTTGGGCGCGATCAGCGGGATGGGCGGCGTCGGCAAGACGGCTCTGGCCGTGCGCGTGGCGCACGAGGCGGCCTCGCGCTTCCCCGACGGGGTGTTCTTCGTCGACCTCTGCGGCATGGACGCCAGGCCGGCCGATCCCCACGAGGTCCTGGGCGACCTGCTGCGGGCCCTCGGGGTGACACCGGCGCAGCTCCCGGCGGATACCGCCGAGCGCGTCGCACTCCATCACGCGCTGCTCGCGGACCGGCGCGTCCTCCTCGTCCTCGACAATGCCCGCGACCTGGACCAGATCCGCGATCTGCTGCCGACCGGACCCGGTTGCGGTCTCCTGGTGACCAGCAGGACGTGGCTCACCGGGTTCGGCAACCTGGGCGGCGCGACCCTGGTGCACCTGGACGAGCTGGCCGACGGTGTGGCCCTGGACCTGTTGGTCCGGCTCGTCGGGGAGCAACGCGTACGACGTGAGGAGGAGGCCGCCCGGGCCCTGGTCGCCGACTGCGGACGGCTGCCGCTGGCCCTCCGCGTCGTCGCGGCCCGGATGGCCGGCTGCCCGGCCCTGTCCGTCGCGGAGACCGCCCGGCGACTCGCGGACGAGCGGCGGCGGTTGGCGGAGCTCAGCGGCGACGGGGGCGCCGTGGAGGCCACCTTCCGGCTCGGTACGGCGCTGCTCACCCCGGAGCAGCTGCGGGCGTTCCGGCTGCTGGCCCTGCCCGACCTTCCGGAACTGGGCGGGATGAGCGCCGCCGCGCTGCTCGACCGGCCCCGGGGGGAGGCGGAAGTCCTGTGCGAGGCACTCGTCGACGCCAGCCTCCTCCAGTCGCCGGCGCCGGGCCGCTACCGCTACCACGACCTGCTGCGCCTGTTCGCCCGGACGTCCGGAGCCGAGGAGGTGCCCGCGGCCCGGCGCGGAGCGGCGATGCTGCGGTTGCTGGACACCTACACCGACATGGCGCGCGAGGCCTACCGGGCCGCGACCGCCGGCGACCCGTTCCCCGCCGGCGACGCACCGGCCGCGGAGACCGGCTCCCGGACGCGGGCGTCCGCGGACCGTTCCGGCGGTGGCGCGCGCCACGAGCGCCGGTTCGCCTCACCGGCGGAGGCCACCACCTGGCTGGACGACGAACGGCTGCACCTGCTCACGCTCGTCGAACAGGCCGCCGGCTTCGCGGAGGTGCCGGCCGCGATCTGCGCGCACCTGCTGCTGGCCACCGATCCGTTGGGGCGCGACAGCACCGGTACCCGGAACCTGGAACGGGCCGCGCGCGCCGTGTTGGCGGCGGCGGAGCGGTCTCAGGACGCGGTCGCCGGCGGGATCGCGCACTTCATGCTGGGCGGTTCCTTCGCCATCCGCTTCGCGATGGGCCGCGCCCTGCCGCACCTGCGCACCGCGGCCGATGTGTTCCGCCGTGAGGAGCGGTGGCCGCTGCTCGCTCACGCGTTGAACGCCCTGGGTGGCTGCGCTCTGGCCCGACGGGACTTCCCGACGGCCGTGCGCCTCCTCACCGAGGCGCTTCCGCTCAGTCTGGAACCGCGCAGCCCGGCCTGCGAGTCCGTCACCCTCGGCTTCCTCGGACTGGCTCAACTGGCCACCGGGCGCGCCGAGGAGGCCGTACGGTCGGGCCGCACCGCCGTCGCGCTGGCGCGGTCCTGCGGCGACGCCCCCGGTGAGGCCAACGCGTTGCGCTCGCTCGGGCAGGTCCTGCTGTACACGGGTCAGCGGCACGAGGCGCTGGCGTGCATGCGCACCAGTCTGCGGCTGTGGCGCACGACGGGATCGACCTTCCGGGAGGCACTGGTACTGGGCGGGCTCGCCGAGGCATTCAACCTGCTGGGCCGGCACGAGGAGGCCGTGGCGCACGCCACGGAGGCCCGGGACGTCGCCACCCTGCACGGTGACGCGTACCTGCTCGGTCGCGCGCTGACCCAACTGGGCAACGCTGTCGACGCGTTGGGCCGTCCGGGACAGGCGGCGTACTACCGAAGGCAGGCGTTGCAGCTCTTCCGGGACCTGGGCATGCCGGACGCGGCGGACGTCGAGGCGCAGCTCGGCGCCGGGTGAGGCGCGGCTCGGTGGCGGGGTGAGGCGCAACTCGGCCTCGGTGAGGCGCAGCCCGGCGCCGGGTGAGGCGCGGCAGCTCGAAGGCGCGGCACACCCCTACGAACCGGGCCCGGCACGGGCGCCGTTGACGTCCGGTTGATGCGCTGTTGACGTCGCGCGAGCAGGGCGGTGACAGGCTCTTGTCACCGCCCCCCGCACGGATTTCCTCCCCCTTCGGAGATCCCTGCCGGGGGGCGGCCCGGGCACACCGCGGCATCCCGGGCCGCACGCCGATCTGCTGAGGACTCCCCCTTGGACCCCCAGGCTCTGCTCTTCTCCCTGTTCACACCGGAAGGTCGGGACAACCCGTTCGTGGCGCTGGAGGCGCTGCGCGAGAACTTTCCGGTCTACTACGACAAGGACCTCGACACCTACTTCCTGACGACGTACGCCGATTGCCAGGGCGTGCTGACGGACACCTCGTTCCGCACTCCCGACCTGAGTTGGTGCGAGGACAACCTGCCGGACTGGCGCGAACACCCGGCCGCCGACTTCTTCTACGCCTCGATGCTCCGCGCCAACCAGCCCGACCACACCCGGCTGCGCCGGCTGATCGGTGCCGGGTTCACCCCGCGCCGGGTAGCCGCTCTGAGCAAGGCGGTCGAGGAGCTCACCGACTCCCTCCTCGACGACTTCGCGGCGGCCACGGCGGACGGCTCCGCCGCCAACTTCCAGGAGTTGGTGGGGTATCCGCTGCCGGTCGCGGTCGTCGGCGAGCTGATCGGCGTTCCGGCCGAGGACCGGCTTCGGTTCCAGCGGTTGGGCGGCGACGCCAGCCGACTGCTGGAGCCGGTGCGCACCGATGAGGACTGGGCCCGCGCCGACGCCGCGGTGACCGAACTCCGGATCTACTTCGAGGACTTGCTCCGGCGGCGGACCGTCGAGCCGCGCGAGGACCTCGCCACGGTGCTGTTGGAGACCGGAGTGGGCCAGGAACGGCTGAGCAGGAAGGAGGTCGTCGACACCCTGATCCTCACCTTCGTCGCCGGTTTCGAGACGACCGCCGCCATGCTGGGGATCGCCGCCCACGCCCTGCTCACCCACCCCGAGCAGTTGGCCGCGCTGAAGGCCGACCCCGCGCTCGCGGCGCAGGCCGTCGACGAAGCGCTCCGCTGGGACACGCCCGTCCAGATGACCGAGCGGATCGCCTCCGAGGAGACGGAGATCCGCGGGGTGACCGTACCGGTCGGCGCCAACGTGACCACCGTGCTGGCCGCCGCCAACCGTGACCCGGCGCAGTTCCCCGACCCGCACCGGTTCGACGTGGGCCGGACCGGGAGCAGGGTGCTGAGCTTCAGCGCCGGTCCGCACTACTGCCTCGGCGCCGCCCTGGCGCGGCTCGAGGGATCCATCGCCGTCCGCCGACTGTTCAACCGCTTCCCCGACCTGGCCCTGGCGGGGACCCCGGTACGGCGCGAGTCCTTCAGCCTGCGCATGTACGAGGACCTGCCCCTGACCACCACGGCCGGATCCGCGGCGACCCGTACGCGGGCCGCGGTCGGCGCGACGACGACGGCGAAGGACTGAACCCATGGCATTCCTGGACACCGAACGCGCGGTACTGGAAGCACTGCTTCCCGGCCTCGACGCCGAGCTCGCCCGCCATCCACTGGCGGAGCTGGAGCGGCCGGGCAGCCCGGCCGTCGCCGCTTTCCGCGAGGCGGGCGGCGCGGGGCTGCTGGTGCCGCGGCAGAACACCGGGCTCGGGGCCGATCCCCTGCGGGCCGTACGGCTGCAACGCGCCGTCGGCGCTCGCTGCCCGTCGCTGGCGGTCGCGACGACGATGCACCACTTCTCCGTGGCGAGCCTGGTGGAGGCCGCGAAGAACGGGGCCGGCTTCGAGTGGATGCTGCTGGAGGCCATCGTCGGCAAGAAGATGCTGCTGGCCTCCGGATTCTCGGAGGGCCGCACCGGCCAGTCCATCCTGCGGCCCGCCATCCGGGCCGAGCGCCGCGGCGGCGAGGTCGTATTGAACGGCAGCAAGAAGCCGTGCAGCCTCGCGCATTCCATGGACTTGCTGACGGCATCGGTGGTGATGACGGACGAGGACGGCGCCGAGCGGCTCGGGGTCGCGATCGTCCCCGCCGACACCCCCGGGGTCTCCGTGCGGCCGTTCTGGCGCAGCACCGTGCTGGCCGGCGCGGAGAGCGACGAGGTCGTCCTGGAGGACGTCGCGCTCGACCCGCAAATGGTCGTGCTCACCGAGGTCACCGCCGATTCGGTGCTGGACTCCCTCAACGTGGCGGGGTTCCTCTGGTTCGAACTGCTGATGTCTGCGGGCTACCTGGGCACGGCGAGCGCCCTGGTGGAACGCGTCCTGCTGCACGGCCGCGCGCCGGCCCCGGTGCGCGCGGCGCTCGTAACCGAGGTCGACGCGGCGATGCTCGCGGTGGAAGCGGTGGCACGGACGATGGGTGAGTCCCCGGAATGGGGCGAACCCCTCCTGGTCTCCGCGCTCACCGCCCGCTACGCCGCGCAGGACGCCATCGCGCGGACCACGGCCACCGCCCTGGAAGCGCTCGGCGGCATGTCGTTCATCGGCTCCGACGAGGGCACCTACCTGGCCTCGGCGGCCGCGGGCCTGAACTTCCACCCGCCGTCCCGGGCCCGGATGGCCGAGCCGCTGTGCGCGGTGCTCGACGGCGAGCCGCTCCGTGTCGGCTGACCGCGGGAACGCCGCATCCGGCGCTCCCGGCCGTGCGCCCACGGCCCCGACTCCGCCGCCGCCCCCCGGACCGACCTCGACCTCGGCTTCGGCTTCGGTCGCCGCCGAGGGGGATCGGCGGCAACCGGACTACACCGTCGAGCGGTTGGACCGCGCCGAGAACCTGCCCCGGCAGGTGTGGGACGAACTGGCGCCGGCCGACGACCCCATGTGGGGTCAGGACGTGTTCACCGCCATGCAGGGCGCGCGGATCGGCCCGGACGCGTACGCCTACGTGCTGGTGCGCCGGGACGGACTGCCGTTCGCGATGCTGCCGCTCAGTGCCGTACGCGGTCTGCGGCTCGACCAGGTCGTGGGGCCGCGCGAACGCCGGCTGATGGCGCCGGTCGCCCGGGCCTTCCCGAGGCTCGTGCGGGTGCCGATGCTGTTCTGCGGCAACTTCCTCGGGCAGGGCCACGTCATGGGTCAGGAGCCGCTCCCCGCACCGGTGGCCCGACTGCTGGTGCGGGAGGTCATGAACCACGCCCGCGAACACCGGCTGGGCACGGTCGTCTTCAAGGACTTCGCCCCGCACCACCTCGAAGCGCTGCGTCCGGGTCTGGACGAGGCGGGCTTCTTCACCGTCGCCTCCCTGCCCGACACCGAACTCGCCCTGGGACAGGTCGACTTCGAGGCCTTCCTGGCGTCGTTGTCGGCGAAACCCCGGCGCAACGCCCGTAACAAGATACGGAAGTTCCAGCAGCAGGAGGACCTGCGGATGGAGGTGCTCGACGACTTCGGGCACCTCGTCCCGGCCATGATGGAGCTGTACCAGCAGGTCATGGATCGGGCCGACCAGACCCTGGACGTCCTCGACGAGGAGTTCGTCAGGGCCCTGTCCGACGGCAACCCGCGCGAGGGCCACGAGACCGGTACCGACCAGCGGCTCGTCGCCTGCTTCGAGGGCGACCGCCTCGTGGGCTACCTGCACTGCCTCTTCCGTGGCCGCGGCGCGGTCGGTGCCCGCATCGGCCTGGACTACGGGCTGGCGCACCGGGCACGGCTCTACCACAACCTGCACTACAAGGCGATCGAGCTGGCCATTTCACGCGGCTGCCGCCACATCCGCTTCGCGCAGACCGCGTACGAACCCAAGCGCGAGTTCGGCTGCGAACTGGTCGAGCAGTCCTACGCGCTCAACCACACCGGACGGCTGCCCCGCACCGTCCTGCGGCTCCTGCTGCCGCCCGCCCTGGAAGCGGCCCGCGAACAGGCCCTGGCGCCCAAGTCCTGACGGGCTCGCGGCCGGCCCGCCGCGGACGGTTCGGAGTCCGATTCCGCCTCCGCCTCCGCCTCCGCGGTACCTCCCGCACGTTTTCGACGAGCCCCCACGGGCTCCCCCACCGGAAAGAGAGATCCACCATGCCCCTCGTCCAGGTCGAGATCCCCATCGCCGCCCGCCCCGAAGACAGTTGGAACGCCGTCATCGACGTCGAGAGCTACTCCTCCTGCATGGACAGCGTCCAGTCCGTCACGATCGTCGACCGCACCGGCCCGGACGAGCGCACGACGGCCTGGTCCGTCCACCTCAAGGGCTCCGTCCTGGAGTGGGTGGAGGCGGAGAAGCTCGACCACGTGGCCCGGCGCTTCGACTTCCACCAGGTCAGCGGCGACCTCGCGCACTTCGTGGGCCACTGGGCCGTCCGCCCTTCCGAGGACGGCGGTAGCCACGTCTCCCTGACCGTCGAGTTCGAGATCGGCATACCGCTGCTCGCCGACATGCTCAACCCCGTCGCCGCCACCGCCCTGCGGGAGAACGCCGAGCAGATGCTCCAGGCCCTCGAGCGGCGGCTCATCGGCGGCGCCGCCCGCTGATCCGGTCCGTTCCCACCGCGTCCCCCGTTCCGCCGCTCACCAGGAGGTCCCCCGTGGCCGACCCGTCCACGACCGCCCCGCCCGCAACCGCCGCCGCCGAGGTCTTCGACCAGCTCCGCCGGCACCAGTCCCCGAAACTGGCGCTGACCGGCAAGTTCGCCGGTCAGGGCGCCGTGGAGGCCAGTGCGCTGGGCTCCCGCGTCACCCTCTCCGACGGCCGGGCGGCGCTCGACTTCGGTTCCTACGCCGTCGCCCTGCTCGGTCACCGCCACCCCGGTGTGGTGGCGGCCGTCGCACGGCAGCTGGAGGTGATGCCGACGTCGACGCGCAGCCTGGCCAACCCGGTGGCCGCCCGGGCGGCGGCGCTGCTCTCCGCGTACTTCGGCGACCGGCTCCCCAAGGTGTACTTCGGCCTGAACGGCGCCGACGCCGTCGAGGTGTCGGTGAAGCTCGCCCGGCTCGCGACGGGCCGCGACCGGGTGCTCGCGGTGACCGGCGGCTACCACGGCAAGACGCTGGGCGCCCTGTCCCTGACGCACAGCCCGCTGTTCCGCGCCGGATTGCGGGGCGCCGTCGTCGACGTGGTCCACATCGACCCGCAGGACCCGTACGCCGTCCGCGCGCAGCTGGCGGCGGCGCCGGTCGCCGCCGTGGTGTTCGAACCCGTACAGGGGGAGAACGGCGCCGCACCGCTGCGCACCGACGTCCTGCGCCAGTGGTGCGAGGACGCGCACGCCCACGGCGCGTTCGCCATCGCCGACGAGATCCAGTGCGGGCTGCGCCGGTGCGGTGAGCGGTCGGTCGCCCTCGCGGACGGCCTGCCCGTCGACGCCGTACTCGTGGGCAAGCCGTTGGGCGGCGGCGTGGTGCCGCTGTCCGCGGTGGTGTGCACCGAGGAGCTGTACGCCCCGCTGGCCCAGGACCCCTTCCTGCACTCGGCGACCTTCGGCGGGCACCCGTTGAGCTGCGCCGCGCTGCCTGCGGCCCTGGAGGCCGTCGAGGAACTCGCCGAGCACGGGGCGAAGTTGTCGGCCCGGCTCGCCGACGGCCTGCGGGACCTCGGCGAACGCCACCCGCGGGTGATGGCCGGCCACCACGGCCGGGGGTTGCTGTGGGGCATCGACTTCACCACCCCGGGGGCGGCGGGCGAGGCCGTGGTCTCCCTCGCCAACAACGGGCTCCTCGTCTCGCCGTGCCTGGGCCGCCCGACCACGGTGCGGCTGCTGCCGCCGCTCGTCACCACGGAGGCGGAACTCGACGAGGCGCTCGACATCCTCGACACGGCACTGGCCGCAGCCGCCCCGGCGGGCCTGCCCGGCTGACGCCCACCGCCGCGGCGCGCCACGTCGACCGCGGCGCGCCGCACGACCACGCCCCACCCATCCACCGCAGTCCCATCACAGCCCACCGGAGGAACCAGGTGAACCCCACCGAACCCACCACCGTCCCCGCCGTCTCCCCCGACGACCTCTTCGGTCTCGTCCGCGAGACCATCGCCGACGTGCTCGGTACCAGCCCCGACGTCATCGTGGAGAGCACCGACCTGCGCACCGAATACGGCATCGACAGCCTGGAGATGATGTCGATCGGCGCCCAGCTCGAACGCGCCCTCAACGTGCGGATCGCGGCCGAGGACCTGATGCGCGCCGAGACCGTCGGCCAGGCCGTCGCCTTCCTCGCGGAGCGCCGGGCGGGCCGCTCATGACCCGCCGGCATCCCGCTCCCGCCCCCGGCCTGCCCGCCGAGCGCCCGCGCGTGGTCGTCACCGGGATCGGCGTGAAGTCCCCGGCCGGCCTCACCCTGGACGAGGTGATGGACACCGTCCTCGCGGCGCGCCCCACCGCCGCGGTGCATCCGGACCTGATCGAGGCCGGCTCGCCCGTGCACATCGCCTGCCGGGTACCGGAGTTCGACGTCGCCTCGTACATCACCCACCGCGAGCGCCGGCAGATCGACCGGCCGACGGAACTGGCCCTGTGCGCCGCGGCCGACGCCGTACGGCAGGCCTCGCTGCCCGACCTGCCGCCCTCCCGGGTGGGTGTCCACCTCGGCACCGGCATCGGCGGGCTCCCCACCATGGAGGGGCTCGTGCGGGACAACGACGCGAAGCCCACGTCCATGCCGGTGCACTCCGTGCCCCGGACCATGGCCAACTCGGCGGCTGCCCGTGTCGCGATGCGCTTCGGTTTCCAGGGCTCCTGCGTCACCTACGCCACCGCCTGCGCGAGCGGCGCCACGGCCATCGGGGAGGCCGCCCGCCGGATCCAGTACGGGGAGCTCGACGTCGCCGTCGCGGGCGGCTTCGACTCGGCCGTGACCACCTTCATGCTCAGCGGCTTCTCCCGGATGCAGGCCCTGTCGACCCGCAACGACGACCCCGGGAACGCGAGCCGCCCCTTCGACGCCGAGCGCGACGGCTTCGTCATGGGCGAGGGCGCGGCCGTGCTCGTACTGGAGCGGCGCGAGTCCGCGTTGCTGCGCGGAGCGACCATCCTCGGCGAGATCGCCGGCTACGCCACCAACGCCGACGCCCACCACATCGTGGCCCCGCACGCGGACGGGGCCGTCGCTGCGGCGTGCATGGCGCAGGCAATCGCGGACGCCGGACTGCTGCCGTCCGACATCGGACAGATCAGCGCGCACGGTACGTCCACGCAGGCCAACGACCGGGCCGAAGCCGCCGCCATCCACCGGTGCTTCAACGGGCAGGCCCCGCCGGTGACCGCCGTGAAGGGCGTCACCGGGCACCTCATCGGCGGTTCGGGAGCACTGGAGGCCGCGATCGCCCTGGTCTGCGCCGAGCGGCGGATCGTGCCCCCGGTCGCCAACCTCACCACCGGGTCGGAGGCCGACCGGATCGACGTGGTCGCCGGAACGCCGCGCCGGGTGGACGGTGCCCCGGTGCTCTCCAACTCCTTCGGCTTCGGCGGACAGAACGTCTGCCTGGTCCTGCAGCCCGCCACCTGAACCCCAGGAGCCATGCCATGCGCATCCTCGTCACCGGCGCCTCGGGCGTCGTCGGCACCGAAGTGGCCGAGCGCCTCACCGCGGAAACCGCGGACCGCGCCGGTCCCGGCATCGTCCGTACCGCACGCCGTGCGGTCGGCGGCGCCGCCGATCCCCTGACCGCGCCCGTCCCCTGGGACATCGGCGCCGCACCCGCACCGGACCTGCTCACCGACCGGCCCTGGGACGTCATCGTGCACACCGCGGCGTCGACCCGGTGGACCATGACCCGCCAGGAGGCGACCGACGCCAACATACGGACCCTGCGGGCGGTGCTCGCGCTCGCCGGCCCGGACACCCACGTCGTGCACGTCTCCACCGCGTACGTGGGCGGCGTACGGGCTCCCGAGGACCTCAGGGGGGAGGAGTTCGAGGGGTACCGCAACGGCTACGAGTGGTCGAAGGCCGCCTGCGAGGAGATCGTGGCCGGCGAGCACCGGGGAGCGGCGACGATCGTCCGTCCGCCGCTGGTCCTGGGCCGTCGCGGCGACGGTGCCATCGGCCGCTTCTCCGGCCCGTACAGCCTCTTCCCGGCGCTCGTCTCCGGCCTCGCGGCGGTCGTCGTCGGCGACCCGGACGGCTACGCCGAGATCGCTCCGGTCGACGAGGTCGCCGAGGTGATCGCGGGCGCCGCCCTCGGCACCCCGCCCGGGTCGCCGCGCACCGAGGTGATCTCGTCGGGGCAGGACAGCATGCGCCTCGCGGACCTGGTCCGCATCACCTGCGACACGCTCAACGCGTTCCGGGCCGAGCACGGCGTGGATCCGATCGCGCAGCCGCCGACCGTGTCCACGGACAGCTGGAACCGTTTCTTCCTGCCGTTGGCCGCGCAGTGGCTCTCCCCCGTCCAGCAGGAGGCCGTGAAGTTGCTGGCGATGTTCCAGAGCTACACCAGCATGAGCGAGCCCTTCGAACCCACCCACAAGGTCCTCGACCCGGGCGGGGTGATGGCGGCGTCGGTGCTGCACTGGGCGCGGAGCAAGCCCCGTCAGGCCCTCGGCCGCACCGTGCCGTGGACGTTGATCGACGCCGCATGAGGGACGGGGGCCGGCTGCCGCCGCCCCTGCCGCCACCCGCCCGAGGAAAGGACGACCGACCGTGCACGCCCTCCTGATCAGCGGAAGCCCCCGGGTGGGCTCCGGTACCACCGCGCTGGCCGCGCTGGTGGGCGACGCCCTGCGCGCCCGGGGCGCCACCGTGACGTCGCTCGAACTGGCGCGGGCGGCGGGACCGCGCCTGCGGGACGCGCCGCGGACCTACGACGCCGTCGTCCTGGCCAGCCCCGTCCACCACGCCAGCTACTCGGGCCTGCTGAAGCTCGCGTTGGACGAGGTGCCGGGCGACTGGCTGGCCGACACGGCCGTCGGCGTCCTCGCGCACGGCGCGGGCCCGCGGACCGGCAGCGTGGTGTGCGAGCACCTGCGTACGGTGGCCAGGGCGCTCGGGGGCTGGGTGGCCCCCACCCAGATCGCCTCGTGTCCCGCCGACTTCGTCCCCGGGCCGCGCGGCGCCGCCCCGCTGCCGGACGAACCCCTGCTGCGGCGCTGCCAGGCCCTCGCCGCGGAACTCCACCGCTGCGCGACGATGCTCCGCACACCGGTCGCGGAACCCGTCTGACACCACGCCGTCCGCGTGCGCCCCGACGCCCCCGCCCGACTCCGACAGGAGCCGCAGGGGGTCTCGGGGCGCACGGCGTCCGGCAGGGCGCCGAACCGGTCCGCCCCGCCCCTGCTGGGCCGCGCCCGCGCACAGCTGGATGTGACGCGCGTCACCGCCCGGATGTTCCGAGCCCGCCATGCGTGATCATGAAGGGATGGACGCTCGTTTCCTCAGCATCGCGGAACTGGACGAAACCCCCTCCGTGGCGGTCGTGGTCGACGTCATGCGCGCCTATACGGTGGCTGCCTGGGCCTTCGCCCGCGGGGCGGAGAAGATCGTCCTCGCCGAGTCCCTGAACGAAGCCCTGGCGATCAAGGCCCGGCACCCGCAATGGGTGGCGCTCAAGGACGGTCCGCCCGCGCCCGGATTCGACGCCGTCAACTCGCCGGGCCTGCTGCGGTCCGTCGACCTCGGCGGACGCACCGTGATTCAGAAGACCACGGCGGGCACGGTCGGCGCGCTCGCGGTCAAGGACGCGTCACTGGTGCTGTGCGCCGGTTTCGTGGTGGCGGAGGCCACGGCCCGGCTCCTGCGGACGCGCGCGTGCGACAGCGTCACGTTCGTGGTCACCGGTGAGGACGGGCGGGCCGAGGAGGACCTGGCGTGCGCCCAGTACATCGCCGGCCGGGCCACCGCGGCCGGTACGGACGAGGCCGGTACGGGCGCGGCCGGCTTCCTCCGTCGCGCCGCCGACTCGCGCGCCGCCGCGGAGCTGGCGCGGGGAGTGCGCCGAGGAGCCCATCCCGACGACGTCGCGCTCTGCCTCGAACTCGACCGTTTCCCCTTCGCCATGGTGGCCGCCCCGGAGGGCCCGCTCATGGTCCTGCGTCCCTGCGAGGTGCCCCCACCGGCGGGCGACCCCCCGCGGGAGACGGCTCGGGCACCGGTCCGTTCCCGGACGACGCCACCGACCGGCGGCAGCGGGGACAGCCGCTGAAGCGGCGCCGCACGCGCTCCCTGGCGTCCGCGTCGGTACGGGCGGTGCCCGCGGGTGGTGGCGTCGAGGCCGGCGACCCCGGGGTGCTGCTCCACCCCGTCATCCCCCGGTGACACCCCCTGCGCGCATCGGGTCCGGTACCCCTCTTCCCCACGGGAGACCGCGACCGCGGCGGGTGAACCGGCGGAGGGCCGCCGGTGATCAGCGGGATAGGGTGCGGCATGTCCTTCGCGTCGCTCGACCTGTCCTCACTGGAGCGCCTGCCGCTCCTGTCCCGTGTGGAGGACGGCTCGGCGCTGCCGATGCTCCTGTGGGTGCCCGGCCGGAGTCGTCGCATGATCTCCAGCGCACCCCTGGGCGGGGGAATCGGCGAGCGCCGGTGGGTGCTCAACGCCCAGGTGGCCCACGGGTACCGGCGGATGGATCCCGACGTCCATCTCGCGGAACTCGCGGCGCGGGTCGGGGCCCGGGGGCCGGGCGTGGGGCTCATGACGGCCGCCTCGGTCGCCGATCACGGACGCGCCTCGGACGGGGGTGTGGAGGCCGTGGCGTCCGCCGGGCTCGGGGTACGGGGCTGGGCCGCCGACGCGGCGCCCGGCGTCCCGGGGCCGAGGCCGGCGGGGACGATCAACATCGTCGTGTCCGTGCCCGTCGCCTTCTCCGACGCGGCCCTGGTGAACGCGGTCGCGACGGCCACCGAGGCCAAGGTCCAGGCGCTGCGCGACGCGGGTGTGGACGCCTCCGGCACTCCGACCGATGCCGTGTGCGTCGCCGCGACGCTTCCCTCGGCGGGGCAGCCGGGCGAACCCTTCGCCGGCCCGCGGTCGGTCTGGGGAGCGCGGCTGGCGCGGGCCGTGCACGAGGCCGCGTACCACGCGTGTCTGCGGAGCGAGGGTCCCGAGCGGCCCCTCGCTCCGGTACGGACGAGGGGCCGCTCGGGGGGCGACATCAGCGGTGGGTGAAGTCCGGGGACCTCTTGTCCACGAAGGCGCTCATGCCCTCCTTCTGGTCGGCGGTGGCGAACACGGCGTGGAACAGGCGGCGTTCGAAGCGCACGCCTTCGGCGAGGGTGGTCTCGAAGGCCCGGTTGACCGCCTCCTTGGCCATCATCGCGACGGGCGCGGACATGGCCGCGACCGTTTCGGCGACGGCCAGGGCTTCGGCCATCAGCTCGTCGGCCGCGACGATGCGGGAGACCAGGCCCGCCCGCTCGGCTTCGACGGCGTCCATGGTCCGGCCCGTCAGGCAGAGCTCCATCGCCTTCGCCTTGCCGACGGCCCGGGTGAGGCGCTGCGAGCCGCCGATGCCGGGGATCACGCCGAGTTTGATCTCGGGCTGGCCGAAGACGGCGGTGTCGGCGGCGAGGAGGATGTCGCAGAGCATGGCCAGTTCGCAGCCGCCGCCCAGGGCGTAGCCGGATACGGCGGCGACGGTGGGGGTGCGGAGGTCGCCGAGGCGGTCCCAGGCGGTGAACCAGTCGGTGAGGTACATGTCCATGTACCCCTGCGGCTGCATCTCCTTGATGTCGGCGCCCGCCGCGAAGGCCTTGGCGGAGCCGGTGAGGACGATGCAGCCGATGTCCGGGTCGCGGTCGAGGTCGGTGGTGGCGGCCACGACCTCGTTCATCACCCGGAGGTTGAGGGCGTTGAGCGCCTTCGGCCGGTTGAGGGTGATCAGGGCGGTACGGCCCTTGCGTTCGACCAGGATGGTCTCGTAGTCGGTGGCTTCGGTCACGGGGTGGTTCCCTTCGGTGCTTCGGCCGCCGCGTCCCGCAGGACGTGGACGATGCCGGAGAAGTCCTGTGCGGCGCCGCTCGCTTCGGCGAACGCCGCGTACATGTCGGCCGCGCGCAGGCCGAGGCCGGCTTCGATGCCGCCGGCCCGCAGGGCGTTGGCGGCGAGGCCGAGGTCCTTGGCCATGAGCGGGGCGGCGAATCCGGGTCGGTAGTCGCGGTTGGCGGGGCTGGCCGGGACGGGGCCGGGGACGGGGCAGTTGGTGGTGAGCGCCCAGCACTGGCCGGAGGCGGTGGAGGCGACGTCGTACAGCGCCTGGTGGGACAGGCCCAGGCTCTCGCCGAGGACGAAGGCCTCGCTGACCGCGATCATCGAGATCCCGAGGATCATGTTGTTGCAGATCTTCGCGGCCTGGCCGGCGCCGGGACCTCCGCAGTGCACCGCCTTGCGGCCCATGGCCGCCAGCAGCGGTTCGGCCTCGGCGAACTCGGGCTCTGCGCCGCCCGCCATGAAGGTGAGGGTCGCCGCTTCGGCGCCCATCACCCCGCCGGACACGGGTGCGTCGAGCGCCCGGTGTCCGGCGGCGGCGGCCGCCTCGTGGGCGGCGCGGGCGTCGGCGACGTCGATGGTGGAGCAGTCGATGAACAGGGTGCCGGGTTCGGCGGCGGCGAGGAGTCCCTCGTCCCGGTAGAGGGCGAGGACGTGGCGGCCCGCGGGCAGCATGGTGATCACCACGTCCGCCCCGCCGGCGGCCTCCCGTGCGGTGTCCGTGATCTCCACGCCGGCGGCGGACGCGGCGGCCAGGGCGTCGGGGACGAGGTCGAAGCCGAGTACGCGGTGGCCTGCCGCGACGAGGTTGGCGGCCATCGGGCCGCCCATGTGGCCGAGGCCGACGAATGCGATGACGGTGGTCACCAGGGCACCTCCTGGAAGGAATCGGTGGTGGCGAGGGCCAGTTCGCGATCGGCGCCCAGCGGGGCGAAGTACCGGGCCGTGTCGGCCTCCGTCACCTCGGACAGGCGGGCGGGCGACCAGCGGGGGTCGCGGTCCTTGTCGATGACCTGGGCCCGGATGCCCTCGACGAGGTCGGGCGAGGACAGGGCCGCGCAGGACACCCGGTACTCCTGCTCCAGCACCCGTTCCAGCGGCCCGAGCCGGCGGGCCCGGCGCAGCGCCGCCAGGGTGACCTTCAGGGCCGTGGGCGACTTGGCGGCCAGGGTGGCTGCGGCCTCCTTCGCCGCCGGGACGCCCGCGGCGAGGAGACGGGCCGTGACCTCCTCCACCGTGTCGGCGGCGTAGCAGTGGTCGATCCACTCGCGGTGGGCGGCCAGTTCGCCGGCGGGTGCCGGGCTCACGTGCGCGGCGAGGGCGTCGTGCACGGGCTGCTCGGCGAGGTCCTCCATCAGCGCGCCCAGCCGTTCGGAGGCCACGAAGTGGTCGGCGAGGCCGCAGAGCAGCGCGTCGGCGGCGCCGACGGGCGCACCGGTCAGGGCCAGGTGGGTGCCGAGCTCGCCGGGCGCCAGGGCGAGCAGGTAGGTGCCGCCGACGTCGGGAACGAAACCGATGCCGGTCTCGGGCATGGCGATGCGGGAGCGTTCGGTCACGATCCGGACCGAGCCGTGCGCCGAGACGCCTACGCCGCCGCCCATGACGATGCCGTCCATGAGGGCCACGTAGGGCTTCGGGTAGCGGGCGATCAGGGCATTGAGCCGGTACTCGTCGCGCCAGAAGTCCGCCGAGGCGGTGCCGCCGGCGCGGGCGTCCTCGAAGATGGCGCGGATGTCGCCACCCGCGCACAGTCCCCGTTCCCCCGCTCCTGAGATCACCACCGTTTCCACGGCCGGGTCGTCGCGCCAGGCGGTCAGGGCGTCCGCGATCCGCAGCACCATGGCGTGGTTGAGCGCGTTGAGGGCCTTGGGGCGGTTGAGGACGAGGTGGCCGGAGCGCCCCTTCCTGCGGACGAGGACTTCTTCTGCTTCGCTCATCGCAGGGTCTCCGTCAGGCCGCGGGCGACGATGACGCGCATGATCTCGTTGGTTCCTTCCAGGATCTGGTGCACACGGAGGTCGCGGACGATCTTCTCGATGCCGTATTCGCTCAAGTAGCCGTAGCCGCCGTGCAGTTGGAGTGCCTCGTTGGCCACGGCGAAGCCGGTGTCGGTGGCGAACCGCTTGGCCATCGCGCACAGCTCCGCGGCCTTCGGGTCGGCCGCGTCGAGGGCCTGGGCGGCCGTACGGAGCAGCGCGCGGGCGGCGGCCAGCTCGGTGGCCATGTCCGCGAGCCGGAACTGGAGCGCCTGCGCGTCCAACAACCGGGATCCGAAGGCTTCCCGGTCGGCGAGGTAGGACAGGCTGCGGTCCAGGGCGCTCTGCGCGCCGCCCAGCGAGCAGGCGGCGATGCCGAGGCGTCCGCCGTTCAGGCCGTTCATGGCGATGCGGAACCCGTCGCCCTCGGCGCCGAGCCGTCGGTCGGACGCCAGGCGGACCCCGTCGAGGATCACCTGCCGGGTGGGTTGGGCGTTCCAGCCCATCTTCTGCTCGTTGGCTCCGAAGGACACCCCGGGGTCGTCCCGTTCGACGACGAACGCCGAGATGCCGCGGGGCCCCGCCTCCCCGGTCCGGGCCATGACCACGTAGATCCCGGCCGCTCCGGCGCCGGAGATGAACTGCTTGACGCCGGTCAGGACGTAGTGATCGCCGTCCCGGTCGGCGCGGGTGCGCAGGGCGCCCGCGTCGGAGCCGGCTCCGGGTTCGGTCAGGCAGTAACTGCCCAGCGCCGTCGCCGTGCAGAGGCCGGGCAGCCAGCGGCGGCGCTGCACGTCGTCCCCGTAGCGGTCGACCATCCAGGCGACCATGTTGTGGATGGACAAGTAGCCGGCGATGGAGGGGCAGCCCGTGGCCAGCGTCTCGAAGACCAGGACGCCGTCGCTGCGGCTGAGGCCCGAACCGCCGTGTTCCTCACGGACGTAGACCCCGCCGAGGCCGAGGTCGGCCGCCCTGCGCAGGACGTCGACGGGGAAGTGCTTGTCCCGGTCCCAGGCGACTGCGTGCGGTGCGAGGTGCTCCCGGGCGAAGTCGAGGGTGACGTCGGCGAGCGCGAGCTGGTCCTCCGTGAGGGTGGTCACGGCGCTCATCCCATCGTCGGGATGGTGAAGCTCGCGCCCTCCTTGGCCCCGGAGGGCCAGCGCGAGGTGACGGTCTTGGTGCGGGTGTAGAAGCGGATCGAGTCGGGTCCGTGCTGGTTCAGGTCACCGAAGCCGGACCGCTTCCAGCCCCCGAAGGTGTGGTAGGCCACGGGGACGGGGATCGGCACGTTGACGCCGACCATGCCCGCTCCCACCCGCCGGGTGAAGTCGCGTGCGGTGTCGCCGTCGCGGGTGAAGATCGCGACGCCGTTGCCGTACGGGTGCTCGGTGGGCAGCCGCAGGGCTTCCTCGTAGTCGGCGGCCCGTACGACGGAGAGCACCGGGCCGAAGATCTCCTCGCGGTAGATCCGCATCTGCGGGGTCACCCGGTCGAAGAGGGTGGCGCCGGCGAAGTAGCCGTCCTCGTGACCGGACAGGGTGAACCCGCGTCCGTCGACGACGAGTTCGGCGCCCTCGGTGGCTCCGATGCCGACGTAGCGGTTGACCCGGTCGAGCGCGTCCCGGCTGACCAGCGGTCCGAAGTCGGCCTCGGGGTCGTCGGAACGGCCCACGCGCAGGGTGGAGATGCGTTCCGTCAGCTTGGCCACGAGGGCGTTCGCGGTCTCCTCGCCCACGGGCACGGCGACGGCGATCGCCATGCAACGCTCGCCGGCCGAACCGTAGCCCGCGCCGATGAGCGCCTCCACGGCCTGGTCGAGGTCGGCGTCCGGCATGATGATCATGTGGTTCTTGGCGCCGCCGAAGCACTGGGCGCGCTTGCCGTGCGCGGCGGCCGTGGCGTAGATGTGCGCGGCGATCGGGGTGGACCCGACGAAGCCCAGGGCCTGGACGCGGGGGTCCTCCAGAAGGGTGTCGACGGCCTCCTTGCCGCCGTTGACCACGTTGAGCACGCCGGGCGGCAGTCCGGCCTCCAGGAACAGTTCGGCCAGCCGCAGCGGCAGGGAGGGGTCCCGCTCGGAAGGCTTCAGGATGAAGGAGTTTCCGCAGGCCAGGGCGGGCGCGGCCTGCCAAAGGGGAATCATCGCGGGGAAGTTGAAGGGGGTGATCCCGGCGACCACGCCCAGCGGGGAACGCAGCGAGTGCACGTCGATCCCGGTACCCGCGTTGTCGGTGAACTCGCCCTTGAGCAGGTGCGGCACACCGGCGGCGAACTCGACGACTTCCAGACCGCGTTGCAGATCGCCGTGTGCGTCGGCGACGGTCTTGCCGTGCTCGGAGGACAACAGCCGGGCGAGGGAGTCCCGTTCGCCCTCCACCAGCTGGAGGAAGCGCAGCAGGACGCGGGCGCGCCGCTGCGGGTTCCACTGCGCCCACTCCAGCTGGGCCTCCTCGGCGTTGGCGATCGCCGCCTCGGTGTCGGCGCGCCCGGCCAGGGGGACCCTGGCCTGCACCGCGCCGGTGTTGGGGTCGTACACGTCGGCGAAGAGCCCGGACGTGCCGGTGGTGTGCTTGCCGCCGATGAAATGGGTGAGTTCGCGGACCATCGAAGCCTGCTCTCGTCAGGTGAGAATCCGAGGGAGGCGCGGCGCGGAGGCGGTGGGCACCGATCGGGGTGCGCGCACCGCGGGTTCGGCCGCGGGACAGGGGAGGACCGGGGGCCCTCGTCGAGTCACGAACGCGAGGACCGGGCCTCGCCGTTCGGGTACTCCGCCGGATCACCAGGGCCGTGGTCACGTACCGGTGCCATGCGTGTCTGCTCCATCCTCGTGGACAACACGGAACACCCCACGGCCGGTATCCTGGCTCCCGGATCATCGCGCGCTCTTCGACCTTCCCGACGGATGGATTCCGTCAGTGGCCTGACCTGCTGAAGAACGCACTTCCCGGTCACAGTGGCGGGACCGCGCCGGATTCACACCGGCTTCCCTGCACCGCGGGCTTGTCACGAACATATAGTTGGACGTCCTAGTAAGTCCACCCCCGCCGCGGCGCGGTGGTGTGAAGGGCCCTGCGGAGCGGGACCTACAGTCGGGTCATGCGCATCGTCTCCCTGCTGCCCGCGGCCACCGACATCGTCGCCGAGCTCGGCCTGACCGCCGATCTGGTGGGCCGTACGCACGAATGCGACTGGCCGCCACGGGCCGTGGCCGGCGTGCCGGTGGTCACCTCCGCCGAGTTCTCGGCGGACGCCCTGAGCAGCCGGGAGATCTCCGCCGCCGTCGGCGGCGCCGCGCACAGCGGCTCCTCGCTCTACACCCTCGACACCGGGGCACTGGGTGCTTTGGCCCCCGACGTGATCCTGACCCAGGACCTGTGCGACGTCTGCGCCGTCTCCTACGCCGGGGTCACCCGGGCGGTGCGCGTGCTCGACGGTGGACCCCGCGTGCTCAGCCTGGAGCCGCGCACGCTGGGCGACGTACTGGACTGCCTGGTCACGGTGGGCGAGCTGCTCGGCGTACGGGAGCACGCGCGGGAGCGGCGGGAGGCGCTCGCCGACCGGCTGGAGACCGTACGGGCGCGGACGGCCGGGCGGCGGCGGCCCCGGGTGGTGGCGATCGAATGGCTCGACCCGCTCTGGCCGGCCGGCCACTGGGTGCCCGAGCAGATCGGGTACGCGGGCGGCGAAGCGCTGCTCGCCGCCCCCGGCGAACACACCCGGCCGATGGACTGGGCGGCGGTCCGGGCCGCCCGCCCGGACGTCGTCCTGGTCATGCCCTGCGGCTTCGATCCGCAGCGAACCCTGCGCGAGCGGGAGCTGCTGACCTCGCTGCCCGGCTGGGAGGACCTGCCGGCGGTGCGGTCCGGCGAGGTGTGGGTGCTGGACGGGCCGGCGTACTTCAACCGGCCCGGTCCCCGCGTCGTGCGCGGCGCGGAGGTGCTGGCGCACGTACTGCACGGGGTCCGGGCGGGCGAGCCGGTGACGGCGGCGGAGGCCTTCCGACTCGGGTGAGGAGGCGGAGAGGGCGGGGCCGACGAAGGCGGAGGCGGAGGCGGTACCTCTTTGTCGCCGTGCTCACCAGGAATACGGAGGCCTGGAAGGACATCCCCCCACTCGGACGGGATGTCCGGTTGATCGCCTCGGAGCCGGCCGGCGTGAGCCACGAGAAGGTGCGCTCCACCGCCCACCGTTTGGGCTGGACCTGGAAGCCGCGCTGGTCAGGGTTCCTTCCGCAGATCTCCAAACCGCGGCCTCTGTCACAGGTAGCGGAGGGAACACCGACACCGCCCGCACATGGTCGGTGGGACCGACAAGAGGCTCAGCCTCCGCCGGCGCAAGTCTCCGTCCTCGCCGACCTGTGCGCCCGGGTGTGCCGCCAGTACGACGCGCCGGCCTCCGAGATCTACGGGCACCGGGACTTCAACAGCACCGCGTGTCCCGGTGACACTCTCTCCGCGCTGCTGCCGAAGCTGCGCGAGGACGTCGCCCGGCGACGCGGAAGCGCCGAGCCCGTGTCGCTGCCGCGCCGGCCCGAACACCCTCCTCTCGACCGGCCCGCCGACCCGGCGGCGGTGGCCGACGCTCACTCGGAGTACCTCCCGGAAGGCCTGCTGGGGTCTCTGCGCCACGGCTGACACGCACGGCGCGGACGGCTCACGTCACGGTTCGGTACGGTCGTCGCCCGCCAGCGGCCCGACCGTCCGCAGCAACCGCTCCGTGTGCCTGTCGGCAAAGCCGCTCCCGCCCGTGGCTTCGTGCCGTCAGGTGCGCCGCACGGCCGGCAGCACGTGGTCGTGCCGGCCGTGCGGTGCGGCAGCCCGCGCGGGGCCCGGTGCCGCTACGGGGCCGCGGGGATCAAGACCGGCTGGCCCGTGATGACGAGGGTGAAAACGCGTCCGGGGGGACCAGGAGGGCCCGCAGGTCCGGCTGCTCCCTGGGGTCCGGCGGGGCCGGCTGATCCCGGGGTGCCGGCCGGGCCGGGGACCCCCGGAGCGCCCTGGGCTCCCGGAGGACCGGGGGCTCCAGCCGGTCCAGCCGGTCCGGGGGGTCCGGGAGGTCCGGGGGGTCCGGGAGGAAACGGAGGCTCTCCGGGGTGGGACTCGCACGACTCGTCCCATGGCCGCTCCTCGGCGCATTCGTCGTGCTGCGGAGGCGGGTACACCGTCAGGTACTGCGCGTCCGACGGGTCCTGCGGGGTGGCGGCGGCTGCGGGCGCCGCGAAACCGGCACCCGTGAGGGCGAGCGAGACAACGGCTCCGGCGACCCATCCGGTCCGGCGTGGCGGACCGCTCCGCCGGGTTGCTGCTGTGCTTTCAGACGGCATGCACGTACTCCTGATCATCGTCCGCTGGAAGTGGCCCCGGGGCCTGTGGGCAGTCGGCGACCGCCTTCGGGTCGTCGCGAGGCCGTCATGGCGTGGCACAGACGGCGTACGGGGTGAGGGTGACGTCGTCCCGGGTCCTGTTCTGCCCGTTCACCTCCCAGTCGTTGGTGCCGGGTACCGGCCTGCTGACGAGCTGGTCCGGTGCGGGACCGGTGGATCCGAAGCCGCCGCCCGTCAGCACGCTGCCGGCCGGGCAGGACACCTTCGAGGTCCCCGGCACCGAGCCCAGGTCGATTCCGATGGGCGCGCCTTCGGGACTGTCGATGGTCCCGGAGACGGAGTTGGTGGCGAGGTCGATGACGGATACCCCGTGCGCGCCGTTGGGGTGGCTGACGTACAGCCGGGCTCCGGTGGGGGAGACCGCCATTTCCGCGGGATCAAAGGTGGTGGGGATCGAAGTGACGACGCTGTTCGTGGCGGCATCGATGACCGTCACCCGGGCGTTGTTCCGGTCGGCGACGTAGACGCGCTTACCGTCCAGCGAGACCTCCACGCCGTCCAGCCCCTGGTTGACCGGAATCGGCACCACGACCGTGTTGGTGGCGGTGTCGATGACCGATACCTCGCCCGAGGTGTTCTCGGTGACGTAGACACGTGCGCCGCTCGGCGAGATGGCCACCTTCCGCGGTGCGCTCGGTCCGACGTCCACCGTCGTGATGACCGTCATGGTGGCGGAGTCGATCACTGCCACCACACCTGCGCCCCGGTAGGCGACGTAGAGGCGTTTCCCGTCCGGGGATACCGCCAGCCCGTTCGGGAGCGTGTCCGCCCCCGTCTCGAGGGTGCCCGCGACGGCATTGGTGGCGGTGTTGATCGCCACCACGCGGTTGGCCAGTCCGTTCCCCTCCACGGTGACATAGGCGCGACTGTCGTCCGGCGAGATGGCCACGCTCTCCGGAGTGCCGTTCCCCGTGGGGATTTCGGCCACCACGGTGTTGGTGAGAGCGTCGATCGCCGACACGGCGCCCGAGTCCCGCTCCGTCACGTACACCTTCTTGCCGTTTCGGGTGGCGGCGACCTGCAGGGGCCCGCTGAACGCTCCGGTGTCGATGCTCGTCACGAGGGCGTTGGTGGCGGTGTCGAACACCTCGACCTTGTCCTGGCCCGTGTTGGCGACGTATGCGTACGTGCCGGGTGCGGCAGGAGCCGCCAGGGCGACGGACGGCGTCAGAACGGCTGCGGCAGCGAGTACCGCGCACGATGCTTTCCGGACGCCGTGCTTCGACACGTACCCCCGGACGCTCCCCCCACGCGGATTCCCGCGGACGGCGAAGTGCTGCATGGATCCTCCTCGAACGACCCGATCAGGGAGTGTCCCAGTTCGAGCTGCGAGGAACGTTGTATGCGTAGTTATATCTGATTATCAATCACGACATGTCGCAAGTACTCCAAATATCGCAATCCGGCCTACCTTCGGGGCAAGGTCAACGGCCAGGCCTCGGGGCTGTCCATCGACCTGTACAGGGCTGACCGGACACAGCGCCGGACAAGGCCACCGGCCCAGGTGTGTCGTCCGGGCAGGTTGGTGACGCGGCTGGCGGGTGTTTGGCCTTGGATGCCGGTCGCTGCCGGTCGCTGCCGTTCGTAGCGGCGGACCGGCACGCCGGTGGCGCGGTCCAGGGTGGCCAGTGGCGGCAGGCCGTGGCGAATCAGGTTGCGGTGGGCGGTGGAGGGCGCGATCCCGCGGCGGGCGGCCAGCCGCAGGGGGCCGATGCGGTGTTCGCGCCGTAGTCGCAGAACGTGTTCCTCGACCGTGGCCGGTGTCCGGGCGGGCTGGTGGTGGGGGCGACTGGTCCGGCCGCCACCGGGGGGTGTGGCCGGGTCAGGGGAGGGTCGGGCCGACGGTGCCGTCGAGGGCGGTGACGTCGCCGGTGAGGGCTCCGTTGTTGGCCAGTCCGGCGGCGCCGCCGGGGCGTCCGGGGCCGCCGTTGCCTCCCAGGAGGGTGCCGGCGGGAAGGGTGGGGCCGGTGACGGCGAGCTGGTCGTTGTTGCCGTGGCCGCCGTTGCCGCCTTCCTCGCCCTGGCGGCCGGCCCTGCCTCCCCCGCCGCCGCGGATGTCCACGGTCCCGGTGACCTGGGTGACTCCGTCGGTGCCGTGACCTCCGTTGCCGCCTTCGCCGGCGGCGCTGCCGTTCCCGCCGGGCCCGCCGCTGATCACCGCCCGGTTGTCCGGGCTGCCGAGCAGGTAGATCTCGCTGTTGCTGCCGTCACCGCCCGCCCCGCCGTCGGCGTCCCAGTTGCCGGGTGACATCGCGCTGCCGCCGGGGCCGCCGCCGGCGATGACGGTGCCCTGGGCGGTGATGTTGCCGTCGTTGCCGATGCCGCCGGCGCCGCCGTCTCCCCTCTTGATCCCTCCCTCGCCTCCGCCGCCGCCGAGGACGGTGATGTGGTCGATGCCGCCTCCGCCGAGGATGGTCCGGTTGTTGCCGTCCCCGCCGTTGCCACCGCGATCGGTCACGTATCCGTTGTCGCCGGAGCCGCCCCTGACGAAGATGGTGTCGTTGCCGGGGCCGCCGTCGATGGTCCCGTCGTTGCCAATCTGGCCGTTGCCGCTCGGGGTGCCCGACGAGGTCTCGCCCAGGACGATGATCGTGTCGTTACCGGCCCCGGCTTCGACGGACGTACCGCGCACGACGCCTTCCCCGCAGCGGATCGTGTCGTCACCGCTGGTGCCGTGGATCGTCGTCCCCGACACCTCGACGAAGTTGACGGTGCAGGTGATCGACGGGGCGGCCGACGCCTGGCCGGGTAAGGCGATGACCAGGCCGCATGCGGAAGCCAGGGCGACGGTGGCGGAGAGCGCGGCCCTCCGCGACGCGGAGTGGACGGACGGACGGTGTGCAGACATCGGATCCTCCCCGAGAGGCAGCTCTGCGGGCAGGATCATCAGGAGAACCGCCCGCGCGACCGAGATCACCCCCATCGCGCGATCATCACTCCCCCTGTATGCGTCCGCCTACTCCGACGACGGGCACACTGGCCGAAGAAGATCGACTCCACTGATCCCGTGGACAGTCACGGGACCAGATCGAGCGCGGCGCTGACCGTCGAGCTGGACCGCGGCGCGATGCGGCTCCGGCCAGGGACGCAGAGCTCGGGCACACCGTGGGCGCCGTCGGGGCCGACGCACCTCGGCGTTGGTCCCGACGGCACATCCACAAAGACGGACAGCTACTTCGCAGCCTCTGCCCGAAGGGTGCCGGCGCCGATGGAGCCCCTGAGGACGTGGGCGATCTCCTCGGGCTTGAGGTTGATGCCGTCGAGCCCCTCCACGGTCAGCGGGATCTCCTCCAGCGCGTACTCGCCGCGACCCTCGGCACTGAACTCGGGCCCGGAGCGGTCCTCGAAGGACCAGGTCGCGATGCGGGCGAGATAGAAGAACTGACGCTCCTCCTCGGACTCCATCGTGTGGAGGAGGCGGATGATGTCGGCCTTCCCCGCGATCTCCTCATGGATCTCCCGGTGAAGGGCGGCCTCTCGAGACTCGTCACTGGCTTCGACACCACCACCGGGCAGGACCCAGTACACCGGGATGCCGGGCTTGGTGCGACGGATGACCAGCATCGTGTCGTCAGCGGTGACGAGGACGGCACGGACTCGTTCGATCATTTCGCTCTGTCTCCTTGCTTGTTGACGGTCTCAGTGCAGCAGCCGGCCACCGTCGACGTGGACGGATCGGCCAGTGATGAACGAGGCGGAGGGGCCCACGAGCAAAGCCACCAGGGCCGCGACATCTTCAGGCCTACCACGGCGAGACACGCACTGGCGCGTGATCTGGTCCTCCGGGCGCGCGAGGTATTGGGCCGGGATGGCGTTCTCGGGCTCGATCTGGATGGCGCCGGGCATGACCGTGTTGACGCAGACCCCGTACGGGCCCAGTTCGCGGGCGAGGGAGCCATCACGGACATCGCCGAATGGATGGGCCACAAGAGCCTCGACATCACCTTCAAGATCTACCGCCACCTCATGCCCGGCTCCATCGGCAAAGCCGCCAAGATCCTCGACGTAGGCCTGGCCGGCCGCGTGAAGTACTCCACGTCCAGTGGCCGAGAGCCCGCTCGCCTGGTCCATCGGCCCTGGCAGCGAGCCTGCGGCAGCCGTGCGGGGCCCGGTCTCAGTCGGCGGAGGAGGCTGGGTCGTCGAGTTCGTGCAGCCCCGCCGGGTCCTCGTCGGTCAGCAGCTCCCCGGTCACGGTGACGAAGCGCTGGGCGTGGCCTCGGTGGACGCAGAAGAGTTGGTCGCGCGTGCCGGTCCGGTCCCGGTACACAGCCAGCGCCGGGCCGTACTTGCTGCTGTGGCCCGGCATCGCGGTGTCCGTGCTCCACCCTGCGCCGTCGAAGGCGGACCACCACAGCTGCTGGCGGGCGGGGTCCCGGTGGACGCACATCAACTTGCCGTCGAAGACGGCGAGGCCGATGTTGCTCCGGGTGCGGTGGCCGGGCAGCGCACCCTCGGAGGCCCAGGTGGTGCCGCGCAGCCTGGTCCAGTGGATCGCTCCGTCCTTGGGGTTGCCGTACAGCAGGTGCAGGCTGCCGTCGTACACGGCGAGCGCCGGGGACCTGGTCGTGGCGCAGCCGGGAACGGGTTCGGGGGGTGTCCAGCTGCGGCCGTCCCGGCTGGTGGTGACCATGATCCGCTGGGCCGCGTCGGCGTAGGCGAGGTGAAGCGCGTCATGGAAGACGGCCAGCGCCGGGCCGTAGACGCTCTCCGCGTCCGGGACCGGCCGGTCCGGCGCCCAGGCGTCACCGTCGTACGAGGTCAGCGCCATGCCCCAGTCGCCCGAGCCGCCGCGGTGCGCGCAGTACAGCCGGTCCTGGAACACGGCCAGGGCCGGGCTGCCCAGGGTGTGGTGACCGGGGAACGGCTGGTCCTCGGACCAGCTGCCGTCCGCGCGGTGCGCGGTCCACCACAGCTCGGGGTCATCGCCCCGGCCTTCGTAGACGCAGTACAGGTCATCGCGGAAGACGGCCACGGCCGGTGTTTCGGAGGCGTAGCGCGCCGTGAACTGAACGTCGGCACCCCAGCCTTCGCCCGGTTCGAACACGCTGAACCACAGGCCGGTCTCGCGCGGCGGCGCGTTGAGGGCCACGGGGGCGAGGAGGGTGGGCGCCGCCCACGGCGAGACCAGCTCGCACCCGGTGCCCCGGGCGGCCGACCCGATCTGTTCGGCGCGGCCGGCCAGCCCCGCGCCGACGGTTTCGGCGAGGGCCTCGGGCAGGGAGCCGGCGAGTACTTCCTCCACCAGGCGGGGGAATTCACCGTCGGACCCGTTGCTGTTGGGGCGTGCGAAATGGTCGGCGGCGCCCTGGTCGAGGCGGAGGGCGAAGCCCCACTCCAGCAGGTGGACGGAGACGGCCGCCCCCGCTGCGGCGAGCTCCGCGCCCGCCCGTTCCGCGCGCTCCACGGCCTTGGACGACGGAGCGTCCGCGCCGAACTCCGGAGCCTTGCCGCTCTGCCGCCCGGGGGCGGCGCCTTCGATCGCCATGCTGTCCTCCTGTCTGCTGGGCCACGGGCCGGAAAGCCGCATTCCGCGCGGCGCGCGGCGAACCGTTCCGATCCGCGGATTGACATGGGCGCTTGCGGCCCGGTTCCGGCCGTGGGCCGTATGAGGGCTCTCCCACGCTTCACCGGGCCGGCCGGTGCGGACAAGTAGCCGTCCGGCCGCCTGCTGTCGGCGACTGGCCCCTGGGTCGCGGTACCGCAGGCGAGGGCCATGAAGGAGTCGGGGCCGGATCCGGCCGGGTCTGCGCCGGCTCAGCGGCGCCCCGGGACGCCGGCGTACGGGGTCCTCGATTCGGTGATGGCGTGCCGGTGTTCGGGCACGTCGTATGGGGCTTCCGTGCCGTCCTCAGGGAAGGTCGGACGGAACGGGGGGCACGAGCTGCCGCGCGCCGTGCGGCAACGGGAGGATCTGGTCACCCACTCGGATCGTCCCGCCGCGGACCACCTCGGCCCGCAGGCCGCCGCGGTGCAGCAGGCCGCGGATCAGGCCCGGGCGGACCAGTTGTTCGAGGCGCGCGCAGGGTTCGCTGAGTTTGAGGCCGCGCAGGAGCACCGTGCCGATCTGGAACTCCTGGTCCACCAGCGGGTTGAGCCGGATCTCGCGGCAGGCGAGGTTGCGTCGGCATTCGGCGGGGGTGAGCGTGACGCCGTGTTCGCGGGCCAGGGCCTCGAGCGCCTCGGCCTCGATGAGGGTGACGTCGCAGACCCCGGACGCCCGGCCGGTGCCCCGGTGCCGGGGCCTGGGGCCCTCGCCCGCCCAGTAGTTGCGGTCACCCTCCAGCCCACGGCCGGTCACCGCGCGGGCCCGTGCTACGCGGAAGGTGGGCTCCCCGGCGCGTGCGGCGAGGTGCAGGGAGATGACCCGGCCGGGGCCGTGTGGCGGCGGAGCCTGTGCCATGGACGGTTCACCCCTTCAGGAAGTGGTCCGTGAGGGACCGAAGGGTGCGGAACTGGTTCACGTCGATCTGGTCGAGCTGCAGTTCCCGGCCGATCAAGTCCTCCAGCAGCAGGATGAATTCCATGAAGCCGAGCGAGTCGATCAGCCGGTTCTCGATCAGGTCGAGGTCCTCCGGGATCTCTTCGACGGTGGGGTTGCGTTCGCGCAGCCAGTCCACGACGGGCTTGATCACGTCGTCCACGGTCACCTCTCCTGGGTCCGGTGCAGTTGTCGGGAGTCCGTCGGGGGCCGGCGCGCGCTCTCGTACTCCAGGCGGACCCGGGCAACGGTGACGGCGGCCGGGTGCAGGACGGTGACGCGGCTGCAGGACCGGCCGCAGTACATGGCCATCTCCTCGATGCGGCCGGTGGTGGCCTCGCTCGGAGCCGCCGCGCTGTAGCGCGGTACCGGGTGCTCCCGGCCGTCCACCCGGGTGGTGGCCATGAAGGTGGCCGGGGCGCGGTCCGATGCGTTGGTGAGGGCATTGCGCAGCACCCGGTGCGGGCGGTTCGGCCAGCCGATGTCGAAGAGGGAGGTGATGAGGGTGTCGTCGGCCACGGCCTCGACCACCCGGCGTTTGAACTCCGGGTGCGCGGTGGATTCTGTGGCCGGGACGAACAGGGTTCCGGCCATGGCCCCGTCCGCGCCGCGCGCCACGGCCTCCGCGAGGTCCTTCCCGGTGGCGATCCCGCCCGCGACGGCCAGTACCGCGTGCGGGTGGCGGGCACGGACGGCGGCCAGGAGAAGGTCCACGGGCAGTCGGCCGAGCAGGTGGCCGCCGGCTTCGGTGCCCTGGAGGACCAGGACCGCCGCCCCCTGCCCGAGGGCCGTGTCGGCGTCCGCGAGGGTGCCGACCTGGACCACCAGCGGGTGTCCGGCCGCCCGCACGGCTTGGGCCGCTTCGGCGTCGGGCAGCCCGAAAGAGGTGACGAAGCAGCCCGCGGGCAGTTCGGGCAGGACGGCCAGGAGCTGGTCCAGACAGCCGGGCCGCCCGGTGACCTCGGGGACCACGTTCACCCCGAACGGGCGGCCGGTGGCGGCCGCCACCTCCCGGACCAACCGGGCGGCCCGCGCGGGCTTTTCCTTGTACAGCGCGAGGGTCCCACCCGCTCCGGCCCGGGACACCTCGGCGCACAGGGCGGGGCCGGCAACGGCGCCCATCCCGGCTTGCAGGAGGGGAAGTTCGAGCCCGAGCCGGGCGGTCAGCCGGGTCACGAGATTTCCCCCGCCTGCCGTACCGCGCGGTGCGCGGCGGTCAGGTCCCCTTCGAAGAGGTCGCTCAGAACGTGCACCCAGCGTTCCAGGCCAAAGGCGACGCAGCCGGTGAAGGCCGGGCGGCCGGCGTGGCCGATGGCGCGACGCTCGCCGAAGAAGTTGCGGTGGTTGTTGGTGGACGCGACGGCGGTGCCGTCGGTGTGCAGGTACTCCTCCTTGACCGGGGCGAGGAGCTGCATGACGGAGCGGGCCCCGTCCTTCTCGAAGAACGGGTCGGTGGCGGGCTGCCGGTCCAGGGTGAGGCCGAGGGCCTGGCCGAAGGCGAGGATCCGCTCCTGGTGCCGGTCGAGGTGGGTCCGTACGGCTTCGGCGGAGCCGACGCACACGATCTCCCGCATGGTGAACCCCCAGAGCCTGCGCAGCCCGTCGTGGTGGTCCTCGTTACGGAAGCACTGCGCGACGGTGCTGATCAGTACGGGGGTGTCGGCGCTGGTGCCGGTCAGGTGCAGGAAGCAGCCGTAGCAGGCCGCGGAGGGCAGCAGGTGGGTGGCGTCGGCCAGCTCGGATGCGGGCAGCGCGGTGGTGGCTCCGGGCGGAGCCGCGGCGAGGGCGGCCAGCCGGTCGGGGCGGATCCGGGTGACCGCGCTGCCCAGGTGCGGAAAGTTGCGGAAGTAGTCGAGGGACCGCAGGTCTTCGGCCCGCAGCAGCGGTGGGTAGCCCTGCTGCCGGGCCCCGGCCTCCGTACCCCAGCGGGTGAACACCGCGTCGAGGGCGTTCCTCAGCAGGACGGCTGGTTCGTCGAGGGTGGCGAGTCCGTCCCGGACCGACCAGGTGGCCCCAGTGGCCGTGGGGTCAGTGACGGGCATCGAACACCCCGATCCGGTGGAGGAAGTCGGTGGTCTTGTGCAGGACCTTGGCGTGAGCGGCCTGCCGGGCGGGGTGGGCGAGCAGCCGTTGGCGCAGCGCGAAGCCGTTCGCGAGGCCCGCGTCCCGGTAGACGGCCGGGTTGTAGAAGGACTCCATGCTGGTGGTGACGTAGCGGCCGAGATAGCTGCGCAGTTCGAGCCGGGCCGCCTCGTCCAGGCCGCTGTCGAGGAGCCGCTCCCACAGCAGTTGCACCAGGCGGCGGCCGAAGGCGATGTGCCGGGACTCGTCCTGGTGGTGCAGCCGGTTGATGTGCCGGATGGTCGCGTGCAGTCGGCGGTCGGCGGCCAGCTGGACGTTGTAGTGGTCGACGATCTGCTCGAAGATCAGGATCCGGGCGAAGACAAGGAAGTTCTCGATGTCCGGGTCGCGCGGGGCCTCGGGAAGTTTGACCGACTTATCAGGGTAGATCTTGTCGGCGTACTTGAGGCAGAAGGTGGCGAAGAACCACATGTGGTCGTTCTCCTCGCCGATGAAGTGATGGAAGAACTCGGAGGGGAGCTCGAAGCCGGGGGTGTGGACGCGCCGGGTGACCTCGATGAGCAGCTCGCGGATACCGTGCACGTTGAGGCTGTAGAAGTTGACGCTCTCCCACCGGCTCAAGGCCTGGAGCTGGGCCGGGCTCAGTTCGTCCATCAGCTCCGTTCCGTGGACGGAGAGCAGTTCGGGGGACATCCAGAGCCCTTCGGTGGGGATCGTGGGCGGCCAGTCGAAGGTGGTGAACGGGTTGTAGTAGTCCGCGGTGGCCTTTTCGGAGAGCCTGTCGAGCAGGACCCTGAACGCGGTGTCGTCGGCTGTCGCGGTGCCGGCCGCTCCGGCGGGCGGGGTGTTCCGGGGGCGCATGGGCTTCACTCCTTCCATCGGACGGCCGACAGCAGGGCTCGGTGCAGTTCGGGGGTGGATGCGGCCACGCAGGACCGTTGGTTGTTGATGCTCAGGTCCGTCAGGACGGTGTCGCCGAGCGGCTGTCCGTAGCCGTCGGTGATGACCACGCCGGCCCGCTCGGCGAGGAAGACGGCCGCCGCGATGTCGTACGGGAACAGGTGCAGGACCCGGCCGTTGCCGACGCGTTCGAACTCGGGCAGCAGCGCCGGATCGTCGCGCAGCAACCGGTTGCCGATGTCCACGTACGCGTCGAGCTGGCCCGTGAGCAGCCGGGAGATGGACCAGGTGGCGCTGTTGAAGACGAAGACCCCACCGGTGTTGGCCGAGCGGTCGATGAGGTGGCCGTAGGCCTCGGTCATCAGGCGGGCGGGGTGGCCGTTGAACTCCAGCGACCAGAACATCCGCGCGGGGTCGGTGGTGCGGGTCAGGGCCGGGACGGGGTGGTCGTAGCCGTGCGCCGTGATGCCGGGCGTCGCCAGGTCCCCGTAGAGGTAGGCGCCCGTACGCAGTTCCATCAGCAGCGCGTGCTCGACGTCGGCGATGCGGGGGCGCTGCGTCATACGGGCGACGGCGACCGAGACGGTGGCCGACTCCAGGCCGGCGACGGCGGGGCGGGTGCCGTCGATGGGGTCGACGACCAGCAGGTGGGCCGGGTCCGTGCCGTGGTACTGCAGGCCGCGGTCCTCGGAGTAGACGGCGACGGGCAGGTCGTGACCGACGACGTACTTCCAGACGGCGGCCTCCGCGACCTCGTCGAGGCCGAACTGGGCGTCCCCGCCGGGCGAATGGCCCCGGACCAGGCGGCTGCCGGCCCGATGCTGGGCGGCCAGCACGGCCTCGCGGACGGCACTGGCGAGGTCGGTCACGTATTGCCGCACGGCCGAGGCCCCGGGCGGGCTGCCGTGCACGGTGCCCGTCATGCGGCGGCCTCGGCGGCGAAGAGGGCTTCGAGCCGGTCGCAGAGCAGATCGGCCTCGGCGCGGGTGAGGATCAGCGGCGGGCGGATCTTGATCACGTTCCCCCGTCCGTAACGGGAGGTGCGCAGGATCAGACCATGGTCCATGCCGCGCCGGGCCAGGGTTTGGGCGCGTTCGCTGTGCGGGCGGCCCTCGTCGTCGCCGATCTCGATCCCGATCATCAGGCCGAGGCCCCGCACGTCCACGACGGCGGGGTGCAGGGCGGCCAGTGCCTGCAGCCGTTCCATGATGTGGGCGCCGACCTCCCGGACGTTCTCCAGGAAGCCGGGGCGGCCTATCACCTCGAGGGTGGTGGCCGCGGCGGCAGCGGCGAGGACGTTGCCGCCGTAGGTGAAGGAGTGGTGGTCGGCGCTGAGCCCGGACATCCGCTCGTCGGCGACGATGGCCGCGATCTGGGCGCCGGAGCCGCCGAGGCCCTTCGCGGTGGTCAGGATGTCGGGCTGGACTCCGTAGTGCTCTGCGGCGAACATCCGGCCGACCCGGCCAATGCCGGTCTGGATTTCGTCGAAGACGAGTGCGATGCCCCGTTCGTCACACAAGGCGCGCAGCGCGGGCAGGTAGCCGCCGGGGGGCACGATGTTGCCGCCGCTGCCGGAGACCGGTTCGACGACCACGCAGGCGACGCTGCCGGAACTGGCGTGGTCGAGGAAGTCGTTGATGCGCTCGACGCAGAGCATGCCGCAGCTGTCGGGGCCTGCCTGGCGGTAGAAGCAACGCAGGCAGTAGGGGTCGGGAACCTGGAGCACTCCGGGCATCAGGTGCGGGAACGGGGCCTTGCGGAAGGACTCGCCCGACATGGTCGTCGTCATCATGGTCTGCCCGTGGTGGCTGCGGAACAGGGTGACGACGTCGCGGCGGCCGGTGGCGAGTTGCGCCATCTTGACCGCGCCCTCGTTGGCGGTGGAGCCTCCCGACACCTTCAGGTGCACCTTGGTCAGGTTCGCAGGGGTGACCTCGACCAGCCGCCGGACCAGTTCGTTGACGGGGGCGGTCTGGAAGGTCGAGGTGGCGTGCACCAGCCGTTCGGCCTGGTCGCGCATGGCCTTGACCACTTCGGGGTGCCCGTAGCCGAGGCTCAGGTTGAAGGTACCGGACGCGCAGTCCAGGTACTCGTTGCCGTCGGTGTCGTACAGGTGGATGCCTTCGCCGTGGTCCATCTCGTACGCGCTGACCGGGTAGTACAGGTGGTTCTGCGCGTAGCTCAGGGCATCGCCGCGGACGTCGCTACGGGCACCGATTTGCGCGTCACTCCGGGTATCGCCCCGGGTATCGCGTCGGGCGCGAATGAGATCGGCCATGTGTCTCCTGTCGACTTCCGTCCCGCGGACACGACGGACGGCGGATATCGATATCTCCGGGCACCGGACTGGAATGTTCCCTACGGGATTCGGTGGCCGGATCTCATATGTCCAGAACGAAGGTGAACGCAGCATCCCAACCGTCGGACGTTTCTCGCACATCCATCAGGCATTCTGGCCGGAAATACTTGTCAAGGTGGTTTCGGCGTTCCCCGGGGAAATACAGCATCGTGGTCAGTACGCCTCCGCCGGGCGGCTGCACCTTCACATGCACGTGCCGCGTCCGCCCCGGGTACACGGCGGGCAGCACCGTCTCCAGCCGCCACCGCCCCTCGGCGTCGGCGAACTGGTGGCCGCGCAGCCGAAAACCGTCGTCATCGTAGACTCCAGCGTCCCCGACCTGCCAGAAGTCAAGCAGGGTGCCGCCGATCGGCTTGCCCTCGAGGGTGCGCACAGCGCCGTGCAGCAGCATCGGAACGCCTCCTGCCACATCACCCCGGAAGCTGGTCCTGCAGGGGGTGTCGGGCTTGTAGTACGGCCCTTCGCGCAGGGCGGGCGTGGGCGGCGTCCCGTTGCAGCGAACGGTCGGCGTGAGCGTCTTCAGGACATTTTCCGGGCTTCCGTTCTCCACGGTGGAATTCTCCCTTGGTCAAGGATCTTCGCTTCCGTCCAGGCAGACTAACCGGCATTCTCGATGTTGAGAAGAAGGCCCTGTGTCACCTCTTCGCCATTTATTGGACGTATATTGCCAGGGCTTCCGTCATTCGCAAGGACAGCAGTCGTCTCCTGGGAAAAGAGCGACGCACGGGCCGGATGTGACAGGGGGATAGTCGGTGGGCCGCGCTCGTCCCGTCCGCACTCAGTGCCGGTCGGCGGCGGACCGGCACAGCGCGGCGCGGGCGCGGGCGAAGTAGGCCGGGTCGGGTGGTGCGGTGAGGATGTCGGCGAGCGCGAAGAGGTCCAGCGTCCGACTGAGCCGCAGCCAGTCCACCGGCAGCCGGCCGTTCCCGTCCCGGAAGCCCTCGACGAAGCCCGCGGTGAAGGCCGGCGGGTACTCGTGGGCGAAGCGCAGCATGTTCCCGACGTCGAAGAGCGGGGAGCCGCTGAAGGCGAGTTCCCAATCGAGTACGGCGGCCACCGTCCACTGACCGCTGCGCCGTTGGACCAGGACGTTCTTCGGGTTGAAGTCACAGTGCACCAGGCGGCGTTCACCCGCCACGGCAGCAAGTACCCGGGGCCCCCGGCGGGCGAGGGCACGCAGTGCGGCCGCATCCGTCCCGCTCAGCGGCCCGTCCGCAGCCGAGGTCGCAAGACAGCGGTCGACGAAGCCGGGCAGGTCACCGAGAGGAGCCGCACCTCCTGGGGCCGGGACCAGCGAAGGGTCTCCGAAGGCGCCCGGCCGGGGCAGCCTGACCCGGCCGATCCGCGCCAGCACGGCGCCGACAGCCCGGCCAAGGGCCCGCGCTTCGCCGCTCACCGGGACGTCCGCGAGTACCTGGCTGAGCGGGGTCCCGTCCACGAACCGGTAGAGCAGGGTGGGGCGACCGGTGGCCCGGCCGTGCGGATCGGCCGCGACCACCGTGGTCACCGGGACGGTACTGGCCGCCGCTCGGCCGAGGACGGCGACCTCCACCGCACAGGTGTTGCGTGGAACCCGACTGCCGCTGGGCCGGTAGCGACGCAGCACGTAGCGCTCCGCTCCCGGTGCGTCGGCGTGCTGGGCCGTGAGCAGGGCCATGTCGTTGGTGAACCCGCCGGGCAGCGAGTCCACCCCGTGCAGCCGGGCACCGGGCAGGGCGTGCCGGGTCAGCCAGGCGCGGGTGGCGGGGTCGAGGAGGCCCACCGGATCGGGGCGCGTCACATCGCCCAGCCTGCCCGGCCCGGGGCTGTCCTCATGCCTCCGTTCCCCCCGATGGCCCAGGCCCGGACCACGGCCGCTGCCGCGCGGCAGCGGCCGCCCCGGCCGCCAGGACCAGTCCGCCCGCCGGTCCGGCGAGGCGGCCGAGCCGGGCCGGGACCACGAATTCCTCGGCCGCGTGCTCGGGCAGTCCGGGGTATCCCGCCAGTGCCGTGGCCAGCTCGGCGCGGAGCAGGGGGAAGAGCCCGGCGAGTTCCGCGACGCCGCCTCCGATCACGATCCGCTGGGGCGCCGTCGTGTAGACGATGTTGCGCAGCCCCGCGGCCAGGTAGGACGCCTCCAGCCGCAGCGCCTTGCGCAGTGCGTCGCCGGTCAGTTCTTCGGCCGGTTTTCCCCAGCGGGCGCCCATCGCCTCGCCACCCGCCAGCCCCTCCCAGCAGTCGCCGTGGAAGGGGCAGGAGCCGGGGAAGGCGTCGCCGGCGATCCGGGGCACCGCGAGGTGGCCCATTTCGGTATGGACCAGGCCGCTGACCACCTTGCCGCCGATCACCGCGCCGCCGCCGATGCCAGTGCCTACGGTGAGGTAGACGTAGGTGTCCAGACCGCGCGCCGCGCCCCAGCGGCCCTCGCCGAGGGCCGCGCCGTTGACGTCGGTGTCGATGCCCACCGGCACACCGAGGGCGGTGGCGACCGGACCGGCGACGTCCACCCCGGTCCAGCCGGGTTTGGGGGTGGCGGCGAGGTGACCGAACTTGGCATGACCCGGGCGCAGTTCGAGAGGCCCGAAGGAGGCGATGCCGATCGCCTCCAGCGGTCCGGTCGCGGCCGTCGCCTCCTGGAAGAAGGCGATGGCCCGGGCCAGAGTGGGGCCCGGCTCGCCGGTCGGGAACCGGGTCTCGGCCTCGATTCGGTCGGGGGCCGAGCCGACCAGGCAGACGAACTTGGTCCCGCCGGACTCGATCGACCCGAGGCGCGGCGCGCTCACACGCCCACCGGCCAGCCGTCGGCAGCGACCGGGCCGGAGTGCGAGCGGATGACGACCTTGAGCGCGTCGTACCGCGGTGGTCGTCCGGTGCCACCGTCGCCGTCGCCCCGGGTGAGATCGCCGAGCGCGGCGAAGGCCTCTGTGTAGCGTTCGAGCGGGAACTCGTGCGTCACCAGCCGCTCCAGGACCGGTACGGGGCCGGCGCCGAGTCGTTGTGAGCCGCCCAGCTCGGCGGCCAGGTCCACAGCGACCGGGAAGACATCGGCCCGGTAGTCCCCGGCGCCGATCAGCTGGATGCCCCGATTGGTGAGCTGGAGCGGACGCAGCGGCACGGTGTAGGTGTCATCGAAGCCCATGAGCACGATCCGGCCTCCGTCGTCGATCAGCCGTAACGCCGAGTCGAGGCCGGTACCGGTGGTGTCGAAGACGATGGAGGGACGCTCACCGCCCGAGGCCTTCACCACGGCTTCGGCCGGGTCCGTTCCGGCCGCGTCCACCACGTGCGTGAACTGTTCGCGGGCCTGCTCCAGCCGGTATCCGTCCGGTTCGGCGACGGTGACCCGGCGCGCATGGCGGGCGGCGATGAGCGCGGTCAGCATCCCGATCGGGCCCGCGCCGAGCACCACCACGGTGTCGTCGAAGGTCAAGGACGCGGCCTTGATGTTGTTCAGGACGCAGGCCAGCGGCTCGATCAGGACCGCGCTGCGGAAGGGCAGCCCGACGGGGATCCGCTCGACGAAACGTTCCGGCAGAGTGACGGCCTCCGCGTACGTGCCGTCCCGGTCGACACCGACCTCGGTCCCGGCCTTGTGACGGCAGAAGTTGGTCGCGCCCCGACGGCACGGAACGCACCACCCGCAGTACAGCGTGGGGTTGACCACCACCCGGTCTCCCACCCCGACCGAACGCACTTGCGGCCCCGTCTCTCGCACCACACCCACCGACTCGTGCCCGAGCACCACGCCCGGCCGGGCGGGGAAGCGACCGAGCAGGATCTTGCGGTCCGTTCCGCAGACCCCCGTACCCACGATCTCCACCACGACGTCGTCGCCGTTCACGAGTTGGGCGGCGGGCCGGTCCTGCAGTTCGGCGGAGCCGGGACCCAGATACACGAGAGCGCGCACGAGACCTCCCCATCGGTGTTCGGGAGGGCGACGCTAGCGCAGCCGAGCACAGCCGGCCACGTCGCTTCTGAGCCACTCCACACCATCGGCCGACCTGGCTCCGGGCGCCGCAGCTTCCGAGACGGCCGAGACGGCCGAGACGGCAATGAAGTCGCCCCGACGCTCAGGGGTCAAGCGGGGGCCGGGCGGGACCAGAGCGTCAAACGGGCGGGGCCACGAGCGCGCTCAGCCGGGCGCAACCACAGATGGGCAAGGCCGTCAGGTCGAAGGTGACCTACAGTCAGCCTCCGTGCCCACAGCCGATGCAGCGCCCAAGTTCGCCGCGGCACGGCAGGAAGGTCACCGTGCCCGAAGGGGGGCACGGCCCCGCGGAACCGCCCCTTCACCCCGCCCCTTCACCCCTTTGACGTGGCGCGATCCGCACTCCGGGCCTTGCGCAGGCCGTCGAGGGGGACATTGCGCGAGGTCTCCCCTTCACGCCTTGCGCAGGCGGTCGATGACGCCGTTGATGTCGCGCTCCAACAGATGCCGGCGGACCCAGTGGCCGCCGTCCACCTCATGTTGCTCGTAGGGGATGCCCGCGCGGTCGAGGTGCCACTTGAACTCCCGCTGGGTGGCGAGCACCAAGGTCTCGTTGGCGTAACCCTGGATGTCCTGGGGGCTGGTGCCGGCGACCAGGAAGACCCGCTTGTGCCGGTAGCTCTCGAGGCGCTCGCACGGGTTGTCCGCGCTGACCCGGGCCTGGTCCCAGAAGGGCGCGCCATAGACGCTGCCGCCGTTCAGTTCCACGGCGGCGGAGGAGACGTTGGCCCAGTGGGTCACCAGGTCACCGTTGCCCCCGCGCAGGTTGGCCGGGCCGGAGTGGGCGCTGACCGAGGCGAAGTGGCCGTAGTACTTGGCCGCGTACTTCAGGGCGCCGAAGCCGCCCATGGAGAAGCCGGAGACGGCGCGGCCGTCGTATTCGGCGTAGGTGCGGAAGTTCGCGTCGATCCACGGGATCAGCTGCCCGATGTGGAAGTACTCCCAGTTCCGGGCGCCGATGTTGGAGCTCACCGCGTTGGAGTACCAGCCGGCGCGCCCGCCGTCGGGCATCACGACGATGAGGTCCTTCCAGGCCGTCAGACCCCGGATGTCGTGGTGCGCGTCGAAGGTGATGAAGTCCTCCAGGCCACCGTGGAGCAGGTAGAGAACGGGGTAGCGGCGCCCGCTGGTGTGGTAGCCGTCGGGGAGCAGCACGTTGACGGCCGGGGTCCAGCCGCCGATGGCGGAGGTTTGGAACCGGTAGTACCACATCCGGTGATCCTGCTCGTTGCGTTCCGTGACGCGCAGGAAGTCGTCGGCCGCCGAGGCCGCCGACGCCGACGCGAGAACGCCGCCGGCTCCCAGGGCCACCGCTGCGGTGAGCCCGCCCGCGGACTTGAGGATGCTCCTGCGGGTGGGGTTCTGCGTGGTCAAGGTGACCTCCTGTGGGCGAGCTGACTGGGGATCCGGTTACCGTCCCGGCGGCACCGGCGGTTGGGAGGCTAGTGATCAGCGCCCGCGAGGAATATCCGGAACCTTACGGACTGACAGAACCGGCTCGCGTCCTCTAGGGCCTGTGTGATGCCGTGAGGGCAACTGCGGAATTTTTAATGCGAGTTCATCGATCCATGCTGCCGATCGGTAGGTACGACCCGCACCCGGAGCGATTACGGGAGCAGTTCGAGGGGGTGATCTGGCGGTCCGCCCAGTGCACAGTGGCGGGAGATGCCTGCCGAGTGCGGCCCCTGGGCCGCCGTCCACGAACGCTTCCGCGTCCGGCGGGACGCCGGTGTCTTCACCGCCCTACTGGAAGGCCTGATCACCGAGGGTGCCCGCACGGGAAGAACAGACGCAATGATCTGGATCGACGACCTGATCAAGACCGCCGAATCATCGCGACATCACACAGACCCTATGCCTGACGGGCCTGACGGGCCTGACGGGCAAAGCGCGCGAGCTTAGCGGGAGGGGCCGCGGGTGACCACCCGTAAATCTCCGGATCCCCGGGCCGTGTCCCTCTGGGTAGCTTTCAGCGCGATCACACTGTGACCCAGCGCGACCGCGACGGGTCCCCCTTTTCCGTGAGTGCCTCGTACCGCTACCGACCAGGAGCCCGTCGTGAGCCCACACCGTCCCTCCCGCAGAGCGCTTCTCAGAGCCAGCGGTGGACTGGCGGCTGCGATATCCCTCGCAGGCGCAAACGTCCTCGCGACGGGATCCGGGGCCAGTGCCGCCGGAAACGGCATCGGTCTCCGCTCCGCCCAGCCAGTCCAGTCGGACGCGGGCGGCCCGACCACCCGCGACGAGATCCTTCTCCGTGCCCGGCCCAGGACTATGGCTGGATCGAACGCCAGATGCGGTCGGACAGGACACGGGCGGCCTCGGTGAGGTCGATGTCCTGCGGGGTGGCCAGCCAGCGGTGGGCGGCCACCGCCACCGGCCCGACGACCAGGACCTCCAGGAGCGCATCGGGGAGCGCCGCGATCTCACCCGCCTCGACCCACGGCCGCAAATGGTCGGCGACGCGCGGAAAGTGGTCCGGCTCGATGCCGCGGGCCGGGTCCGCATGGACGGCCAGGTAGCTGGAGTAGGCCGAGCCGTGCAGGAACCGGGCCATCTCCGGGTTCTCCCTGGTGAACCGCAGGTACGTGGTCACCAGTGCGCGGATTCCGGTACGGGCGCTCCTGGCTCGGCCGAAGGCGGTGAGGACCTCGCCGTACTGCCGCTCCAGACAGCGCGAGTAGAGCGCGGCGGCCAGACCGTCGACGCTGCCGAAGTGGTGGTACAGGCTGCCCAGGCTGACCCCGCTGGCCGAGGTGATCGCGTGGACCGTGAAGCCGGCCTGGCCCTCGGCGGCGTACACCTGGAGTGCCGCGGCCAGCAAGCGTTCGACGGTGATCTCGCCACGGGACTGCTTCATTGCCATGGGCGGAGAGTTTAGTGCGCGACCGGAAGTGTGTGCCGGGTGGCGGATTTCGGGCCTCGCCGCGGTCGCGTGCCGGGGCGGGCCGGCCAGTGAGAACCGCCCGGCCTCGCGGCCGCTTCGGATGGGTCGGGCCGAGTCGCTCCGGCAGCGCCATCCCGCCAAACTAAAATACCTTTCTAGAAACTTGTTCCATAGTCAGGACCCGGGAAGCATACTGACGCCGTTCCGCGGCCCCGAGTCGTACGGCCTTCAGGGCCCATCTCACTCCAAGGAGACGCATGAGAATCACACGGGTCGGCCTCCTGGCAGCGGCGGCGGCAGCGCTGCTGCTCGCACCGATCGCGCCCACGCCCGCCTCGGCCTCCGCCCCGGCTCGACAGGTGAACGCGGCGGCAGACCGGCCGGACTTCTTACTTCCGTTCCCCTGTAGCAGCGTGATCGAAGTGAAGACCTACCGAGGTCACAACCCGGACGACAAGAAGATGGACATGTACCGGCAGGGCATGCGGGAGGGCAGCCCCGTCCTGGCCTCGGCCGACGGCTACGTGCACGAGACCTTCTCGCCGGGCGGGCTGGAGATCCGCCACGGCGGCGGTTGGTTCACCACGTACATGCACATGACCGGCGTGGCGAGGGAAGGCACGTGGGTCAAGCGCGGCGACGTGGTCGGCTACATGGGGGACGTCGGTTCGGAAGGCAGGCCCCACCTGCACTACGAGCAGCTTTACAACCCCAGCAGCGACCAGGACGCCGACAACCAGCACATCGTCAACCCCGTCCTTCAGGGTCAGGGGCCGCTGGTCTTGAACCCCGACAGCCCGATCACCATGACGAGCACGAACTGCGGTGTGTCCGCCGGCAGTAGCCTGTTCGCCCAGTCCCCGGACCGTTCCGCTGTGTTCCAGTGGTCCGGCAACGGGACGACCTGGAACAAGGTCGGCGGAGCAGCCGGAACACTGTACGCGGGCGGAGCGGGCGTGTTCGCCACCAACCCCACCAACGGCGACCTCTACAAAATGAACGGCCCCAACAACTGGGCCAAAATCGGCGGACCCGCCAAAACCTTCGCCGTCAC